>CANBSP010000004.1 GCA_947372165.1 Actinomycetota bacterium | reverse complement strand
CTGCAGATGCGGTGGTCTCTTACACCGCCGTTTCACCCTTACCTCATCGAAATGAGGCGGTTATTTTCTGTGGCACTGTCCTGCGGATCTCTCCGAGTGGCCGTTAGCCATCACCTTGCTCTGTGGAGTCCGGACTTTCCTCGGTGTATTGCTACAACGCGGTGATCCGGGCGACTCTTCAGTGCCCTAAGGATAGTTGAGATGCGCCTGCGTACCAATATTCAGCGTGTTCCATAGTCTGGGTTGGTGTAGCAAAACCAGTGGCCATGCATCAAGATAGCCCAATGAATCGAACCACTACTCACCGCGGAATCGTCTATGCCAAGAAGGGTGGGGCTGCTTCATCGCAGCCGCTCGCCGTCACTGCAGCTATCAAGATCTTAGAAGCTGGTGGTTCCTTCATCGATGCGGGTATCGCGCTCTCTGCAGTGCTCTCTGTTATCGAACCAGGCGCTTCCGGCCTTGGTGGCGATACCTTCATGGTTACCCACCATGCTGCAACGAAAGAGAATCTTGCTTTCAATGGTTCGGGCGAAGCCCCCCATGGCGCAACTCGTGATGCATTCGGTGATGCGATTCCCGAACATGGCTACAAGGCTGCGACGGTCCCTGGAGTTATCTCTGGTTGGTATGCCGCGCACGAGCGTTACGGAAAACTCTCAATGGCAGAGATTCTCGCCCCAGCGATTGACTATGCAGAGAATGGATTTCCAGCAAACGAAGGATTCATCGGTCGAATTAAATGGCACCTTCAGCAATACCCTGACACAAAACTCTTCCAAGAGTTGGGCCTCTCCCCTGATATCAAGCTTGGCGAGATGGTCACGAACAAAGATATTGCGTGGACACTTCGCGAGATCGTCAAAGGTGGGCGGGATGCTTTCTACAAGGGTTCAATTGCCGAAAAGATTATTGCAGGAACCGATGGTTGGTTTAATGCAGCTGATCTCGCAGCACATACAACCCGGGTCGAGAAGCCGCTCACTATTAAATATCGCGACTTCTTTGTAAACGGCAATCCTCCTCCGACTCAAGGAATGATCTTGATGGAGCAACTTCTCCTTGCTGGCACCTTCGATAAGTCAAAGATGACAGATGCTGATTGGATTCATATGCAGGTTGAGGCGAAGAAGATCGCCTTCACTGATCGCAATTCGATCATCTCTGACCCAGAGGTAGTACCAGTCAATGTCGATTCCATTCTCAATGCGGCTCATATCGCAAAGCGCGCCAGTGTGATCGATATGGCTGCTGCCGATAACCGCAGTGAGAGCCCAGCAGAAGGAAGCGATACCACCTACTTCCTCGTCGCTGATAGTGAAGGAAATGCAGTCTCCTGGATTCAATCTGTCTTCCATGGCTTTGGTGCATCATGGACGATCCCAGGAACAGGCATGATCATCAATAATCGCCTTACCGGCTTTAATCTCGATCCCGCTTCACCTAACTTCATTGCACCTGGCAAGCGTCCAGCCCATACCCTGCAGGCTTTCACCGTCACGAATCCTGATGGAAGCTTGAAGTATGTTGGTGGAACACCTGGCGCCAACGTGCAGGTTCAGACCAACTTCCAACTCGTCACTGGCCTTATTGATGAGGGCAAGAGCGTTCAAGAGGTCGCTGAAGCGCCACGATGGATGCATCTCTCTGATCCATCAACCTCGGCAGTGAATGAAGCCATCAAGGGTGTGCTCTCGATTGAATCTCGCTTTGGCGATGAGTTGATTGCAGATCTCAAAGCCCGTGGTCATGAGGTCGTCGTTCTCCCAGAGTATGGCCATGCCTCATCTGTTCAAGTACTAGAAGTCTTACCGACGGGCACCCTCGCCATCGGATCTGACCCACGTGCAGAAGGTCACGCCGCGGGGATCTAACTCCTCTTGTAATCAGGGCCCGCTTAAGTAAAGGTATGCCCATGGTTCATTCACAACAAGTAGACGCCGACTTTCTCGCTCTCCCACTGGATGCAGTGGCCGATAGCGCAATCTCAACGGCGAAAGGTCTCGGTGCATCCCACGTCGATGTTCGCATCGAACGAATCCGAACCGGATACCTCTCCATTCGCAATACCGCGACCGAGACGCAGAGTGATAACTCCACTTCAGGTGTTGGTGTGCGCGTCATTGTCGATGGCTGTTGGGGGTTCGCCTCTTCTCCCGAGATCGGTGTCGACGTTGCAGCATCGCTGGCAAAGAGTGCAGTCGCAATGGCTAAGACGAGCAAGCCGCTCTCCACAGAAGAGATCGCCCTTGCACCAGAGCCGGTCTACCCAAAAAAGACCTGGGTCAGCGCCTACGAGATCGATCCATTCTCAGTCACTGGTGACGAGCGCATCGCTCGCCTCACCGGGCTCAATGAAAAGTTACTGAAGGCAGATGGCGTTAATTTTGCTGAAGCTTCATCCATGTTTGTGAAAGAACAGAAACATTACGCTGACTCTTATGGCACCTCCACTACTCAGCAAAGAGTCCGCATGCAGACCCAGATCGAGGCGGTCAATGTTGGCGCCGAAGGCTTTGTCTCAATGCGTACCTTGGCTCAACCAGCTGGCTTTGGCTGGGAGTGGATGGATAACAAGAATTGGAACTGGGATGCTGAGATCGACGAACTCCCTGCTCTCCTTGCCGAAAAGGTAGCAGCGCCATCAGTAGAGGCGGGTCGTTACGACTTGCTCATCCACCCATCAAATCTCTGGCTCACAATTCATGAGTCGATTGGCCACGCGACCGAACTCGATCGCGCTCTTGGTTATGAAGCGAACTACGCTGGCACCTCTTTTGCCACTGTCGATAAACTCAATAACCTCAAGTATGGCTCTGACCTGATGAATATCACTGGTGATCGAGTCACACCTCATGGCCTCTCAACTGTCGGTTGGGATGATGAGGGCGTTGAAGCGCAGAGCTGGGATATCGTCAAAGATGGCACGCTCGTTGGATACCAACTTGATCGTCGCATCGCTGCACGCGGTGGACGCGATCGTTCGAATGGGTGTGCATTCGCGGATTCACCATCGCATGTACCTATTCAGCGGATGCCCAATGTCTCACTCAAGGCAAACCCTCAAGGGCCAGATCTTGCAGGACTCATTGAATCTGTCGAAGATGGCATCATGATCAAGGGTGATAACTCGTGGTCAATCGATATGCAGCGTTATAACTTCCAATTCACTGGGCAACAATTCCATCGCATTAAGAATGGCAAGATTGTTGGACAGGTAAAGGATCTTGCTTACCAGGCCACAACTACAGATTTCTGGGGATCAATGAAGCGGGTAGGAAATGAGAGCACCTGGGTTCTTGGTGGTGCATTCAATTGCGGTAAAGCCCAACCAGGCCAGATTGCCGCGGTGAGCCATGGCTGCCCAGCAGCCGTCTTCGACAAAGTTAATGTTCTTAATACTCGCGCGGAGGCCGGAAAATGATCACACCACAAGATCTCATTGAGAAGATCACCGCAGCTGCAGACTATGAAGATTGCATCGTCATTGTTGAGAGCAAGACTCAAGCGAACCTTCGATGGGCAAATAGCACGCTGACAACCAATGGCGTCATCGCCACCCAACGCGTCACTGTCATCGCCTTCGTCGCCATGGATGGCGGCATGGCATCGGGCTCTGTCACTCGTGCCAGCGTGGATGCATCAGAGATCGCAGAGATCGCTAAGGCAGCCGGTATCGCAGCTCGCGCTGCAGGTAAATCAGAAGATGCGGCCGAACTTAAGCGCGACCTCGCCGTAGGAGATTGGGCGGCACCTCATCACGCAACCAGCCCAGAAGTCTTTGCCGGGATCGCACCCGAATTAGGTGAGACCTTCCGAAAGTCTCAGGCCGACTCAATCGAACTCTTTGGTTATGCCGAACACACACATGACACCACCTGGGTCGGATCTAAGGGCGGATTACGTCTTCGCTTTGATCAACCAGATGGCCGTGTTGAGATGACTGGTAAGTCTCACAATCGCTCACGCTCAACCTGGGAAGGTCGAGCAACTCGCGACTTTAAGAATCTCTCGATTGCAGAGATCGATCGCGACATTCGCACACGCCTTGAATGGCAGGGTCGCAAGTTAGATCTCGCCGCTGGTCGATATGACACAGTCGCACCTGCTGGATCGGTTGCAGATCTCTATGCCTACCTCGGTTGGTTCACCGGTGCAAAGGATGCCTTTGAAGGCCGTTCGGTCTTCTCAAAGCGCGGGGAATCAGGAAAGACTCGCGTCGGTGAAACCTTCGCCAATCTTCCCATCAACATCTATTCAGATCCTGACTTCAAGGGACTTGAGTGTTCTCCCTACGTGGTTGCCGGATCAAGTGGACCAATGAGTTCGGTCTTCGATAACGGTCAAGCCGCTCCTCGCCGAGATATCTTTAAGGATGGAAAGCTCGCATCGCTCACTCAGACTCGGGCGAGTGCCAAGCTCACTGGTCTGCCATACACACCATTTGGCGGAAACATCATTGTTGATCTGCCAGGGGCGACAGGTGATCTCAACTCACTCATCAACCAGGTCAAGCACGGTCTATTGCTCTCAACACTTTGGTATATCCGCACCGTAGATCCAACCACGATGCTCCTTACCGGCCTCACGCGCGATGGCGTTTACCAGATTAAAGATGGCGAAGTCATTGGCGCTGTTAACAACTTCCGCTGGAATGAATCTCCGGTCGAGTTACTCAATCGCATCAAGGCGGTTGGAGCTACTTCCATTACTCAGCCACGTGAATGGGCTGGGGATGTTGAGCGAGCTGCCGCTCCTGCTGTGATCTTTGATCAGTTCAATATGTCGACGGTGAGCCCAGGCTCTTAATATTTAAGCTTGAGCCCGCTCTGACATAGTCATGAGGGCCATCAAATTATCTGATGGCCAGATCTTGATCGTTGTAATGCTGCACGGTGAAATATCGACGTGATAAATGCTCTCAATTTGCGTATCAAGTGCGACACAGACCGCACCTTTCACAACAACATTGTGAGTGACGATGGCAACGCTCTTGCCCGCATACTCTGTTGCAACTCTGGCTAACGCACCACGTACTCTTTCGGCCACAGCGGCATAAGGTTCTCCCCCACCTTGGCCATACCAAGGATCCGAAACCCACGCTTTGAATTCATCTGGGAATTGCTCTTCGACCTCATCCGGCGTCATGCCATCCCATTTTCCAAAGGAGGCTTCAATCCAATCCTCATCAAAGGTCGGGGTGAGATCAACAAACTTTGCAATCTCTTCCGCCGTATCGCGAGTGCGCTGCATAGGTGAGACGAGGAGATGATCGGGCTTTCGCGCCGCCAACTCTCTTCCAACCGCGCGTGCTTGTTCGCGTCCCTTCTCGGTAAGTCCTGGATTCGATCCACCCGACCCACTGAATCGACGTTCGGGAGTCAAAGGCGTCTCACCATGACGAATCAAAATAATCGTCGTTGGGACTTCACTTGAGATCAGTCGAGAGTGCAAGAAATTCTTCTGCTCGTAGACGAGCTCTTGGGGTGCTTGGAGATCGCCATCGAGTGCCTTATTGGCCAAGCGATCGGCATGTGAATTCTCATCACGTGGAATCCAGGTGAAGGAGATCAAGGGCATAGGGTGAATATTCCGAGCCTTCTTGGCGAGTTCGCGCATATCTGGGTGCTTGATCTGCCAGCGGCCAGACATCTGTTCTACGACAAGTTTTGAATCCATCTTCACATCGATGGTTGCCTCAGGGTCCAGCGAATGAGCGTGCTCGAGCCCTGCGATCAGACCAGAATATTCAGCGACATTATTCGATGCGATACCGATCGTCGCATAGAGCTCGGCGAGGATCTTGCCATTCTCGGTGACAACGGCGCCGTAAGCGGCCGGGCCAGGATTACCCCGCGAACCACCATCGGCGGTGATCTGGAAGTGGCGAGCCATTAAATCCGGACCAAGATTCGACGGCACTCTTCACAACGGAGAATCTCTTCACTGTCGAGACCCTTGATGCGCTCTATCTCAATTGCATTAATGACTAAATGACAACCATCGCACTTATTGCCGATTAATAGCGCGGCACCAACTCCATGAGCAGATGCCCGGACCTTCTCATACAAATCATAGAGCGCAGAGTCAATCTGCGGGACGAGCACGGCACGTGCAGAGGTAGCAGTCGCAAGTTCGTTTGCGATCTCACTCTTACCATTTTCAAGTCTCACATTAAGTTCGAGTTCGAGTTGCTGCAACCCAACTTCATCGCTGGCTAATTCATCTAACCGCTTCTTCACAGAGTCAAAGCGCATCATGATTTCAAGTTCGCTATCTTCAAGTTCGGCTTTGCGCTTAGCAAGGGTCGCGAGTTCGTGCTGTGTCTGTTCTAACTCTTTGGGGGAGGCAGTCCCGGCGTTAAGTCTCGCCTCATCTTTCTTCATGCGATCAACGACCGCTTCAACATCAACTTCGCTACGGCGAAGGTCGATCGAGACATCTTCTAATTCAGTCTCTACGACTTTGAGTTCTACGGAAGCATCCTCAAGACGCTTGTGGATCGCTTTGATCTGTTCGAGTTCTGGAAGATTGGCTAGGCGGACGCCACACGAGAGAATAGTTGTGTCGATTTTTTGGAGATCAATGAGCAGATTCTGGTGGGCTACAGATGCCTTCACGACTGCTCCTTTTTGAACCAGTGTTATCTGGTTCGATCCGGTGAGATTTGAAGTCCACGAGGAACCCCACGATATGTATTTGTTGACCTGGTGGGCGGTGAGGGTTTCGAACCCCCGACATCCTCGGTGTAAACGAGGCGCTCTACCACTGAGCTAACCACCCATTCAAACTTCATTTGCGGTGGCAAGTAGAAGCTTGAGCCCCGAACTCTACTAGTGAGCACGGGGATTATGAAATTTGGTTAGAGGCTAGCGAGCGCAGCCTTGTAATCAGCAGCGTTACGCGCATCCCCTGGGCCATTGACGACCTGCCAGCGCAAGATGCCAGCCTTATCGACCACGAATGTTCCGCGGATAGCAAAGCCACGATCTTCATTGAAGACGCCGTATGCCTTGGTCACTGCGCCATGTGGCCAGAAATCTGCGAGAAGGTTGAAGGTATAACCCTCGGCCTCTCCGAATGCCTTCAGTGAATACATTGGGTCGCATGAGATCGCGAGTAGTTCGCTGCCTTCGTTTTGGTATGAAGCGAGGTCATCGCGAAGTGCACAGAGTTCGCCAGTACAGATACCGGAGAATGCGAATGGGTAGAAGACAATGACGACATTCTTCTTGCCCCTAAAAGATGCGAGTTCTACCGCTTCGCCAAATTGATTGGTGAGCGTGAAGTTTGGAGCCTCTTGGCCGATGGTCAGTGACATGCTTCCTCTATTCCTTGTATTTCTTGGTGATCATCTGATGCGGATCTGATGTATATGAAAAACTAATGGGTTACTTTTTAGGTGATCCAGATTTTCGAGCGACGAGCCTGGTCGCACTCCAATTCGTAGCGGCTAAGAATGACACAGTCTGACTCAATCCGGCGGTCGGCGCTGCATCTTGGATATCGGCAGCTTCTACATGACCGCTCTGCCCGACCTTGGGTGTTAAGAGCCAGATTGGACCGCTCTCACTGAGGTAGGTAAGGGCATCGACTAATTCATCGACGAGATCGCCATCTCCCTCTCGAAACCAGAGGAGAACTGCATCGACGACTTCATCGGACTCTGCGCCCAGCAAGGATGTGCCAGCTGCCGCCTCAATCCCTTGGCGTAGATCTAGATCACAATCCTCATCAAAGCCGACCTCAAGAATTAACTGACCTGAGGCGATACCCATCCGATCTGCGATCTCGGTTGCATTCACAGGCGTAGTCCACTCTGATTAGGGCCTTCGCGCAACCCCTGGGAGGCAAATTACCGATAAATGATCAGGAATTTTTCCCTTTAAGATACTCCCATGAGTTCACATTTCGAAGCCCCTGACCACCTCATCGATCAGCTCGTGGATACCGATCCACTTGAGACCGCTGAATGGCAGGAGTCCTTCGATGCACTCTTGAAGCAGGCTGGCCCAGTCCGTGCCCGCTATATCGCGCTTCAAATTATGCGCCGCGCTCAAGAGAAGAATGTTGGAATCTCTCAACTTCGCACAACCGATTACATCAACACGATCCCATCTGCCGATGAACCAGAGTTCCCTGGCGATGAGGCGATGGAACGTCGGATCCGCGCAATCATCCGTTGGAATGCAGCCGTGATGGTTCACCGTGCTCAGCGCCCAGGAGTTGGCGTTGGTGGACATATCTCTACTTTCGCATCTTCTGCTTCACTCTACGAAGTTGGTTACAACCACTTCTTCAAGGGAAAGAACCACCCAAGTGGTGGCGATCAGATCTTCTTCCAGGGTCACGCAAGCCCTGGAATGTATGCGCGTGCCTTTGTTGAAGGTCGCTTCACCGAACATCAGATGGATGGTTTCCGTCAAGAGGTCTCTCATTCAGGTGGCGGATTATCGTCATACCCTCACCCACGATTGATGCCAGATTTCTGGGAGTTCCCAACTGTTTCCATGGGCTTGGGTCCTATCAATGCAATTTATCAAGCACGCTTCAATCGTTACCTCGCAGGCCGTGGCATCAAGGACACATCCGAACAACATGTCTGGGCCTTCCTCGGTGATGGCGAGACAGATGAACCAGAATCACTGGGTGCGATCGGTCTTGCTGCACGCGAAGGACTCGATAACCTGACATTCGTCATTAACTGTAACTTGCAACGCCTTGATGGTCCGGTTCGTGGAAACGGCAAGATTATCCAAGAGCTTGAATCCATCTTTGGTGGAGCAGGATGGAATGTCATCAAGGTTGTCTGGGGTCGTGGCTGGGACAAGCTCCTCGCTGCAGATCGCGAAGGCGCACTCGTTGAATTAATGAATAAGACACCTGATGGTGATTATCAGACCTACAAGGGTGAATCTGGCGCCTATGTGCGCGAACACTTCTTTGGCCGCGATCCACGTTGTGCCGCGCTCGTTGCGCATATGACTGATGATGAGATTTGGGCGCTACAACGCGGTGGCCACGATTATCGCAAGCTCTACGCGGCTTATAAGAAGGCGACTTCCCATAATGGTCGCCCAACAGTGATTTTGGCTAAGACTGTGAAGGGTTGGACCCTCGGCTCATCGTTCGAGGCTCGCAACTCAACGCACCAGATGAAGAAGATGACCGCCGAAGATCTCGTCGCATTTAAGAACCGTCTTGGTATCCCACTTGCCGACGAACTGATCGATGCAAAGTTGCCTCCGTACTATCGCCCAGCTGAAGATTCACCTGAATATAAGTACATGATGGAACGACGCGCAGCACTTGGCGGCTCAATCCCATCTCGTCGCAAAGAATCACGCGCTCTACCAATGCCAGAAGATAAAGTCTTCGACTCGGCAAAGCGCGGATCAGGTACGCAAGGCGTCGCAACCACCATGGCCTTCGTTCGACTCTTCAAGGATCTCGTTAAGGCCGAGGGTATCGGGGCTCGTTTTGTTCCGATCATCCCAGATGAAGCTCGTACCTTCGGAATGGATTCACTCTTCCCAACACTCAAGATCTACTCACCACATGGCCAGACCTACACCTCGGTCGACCGCGAGTTGATGCTCTCCTATAAAGAGTCAACCGCTGGTGTCATCCTTCATGAAGGAATTAATGAGGCTGGATCAGTCGCCTCCTTCACAGCAGTCGGAAGTTCATATGCAACACATGATGAACCGATGATTCCTATTTATATCTTCTACTCAATGTTTGGCTTCCAACGTACCGGTGATGCCTTCTGGGCTGCTGCAGATCAGATGGTTCGCGGCTTCGTCCTTGGTGCAACAGCTGGACGCACAACGCTCAATGGTGAAGGTCTCCAACACGAAGATGGTCACTCACATCTCCTTGCTGCAACCAACCCTGCTGTCGTTGCCTACGATCCAGCATTCGCCTTCGAACTTGGCCATATTGTTAAAGATGGTCTTCGCCGTATGTATGGCGAGAAGAGTGAGAACGTTTACTACTACCTCACGATCTACAACGAGCCGATCGTTCAACCTGCAGAGCCAGAAGGTCTTGATGTTGTAGGCCTCCTGAAGGGCATCTACCTCTACTCACCAGCAAAGAGCGGTAAGCGGAAGGTCCAACTACTCGCATCAGGTATCTCGATGCAGTGGGCCCTTGATGCTCAGAAGATGTTGCAAGAAGAGTGGGATATCAGCGCCAATGTCTGGTCTGTGACCTCTTGGAACGAGTTGCGCCGCGATGGTCTACTCACTGATCGACACAACTTGCTCAATCCAGATGATCGCCGTACCGCCTACATCACATCAAAGCTTGCGGGTCACGATGGACCTGTCGTGGCAGTCAGCGATTACATGCGCGCGGTTCAAGATCAGATCCAGCCATGGGTCAAGCAGCCGTTCTACTCACTCGGAACTGATGGCTTCGGCCTCTCTGATACACGTGGAGCGCTCCGTCGCCACTTCAATGTTGATGCTCAATCGATTGCCGTTGCCGCGATCGCCCAGCTCGTCGAGTCAGGCGATGTGAAGGCGAAGGTCTTGCGCGAAGCGATGGATAAGTACAAGATTCACGATGTGAGCGCGGCAGATGCAGGTAACACTGAAGGCTCGGGATGATCACCCGCTTTCCAGTAGTTGATATCTCCCCCACCACCTATTTTGGCGGGGAGTTCATTGCTGCGAAGGCGATACCGCATGAAGCAATAACTATTGCAGCCACGGTCTTCCGTGAAGGACACGAGAGTTTTGAAGTCCTCGCTCTCCTCTTTGATTCCGCCGGTAAGAGAGTAACTCGCAATCCAATGCGCCTTATCTGGCCCGGAACCGATCGTTATGAAGGCGTTCTTACTCCGACCGAACTTGGTGCCTGGTCCTTTGCAATCGAAGTCTGCGACGATAAAGGCATCACCTCTATCTCTGAGAAATATCCGATCTGTGCCGAAGATCCTCGATCACTTATTGGATCGTGGTATGAGTTCTTCCCACGGAGTGAAGGCGCTATTAAGAAGAGTGACGGCACGATCGTTTCCGGAACCTTCAAGAGCGCTCAAGCCTCACTCCAACGCGTTGCAGATATGGGATTCGATATCCTCTACCTTCCGCCCATCCATCCCATCGGCCTCTCTTTCCGTAAAGGTAAGAACAACTCAACGACTGCTCTCCCCGGTGAACCAGGTGTTCCGTGGGGTATCGGTTCTTCTGCTGGCGGCCATGATGCGATCAATCCAGACCTTGGAACGATTGAAGATTTTAAAGATTTTGTAGCAGCTGCCAAGAGACTCAAGATCGAAATTGCACTGGACCTTGCCTTGCAGTGTTCTCCCGATCATCCGTGGGCGAAGAGCCACGAAGAGTGGTTCACCAAGCGCGCCGATGGCACGATCGCCTACGCCGAAAATCCACCAAAAAAGTATCAGGATATTTACCCGCTCAATTTTGATAATGATTACGAAGGCCTTCTAGCCGAAGTAGTTCGCATCATCACCTTCTGGATCGGCCATGGGATTCGCGCCTTCCGCGTGGATAATCCGCATACTAAGCCGCTCCACTTCTGGCAGGAATGTATTGCGATCATCAATGCCTCATATCCCGATGTCATCTTCCTCGCCGAAGCATTTACTCGCCCAGCAATGATGCATGGCTTAGGTAAGGCCGGCTTCCAACAGTCCTATACCTACTTCACCTGGCGTGTAACCAAACATGAGCTGATCGAATACGGAACCGAAGTTGCAAAGACCACAAGTGGCTTCTTCCGACCAAACTTTTGGGTGAATACTCCAGATATCTTGCCCTTCCATCTTCAGAGCGGAAATCCACAAATCTTTGCGCTGCGAGCAGTTCTGGCATCAACCATGTCACCATCGTGGGGTATGTATGCAGGTTATGAACTTTATGAACACACTCCCCTCAAGGCCGATGGCGAGGAGTACCTCGACTCCGAGAAATACGAAATCAAAGTAAGAGATTGGGAATCGGCAAAGAAGAGTGGCAAGACGCTTATGCCATTTATTGCTCAGCTCAATCAGATTCGCAAGGCTCATCCTGCATTACAACGACTTCGAAACCTTGAATTTCATCAGACCGACTCAGAACACGTTATCGCTTACTCAAAGCGCGAAGGTGATGACCTGATTCTTGTTGTGGTCAATCTCGATCCATCTCATATGCAGCAGGCAACCGTTCATTGGAACCTCTATTACTTGGGCCTTGGCTCGGACTCCTTCGAGGTCACAGATCTTCTCACCAATAAGCGCCACACCTGGCATAAAGAGAGTTTTGTCAGCCTTGACCCGACAGGTGCCAACGGATCTGTCGCACATATTGCTCATGTGAGTATTAAGTGAGCCTGCAAGAGCTCGATCTCTATCTCATTGGCGAAGGTCGTCATGAACGTCTCTGGGATGCACTCGGCGCACATGTTCAACGAGATGAATCTGGCGCACTCCTAGGGACTGCTTTCGCGGTCTGGGCACCAAATGCCAGATCCGTTTCACTCATCGGTAATCACAACTCCTGGGTTAAGGGTTCTGACAAGATGTCACCATCTGGCTCAAGCGGAATCTGGGAAGTATTTATCTCAGGGCTCGGCGCCGGCGCTTGTTATAAATTTGCGGTCGAAGGTCGCGATGGCCGCTGGGTTGATCACGCCGATCCGATGGCAAGGCAGAGTGAGATCCCGCCCACTACCGCTTCGATTGTTTATGAGAATAATTTCATCTGGAACGATGGCGATTGGATCTCGCGCCGCGAGAAATCCGAGCCATGGCGGTCGCCAGTCGCCGTCTATGAGATGCACCTTGGCTCTTGGCGACCAGGTCTCTCCTATCGCGAACTCGCAACCGAGCTCGTTGAATACCTCACTGCGATGCACTACACGCACGTGCAATTTCTTCCCGTGATGGAACATCCCTTCGGCGGATCGTGGGGATATCAAGTCACTGGCTTCTTCGCTCCAACATCACGCTTTGGATCACCCGATGATTTTAAGTACCTCATCAATGCACTTCATAGGGCAGGTTTTGGCGTCATCCTTGATTGGGTCCCGGCTCACTTCCCTAAAGATGAATGGGCACTTGCTCGATTCGATGGCACAGCCCTCTATGAACATGAAGATCCTCGGCTGGGCGAACACCCAGATTGGGGAACGCTCATCTTCAATTATGGGCGAAATGAAGTTCGCAACTTCCTCGTCGCCTCTGCTCTTTACTGGCTCTTAGAGTTCCACGTCGACGGAATTCGCGTTGATGCCGTTGCTTCCATGCTCTATCTGGATTACTCACGAGAAGATGGCCAATGGCTTCCCAATAAGTTCGGCGGACGCGAGAACTTAGAGGCGGTCGCCCTTCTTCAAGAGGTCACCGCTACTGCCTACCGAAATGCACCTGGCATCATGATGATTGCCGAAGAGTCCACTGCTTGGAGCGGTGTCACAAAGCCCACATCAGAAAATGGCTTAGGTTTTGGATTTAAATGGAATATGGGCTGGATGCATGACACTCTTCAATACATCAGCCATGATCCAATTCATCGTGTCTATCACCATGATGAGGTGACCTTCTCAATTCTCTATGCCTGGTCCGAGAACTTTATGCTGCCCCTCTCCCACGATGAAGTTGTTCATGGCAAGGGATCACTCGTCGCCAAGATCCCAGGAGATCGTTGGCAGAAGCTTGCGACACTTCGCGCGCTCTTTGGTTTTATGTGGGCACATCCAGGAAAGAAGTTGCTCTTTATGGGATGCGACTTTGCTCAGAGTGAAGAGTGGAGCGAGAGTCGATCACTTGATTGGCATCTCACCGAATATGCCGAACATGCCGGAGTTCAACGCGCAGTTGCCAACTTAAATAGCGCTTACAAAGAGAACCCAGCTCTTTGGCAGAAAGACACCTCGCCTGAAGGATTTACCTGGATTAAGAACAACGATGGTGCGGGCAACACTTTGGCGTTCACGCGTTGGTCTGAAAACGGAACACCGCTCGTCTGCATTACAAACTTCTCGCCAGTCCCCCATGAGCAATATTCACTTCACTTGCCGATTGCTGGAGAATGGCTCGAAATCTTTAACTCCGATGAACTTGCCTACGGCGGAAGCGGAGTAAGCAATCAAACTATCGAGGCTTTCCCAGGAGAAGTTACGACTCTTCGGGTCCCCCCTCTTGCGACTATTTGGTTAGCGCGAAGCTAAAACCGTATCGCTTCCGAGCTTTGCAAAGATTGCCGTCATCAAGAGCACCGCGCCAGGAATCATCAGCGCCGTCGTAATAGAAGTTGCCTGCGCAACCCATGAAATCGCGATCCGGGATGCGAAGAAGATTGCGGTATTTACTAAGGTGAGTTGAGCGACGACAAAGCCAGTTGGAAATTTAGAATTTCTTGTCGCGATCGTGGTGAAGCCTGGGGCAAGTGATGACGACCCCACTCCCCCGCAGAAGAAGGCGATCACTGAGAAGAGAAGGCCAATCTTAGGATGGCTTGGTGCAAGATGAGATGCAATTTGTACCGAGATGATGAAAAGTGATCCACCGAAGATTGAGCTGGTCCGAATAATTTGGCGTTCGGTGAAGCGGGTATACAACTTATGAATATTTAATCGTCCGAGAATCATTCCTAGGCCGAACCCGACATAACTGAGGATGCTGATCGAAGCCGATGCCTTGATATCTTCCTTAGTGAAGAGCGAGGCCCAATCGTTGGTCGAGGTCTCTAGGAGTACGCCAGAAGTGATTGCGATAACAATCATCCAATCAACCTTGAAGAAGGTAATGATCGATCGCACGCTCGGACGGACATCCTCTTCAGTATGTTCCTTCGACCCCGGCACGAGAACGTCGCGCAACCGGTAGATCGAGTACATCGTCAGTGCCCAGATAATGGAAACGCCGATATCGATATGTGTTGCCAGCGTGACATGAGAGGTGATGCCAATCGCCACAACCGCAGTGAGAAGTGCACCAATACTCCACGTGCCGTGCAGCCTTGGCAAGATTGGAACTCCACTGGCCTTCTGGCGGTGGAGCCCCTGTGAATTGATCGTGATATGAAAACCTGCCCAACCAATACCCACGCATATTTGATCTATCGCGAAGATCCAGATTGTGTGGATGTGGGGTTGGAACGCCATAAAGGTATAGAGCCAGGTAGCGGCACCGATCAGCACTGGCCGGGCACCAAAGCGGTGAACGATCTGGCCCATATAAATAAGTGCAAGGAATGCGCCCGCCGCACTGATCGACATCAAGCTTCCCAAGGTTCCATTATTTACATGGAGGTTCGCTTTGAGATCGGGGGTTCGAGGCGCGATCATCATCAATCCGACGCCAAAGAGGAAGAAGAGTGCCCGCGTATAGAAAGCCTCTTCTTTAGAGATGATCACCATCAGAAGAGTGTACTGGCAAGCTTCTGCCGCGCTTTAGGAAGGCGCGGATCAGTTGGATCAATCATCGAGAAGAACATCAAGAGGCGATCTCGGACCATCTTCTGGTCATCCCCGGTGATCCCCAACAGTAGGGTGAGAAGTCGATTCGACGCAGCATCGAAATCTCCTTCTGCGATTTCACAATCTGCAGCTTGTAATTGAAGATCGATCTGAGTCGGATTCTCATCGGCGGCCTGAACAACCGCAACTAAATCCAAGCCCTCAGTGCGGATCATGAGTTCGACTTGAATCAAACCCAGCTGCGCGAGATTTGTTCCAGGTGATCGATTAATCCAACTCTCATAGGCCGCCTTCGCAGCGACTAAATCTCCGTTTTCAAGTGCGGCTAACGCAATCTCTTCCTCTGGCTCAAGCGATGGTTCACTTGGGCTCGCACTTTCAGGGTCAGTGGGTGCAACACCCACTCCTTTTTGTGCAGCGAGCTCGATAACTTTATTGATAACCGCTCGTACCTGATCTGCGGGTGGCACAGATTCAAAGAGTGGAACGAGTTGTTCTTGGATGATTGCAATGGCGAGTGGAACCGATTGCACCTGAAGTGCCTTAGCTACCGCTGGCTCAGCATCGACATTCACAGATCCAAAGATCCAGGTGGGGTCTCCCTCTGGAGTTTGATCGTCGCGATTGAATTGGCGCATCATTGGGAGTAGTGATTGCGCTTGTGCGCTCCGTGGGGACCAACAGAGAATGATCGCCACAGCATCGTTTGATGCAGGCAAGAGTTCGGAGATTAGGTTCTCTTGAGTGACGATATAGCCAAGATCTTCTGGGTCAATAGTTACTGCTGGTTGGCGCAGAGTGCTGAGATCAAAGACTCCACCCATACCGCCCAACCCATTTCGCCCATTATTTCCGTTCGGCAATGGCGGCAGGCTCATGGCGATATCTTGCCAAACTTTTCCTTCTTATTACTCCACAACCGCAACGGGCTCTTCTCGGACATTTGTCGCAGAATCAGTTCTAAAGGGGAGGATCTGGGTGACGTATTCATGGGTGGCAAAGTCCAGGCCAAGGTCCTTGCCTGCCTTCTCGCCCAAGTACCAACGATGTTCCAAGATCTCATGAAACATCTGGGCTGGCTCTACTCGCCCGCGAAGATCTGCTGGGATTTGAGAGAGCACATGATCGAAGACTTCGGTCAGCCACTGTCGTGCCAACACATCGTCTGAAAGGCCACTCTGCGCTTCGCGGCTGCGATATCGATCAAATGATGCCAAGAGACGTTTTGCTTGGAGCTCTTCGGCATCCAATCCAAGAATCTCTTTCAAGCGTTGTTGGTGATACCCGGCTGCCACTAATCGAGGTGAGAACTTCAGTACACCCTTATCGCCATCTTTCGTAATCTCAACTTCTTCGACTGCAAACCCAAGATCTTGAAGTGAGCGCATCGCACGCTCGACCGCATGACGATCTTTAGGGTCGAGAATCTGCGGCTCGTTGAGTGATTTCCATAATCTGCGATATCGCGAAATAACGCCTTGACTTGCGCGGATCGGATCCATGCCCGGATGCAGGACTCCTGCGATCGCCAAGTCCTCTAGTTCAGCAGCAACATTGAAGAGTGCGATCTCCAAGTCGTGCTCGCGTTGTCCATCGGTGAGTGTGTTTTGGAATTCACCAGTTTCAGCGTCAACGAGATAGGCCGAATACTCTGATGCATCTCGCCGGAAGAGCGCGTTGGAGAGCGAACAGTCACCCCACCAGAATCCGAGCAAGTGCAGTTTCACTAACAAGAGAGCCAACGCATTCGCCATCGTCGTGATCTCGTGTGGTGTGACATTTCCACTAAGGATGACGCGATACGGGAGCGAGTATGCAAGGTAGCGAGTCACTAACGCAGTGGGGAGTTCATTTCCCCGCAGATCCAGACGCCCAGTAACCACCGCAAGCGGTTCAACACACGGTGCGCCTCGGGAGTTGAGCTCTCGCAAGAGCGCATATTCACGAGTCGAGAACTCCTCCACCGTCTCTTTCACGGCAAAGACATCCTCATCCCGATCACCAGTCCGGACCAGTCTTACGACGTGGCGCGAGATACCTCTCATCGAGGTAAGACCGGGATCCTCTGGCCAATCTTCTAAGAGCTTGCTCCATGGGAGGTCATAAAGGGAGATGATCTCTGTGCCAGATCCCGTTACGCTCAATTCGCCCATGGGTACATTCTCCCCCATTCCATCTCCAAAGCACGTTAAAATTGAACTATGGCTAAATTAATTCCTCACATTCCTGGTCTTAAGAAAAAAAGTGCAACAAGTAGAAAAGTCAGCGAGCCTGAAAACTTTGGAATGTTAGGTGCACCACTTGATCAAGGACATCCCTTCTACTTTGGATTTCTCACCGCCTCAGGTGCTGTGATTGCGATTACATTTCTTCGGGCCCTGGCAAGTGCTTCGCAAGTATTTGTTCTCCTTCTTATCTCGCTCTTCTTCGCCGCAGGCCTCAATCCTGCAGTCGCATTCTTTCAACGTCGTGGATTAAAGCGTGGCAGCGCTGTATTTCTGATCGTCGCAATCGTGATCGCTTTCGTAGCGCTCTTTGCGCTCGTTGCGGTCCCGCCGATTATTGATCAGCTCAACCTACTTTTGAAGAATGCACCATCTCTTGTTGAGAATCTGAAGAACAACCACACGATCAATCAACTCAATCAAAATTACGGCATCATCGACTCGATCCAGAAGAAAGTCACTGCATCGATTCACGATGGGCAATTTGTCGTCACTGCCTTCGGAGGCGTTCTTGGGGTTGGCAAAGCGGTTATCTCGGGTGTCTTTGCAGTGCTGACGATTCTCGTCCTCACCCTTTACTTCCTCGCATCGCTGCCTACGGTGACACACGTTATTTATCGATTCGTTCCAGCCTCACGTCGTACGAGAGTCGCAAGTCTCAGCGATGCCATCATCAATCGAATCGGAATCTTCGTTGGAGGCCAAACCCTGGTTGCCGCAATTGCTGCACTCTTTATTCTGCTCGTTGGGCTAGTGATCGGGTTACCGTACACAACCGCTCTCGCGCTCTTAGTCTTCTTCTGCGGCTTAATCCCATTAGTCGGCCACATCCTCGGCACCTCGATTGTCACACTCATCGCACTCACTAAATCACCCACGACTGCGATCATCGCATTCGCTGCCTATGTGATCTATGTGCAAGTTGAGAATTATGTGATCATGCCGCGGATCATGCGTAAATCGCTATCGATCCCAGGTCTTGTCACAATCATCGCTGCGCTCATCGGAACAAGCTTGCTTGGTTTAATCGGCGGTCTACTCGCCGTCCCGGTCGCTGCTGCAATCTTGTTGATTGTTGATGAAGTTGTCTTCCCTAAATCAGATTTAGGCTAGTTCGCTCGTTACCACTCTGTAGGCAGCGGCAACTTATCTGGTGAGAGCACTTCGGTAATCTCGCTGAGTACTCGGTAGACAGCTGGTTCGCCTACCCAGAGATGCTTGCCATCTTCAACGTTGATCAATTTGATCTGTGGCACAAGAGCAAACCGAAGCTCTGCTTCGGCGGGCTTGAGGTAATCATCAAATTCAGGGATGAGTGCAATCACAGGCCGGCCATCCTTACCCCACCAGTCGAGATCGCTCTCCTGCGTCGTCATGAGTGGCGGGCTCAGAAGTATCAGTCCTTTCACTCGAGCATCACGCGCATGACGCAATGCGAGATCAGTTCCGAATGACCATCCTATGACCCACAAATTTTCAGCACCACATTCATCAAATGCAAAACTAATTGCTGCTTCGACATCGTGTTTCTCTAGGCCGCCATTGTCATAACTGCCTTCGGATATCCCGCGCGCACTCTCAGTACCGCGAGTATTAAAGCGAATGATCTCGATGCCAGCCATTGCAGGCAGCCGATTACTGGCTTTTTTGTAGATATGGCTATCCATCATTCCGCCACCGGTGGGATTCGGATGGAGACAGAGAAGAGTTGCCGTACGGTCCCCGATGGGTGAAGCGACTTCTCCGACCAAGGTCAGGCCATCTGCCGTCACAAAGGAGATTTCCCGCCTATTGGCAGGCAAAATACTGCTCGGACGTATTAACTCTGGCACGCAAAGAGTTTACAGTTACTTCATGACTACCACTGCCCTCATCGACTTCCCTAGCCATAATCCTGCGACCGGTGAAGAAATTGGGCGCTATCGAAATTACACTGCCGAAGAAGTAGCCGCAGCCGTAGACCGTGCGCACGCCAGTAGCCAAGCATGGCAAGCACTTGGATTTAGCGGTCGCAAGAAGATTCTCGTTGCGTGGAACGCCGTTCTCACCAAACGTCTAACCGAACTCGCTGAGTTAGTCGCCCTCGAGACAGGTAAGCCGCTCAGTGATGCGACTCTAGAGATTTCACTTGCGATTGGCCACCTTGATTGGGCTTCCAAAAATGCCAGCAAATATCTTGCACCGGTTAGCCGCAATCCTGGGTTGATCATGGCAAATATGAAGGCGCGCGTTGAACGTGCACCTTACGGAGTTGTAGGAGTCATCGGACCTTGGAACTATCCGGTCTTCACTCCGATGGGATCGATCGCCTATTCATTGGCCGCCGGAAATACCGTTGTCTTCAAACCAAGTGAGTACACACCTGGCGTGGGAGCATGGCTTGGATCAACCTTCGCAGAGGTCGCACCCTTTGCCGATATTTTTCAGGTAGTCACTGGTTTGGCTGCTACCGGAGCCGCGTTAACTGGCGCCGCAGTCGACAAGATCGCCTTCACCGGATCAACGCGTACCGCGAAGAAAGTTGCAGCCTCCGCAGCCGATCGAATGATTCCGACAGTTCTTGAATGTGGCGGCAAGGATCCCGTGATCATAGATCGTGATGCAAACATAAAGAAGGCCGCTGAATATGCCCTCTGGCTAGCAATGTCTAACGCTGGTCAGACATGTATCGGCGCCGAGCGCGTCTATGTTCACCAAGCCATTGCAGATGAATTCATCCGGGAAATTGGCGCAATGGCCAAGGAGATCCATCCAGGTGTGAATAAGAATTATGGCCCTGCGACTATGCCTTCACAGCTCAACGTGATTCAAAGCCATATCGATGATGCTGCTGCAAAAGGTGCAAAATTCTTGATTGGTGGGGTCGACTCCGTTCAACCGCCGTATGTTCAGCCAACAATCATGCTCGACGTGCCAGAAGATTCACTTGCGATTACTGAAGAGACCTTCGGTCCAACCCTGACGATCAATCGAGTTGCAGATATGGATGAAGCGATCCGCCTTGCAAATGCCACTCGATATGGCTTGGGTGCATCCGTGTGGTCTAAGCGCAATGGCGAGAAGATCGCATCAAAACTCGTAACCGGAATGGTCTCTATCAACTCTGTGATCGGTTTTGCTGGAATCGCAAGCGTCCCATTTGGTGGGGTGAAAGATAGTGGCTACGGTCGTATTCATGGACCAGAAGGCTTGCACGAGTTCACCTATTTACGATCAGTTGTCTCCGAAAGGTTTGCACTCCCGATCGCATTCACAACATTCAAACGAACGAAATTTGCAGATAAATTTATTACCGGCGTAATGAAGTTCTTGCACTAATCTTTAAAATCTAAAATCGAGGTGCATTCCGGGTTCGTTCGGTGCGTGGTCGACGTTGATCTTTCTTTGCCCAACAAGGCGTATGCCAATGGCGACGACTTTCAATGTCATCTTCTGGCCATGCGACTACATGGGGTGTAGCAGTAGGAATTAATTGATCACAGCCTGGACAGCGATACGGCTTATTCGAACTCGAACCGGTAATTCGGCGAACTTTATAGATACCATCAGCATGTTCTTCGGTGCTCTCAAAGCTGCGCCCAATATCTTCGATGCTTCGCTCTTCTCCCCCTGAATTACCACCCTTACCGGCTTTACCGGCTTTTCCAGCTTTAGCACCTCGCGCGTTGGGATCACTCTGGGGTTTTCTGCGCGGGCTCACCCCCTAATTATGAGGCTATTATGGGGATATGACATCTCAGCACGCTGCCATCTCGGTAACGGGATTGCGTAAAACATATGCTGGCAAGGATGCAGTCGCAGGTCTTGATCTCGAAGTTCACCGTGGTGAGATCTTCGCAATCCTCGGACCTAATGGCGCGGGCAAGACAACGACCGTTGAAATTCTCGAGGGTTATCGCACCCGAGATGCCGGGGATGTTCTTGTTTTAGGAGAAGATCCATCACATCCATCATCGGGAGATCGCACCTGGCGCAATCGAATCGGAATCGTTCTGCAAAGCGCAGCAGATGCACCAGATCTCACTGTGAAAGAAACTGTCCATCACTTCGCCCATTACTACGCTAAGGCAAAGAACCCTGATGAAGTGATTGGCCTCGTAGGCCTCAGTGATAAGGCTTCGGCAAAAGTTGCCACGCTCTCGGGTGGTCAGCGCCGCAGACTCGACGTTGCACTTGGAATCATTGGATCTCCCGAAATTCTCTTTCTCGATGAACCAACAACTGGATTTGATCCCGAAGCTCGTCGAGCTTTTTGGGGCCTGATCCGCACTCTTCGCGATGAAGGAACCACAATCCTCTTAACGACCCATTACCTCGATGAGGCCGAGGCGCTTGCCGACCGCGTTGCGGTCATCAACAAGGGTCAAGTCCTTGAGGTTGCCACTCCAGAGACACTTGGAGGACGCGCCACCGCACCCGCTCTAGTCACCTGGAGTGAAGGTGGCAAGTTGTGCAGCGAGAGTACGCAGACCCCTACTGAATTTCTCAAAGCCCTATCTGCCCGAATCGGCGGAGAGATTCCCGATCTCGCTATTACTCGACCATCACTGGAAGATATCTATCTTGGAATGATTGGCCAGTTATGAATATCGTGAGGCTTGGTCTACGTCGAGGCGGATTAGAGATTAAAGAGTTCTTGCGCCAGCGCGAATCTGTCGTCTTCACCCTCGCCTTCCCAGTGATCCTGCTCTTTATCTTCGGCTCGGTCTTCAAGAATACGATCGCACCTGGCGTGACTTTTAGTCAGTACTTCGTAGCCGGCATGGTCGCCTCGGGCTTGGTAAATACTGGCTTCCAACAACTGGCAATCTCTATCCCGATGTCACGTGATCTCGGCACTCTCAAGCGACTACGCGGAACCCCACTCTCTCCAATCTCGTACTTCATCGGTAAGGCAATTGTCGTCACCGCGGCGATGCTCTTTCAAGTAGCCCTCTTACTTGGCTTTGGTGCTCTTCTCTTTGGCCTTCACCTCCCCAAATCAGCAACTCTCTGGCTTCGATTCACCTGGCTCATTCTTCTCGGTAGTGCTTGTTCGACAGTCTTAGGTATTGCCTTCTCATCTATCCCAAAGAGTGGTCGAGGCGCATCAGCGACCGTCTCCCCAATCGTGATTATTCTTCAATTTATCTCTGGCGTCTTCTTCGTCTTCTCTGACCTGCCAAAGTGGATGCAAGATATTGCCGCAGTATTCCCACTCAAATGGCTCACACAGGGAATGCGTTCGGTTTTTCTCCCTGACTCCTTCGCGCTCAAAGAGGCTGGACATAGTTGGGAGATCGGAAAGATCGCGCTGATCTTGATTGCTTGGCTCATTCTCGGGACGTACTTCTCCATCCGAACATTTAAGTGGGCGAAGGAATGAGAAGAAGAGTTCTTGCAGTCGCACTCCTCGCAGCTTTGACCACCCAAGGAGTCTCATACGCTGCCACACCAACAGCGAAGGCAACTCCAAAGCCAACGTCAAAGGCAACTCCAACGCCAACTGTAAAGCCAACTGCTAAAGCGACGACCGTGAAGAAACCTGTCGTCAAAAAGCCAGTTGTGAAGAAGCCAGTTGTGAAGAAACCCGTGGTGAAGAAGCCAGTAGTCAAGAAGAAGACTGTGGTCCCGCCGCCAAAGATCGTCTGGCCACCTCGTGGGTATGCAGCCAATAATGGTGTCTATGCCTATATTCCATCAGGATCTCAACTTGTCAGTCTGCTCAGCGCCAAGACTGCGCTTGCTACGACCGTCAAGCAGTGCACGGCGATGGCGTGTGGCGCCGTCTATGTTGGATCAGATAGTGATTGCCAATATTGGGAGATTAATTCAAAGGTTTACGGTCCAAATCCTTCCGATGTCACGGCAATGATCGAGTACGGATCTCTGCGTACGCTCGCTGCGGCAACTAAAGCGAAGAGCATTCTCTCTGTGATTCTCGTGAGCAAAGAACCGCTCATTCCTCATGAAAGTACGATCTTGAGCATTCTCGGAATCTCAACCACGAGTTTCTATAACCAGATCGCCTCTGGAAAGTCCCTCACCCAGATTGCGGGTGCAAAGATCAATCACATTGTCGCGGCCCTCAGCGCTGCTGAAAGTAAATCGATTGCGGCGCAATTAGCATCCGGTCAGATCACCTCTGATCAGGCAGTTGCGCTCACGGATGCCACATCAGTTCGGATTGCGACCGAACTGACCAATTACAATCTCAGCGTTGGCGGCATAACCGTGTCTTGTTGGACCCAAGCCCCTACCGAAACGATTCCAAGTTTCACTTACGCGATGGAACCAAACCACTTCTAAAGTTAGCGGTTTGCTCCTGGGACCCAGAGTTGGTCACCGATGGATTTGTTCTCAACACGAGCCAAGACAAAGAGCAGATCAGATAAGCGGTTGAGATATTTTGCCGTCAATGGATTGACGCCACCGCCGAAGGAGTGGATTGCATGCCAGGTAGAACGTTCGGCTCGGCGAACGACGGTACGTGACACATGCAGAAGTGATGCTGCAGGAGTTCCGGATGGCAAGACGAAGGAACGAAGCGGTTCAAGTGATTCGTTGTAATGATCAATCTGGCTCTCAAGGTATGTGACCTGAGATTCAAGGACGCGAAGTGGTTCAAATTCAGGATTATCGATGACTGGCGTGCAGAGATCTGCGCCGACGTCGAAGAGATCGTTCTGAATACGAATGAGCAACTTCACAATTGCCTCATCAGCGATCTGCCCCAAGGAGAGCGCGACACCGATGGATGAGTTCGCCTCATCGACATCGGCATAGGCCTCAAGCCGCGGGTCATTCTTTGAGGTACGAGACATATCCCCTAGGGATGTCGTGCCATCGTCACCGGTTTTTGTATAGATGCGCGTGAGGTTAACCATGGGTTCAGCCTAGGCGAACAACTAGAATACGACCACTTAAGCCTGAGTCAGGATCAGGGTAGATCGATGAACGGAGGGCAGATGACAGGCGATAGCTTTCGCGTGGTCGGGCCCGCTCGTCTCGTAGGTTCGGTCGAGGTTCGCGGCGCTAAGAATTCGGCGCTTAAATTGATGGCGGCATCATTGCTCGCACCTGGCAAGAACACGCTTCTCAATGTGCCCCACATTGCCGATGTTGAGATCATGTCCGAACTCCTCGAGCGTCTTGGTTGCACAGTAGAACATGACACTTCAGCTCATTCACTGACCATCGATGTCCCAGAAACCCCAGGTCATAAAGCCGACTACGACTTGGTTCGCAAGATGCGCGCCTCGATCAATGTCCTTGGACCACTGATCGCTCGAGTTGGCGCAGCCGATGTTGCGCTGCCCGGTGGGGATGCAATTGGATCTCGTGGTTTAGATTTTCATATCCAAGGCCTTCAGGCGCTCGGCGCAGAAGTTCACTCCGAACATGGTTATGTATTAGCGAAGGCGCCAGATGGACTCACGGGCGCAACTATTGAATTGGAATTCCCAAGCGTTGGTGCGACCGAGAACATTATGACCGCTGCAGTACTTGCAAAGGGTCGCACGGTAATCGCTAACGCTGCTCGTGAACCTGATATTGCAGATATTGGTGAGTACTTAATCACGATGGGTGCGAAGATCGAAGGCTTGGGAACATCCACCATCACCATCGATGGCGTGGATCGCCTCTCCCCCGCAACACATGCCACGCTTCCTGATCGAATCGTTACAGGTACCTGGGCCTTCGCCGCGGTGATGACACAGGGTGATATCACCATCATGGGTGGCCGTCCCGATCATCTTGAGATCCCGTTAGATAAATTGGTGGCAGCAGGCGCAGTCATCACGACTACCCCGGGCGGCTTGCGCGTAAAGATGGACCGCAGGCCCTCTGCAGTAGATGTTGCGACTCTGCCTTACCCGGGATTTCCCACTGATCTACAGCCAATGGCGATCTGCATGAATGCCATCGCCCAAGGACATGCACTTGTCACCGAGAATGTCTTCGAAGGCAGATTTATGTTCGTCAATGAGCTCAAGCGCCTGGGTGCAACTATCACTGTCGATGGCCATCATGCTGCGGTCAATGGCCTACCTCAACTCTCTGGCGCTCCTGTACTTGCTACAGATATCCGCGCAGGAGCCGCACTGGTTCTGGCTGGGCTCGTGAGCGAGGGCATCACCGTTGTTGAAGATGGTTTCCACATCGATCGCGGATATCCAGATTTCGCTGAGGACTTGCGTAGCCTTGGTGCCGATGTCACGAGGGTTTAACCTTCACACTTTGTAAGGTCGAGAGAGTAAGAGTTTCATCTTAAATCTTTAATTTCTTGAGCAGTGAGTTCACTGCATCACAAGCGCTCTTCGACTTCGCACCCTGAGATGATGTGATCATCTGGAGTATCTGGAGCTCTCGAGCCTTTGCTGCGCGTGCGGCAGCTTGTGCAATCAAGAGCTGGCGCTGTGCCGCCAAGAATGCGCTGCGAGTTTTGAAATCAATGACAGTGAGGGCCGTGCTTGGGCGGCTTTTAGCAGGGGCCAAGATTTCTCGCGGCACTACATCTGGAGGAATCAAGAGTGGCGGAATGATAATCACCGGTGGCACTACAACCGGTGGCACTACAACCGGTGGTACAACAACTGGCGGCACTACAACGGGTGGCACTACAACGGGTGGCACTACAACGGGTGGCACTACAACGGGTGGAACAACAACTTGCGGAACCACAACGGTTGTAGGCGCCGGATTTATTGTCAGGTGCGCAGTTCGCGAATAGGCAAAGGTATACAAGGCTGAGGATCCACCGCTACAGGTAATGGTGAGTGGTGAGTTAGCAACGGTTGCAGTTGCCGTCTCAGAAATCCCGCAGGTGGGTGGGATTAATCCAGTAGTGAATGATGTAGCAGTGGCTGAATCACCATTGACAAATCCTTGGTAGGAGAATTCATACCGAACGGGTGTGCCGTAAACGGTCGAGGTGTCGGATGGGCTGATCATCAAAATCGCCTTCGCCAAGGTGATTACTGTTGGGGGGCTCGTGATCTCTGAATACGTAGCATCTGCTGCCTTTAAGGCGGTAACGGTGCACGAGAGCGTCCCAGTCTCGGTCAAGATTGCATCGCTTGAAATCGAGCACCCAGGCGTGGAGGTGGAGTAAGTCAGAGCGCCAGTTCCACTCCCACCTATTGTTGAAAGTGCTAACGGGGTTCCATAAGCACCCGAGGTTGTGGCGATTGAGAGAGCAGATTGCGAGAGATAGCGGGTGAGATATCGAGCCAGAATAAAGGATTGCTTTCCGGCGATCACCGAACTTCCCCCGGCAACCAATCTTCCAGTTGGGTCGAGAAGAATCGAATTGAGATAATCGGTTGTTCCACTCGTTTCGGTGGTAAAGCCAGAATTTCCAAAAGAGGTGTCTAGAACTCCTGTTGGCAGATAGGCGGCCACCGTTAACCGATGCGAGCCATTGATAGTACTTTGGCCGCCCATGAATATTCTGCCCGAGCTTTCGATAGTAATCGACGCGATGGAATCACTTGTCCCGCTAGTGATCGTATTGAAGCCAGCAGTTCCGAATGAACTATCAAGCTCACCCGTTGCGAGAAATCGTCCCAGCGCAAAGCGCATCGATCCACCGACTGTTGCGCTACCGCCAACGACGATGCGGCCGCTGATATCTATAGCAAGTGAATAAATCTGATCACTTGTTCCGGGGGTCACCGAGGTAGAACCTGCGGTCGCAAATGAGGTATCGAGAATCCCATCAGCAGAGTATTTCGAGAGGATAAAGCGGCCATTGGGAGTGGCCGATGTGCCTGCCGCGAAGATAGTTCCATCGGCAGCCACTGTCACCGCACGAAATTGTGCGCCAGTCGCCACAAAACCTGTCACCCCAAAGGTTGTATCAATCGCTCCTGAATCGAGGAATCGAGCGAGTCGGAAATGCGCTCCGCTGCTTAGAGAGTAACCGCTCGCCAAGATCCGACCGGATCGATCGAGAGTGATTGCTGGGACAAAATCTCGTGAACTCACTCCAATCTTCGTCGTCCCGCCCGATCCAAAGAATGTATCGAGTGAGCCAGTGGTGAGATATCTCGCCAGAACAAAATAGAGCGAACCACCAATCGTGGCGCTGCCTGCAGCAAGAATTCGCCCAGAGCTATCGACCGTGATCGAGGTGATCTGGTCATAGGTACCGATGGCGGTATTTGTGAAACCTGATGTGCCAAAGGATGTATCGAGTGTGCCGGTCTCGCTATATCGAGCGAGAGAGAAGGTGAAGTTTGCTCCCAAAACAGCCGAACCACCAGCAAGAATGCGCCCCGAACTATCGAGTGCAATTGAAGAGATGATATTTCTCGAACCCACAGAACTTGCCGAGAAGCCGCTGCTTCCAAAGGTCAGATCGAGGCTACCCGGTGCGGCGAAAGCGGGCGATGAAGTCAGAGAGATGAGGAAGGTGGAGAGGATCGAGAAGAGAGCGAGCCGTGCAAGTCTGGTGATCAACTCTGGATTTGTGGTGCTTTAGCTTCCACAACATAGGTAACCTCAAACTTTAAGTGAGGTAATACAGTTCCCACTCTTCTAAACCAGCGTCCCAAAGCCTCTTTATCGTGGCGTACTCCCCCGAGGGAGTTTGGGCCAGCAAAGCGATGAGTGAGATTCTTGGCGGCAACGCCCTTCAATACCTCTTCATAATTATGTCTCTCTACTGCCGCAAATGAATTTCGTGTCAGCTTTTCAACGATAGAGCTATAGATCCACATGGTTAAGGTCTCCTTTTATAATTAAACTTCTGATGAGGTTAGTGAAGAAGGTACGAGTTTGCCTGTGGGCTAACCCCTATTAACCCCTATTAACCCCTAGCTTTAAAGCTATCGATCCGATAGCTCACCGCAACCCACTTTGACCCCACCGCAGCCTTAGGGGCCTTGGATGAATCCAGAAGTGAGATCGTTGTCTTGAGAGTCTTATTACTCTTCTTAATCAGTGCGCAGACAGCGGTGGCTTGACTCTTGGCAAGAGCTGTTGCCTTTGCGAGTGTGGTGCCCTTCTTATAGATATAGCCGACACAGGTGACGGTTGCACCGTTCTTCAGTGATCGAACATATTTCTGCAGATATGCAGTGCCATAGGCGCTCAGCGTGAGTTTTGGAGTGACCGAGTAGAGCGTCACTGCCGGCTTGATTAAGGCTGCCGCTGCTGCTTGCGCAGCTGCTGCATCCTTTGCTGCCTGCAACTCTGCTGCTGCCTTAGCCGAAGCATCTGCCGCATCCTGTGCCGCTTTCACTGCAGCGGCATCAGCGGCTGCCTTTGCATCAGCCAGAGCCTTCGCATCAGCTGCCATCTTCTCTTGGGCCGCCTTAAGAGCAGCAGCCTCTTGGTCAGCAAGGATTTTCGCTGCAGCTTCGGCGGCCTGCTTATCGGCAAGTGCCTTAGCGGCTGCATCGGCGGCCTGCTTATCTGCAAGTACCTTTGCTGCTGCATCGGCGGTCTGCTTATCTGCAAGTACCTTTGCTGCTTCTTGAGCAGCCTTCACTGCCGCTGCTTGGGCGGCTGCATCGGCGGCCGCTTGGGCTGCAGCCGCTGCGATAGCTGCTGAATTATCGACGACTACAACGGGCGGGGTAATCGTCAGCGAAGAAGATGCCGTGCTTACCGAACTGGTACCCAGCGAGTTGGTTGCGACAACAGTGAATGTGTAATTGCTTCCAGCTGTCAATCCCGTAATCGAACAGGATGTGGTCGTGGTTGTGCAACTCTGACCACTACTTGAAGTTACAACATAACTTGTGATTGCTGACCCACCTGATGCCGCAGGAGCGCTCCACGAGATGGTCGCTCCGGTAGATCCGTTGAGGACAGTTGTCACACCAGTTGGTGCATCCGGGGTTGTGATAGCAACAACAAGAACTGGGTCTTGAGAGATTGTTATGACGGCAGAACCATCAACAGCTGCCATACCAAGATAGGTCATCACACCGCTGAGATACCCGTAGACCTTGGATCCTGCTGTGATGTTGGGGTTAGAGATTGTCAACGTAATCGGCTTACCGGTAGCAGTGGTAGGGACGGTTCCATCTGGTGCAACCCATGCCACAATCAGAGAGAGAATCAAGTTCGATGGCGTTGTGATTAGGGTACTGGCTCGCGTTGTCGAGTTCTCCAGGTAAGCCGTGATGATGGAACCATCAGGCAAAGAATCTGCTGGATAGTAGAGGGCGACTGTGCTGCCATTACTGCCAGCTGTGAATGAGTTCTCATACCCGGCATGGACGGTAACTTGTGCGATCTGTGTTGCCGCACCCATGCCAGCAAGAGATGCTTGAATCCAGTGCGCATAGGCAGTGATGGAGTTTGTTGGGAGATAACTCGAGCCGGCATCACCTAAGAGATAGCCCGACTGTGGATCTGAGTACCAACCATTGAAGACGTAATTTGACCTGGCCGCCGTCGTCAGAGTGACAGGTGATGTTGTGCCCGCAGTCATCGAGGCGCTTCCTGTTGATGCGGTTCCGCCATTGCCATTGAATGTCACTACATAGACCTTCAGAGTCCACTGCGCATACATCGTGGCATCTGCAGTCGGTGTGTACGTGCCGGAAACGAGCGTCCCACCACTTTGCTGGGTTGACCATCCCGCCAAGTTGTAATTTGTCCGAGTGCCTGTTGGAAGCGTCAGCGATTGGCCGATCGTCACCTTTGCGGTCGAGGTATCGGTGAAACCACTACCTGCATCAAAGATCAGACGGTAGACAGATGAGACCCAAACAGCATGGAGAGTGATTGAAGAGCTTGGGGTAAAGGTTGCCCCAACACCTGCTCCGGTTGTGCTCGTTGACCATCCGCTAAAGGTGAAATCTGGACGGGTTGGCCCAGAGGTTGGCAGTGTGATGGCAGGTGTCGCAAAGGTGTAGTGCGTTGGAGATATTGCTGATCCAAATCCACCATTGAAGTCGTAACTTACGTCGTAGACCTGAGGAGTCCAGAGCGCGATAAGTGAGACATTGGCTGCCCCAACTTGGTATGGCGATCCGGCTGCATAAGTCGTTACTCCATCACTCCATCCGGCAAAGTCATAACCATTCTTTGTTGGAAGTGTTGCAGTTGTGAAAATTTCACCAATCGTATGGCTTGGTTCAGCAGGCACAGTGCTTCCACCTGATGTGTCATACCTGACTGAATAAGAGATCGCACTCCATTGGGCGTAGATCAAGTAATGGGTATCGGAAACAGTATATGAATCCCCTGCAACCGCTGAGAGCGATGATTGATCGAGCCAATTTGTGAAGGTATAACCAGTACGAGTCGGAATCTCTGAAGTGACAGTGATGGTTTCACCGCTAATCTTCTGTTGATCAGCGATCGGAGTCGAGACTGATCCACCGTTAAAGGAATATGTGACGTTATAGATCCGCGTCCACAACCCAGTCAAAGTGAGAGGAGCAGCACCCATAAGTAGAGTCTTCCCAGGTGCAAATGTTGTGCCGCTGCCATCACTCCATGCAACGAATGCGTAAGAGTTCGTGCCATCGGTGCCCGTGAGGCCAGTTGGTGAGGCAAGTGTGAAGCTTGAACCATAGGCAACGCTTGCTTGGGTTGGAACAGTACCTGTGCCAAAGGTGCCTGGCAGGTAGGTCACGGCATAACTTTGCAGTGTCCATTGGGCATAGAGCGTGGTGTCGGTAGTAACAGTCAACGTCCCGGTAATCGGAGTTGAGACCGCAGTGCGGCCCCACCCAGTGAATGCGTAACCCGTCTTTGCCATCGTGCCAACTGTTGGCAATGTGATCGCAGTTGATGCTGTTGTGTAAGAGTCAGAACTGTTGCTTGGAGATCCGGCCGCACTGTTGACGTTATAGGTGACCGTGTAGGTGTTAGGAGTCCAAATTGGATAGAGCGCTACGTTATTTGTGGTTATTGGATAGATTCCACCGCTTTGATAGATGGTTCCGGTACGGGGGTAGTTATCTGCCCAGCCGCCAAAGGAGTAACCAGTGCGAACCAAGGATGAGTTGGCAAGAATCGGCGCGTTCTGGCCTATGTTGTAGATGTTCTGAATGCCTTGGGCGTTCTGATCAAGTGGCGCCACTCCAGAGGTTGCATCTGTACTTTGATAGGTGACGGTATAAGGAATAGCTGTCCACTTGGCGTAGAGCGTGATACCAACCAGTCCCAACGAATAGATATTTCCTGCAGAATAAACCTGGCCAGTGTTCGCTGAATTTAACGTCCAACCTATGAAGGTATAACCCGACTTTGTGAGCGAGCCAGTATTTCCAAGAACCGTGCCTGTTGCACCGGATTGGTAGGTCGTGGCATCAGTTGGCGCCGAACCGCCCGTATTACCGTTTCCATCGTAGAAGATACGAAGGAGCTGCAAAGTTGTCGCTGTTCTCGTTTCAACTCCACTGGCATAACCTGACCGAGTCGAGGTAATTGTGAGCGTAAGTGTCGTCAGCGGATTAACACCGGTGACGGCAACAGCTCCAGATGCACTGACTGCTGCTGCGCCAGATGTCGCGGAAGCGCTCCACGTGAATAAAGAGTCGAAGTTTGAGATTGTCGCAGTGATTCCACTTGTGCTCGTCACTAATCCCGTCGTTACTGGAATGAGAGCCGCCTTCAATGCGCTACCCGATTGGTATGCGGTGCCATCCGAGTAACTAGTCTGTGAAGCGGTAATGGAGATTGTTGCCAAGGACCCTGGTGTCATACCTGTGACAGTCATAGGAAGGATCGAGTTTGCACCAGTCCCCACCGTTACAGTTCCTGATCCGCTTGTGACCTGAGCATTACCCCAGACAAAGGCAGGGTTCCAGTTCGTGATATTTACTGTGAAGCCATCTGCTGTCGAAGTGGGGGTTCCAAATACTGGTGTGAAAGCTAAGCCAAGGGGCTTTGCTGTCACTGTTGAAGAGTATGTGCCAGCCCCGGCATTTGTAACTGCTGCAACACGGAATGAATAGGTTGTGCCATTGGTCAGACCTGTTACCGTAATTGAATCAAGCGTCGAAGCGGTATGGGTAAAGGTCTGCCAAGCGCCAGCATTAGCTGCATACTGGACGCTAAATGTTGAGATGGCTGATGCGCCCGTTGTATCTACATGCGTCCACGTAAGAGCCGCAGATCCACTGGATGGTGTTGCGCTGAGGTTGATAGGAGCGTTCGCTGGATTGCCGTTGAAGGTGAAAGTAAGCGCGGTTGAGGTAGCGGAGCTATAGGCACTATCGGCCGCCTTAGTCGCTGTGATGAGACAGGTACCTGGAGTAGATGCGCTCAGCGTCGCAGATGCTGAGGTGGTCGATGACAACTGACAGCCAGTCGCTGTTCCGTTGCTCGTTGAATACGTGACTGCGCCAGTTCCTGATCCCCCCGAAGTAGAGAGATTCGGGGTCGCGCTCAAACTATTGGCGCTAGATGCCTGCTGCGAAAGGGTAAATCCACCCTGGCTTCCTGCGGTGATTGTAAAGCTCATTGAAGCCGTAGTCGCTGCCAGGTAATTTGTATTTCCACTTTGATCGGCGCTCAAAGTACATGTGCCTGCAGAGACCATTGTGATCGTCGAGCCAGAGACTGTACAAACAGATGTCGTAGTCGAAGTAAAGGCGACTGGTGTGAGAGATGAACTCGCGGTCGCACTGGCCGTTAAAGTTGAGACGGAGAAGACTTGGGATGCGATCTGAGTGAATGTAATCGTCTGAGAGGCCTTCGAGATCGCAACGGAGACTGGTGAAGTGACTGCTGCGTAGTTGCCACTCGCCGCACGTGTGACTGAAACGCTACAAGTACCGGCTGTCGTGTACGTCAGTGTCGAGCTTGCGACCGAACATCCAGCGGCTGAGTTAGGCGCATCTAATGCATATGTATATGCACCAGTACCTGATCCGCCAGTACCACTGAGAGCTATAGTCTTCTGGGTCGCTGACCACGTCGCAGAAGTAGTGGACAATGAGATTGCACCCTGAGATGCGCCGGTGATTGTGAAATTCACCGAAGCAAGTGTGATTGTGTAATTTGAATTTGCCAAAGTGCCTATCAGAATCGCATAACTTCCAACAGCGGTATTAAGGCCTGCACTCGTATACGTGAGTGATCCTGAGAGAGTGTCAGCACCGATGAGGGCGCCCGAGGTAATCGCGTATGTAAGTGCTGGATCAGCAGTCCCGTAGGTCTTGCTTTGATTCGATGTCGGGGTGATTGTGATCGCTGCTTTTCCAGCAGTAATGCCAATAGTATTTGAAGCCTGAGAAGCAAAGTTGGTATTTGTTGGCGTCGAAACTGCTGTGTATTGCGTAGTCGCCAAAGATGTCATCACCCAGGTACAGGTCGCGGTGTATGGCGAAACGGTAGTCGTTGCGACAGAGGCACACCCAGAAATTGGTGAACCACCTGCATTGAAGACAACATTTGCAGGAGTCGAAGATGTGGCGGTGAGTGTGAAGCTTGAACCGTAAACAGGGCTATTAGTGCTTGGGGTCAGGGAGACTGTGGAGGCTGCTTGAGTGACTGTGAGCGCCGATGTAGCTGTTGTAATAAAGGAGTAGTTTGTTGACGTACCACCAGAGCAAGAAATGGTGGGAGAGATTGAGACAGAAGTCGTCGTCGAATAGACAGGGTTGCTACTTGTGCAGGTTGGCGGGGTCAACCCTGTGGTAAACGAGGTCGAACCTGCGCTTTCACCATTCACGAATCCTTGATAGGTAAAGGTATAGGCCGGGGCAGCAGAACCGAATGAGACTGACTTTGCATCTGGCGCGACCGTTAGGGTCGCTTTTGAAACCGTGAGCGAAGTGGATGAAGAGGTTGAAGTTACGTTATTCGAATCTCCCGAGTAGACAGCGGTTAAATAGGAATATGTCCCAGCATTCGGGACCCATGTCGAACACAGTGCCTGACCAGAAGAAATGGCGACGCTAGAACAGGCCGAGATTGGGATGCCATTACTCTGAAAAGAGACAGATCCGGTAGCTGACGAGGCGTAGACGGTGGCGGTCAACGTATTTTGAGTTCCATATGCAATGCTCGATTGAGCGAGAGTGAGGCCTATTGTGCTGGCTGATTTGGAGAAGGTGAAGGTCAGCGTGGCGGTCGTTGAGGTATAGAGAGTTGTCGCTGCTTTTGTGGCGGTGACAGTACATGTACCTGGTGAAGAGGCGGTAAGAGTCGCATTTGCAGCGTTACTGTTCAATGAGCAGCCCGTAGCAGTACCAGAGGCAACCGTATAGGTGACCGCACCAGTGCCCGATCCCCCAGAAGTACTGAAACTCGGTACGGCGGTGTAGGCGGATCCGCTCCACGAACTGCTTGTGATTGACGCTGACGCGGTAAGTGTCGCTTGAGCTGCTGGCGAAACAGTCACCGTGACCGGAGTCCCTGTCGTTGCCAAAGAATAGGTGGAGTCTGCTGCAACGCTGCCTGAGATTGAACATGTTCCAGACCCAGAAGTGACCGTGACTAATCCAGTTGCGCTGACGGTACAAGCAGTGGATGAGCCTGCGCTATAACTCTTTGCGCCAGTACTTAAGACCCCATTGAGAGTTAATTGCTGAGTGCTGCCATAAGCAAGACTGTATGCGGTCTGACTAAATGAAATGTTCTGAGGCGTAGTGGGCCAGCTGTTTGAAGCAGTAATACCTGTTCCACCGCTCATTGTTGGAGTTGCGTTATTTCCAGAGCTATCAGCCAGCGCAGTTGCTTGCGTTCCATCATAGTTTGTATTGAGAAGGAGCTGTGTCCCGGAAATGGCTGTGAGAGGCGCAGTTGGAGGTGTGAAATTGTTCGTCCAGTAGAGAGCTGAACCATTCACATATCGGAAGTTGCTTATCGAACCGTTAAATTTCTCTCCGCTAACATCTCCGCCGAGAGTGAAATTACTATTTGAGAGATTGGTAGAGGTGCCAATCGTGGCAGCCGCAATTGTCTCGATAGAAACGCCATTGATGAAGAGTTGCCAAGTTCCCAATTTATCTACGATAGCTATGTGGCTCCAGGCACCAGGAGTAGGGACGGTATAGGTCGTGACGGACTTATTAGCAACAGTTAGGAAGAAGTATCCTCCACCGCCGTAGCGAAGAATGATCGGGTTGGATGCATCTCCAAATCCAAATGTCTGTGAAAGAATTCGATTGCAACAACCTGTGCCTTGACTTGCTTGAGGTTTGATCCAGAATTCGATGGTTGCATTGGATGTGCCGTTTGTTCCAATTGGTGAAGCTGAATAACTTACAACAGTAGAGCCGTCAAAGGCGATACTTCCATTTGTGACGGCCGCCTGGGCCGGCAATGGAGCAGCAACTTGTATCGCACCAAATGCGACCGTGAGCAAGGATGCCAAAAGTGAGAGAACGAGAATCTTGGAGATCTTCGAGATCGTGCGACCAGATACAAGGGAGAGTTGGCTCATGCGCAAAGAATATTTTTGCCAGAGTTACCTCCTCGAATATGGTCACAACCAGAAGGTTTATGTGAATAAAGTGGGCTAGCCTCTCAAAAAATAATGTAACAACTGTGACACATCTCCCCCGACTATCCTTCCCCTCATGAGAGAGTTAGATATGCGATCAACTCGAGTCATCTATATCGAAAATGATCCAGCGTTGCGTCAATTCTTGGGGGAATCACTCTCCGCTAGATCCGAACTCGAAGTGATCGGCACCTTCTCCAATGCCGACGAGGCGCTCGACCGGGCGCTGGTTCGCAAGGCGGATGTTGCTCTTATCGATTTTGGTCTTGATAGCGATGGGCTCAATGGCATCGAACTTGGCATCGCGCTTCGATCTATTAACGAATACATCGGAATCGTCGTCTACTCGCAGTTCAACGTGCGCAAGATGGTGAACCGAGTTCCTCCAGCGATGCGTTCTGGATGGTCATTCTTTGAAAAAAGTGGTGAGATGGGTAGCGCAGATTATGTGCAGATCATCAAAGCCACGGCGAATGGAAAAGGGAATTGGGAGGAGTTCATCTCCCAAACAAGCACTACACAAGAAGGCGAGACCAACCTCTACTTTGCCCTCACGCCACGTCAGCGTTCGATCATTGCTTTAGCCGCCCAGGGAATCACCATTCAAGAGATCGCTGAGAAGCTCGATATTAGTTATGCCTATGTTCGCAAAGAATTATCTCGTGCCTACTCAGTCTTGCTCCCTAATGCCCAAGGCGGAGATGATCTCAAGACTCAGGCGATCTTAAAGTATCTGGAGATTGTGAAGAGTTAATGACCTCCTCTCGCTGGCAGCGCTTCAAAGAGTGGCTAGGTCCCTACGACTACAACTATTCCTTCATTTTTGCTGCGGTAATCGCGCTCTATAGCGCTCAAAGCAGAGTTATCTCTTACTCAATGACGGCGGGATTGGTACGGACGCACTTTATTCTCATCTCCCTGAGTGAAAATCTACTATTGGCGATATTCGTAACAGCAATCTTTCGCATCCTCCATTTAACTCGGAGGGGTAGGGCAGTCTCCTTGGCCAGATACCTCATCGAGCTTGTGATTGGAATGTTAGGGGTTTCATTGGCGATCGCCATTTCCAATGCGCATAAGCCAGAACCTCTGATTCGCGCATGGGGCCCCAACGATACCCCCGCTCTCTTTGCCACTCGACTCTTGTTTACTGTGTTGTTTGTTGCTCTTACTCATCGAAATTTACGATCACTTAAGGCACGGTTAAAGACCGTCAACGATTTAAATGAGTCTCTTGAGGGTAAATATCGCACCTTAGTTGAATCTGATGAGGAGATTCGAGATCAAGCTGCTCGCTATATTCATGATCGAGTGCAAGCCGAGATCACATTAGTAAATGTTAAGCTTCAAAAGGTCGGCGCTCTCCATGGCGCAGAGGTTCAAGAATCACTGCATCCGGCCATCTCACGGTTGGAGAAGATTCGCGCTATCGATCTCAAACTGGTCTCACAGATCCTCACGCCAAACCTAGAGGCAGAAGGACTGAAAGGGGCAATCGAAACACTCTGCGAGCAATATCAATCAGGCGTCGAATATCAGATCCTCATTGATGTCGATGTGAATGAGTGCGGTGAAGAACTCACCCTTGGTATCTATCGCATCATCGAACAAGGCATCATCAATGCCATTACCCACGGGCCTGCCTCAAAAGTGATGATAAGGATTCAGAAGTCAGACTCTGATACATATCTTCTGGAGATTTCCGATAATGGACCAGGCGCATACAATCCAAAGCCTGGCGCGGGTTCTGTCATCATCGATGCTTGGTGTTCGATCCTAGATGGCGTGAAAGAGATTGAGAGCGAAGTAGATAGAGGCTATACCTTGCGCGTGAGGATCCCAGCGAAGAGGTAGAACCTCGTAAGAGCTTAAGTTAAGCGCTCTCCCCTAATACTGATACGCGATTTTTTGATACTGAGATAAAGCCGCCACTCATCTGGAAATCATGAGTCGAGCCATCACTTGCCTTGATTGAGACTGTACCATCGACCAAGACGCCAAGTAGTGGGGCATGGTCCGGCAAGATTCCAATGTCACCTTCGAGGGTGCGTGCTGAAACCATTGTTGCCTCGCCCGACCAGACGCGCTTTTCGGGCGAAACAACTTCAACGGTTAGATTGGCAGAGGCCACGAGTTATGCCTTTACCGATGCAGCAAGTTCTGCAGCTTTGCGCTCGACATCGTCGAGGCCGCCACACATGAAGAATGCCTGCTCTGGAACATGGTCATACTTTCCATCAGCAAGTGCTTCGAAGGCTTCGATTGTGTCCTTGAGTGGAACGAATGAACCATCGATACCTGTGAAGACCTTTGCAACGAAGGTGTTCTGTGAGAGGAAGCGTTGGATACGACGAGCACGTCCTACCAAGATACGGTCTTCTTCAGAGAGTTCATCGATACCCAAGATCGCAATGATGTCCTGGAGATCCTTGTAACGCTGCAAGATCTGCTTGATGCGGTTCGCAACACGGAAGTGATGCTCGCCGATATAGCGTGGATCCAAGATACGTGATGTTGAGTCGAGTGGATCCACCGCTGGGTAGATACCAAGCTCTGAGATCGGACGAGACAACACAGTTGTCGCATCCAAGTGGGCGAAGGTTGTATGTGGAGCTGGGTCGGTGATGTCATCAGCAGGGACATAGATCGCCTGCATCGATGTGATCGAGTGACCGCGGGTAGAGGTAATGCGCTCCTGCAATTGGCCCATCTCATCAGCAAGGGTTGGCTGGTATCCCACAGCAGATGGCATACGGCCAAGAAGTGTTGATACCTCAGAACCTGCCTGAGTAAAGCGGAAGATATTGTCGATGAAGAGCAATACATCTTGGTTCTGCACGTCACGGAAGTACTCAGCCATAGTGAGCGCTGAGAGAGCTACGCGAAGACGCGTCCCAGGTGGCTCATCCATTTGACCGAAGACCAGTGCAGTCTTATTGATAACGCCAGTCTCTGTCATTTCGAGGAAGAGATCGTTACCTTCACGAGTACGCTCACCAACACCGGCGAATACAGATACGCCACCGAAGTTCTCAGCTACGCGATAGATCATCTCCTGAATAAGAACGGTCTTACCAACACCGGCGCCACCAAAGAGGCCGATCTTTCCACCCTTTACATAAGGTGTGAGGAGGTCAATAACCTTGATACCTGTCTCAAACATCTCGGTCTTTGACTCGAGCTGATCGAATGCTGGCGCGGTACGGTGGATTGGCCAACGCTCTTTAATATCAAGTGATGATGTTGGAACATCGAGTGACTCACCGAGTGTGTTGAAGACGTGACCCTTCGTGACATCACCGACTGGGACTGAGATCGGAGCGCCGGTGTCGGCTACAGATGCACCGCGGACCATGCCGTCGGTTGGCTGCATCGAGATCGCACGGACGAGGTTATCGCCGATGTGCTGCGCTACTTCGAGAGTCAGCGTACGGGTAGTGCCCGAGAGCTCGACCTCAACATGGAGGGCATTGAAGATCGCTGGCATCGCATCAGATGGGAACTCAATGTCCACAACTGGTCCGATAACGCGAGCAACGCGGCCATTCTTGGTTGCTGTAGCTGATGTCATTATTCGCTCCCTGCGCTAGCTGAGGCAAGAGCATCTGCTCCGCCAACAATTTCACTGATCTCTTGCGTGATTTCTGCCTGACGAGCCGCGTTGGCCAATCGGGTAAGTGACTTGATGAGTTCGTCAGCGTTATCCGTTGCTGACTTCATTGCACGACGGCGGGCAGCATGCTCGGAAGCAGCTGATTGCAACATCGCGTTAAAGACTCGAGCTTCGACATAACGAGGAAGAAGTGCGTTGAGCACCTCAGATGCATCTGGCTCGAATTCATATTGTGGAAGCAAGCCTTCTGGGGCAGCTTCGGTCTGAAGTGGCAGAACCTGGTTGGTGACTGGTGTCTGCGTGATCATCGATTTGAACTGGGTGTAAATAATGTGAAGTTCGTCAGCTGATTCGTTCTCGGCAAGAAATGCTTCGATCAATGCGGCTGAGACTTCGCGGGCATGAGCAAATTGTGGGTTATCTGAGAAACCAGTCCACGAACCTGCAATCGCGCGATTACGGAACTTGAAGTAGTTCACCGCCTTGCGACCAACCAAGTAAGCATCTGCTGTGATTCCGCGTGCTGCAAGTGCGGCCATCACGAGATCGCCTTCCTTGATCGCAGCATTCGAATATGCGCCAGCCATTCCGCGGTCAGCGGTGATAACAAGTACTGCTGCGCGTCGCGGTGATGCCGATGCAGTCGTGAGCGGATGATCAACCTTGGAGAAGGTTGCCACCGCAGTGACTGCGCTCGTTAGCTCATTCGCATATGGCGATGAAGCGTTCACGCGTTGTTGCGCCTTGACGATACGAGAGGCAGAGATTAACTCCATAGCCTTCGTGATCTTCTTCGTCGCCTTGACCGAACGCATTCGGCGGCGATAGACGCGTAGTTGGGCACCCATGAGTTACTACTTCACCTCTGAGGACTGGAATTGAGTCTTGAAGGTTGTGATCGCTTCTTCAAGAGCTGAAACAGTGTCATCGGAGAGTTCGCGAGTCGATGAGATCACTTCAAAGATCGAAGCGCGCTCACGTGCGATGAAATCAAGGAACTCTGATTCAAAGCGACGGATATCAGCAACTGGAATTGAATCCATCTTGCCTGTTGTTCCGGCCCAGATTGATGCTGCTTGACGCTCGACTGAATAAGGTGAGTATTGACCCTGCTTCAAGAGTTCGACCATGCGAGCTCCGCGCTCGAGTTGTGCCTTTGAAGCTGCATCCAGGTCAGAACCGAATGCTGCGAAGGCTTCGAGTTCACGGTACTGAGCAAGATCAAGACGGAGACGTCCAGCAATCTTCTTGATCGCCTTTGTCTGAGCAGAACCACCAACGCGAGATACCGAGATACCTACGTTGATCGCTGGACGAACGCCAGCGTTGAACAAGTCAGTCTCAAGGAAGCACTGGCCGTCAGTAATCGAGATAACGTTTGTTGGAATAAATGCAGAGACGTCATTTCCCTTGGTCTCAATGATTGGCAAGCCAGTCATTGAACCGCCACCGAGCTCATCTGAAAGCTTTGCGCAACGCTCGAGCAGACGTGAGTGCAAGTAGAAGACATCGCCTGGGTAAGCCTCGCGACCTGGTGGACGACGAAGGAGCAAGGAGACTGAGCGATATGCCTCAGCCTGCTTTGAGAGATCATCAAAGATAATCAAAACGTGTTGGCCGTTGTACATCCAGTGCTGGCCGATTGAGGAGCCAGTGTATGGAGCGAGGTACTTGAAGCCTGCTGGATCAGATGCAGGTGCTGCAACGATTGTTGTGTACTCCATTGCGCCAGCTGCTTCGAGTGCGCCCTTAACAGATGCAATCGTTGAACCCTTCTGACCAATAGCTACGTAGATGCACTTAACCTGCTTCTTCGGATCGCCACTCTTCCAGTTATCGCGCTGGTTGATGATGGTATCGATCGCAATCGCAGTCTTACCGGTCTGACGGTCACCGATGATGAGCTGACGCTGGCCGCGGCCGATAGCGGTCATCGCATCGATCGCCTTGATACCAGTCTGCATTGGCTCTTTTACAGGTTGGCGCTGAACTACTGATGGCGCCTGTACTTCAAGTGCGCGAGTGGTCTCAGCTTTGATCTCACCCTTGCCATCGATTGGTCGACCAAGTGCGTCAACGACGCGACCCAAGAATGCATCGCCAACTGGAACAGAGAGAATTTCTCCAGTGCGGCGGACAGTTGTTCCTTCTTCGATACCGGTGAATTCGCCCAAGATAACGACACCGATCTCACGAACGTCGAGGTTGAGTGCCAGACCCAACGTTCCGTTCTCAAACTTCAAAAGTTCATTGGTCATCGTTGAAGGTAGGCCTTCAACACGAGCGATACCGTCGCCTGCCTCGGTTACTGTGCCGATCTCATCTCGTGCAGCAGCTCCTGGGTTATAAGAAGCAACGTGCTTTGCAAGTGCGTCGCGAATCTCTTCGGGACGAATTGTTAGCTCCGCCATGATGTATTCCCTCTGTCTCTCTAGCTAGTCGATACTCTTCTTGGTCGAGTATCGAAATCTATTTTTAAACTGCGAGCGCTCTGCTCGCTTCTGCCAAACGGTTGCTCATCGTGCCATCGATGATCTCGTCGGCGAAGCGAACTTCGATTCCGCCAAGAACTGATGGATCGATCTCAGTATTGATGTGAACGGGTTGTCCCACTTGCTTCGTCAAAGAAGCTGCAAGCTTCTCGGACTGGGTTGGGGTAAGAGCTAGAACGCTGCGCACGATCGCGACGAGGCGGTTGCGGCGAGCTGAAACTGCATGAGCGAAAGCTGCGAGTGCGGCTTCGATGCTCCGGCCACGGGTGCCGCCAACGAGCGCTTCAAGTAAGCGAACGGTCGATGGAGCTGCCTTTGTGGCAAAGATTGAGTCGATGAGTGCGACCTTGCGATCGGTGGAATCTGCACGATCATTGAGCGCCAAGCGAAGATCATTGCTTGTGACGATGAGCCGTGAGAAGAGGAAGAGTTCTTCTTCGACGCGGTCAAGTGAACCCTCACCATTTGCAGCAGTCGCCTCGGCTTCTACGGCAATCTGTTCGATTGCATCAGCAATCTCAGATGAGGATGACCAACGGTATGAAGCGGCAGTCACGAGAAGTGATACTGCCTTTGCGCCGATCTGTGATCCGAAGAGATCAGTGATGAGCGCGCTCTTTGATGCGTGATCGCGAGCCGGATCAGTGAGTGCACGACGCAATCCCACAGATGATCCAACTGCGCCGAGCGCCTTAAAGAGGTCGGCTGATAGCGCAGTGCACTCTGAGGATGAGGAGCCCTTGAGCTGCTCATCGAGTGCACCACGTAGCGCCAAAAGTGCTTGGCGAGAGCTACCACCGAGAACGATCATTACTTACTCTTCTCCAGATCTTCTAAGAAGCGATCGACAATGCGAGATTGTCGTACCTGGTCTTCAAGTGCTTCTCCGACGATCTTGGATGCAAGATCAACGGCCAGAGTGCCAACTTCGGCGCGAAGTGAAGAGATTGCCTTCTCACGTTCGGCTTCGATGGAACTGTGGGCTGCTGCAGAGATACGTGCAGCCTCTTCTTGTGCCTGTGCGCGAAGATCTTCGATGATCGCAGCACCTTGGACGCGAGCTTCTTCACGAATCTTCGCAGCTTCTCCGCGAGCATCAGCGAGTTGAGCGGTATACGACTCAAGTGCCTTTGCTGCTTCAAGCTGCGCGCGCTCTGCCTTTTCGATTCCACCTTGGATCGCTTCAGTACGTGCCGCAAATGCCTTTTCAAACATTGGCGTAACGAACTTGCGAAGGACCAAGAAGAGGAGAGCGAAGGCGATAGCGCCGACGATCAACTCAGCTGGCTTTGGAAGGAGTGGGCTCTGCGCCGCTTCAGCCACAAAACGAGAATGCATCTCTGTTTCCTATCTAGAAGTGCTTATGAGTGTGTATTAGAGGACGAATGCGAGGACGAGGCCGAATAGCGCCAAAGCTTCAGCAAGAGCGAAGCCGAGGAATGCGATTGGCTGCAAGACCGAACGTGCCTCAGGCTGACGTGCAACACCGTTGATATAAGCGGCGAAGATTAAGCCAGTTGCGATTGCGGGTCCGATTGCAGATAGGCCATAACCGACCAGGTTGAGTGTGCCTTTCATCTTTGTTGCCTTTCGTTCGTTTTTACTTATAAGCAGTTGCTTATAAGGGGTAGGGAAATTTACTTAGTGCTCATCCACCAATGCGCCTGCAATGAAGAGGGCAGAGAGGAGGGTGATGATGTAGGCCTGGAGGCACTGCACCATAAATTCGAAGAAGGTCATCGCGATACCGAAACCAAAGGAGAAGGGCGAGAGGATCTTCATGAAGAGGTGGCTGTCATGGAGCATGTAGTCGCCGCCGCCAATAAAGACGAGCAAGAGCAAGTGACCGGCGAACATATTTGCAAAGAGACGAAGTGAGAGTGTGACTGGGCGAATTAAGAAATAGGTCGCGATCTCAATTGGAGTAAGCAAGATGTATGCAAACTTTGGAACACCTGGCAGGAAGGCGATGCCCTTGAGATATTTCCCAAGACCCTGCTTCTTAATTCCAATTGCATGGAAGATGAAGTATGAGAAACCGGCGAGCACATAAGGGAATGCAACGTGTGACATCGCTGGGAATTGCAAGAATGGAATGATTCCAAAGATGTTGTTTACAAGAACAAAGGTGAAGAGCGTGAAGAGGAATGGCACAAATTGAAGGAAGCCATGTCCGATAATCTCTTCAGCCAAATCTTTACGCACAAATGCGTAGATTGATTCGCCCACAAATTGCAGCTTGCCTGGAACGATTGCTGCTTTACGCGCAGCGGCAATAAAGAAGATTGAGATAAGAACGACGCTCAGTAATACGAGCAGAATTGGTTTTGTTGTGTAAGCGCTATCGCCAAAAACGGGAGGCAGATTAAAGTCATTGGTGCTTGGCGGGACGAACCCTGGGCCAGCTACATCAGACGCGAACACGCACTCTCCCTTGCAGTGAACATATTGATCAAAATGGTCAAGACTTAAATATTCGTGGGAAGACGGCGTAACCCTATTAGTCGTTCTTCAAAAACCAAAACCCAAAGGGTTGATCTAGCGGGCTTATTCTCGGCCGAAACGGAGCCAGACGAGGTAGATCGAGGCGCCCATGCCGAGTAGGCAGCCGGTCAATAAGAACCAGTGATGGCGCGGGTTGAGCCAGTGATCAAGGCCGAAACCGATTCCGCCCCAGATGAGCAGGCCAGAGATCAGGTAACCCAGGATTGACCAGAGTGCGCCCTCTTCATTCGATGCCATGGTGGCCCCCTCTAATCGCCGTGCTTGTCATTAATTGACCCAACTTAACCTTATTTATCCTTCTGGAGGGGTAATGGTAGCCCGAGCTTGAGCTTCATAAATGCACGGATCTCCCCCGCCAGCCAGGCGGCGGTGATAGCGAGCGCGGTGACGGCAAATGCGGCCCGATTGACGGTCGCTGGCGAGCTAAATTTGGTCACAATGAGCAGGAAGGCTCCCATGACCATCACCTTTGCGAAGTAGGAGAACATGGCCAGGGCCATCGTTGCGATCGGATCGAGGTTCTTGGAGATGGCGCTGATTCCGAGGTGGACTGAGAAGAAGAGCAGAACCGTCAGGCTAGCCAGAAGCGAGCCCCAGGCTCCAGGCCCCTTACGCAAGGCGACTGAGCCAATGACACATATGATGGCGATAGCCAAGGCTGGGATCAGCGCCCCACGCCACATCTTCTCTTCACTCGAATTCTCTGACTTGGGTGGGTGGGCGCTCAGGTTAGACATGGATCGGGCTTCCTTTTCTCATTTTTCTCACGGTATCGGCGATGAGTATTACCGAAAGGGATGCGATACCTGCTGCCACAAGAAGAGCGATCCAAAGCGGGGCGAAGGCGGCGATCACGGTCGGGTAGGCAAAGGTCGCCGCCCATAAGTAGAGGATGAAGGTTGTGCGGCGATGTGAGTTGCCGAGATCGAGTAATCGGTGATGAAGGTGTTGTCGATCCGATGCAAAGGGTGAACGGCCGGCACGCAACCGTCGAACAATTGCCATGATCAAATCAAGTAGTGGGATCGCCAGAATCGTAAAAGGCAACAAGAGCGGAAGATAGGCCGAACGCGAACTCGAATCTGAAATCGCATTCACATCAATCTGACCAGTAAGTGTGATCGCAGAGGCGGCGAGAAGTAGGCCAAGAAGCATCGCGCCCGAGTCGCCCATAAAGATTCGCGCAGGATGAAAGTTGTGAGGCAAGAAGCCAAGGCACATGCCAATCACAACTGCAGTGATCAACGAAGGTGCGCCCGCACGGCTGAAGCCATTGACGACAGCAAGGACGTAGGAAAAAGCGAAGAATGCACTTGCACAGATTGCAACAACTCCGGTTGCGAGGCCATCTAACCCGTCGATGAAATTCACAGCGTTGATCACCGTCATGACAAAGAGAACGGTGAGTAACTGTCCGATATTTGCCGGCAGAGTGAGAATGCCATTGATCGGCAGCCAGAGAATCTGAACTCCATGTAAGAGAAGAATTCCTGCTGCAACTGCCTGGCCAGCAAATTTCGTAATCGAATCAAGATCAAAGCGATCATCGAGCATGCCGAGGATCATGATGAAAGTCCCCGCAAGGAATATTCCTTGGGCTTCTCTGCCAAAAGATTTTCCAACTAACGGAAGGTGGTTCACGATGATAAAGGTGAGCGACATGGCGCTCCACATTGCGACTCCACCCCACCGCGGCGTTATGGATGTATGAATATCTCGATCTCGAATGCCCACATAGGCACCAGATTTCATCGCCAGATTTCTCACAAGCGGTGTGAGTAAGAAGGTGATGATTGCCGCCAAGAGCAGCGTTAAGAGATATTCGCGCATGTAATCTCGTTAATTACGAGCGTGGATAGACCGGAAATTGCGCTGTGAGCGCATGAACATCGGCACGAATCGCAGCGGCCTTTGTAGGATCCTCGCCATCCTTGATTGCGCGCGCAATGAGGGATGAGATCTCTCTCATCTGAGCAACACCCATGCCTTGCGTCGTAGTTGCAGGTGAACCAACGCGGATTCCACTTGTGGTTCCGGCGCCTTCTGGATCATAAGGGATTGCATTCTTATTGAGTGTGATGCCCGAAAGGCCGCAACGCTCATCTGCTACCTTGCCAGTGATGCCGGTGCTGCGAATATCAATCAGTGCAAGATGTGTCTGAGTTCCACCAGAGACAGCACGCATGCCCTCTTCTTCTAATCCGGCAGCAAGCGCCTTCGCATTTGTGATGACATTCTTGGCGTAATCCTGATATTCCTGGGTTGCACACTCTTTGAGTGCAACAGCCTTACCAGCTACTGCGCTCATGATTGGGCCGCCCTGCATTCCAGGGAAGACCGCGCTATCGAGTGCCTTGGCATGTTCGGCCTTGCTCAAGATCATTCCGCCGCGAGGTCCGCGGAGAACTTTATGTGTGGTGAAAGAGACAACATCTGCGTATGGGACAGGAGAAGGAATGGCTTTTCCTGCGACAAGTCCAATGAAGTGAGCGGCATCCACCCACATAATTGCACCGACTTCATCACAGATTGCTCGAACTTTCTCGAAATCAATCAAACTTGGATAAGCAGTCGCACCACTACAGATCATCTTTGGCTTGTTAGCGATTGCCAGGTCGCGAAGTTCGTCGTAATCGATCAATTCATTATCTTGGCGAACGCCATAAGAGACGATGTTGTACCACTTGCCAGAGAAGTTGACCTTGGCGCCGTGAGTGAGATGTCCGCCATGAGGCAGTGACATCGCAAGAACGGTATCTCCGGGATTAGTAAATGCCTTGTAGACAGCAACGTTTGCGCTAGCACCTGAGTGTGGCTGCAAATTCGCATGTTCTGCACCAAAGAGCGCCTTCGCCCGTTCGATACCGATGGTCTCGACCTTGTCCACCTCTTCGCACCCGCCGTAATAACGACGTCCTGGATAGCCCTCGGCATACTTATTAGAGAGCGTCGAACCAAGTGCCGCAAGGACAGCAGGTGATGTGAAGTTCTCGGATGCAATGAGTTGAAGATTCTCGCGCTGACGTTCTAACTCGGTGAGCAGCAGAGCTGCAATATCGGGATCCTGAGCGGTCAGCTGGTTGAAATCTGGGCCATAGAAAGTTTCGGTCATGCGCGAAGCCTAGTTGACGCTGGCTTCACCTAGCTTCATCTAGCGCGAGGAGCGTGAGCGTGGGAACGATCGCCTGCAATTCTTCGAGTGAGATTGCTCCCACGCGGATGAGTTCGAGACCGCCAGGCTTTCCGAGGGTACGCCGATGCACGAGCGATGAGGCAGGACCTTCTGGGAGCGCCCCCTCGTCGATATAGATAGCGATGCTGGATTCGTGAGCTGGCACAAATTGAATCTCTCGAGATGGGCCAGTGCCAAAGATTGCGGCACTTGCTGCAGCGAGTGGGCCAGTCTTGAGTGCAAGCGATCTCAAGAATCTCTGTGCCGGTACTCGGGCCGCAAACTCGGAGAGAGTTCCGGCATCTCCCAAATCCCAACTGAGTCCCGGGTTCGTCATGAATTGAATCGTCAGCAACCCTGGCCAGAATGCATCAGTGAGTGCTTTTACTTCTTGGTCGTAATCAGTTGCAAGGCCAGTCAGGACCTCACTCGAACCAATGATGACTTGCGATGCCGTGTAGGCAGGATCGCCACGCAGAATATGGATCTGTCGGAGAGCCTCATGATTGAAGGCGTTGGCTACATAGAAGTAACCATGCTCTGCGGCGACGACCGCAATGCCTCCCGCGTTAATGAGATCTATAGCTTGAAGGAGAGCGTCATCAAAGTTTGCATCATCAAGAGTGAGATAGATAGACACAGTTAATTCTCCATCAACTTAGTTGAGCGCTGCAAGCTTTTCAGCGAGTGATCCATCGACCATTGCATGAATTGTTGTTCCGTGCTCGGAGTATTCCTCACTCATGATCTCACCGCGATCATGAATCGCAGAGACAAGATCCCCGCGATTAAAAGGAATAGTGGTGCGAACTTCTACTCGAGGGCGGGGCAGGTTGGTCTCAATCGCCTTCAGTAAGGTATCGAGGCCAAATCCAGTACGAGCTGAAAAGGCGAAGCTATTTGGTTCGGCGCGCAATAACTGCATCATCACTTCAGGCGCCGCGATATCTGCCTTGTTGATTGCGATGATCTCCGGGATATCTCCCCCACCGACTTCTTGGATTACTTTGCGAACTGCGCGAATCTGTTCCATGGGATCTGGATGTGATCCATCGATGACGTGAACGATGAGATCTGCTGCGGCAACCTCTTCAAGCGTGGATTTAAAGGCCTCAACGAGTTGATGCGGTAAGTGGCGAACGAAACCGACTGTGTCAGAGAGCGTGTAGATACGCCCATCTGGTGTCTTAGTCTGACGGGTCGTTGGATCAAGGGTTGCGAAGAGTGCGTTCTCTACCAAGACGCCAGCATTCGTCAATCTATTCATCAGTGATGACTTTCCCGCATTTGTATATCCAGCGATCGCTACCGATGGGATATTAAATCGAGTTCGCTCTTGTCGCTTGGTGTCGCGAGCGACCTTCATCTCTTTAATATCTTTGCGAATCTTCGCCATCTTGTCATTAATGCGACGACGATCTGTCTCAATCTTGGTCTCACCAGGTCCGCGCCCGCCGATACCACCTGCCTGACGCGAGAGTGAATCACCCCAACCACGAAGGCGAGGAAGAAGATAAGTCATCTGGGCAAGTTCGACTTGCGCCTTACCTTCTCGTGACTTGGCATGCTGGGCGAAGATATCGAGAATTAAAGCGGTGCGATCAATGACCTTAACTTTTACCTTCGACTCGAGCGAGCGCAATTGGGCCGGTGATAGTTCGCCATCGCAGACGACAGTGTCCGCACCCGTTGCAACAACTGCCTGTCGAAGTTCGACGACCTTTCCCGACCCAATGAAAGTTGAGGGATCTGGTCGATCGCGGCGTTGGATCAAACCATCCATGACTTGCGAGCCAGCGGTCTCCGCTAGCGCCCGCAACTCTTTGAGTGAGTTCTCGGCATCTTGCACTGTGCCTTCAGTCCAGACACCAACGAGAACAACCTTCTCAAGTCGGAGCTGGCGATACTCGGCATCGTTAACATCTTCTAATTCGGTAGAGAGGCCATGAACGCGTCGAAGCGCCTGTCGGTCTTGAAGATCTTGTTGTTGGCTTTCGGCATATTCAGCCGATCCTTCGCTCTCGTCATACTCAGCCGCGACCTGAGCAGATTCGCGCAGGAGTTGATCGATATCAATATCGAGGGGTTCTTGGTCGCGACTCATTGCCTTAAAGGTACTTGGTTATGTCGTGATCGGCGATGAGAAGAGCGGGGCCGGTGAGCGTAGCGTTGCTGTGAGGATCGATATCTACTGTGAGGCGTCCTCCTGGCGGGTTGATGACCCAATGGGCAGGCAAACGCTTCTTGGTATGAATCATTGCAGCGAGCGCAACGGCGCAAATTCCCGTGCCACAGCTGCGGGTCTCCCCTGATCCGCGCTCATGGACGCGCATCGCAAGTTCGCCATTCTCCAAGAAGGTGACAAATTCAACGTTGACGCCTTCTGGATACTCATCTGCTGGCTCGACGATCGGCGCGCTCTTCAGGTCGCCAGCATCTGCGAGGTCATCGACAAAGACGACGGCATGCGGATTACCAACATTGATGTTGTATCCCACCCAACTCCTATCCCCTACCGTCACAGTGATCTCACCGTAAATCTCTTGGACACCGCCCATATTCACAGCGATATCTTCGACCTCAGGCACTGCAAGGTATTTCATGCCTGCTCGAGTATTGATGGCGAAGATGCCCTCAGCTTGATGGCCGCGCTCGACTAAATAACGTGCCATGACCCGAATGCCGTTGCCACACATCTCTGCCAACGAACCATCGCTATTCCGGTAATCCATAAACCATTTGCCATCGCGCTTGATGATGCGGATCGTGCCATCAGCGCCGATACCACCCACACCATGAGTGCGATCGCAGATACGCATTACTTGCTCGGGGGTCAATTCATGGAGATCTTCTGGGTCAAAGATCAGGGCGAAATCATTCTCAGTCCCGTGGCCGTAGGTTGCGATCATCTTTGAATAATAGTTGCTAGCGCGGCTTCCTTGCGCGCTGGCGTAGTTGAATCGGCTGATAACCAGTGAATTCGACTATCTCGGGAGAACCAGGTCTCTTGGCGCTTGGCATAATGACGAGTAGCGCGCTTGGTCTCTTCCTTCGCCTCATCCTCAGAGATCAGGCCATGCTTCATCGAGATGATTTGCGAGTAGCCGATCGCCGCTTGAGCGGTACGTCCCTCAAGGAGTCCCTGATTAATCAACTCTTCCACCTCGTCAACGAGGCCCAGATCCCACATCCGATCAACGCGGGTATTAATCCGATCGCCTAGTTCTTCGCGATTCATGGCAAGGCCAATCTGGATCGCTTCTGGGTACCTGGTGGAATCTGCACGTGGCAGATTGGTTGTGTAGGGCTGGCCGGTGATCTCAATGACTTCGAGTGCACGAATGACGCGGCGAATATTCTCTGCTGGAATCGCAAGGGCTGCTGCTGGATCGAGGAGTGCCAATTTCGCATGAGTCGCTTCATTCCCAGCAATCTCTGCCTCATCAGTGATCCGCTGCCTGATGATCGGATCAGTATCAGGAAAATTCAGATCATCCAGGAGGGATTTAATGTAGAGACCAGTACCACCGACGACGACGACCGGGATTCCTTGACTTCGAAGGTGATCAACCACGGCACGAGAATGTTCTTGATACCAAGCGACTGTCACATCTTGGGTAACTGGTGCAACATCGAGGAGATGGTGTGGGATACCTGCTCGCTCATCTGGCGATAGCTTGGCAGTTCCGATATCCATACCTTGATAGAGCTGCATGGAATCTGCATTAACGATCTGTGCGCCCAATTCATCTGCAATCGCCAAGGCGAGATCGCTCTTACCAGTAGCTGTTGCGCCACAGATAACGATTAACGGGCTAGAACTGCTCATCACCCAATCGTAGTTGATTCATGATCCGAGCCATCATCTGATGGCCAAAGCCCTTTCGAGCCAAGAGCGATGAGATTCTGCGATAGATGACATCATCGGCTAAGTGCGAAGAGGCCCGGTACTTCTTCTCCGCCAGAGCAAAGGCCATCTCATACTCATCTTCATCATCGACCGCCATGAGGACTTCATCAATGATGTCTTGAGCAACGCCCTTCTGGCGTAACTCCGATGAGATGACACGCTTACTCAACTTCTTCTGGCGTTGGCGAGATTCGGTCCAGATCTTTGCAAATTCCAGATCATTGAGCAGGCCCTGAAGTTCGAGTGCATCGAGAACACCGGCGGCGTTCGTCTCATCGACGCCACGAGAGAGGAGATGTGTGTGGAGCTCAGCCCTACTCCGAGCACGAGGGGCAAGCGCATGGAGCGCCATATCCATCGCCTCGGAGTAGGTATGAGGTGAATCTTCCTTCACTGATTTCAAGGGTTTCAAGAACTAGAACTCGACCTCAGCGGTAGCTTCATCGACAGCAGCGACGAGCGCTGGATCGATAGCAACCGGAACATAATGGTCGCGGATCTGCTGCTCGATATCGTTGGCAAGATCTGGGTTATCAAGGAGGAAGGAACGCGCATTCTCCTTGCCTTGGCCAAGTTGATCTGGACCATAGGTATACCAAGCACCTGACTTCTTCACTACGCCGACTTCAACGCCAAGATCAATGAGTGATCCTTCTCGTGAGATACCTGTTCCGTAGATGATGTCGAACTCTGCCTGCTTGAAAGGTGGAGCCATCTTATTCTTGACGACTTTGACGCGAGTACGGTTACCGACCGCATCTTGGCCATCCTTCAGTGTCTCAATACGACGGACATCGAGACGGATCGAGGCGTAGAACTTCAGCGCCTTTCCACCAGTAGTTGTCTCTGGAGTTCCGAAGAAGACACCGATCTTGTCACGGAGCTGGTTGATGAAGATCGCCGTGGTATTCGATTGGTGGAGCGCACCAGTGATCTTACGAAGTGCTTGCGACATCAAGCGAGCCTGGAGACCCATATGTGAATCACCCATCTCGCCCTCAATTTCAGCGCGAGGAACGAGTGCTGCAACGGAGTCAACGACGACGATATCGAGTGCGCCAGAGCGAACTAACATATCCATGATCTCAAGCGCTTGCTCACCAGTATCTGGTTGTGAGACGAGAAGTGCATCGATATCGACACCAAGCTTGCGGGCATACTCTGGATCGAGTGCATGTTCTGCATCGATGAAGGCAGCGATACCACCATTCTTCTGTGCATTGGCAATCGCATGGAGTGCAACTGTTGTCTTACCTGAAGATTCAGGTCCATAAATTTCTACGATACGACCACGTGGTAGGCCACCAATTCCAAGTGCAATATCGAGTGCGATAGAGCCGGTTGGAATAACTTGCATAGGGACCGCAGTGCGATCTCCCATCTTCATGATGGACCCCTTACCGAACTGACGCTCAATTTGGGCGAGGGCTGTATCAAGGGCTTTACCGCGTTCGGATAATTGCTTATCCGTTTTGCTTTCAGATTTATCTGAAGCCATTTTTATACCTTTCTTACTACTCAAACCTTCACTCGGAGCGGGCTTTCAACTCGCCGCCGGTGTGGCGTCTGTACGGTCCCGAAGGTACGGAAGACCACTGACGGCGACGCACTGGGCGCCGCGGAACTGTGGAACCGCTCGGGCTGGGCATAAGTAGTCTACCGAACATCTGTTCGAATTGCCTCTCTGGGGCGGGCAAGACACGCTGGGAGGGGCGAGAATGGGCCTTAAAAGCTTAAAAGCTTAAAAGCCAAGAGGGGCCCACCGATTACTCGGTGGGCCCCTCCTCGATAAGGCTAGCTAAGGCTAGCTAAGCAAAGATCGTCAGATTAGCTCTGGCCGACCTTGGTCTTTGCCTTGAGGTGGAAAGCCTTTACCTGCGCAAGCGCAGTATTTGCAAAGGAATTTGTAAATGTGGCATCGAGATTTACGGCTGCAACCTTTGCTGCCGTCCATACACCGTAATCGATACGACCCTTTTGCTCTGCACGAAGTACACCGAGTGCGGCTCCGATAGGCATTCTGATTCCAGGGTTATACATAACCTTTTCATCATTAAGAGCAGAGACATAGGTGTCGAGACCTACACCAGCATAGTAATCAGCAGGCATAGCCTTAGCGATCTGTAGTGGTGTGTGAGCATCAATCCACGCCATGGTGTCATACATTGCATTAACAACACCCTGAACCTGTGTCTGGTGTGAGTTGATCCAATCAGTCATTCCATAGACAGTGGTAGCAACATAGTTATAACCAAGAGCTGCCTTGGTCAAGTTGCCGTAACGCATATCTGTTAAGACGTAGCCAAGCTTCTGCTGGAGGATCGCTGAGATTGTTGGCTCAGTTGTCATTCCGCAATCTACAGTCTTGTTCTTGAATGCTGCGATGAATGTTGCGCCAGCTCCAATAACAACAGAGTGCATATCCTTTGCAGGAACGCCGGCTTTTGAACCGATTGCGCGAGTGATGAAGTTGGTTGATGAACCCAGTCCAGTTACGCCAACATTGACGCCACCCTTCCAGTCAGCAGGAGTCTTGATCTTGTCGGCAAGATCTGCGCGACATAGTTCTACTTCACCTGGTGACTTGAGAAGCACGGCAACAGACTCCGCGCTCTTTCCAAGGATCTGGAGATCGATCGTGTGATCGAAGAATCCACCTGTGAGCTGAACTCCGCCAGCGACCATATCGTTTGTTGCATCTCCACCTGCAGGCTCATCTACGAGCTCTACGTTAACTCCATAACGCTTGTACATTCCAAGCTGTTGAGCAAGCATGAACGGTAGATAAATCTGCTTAGAGAGTCCACCGACTTCGATTTTAACGACGGAGGAATCAGCAGCTTTTGCTGATTGCACTCCTGCGGAAGTTGTCAGGGCTAGCGCTGATGCGCCGAGAACCGCGACTACTTTTCTAGATATTTTCATTTTTCTCCCTTTATTTGCGGTAAGTACCCCGGTACTCATTAGAGTTCAGCCCCGGAATTCTGATTTGGTCGCCAATTAAGTAGGCGATTTTCTAGCTGAGTGATGAGCCATTCAGCGCTGAGCGCCATGATGCCGATTATCAGCATTGCGGCGTAGACGCCATTTGGATTAAAGGTTGCTTGAGCAGTTGCGATCAAGAGACCGAGCCCATGGTTAGATCCCAAGAACTCACCCACGATCGCTCCAATAATCGCAAATCCGAATGAGACGTGCATCGAAGCCATAATCCATGAGAGCGCAGATGGCAGAACTACTTTTCGAGTTACTTGCCGCTTTGATGCTCCTAGTAGGCGAGCGTTAGCAATCAATTTTTTATCAGCTTCGTGTGTACCTGTAAAGGCGTTGAAGAAGACTGGAAAGAAGACAAGCACAAAGGCGAGGGCGATCTTTGAAGTTGAGCCAAGTCCCCAGATAACTGTGAAGATCGAACCGAGAACGACGCGGGGAATAGAATTTGCAATCTTGATATATGGGGCGAAAACTTCTGCCAATACTCGATTTCGGCCAAGCAAGATTCCGAATATCACTCCGAGAATTACGCCGATAAGAAATCCGTAGGTTGATTCCATCAAGGTGACATAGGCGTTGTACCAGAGTGAACCAGCAGCAGTGCCATTATGAATCCACGTCCAAAGTTGGGTCCAGACACCACTTGGCTTGCCAAAGAAGAATGGATCCATGATCTTGTGATCGGTGAGAACTTGCCAGGATATAAGCAGCGCCGCAGCGAGAGATATTTGGAGCGCTTTGATTCTTAAAGTACGAAAGAGCGCCTTTCGCTTGAGTTGTGCTTCCGATGCGAAGTCCGGGTTGCCTGTGGTCTGTTCGATACTCATAGTCTTCTCCTCCCTTACTTCGATGCAATCAATTGGCGTTGGTAAGCGACATCAACCTCTTCACGTAAGACTTCCCAGATCTCCTGGTAAATCTTGATGAACTCTGGTTGGAATCGAATATCACGTGCCTTGCGTGGCCGGGGTAGATCAATTTTGAAATTCGCCTTCACGCTTGCAGGACCCGCCGTGAGGACCAGGACTCGATCAGAGAGCGCAATCGCTTCTTCGAGATCGTGAGTAACGAACATGACCGTTGATCCAGTCTGCTCCCAGAGTTGCATGAGCTCCTCGGTCATAATCGCGCGTGTTTGAACATCCAGTGCTGAGAAGGGTTCATCTAAGAGAAGTAACCGTGGTTCATTGATGAGACATTGAGCAAGAGCGACGCGCTTGCGCATTCCACCAGAGAGTTGATGTGGGAAATGCTTCTCAAAACCTGTGAGTCCGACTTTGCCAATCCACGACTTTACGAGTGCCTCAACATCAATATCTGGCAGGCCTCGGAATCGCGGTCCCGATGCAACGTTATTTGCCACATTCATCCACGGGAAGGTCGCGTCATGTTGGAAAACAAAACCAGTGCTGGTGTCGATGTCTTTGACGACTTTGCCTTCTACTTCGACCGTACCAAGACTTGGAAATTCAAGACCTGATACGAGGGTGAGGGCTGTTGATTTTCCACAGCCAGTTGGGCCAACCAGTGATACAAACTCACCCGGGTGGATTTCAAAGTCAAGATCTTTCAGCGCCTGATACCAATCACCTTTTGGTGTTCTAAAACGCTTTGAGACATTGGAAAACTTCACATGTACGCCATTAGCCATAACTCCACTCTAAATTGCTCATGAGGGCAACTTTGGCTTTATAACGAGACCGTTACGCTAAATCTCGTTTAACGAAATATTGCTCGTTTTGCTCAAATACTCATTTTTGCAGACAGCGGCCCCCAATCAGGGCAGACTAAGACCATGACCACTGGTCGCACTCGATTTATCAGAGTCGTATCTAATAGAACTTTTATCGTAGTAGTCGCTGCGCTCTTGGGCTTCTTCATGACATTTAACGTGGCTCAAAAAGTACAGAATCAGGAGTACCTTTCACGAGCGCTCACTCTGGCGAAGTCAATCTCGGTGATGCCTGATGTCATTTCTCTCGTTCAGCAAGATGACCCCAAACATCAACTAGCAGGCCTGGCACAGGTTATCGCCATGCGTACTGGCGCTTCATACATTGTCATCACGGATCGAACTGGCATACGACTTAGCCATCCAAATGCTGCGCTGATCGGGAAGCGGGTTGATGATGCAGGTGCCGCACTCGCGGGCCAATCGACAACAACTTTCAATCACGGGAGTCTGGGTGTATCAGCCAATGGTCGAACGCCGATTTTTAATAATCAACAACAGGTAATCGGAATAGTCTCCGCTGGATTCTTAACGAATACTTTTGCTGGCGATATTTCACATTTAAAGAACTCTTTCATCTTTCTTGGATTTGGCATCATTTTTCTTGGATTTGTCCTCGCCGAAATACTTGCTCGTACTCTGAGAAATCGCAGGATAGAGAGCGAATTGTTAGAAGTCACAAGCAAGTATCAAGAACGAGAAGCAATGCTCCACGCTATTAAGGAAGGCGTGATTACTCTCTCGCCAGATCGCAAGATTCTCTTGATCAATGATGAAGCGATGCGACTATTAGACCTTACCTCACAATCTGTAGGTCGAGTCATTGATCAAGTCTTGCCGCAAGGCCGCCTTCTCGACTTGATCGAGGGTGAAACCCTGCAAGGCGATGATGAACTGGTCCTCACTGATAACTTTTCACTTCGCATCAATACCCGCCCTGTGCGACACCTTGGACGCGCTATTGGCCATGTGATAACGCTGCGAGATCGCACTGAACATATTGGCCTGATGCGGGAGCTCGACAGCGTCACCAACCTCACCAATGCTCTGCGAGCTCAACAACATGAACATGCCAATCGCATTCATGCACTCAACGGGCTTCTTGAGCTTGGCCGCTTCGATGATGCCAAGCAGTACCTTGGGGAGATCTCCTCCGTCGATGCTGATCTAGCCGAACGTCTCAACGACAAAATCGCAAACCAGACCTTAACCGCCCTTTTACTGGCCAAGGTTGCCATCGCTCGAGAGAAGGGCGTCACGCTCACCATTGATCCTCAAACATCCCTGGATGACCTCACTTTGGACCTCAATGCGGAAATCACAGTCCTTGGCAATTTAATTGATAATGCACTTGACGCTATTGCTGGCTCATCCAACGGCCAGGCGACTCTGACAATTACAGAAAGTTATAGCGACTCCAAAATCATCACGGTGCGCGATAACGGAAGTGGATTGCCAGAGCCTCGCCCAGATGTTGTCTTCGAAGATGGTTTCTCGACAAAAATCGGAGTTGGCTCATCTCATCGCGGCCTTGGTCTCGCCATTGTTTCAAGGTTGGTCAAGCAGTCCGGCGGAAGCATCACCTGTTATAACGACCATGGCGCAGTATTTGTTGTCGATATACCGGTGAAAAAATGATTCACGTTCTTATTGTCGAAGATGACTTTCGTGTGGCCGAGATCAACGCCGCCTTCGTCTCACAAGATCCGAATTTCGAAGTATTGGGTATTGCTCATTCCGCCGCTCTCGGTTATGAGATGATCACTGATCTCAAGCCCGATCTAGTCCTGCTTGACCTCTATCTTCCAGATGAACACGGACTTGAACTTTTCGCCAAAATTCAACAACTCCCTCGTGGTTCCAAACCCTATGTCTTTATCATCACTGCAGCAAAGGATTCCCAGAGCCTCAAAGATGCCATCCAACTAGGTGCGGCAAGTTACATTGTAAAGCCTTTTCACGGTCATGAATTAATAGAGCGACTTCGCACCTATAGGAATGCGCTTGTGCGTTTAAACCAATCGATCGAAGTCTCGCAATCGGAGGTCGATGCCACGGTCGCCATGATGCGCGGTGCCAAGGCGAGTGAATTCATGGAGGGCACTTCAAGCAATCCAACGACCGCTTCAATCGTGAGGTGCTTACAGGAGAACTCAACGGCAATGAGTGCCAGTGAGATTTCAAATGTACTTCGCATAAGTCGCGCTACTGCCCAGAGATACCTTTCTCAGATGGCAGATCGAAAAACCGTCGTTTTAGAGTTGCAATATGGAAATGCCGGGCGACCAGTTAACAAGTACCGTTTGGCGGAGTAGTCATTCTGCCTTTCGGTAGATAAATGGTGTACTTGAGCTCATTAAAAGGGCGAGTGCGATAAAGACAGCACCTGCGCCAAAGACCCCAGAGATGAGACCTGCCAGAGCAGGTAAGAAAAATTGTCCGAATCTATTCCCAGCCAAGCGAATGCTGATGGCAAATGAACGCTCATCATCGCGGCTAATGCGTGAGACCCAGGCCATCGTCATGGGTTGGCCAACGCCGAGTGAGAAACCGGCGAGTAAAATTACATTCCCGAGGATCATTGGTGTGCGAGAGAAGATCGCGACAATACAGGCGGCAGATGAGACTGCGATGCTTCCCAGCAAGAGTCGGTAATAACCGATCCACTCCGTGAGTTTTCCAAGGTTCACACGAGAGAGCATCGAGGCTGCCGCACGCAGTGCCAAGATGATTCCAATAGCACCTGATGAGAAACCCTTCTCCTTGCCAAAGAGCGGCAGGAAAACAACGAGCACATCGACTGTCGAGCTCACTGCCAAGCTCGCATACATCGCTACTGCCATCCCTGGATTTGTTAAGAGTCGCCGGAGTGATGCGCTCTCACGAGAATTCTTTGCACTCACATCAAAGGTTGGACCCATTGGCATCCGAACAGCAAGTGGAATCAATCCGAGTGCAGCAATGATCGCAGCGGCATAGAAGGCTGAACTAGTCGACTTTGGGAGCACACCATGGGAGCCAGAGACTGCCGCACCAATGAGCGGACCAATGAGTTGGCCAAGGGCTGCGCTGAAGGTGTAATAACCGAAGTAATTCTCGTAACTCTTGCGTGGTGTCCTATTGGCAAAGAGTGCTTGCGCCCCAGCCATGCAGAGAAGCTGCGCGGTTCCAAGGAATGCAACGAGTAGAACCATCAATGCTTTATTGTCGGTGGAGGCGAGTGCACAGGTCGAGGCAACAATGACGACGGTTCCAAATGCAATAAATCGACCTTCACCAAATTGGTTGATCCATCGCCCAAGTGGAATCGCAAGGATGAGTGGGAAGAGGGCATAGAGGGCACCGAATGATCCGACCATAAAGCTGCCGGCGTGAAGACCTAAGAGCTTGTAGCTGATCATGGGCCGTGCCATATAGGTACTTGCTTGGATTGCCACAGAGTTAATCAGCGCTGCAACCATCCAGCTTTCACTGCGCCTCACGCGCCACCTAGCTCTCTTTTTTGTAGACCTTCGAGGATTCTAAGCCAGGTGTGGCTTAACGCAGCACTGCGGGTAGATCTGGATTGTGGGCGAGGATTCCGCGCCAAATATCTCCTGGCTCTTGGCCAGCAGCGAGGGCCTCATTCACGGTCAAGCCTCCAAGTTCGACATGGACCGTATCTCGAGAGTAGGTATCGGCATCAGCGAAGGCCTCATTGATGCGGGATCGTAATTCAGTAATGCGCATGAGTCACTTCTCGTTTATTACAGCAGCGTCGCTAAGCGATCGGCCTGGCTGCGAGATTGTGATTGCGTGAGCGGTGAGGTTATTTGAGCGATCAACCAACGGAGCGCTAAACCGACCGAGTTCTCATCTGCGCCAAAGATATCGGCAGCAGCGCGGTGAATCTCAATCCAGATCGGATGATCGGTGATGGTTGTGAGAGCCATGACATCGTCCTTGTCGGTCTCGACCATCTTGGCAAGGGCGGCATCTTCGGAAATCTCGCGAGAGATTGAGAAGAGCGCATCAGCCTTCGTCGCGGCTGAACGACCAACAGATATGAGGCGTTCGACTTCACTAGCAAGGAGCGCATGCATGAGCTCTTCGCGATCGCTAAAGTGGTTATAGATCGTTGCGCGTGAAACTTCAGAGCGCTCGGCGATATCGTTCATTAAAGATTCATAACTCCCTACTGCGGCGATGACATCTTTTGCGCCAGCAAGGATTGCTATTCGAGATCGTTGATGAGTTGCCATTTGTGGTGCGTACTTCACGGAGTAACCGTTACGCGGCGTCATCCATCACAGTGAGAGCTGGGGCTTGATCGCTCTTAACCTGCGCAACAACATCTACCAAGAGGGTAGAAAGATTGAGATCAAGTGCCGCACAGATGGCGTTGATAAGTTCGGAAGAGGCTTCTTTCTGACCACGTTCCACTTCAGAGAGATATCCAAGTGAGACGCGAGCGCTCTTAGCAACATCACGCAGGGTGCGACCTTGTGCCACACGCGCGCTGCGCAGTGTGGTTCCGAGATATTCTCGTAGAAGGCTCATGGGGTAAGGATACGCGAAAGGCAGGCTAAAGCGCTCTCAATTGTGGCTTTTCTGATGGCGTCGCGGTCACCAGAGAGCGCGAGTTCGACAGTAACCGTCTTATCCTTCGATGCGATCGCGATCCAGACCGTACCCGCCTTTTGGCCATATGCCTTGCCGGGTCCTGCGACCCCGGTCGTGGAAATCGCGTAATCTGCAGCGAATTGCGTGCGAGCGGACTCCGCCATGCTCGAAGCAACCACTTCGGAGACAGAAGTCGACTTCGTTAAGACGCGCTTTGCAATCCCCAGGAACTTCGTCTTACTGGCATCGCTATAGCTCACAATCGATCCAAGGAAGATTGCCGATGATCCTTTTGTATCCGTAATCCTTGCAGCGAGCCCGCCGCCGGTAATCGATTCGGCAGTGGCCAAAGTAAGCCCCCGCTTCTTCATCAGCTTGATGATCTCAGCAACAATCACATCAACTTTAGGAGTACTCATCGCTTCATCACCTGCTTGAAGTATTCATATCCAGTCGTGATCGTCAAAGTAATTGTGATGGCCATAAAGATATCGCGTGGAATAACGAGCCAGTGTGGCAATGGCAAGATAAACCAGCCGACCCCAAAGCCTTGCATCAGGGCCTTCATCTTTCCGCCCTTGCTCGCCGGAATGACACCATCTGAGATGACGACAAAGCGAAGGACTGTCACACCGATCTCACGTGCCATGATCACGATCGTCACCCACCAAGGAAGGTGGTGAAGGATAGAGAGTGAGACCATCGCAGTGCCGATCGAAACCTTGTCAGCAATCGGATCAAGGAGTTTTCCAAATTCAGTGATTTGATTCTTTGCCCGAGCAATTCGGCCATCGAAGAAATCAGTTAATCCGATAGCGAAGAAGGTGCACCAGGCGATGATCATCCAGGTATGGTCGTTCCCGCCATTCTTAAAGAGGGCATAGGCACCTAGTGGGGTGAGAAGAATTCGAAGAACTGTTAAGAGGTTAGGCAGGTTCACAGTGGGATCGCAATCAGATCGGCGCCAGTAGCCTCAGAGACGATTGCATCCACATAATCGCCAACTTGATATTTGCGTTGGCTGTGGAGCGTCGTTGAACCATCGACTTCAGGACCCTGATGTTCGGCTCTTCCCTCTTGAAGATCTGCATCTTCTACAAGAACTCGGACACGCTCCCCTACGCGCTCTTCGGCACGTTGCATAAGGAGTTCATCGACCAATGTTGAGAGCTGCTCAACTCGAGCGTTAATAATGTCTTGATCGACCTTACTTTCGTGGGTCAGAGCTTCGGTCTTATCTTCATCTGAATATCCAAATACCCCGACGGCATCCATGCGAGCCTCGGAGATGAAGTCAACGAGATCTTGGAACTCTTCATCAGTCTCGCCCGGGAAACCTACGATGACATTCGATCGAATGCCTGCTTCGGGTGAGAGTGCACGAATCTGATCGATGAGGTGCAAGAACTTCTCGCCATCACCAAAGCGACGCATCCGGCGCAGCAAGGTTTCAGAAGCATGTTGGAATGAGAGGTCGAAGTACGGAACAACCTTTTCGGTAGCGATCATGGCCTGCAAGAGAGTTGGGCGCATCTCTGCTGGCTGGAGGTATGAGAGTCGAATACGTTCGACGCCACTGATTGCCGCAAGCTCAGGAAGCAGCTTCTCTAAGACTTTCAGATCGCCCAGATCTTTACCGTATGAGGTCGTATTCTCACTGACCAAGAAGAGTTCGGTTACGCCGTTATCGACCAGCCACTTAGCTTCATCGAGAATCTCTGTTGGGCGGCGTGAGATAAATGATCCTCGGAAAGATGGGATAGCGCAGAAAGAACATCTGCGATCGCAACCCGATGCAATCTTGAGCGGCGCTACCGGATCTGAATTAAGGCGTTTGCGAAGTACGCGTTGACCTTGGCCAAATGTGCCCGGTGTATCAAGAATCGGTTCGGGTTTTGTAGCCTGGCGTTCACTGGGTGCCAGCGGCAGGAGTGAGCGACGATCTTTTGGCGTATGAGCTTCGATCGATCCGCCAGCCATGATCGTCTGTAATCGCTGAGAGATATCTTCATAATCATCAAAGCCAAGGATGGCATCGGCTTCTGGGAGCGCTTCAGCAAGTTCATTTCCGTAACGTTCGGCCATACATCCGACTGCGACGACAGCTTTCGTGACGCCATTGCCTTTGAGCGAGTGAGCTTCTAGGAGGGCATCAACGGAGTCCTTCTTAGCGCTCTCGATGAAGCCACAAGTATTGATAAGAGCGACTTCTGCTTGCGAAGCGTCATCGACCAGGGTCCAGCCATCTGCCGCTAATCGGCCGGCGAGCTCTTCGGAGTCGACCTCGTTACGGGAGCAGCCAAGCGTGACAAGGGCGACGGTTCTCATTGAACCAATCTTATCTGCTCTCAACTGGTTAAGGGGATTAACTCTCTTGATCTCTAACCATTTGAAGCAGGCGCTGCAAAGGTGAGTGTCTTTACTTCACCGATGCCACCAAGCGGGCCTTGTGTTTTTCCATTCACGGTGACTGTGACCGCCCCAGCGTTGCCAATCGTCATGAGAAGACCATTGGTCGCTTCGAAAGTTTGGGATGCACCAATGCTCAACTTTCCAGAGAAGAGCTTGCTTCCAGATGAGTCACTAACGAAAAGCCATGAAGTACCTGCTGATGCTGTGACAACTACACCACGGCCAGTGACGGATGGCCCTGATGGTGTTGGCGCAGCTGAACTTTGTGAACGGGGTGCCGAAGCAGAGGTTGGATTCTTATGTGTGATCTTCTTTGAGAGGGCCAAGCCAGTGGGAATAATGATTGCGACGCCGACAACAATACTTGCCGCAGTTGCAATGAGTTTCGGAGAGAAAGGGAAGGCTGGGCTCTTGCGCAGAGTTGTTGCATTGTTCTCCTGCAAGAGATCAAACATAGAGCGATTGCTCTCCCCCGTTAACTCTTCAAAAGCAGAGATGAGGAGGTCGGCATCAGTATTGAGAATTTTTGCGATTGTACGGATGTGACCACGGGCATAGGTACTTCCACCAGATGAAGCAAAATGATCATTTTCTAAATCACGGATAACTGTGGCTGGAATACGAGAGAGTGTCGCAATCTTCTCAATAGAGAAGCCCGCAGCCTCGCGCGCCTCGCGCAGATAGGTGCCGACAGTGTTCGGAGACATTCAAACCTCGTTCGTTCTCGATAAGGGGAGGTGATCGAGGATCTAAGGGTAAAGCGAAGAAAGGTTAATAGACAACTTCGAGGGGGTGAATAGTAAGGGCTAGCCCTTTCTGATCACGCCTCATTACGCTCACGCCTTGGCTTACTGAAATCCCTGAATCTCTTCGAGCACATCTGGCATCTGCTCAGCATTGATCAACACCTCGCGCGCCTTTGATCCTTCGGATGGCCCCACGATGCCACGGCTCTCCATGAGATCCATGAGGCGTCCAGCCTTTGCAAAGCCGACGCGGAGTTTGCGTTGCAACATTGAGGTCGAACCAAATTGCGTTCCAACAACGAGTTGAATTGCTTGCAAGAGAAGATCCATATCATCGCCAATATCATCTTCAATGACCTTGGATTTAATCGGAGCATTGAGATCAATGCGATAGACAGGCTGGGCTTGCGCCTTCACAAAGTTAACGACTGCTTCAGATTCCCGCTCGGAAACATATGCACCTTGAATACGCACAGGCTTACTTGCGCCCATTGGTAAGAAGAGACCGTCGCCTTGCCCCACAAGTTTCTCAGCACCTGGGGTATCGAGAATAACGCGTGAGTCAGCCAGGCTAGATGTTGCGAAAGATAGTCGCGATGGAACGTTCGCCTTGATCAGTCCAGTAACAACATCCACAGATGGACGTTGGGTAGCAATAACGAGATGGATACCAGCGGCTCGAGCAAGCTGAGTTATTCGGACAATGCTCTCTTCAACTTCGCGAGCTGCGACCATCATCAGATCCGCTAACTCATCGATAATCACGAGCAAGTATGGATAAGGCTCGAGGACTCGTTCACTTCCGGCCGGCAGGTTTACCTTCTTCGCTCTTACCGCCTTATTGAAATCATCGATATGTCTAAAGCCAAAGGCAGAAAGATCGTCATAACGTTGATCCATCTCGCGCACTACCCAGGCGAGGACATCAGCCGCCTTCTTGGGATTAGTGATGATGGGAGCGATCAAATGAGGAATTCCTTCATAGCTGGTGAGTTCAACCCGCTTTGGATCGATCATCACGAGGCGAACTTCATCAGGAGTTGCGCGCATCAAGACGCTCACGACCAGTGAGTTGATCATCGAGGACTTACCTGCACCAGTCGCACCAGCAACTAATAGGTGTGGCATCTTCGCAAGATTTGCGCAGACAAATGAGCCTTCTACATCTTTACCGAGAGCGATCACCATGGGGTGGGTCTCAGAACTTGCCACTGTCGAGCGAAGAACATCACCGAGGTAGACGATCTCGCGATCTGTATTTGGAATCTCGATTCCTACCGCAGACTTTCCTGGGATCGGTGAGAGAATGCGGACATCGCTGCTTGCAACCGCGTACGAAATATTCTTTGAGAGCGCAGTGATCGCCTCGACCTTTACGCCCGCGCTTAACTCCACTTCATAGCGAGTAACAGTCGGCCCGCGCATAAATCCAGTGACAGTTGCATCAATATTGAATTGTTCAAAGAGTTGAGTGAGTGATGCGACGACAGTCTCGTTCGCCTTCGACTTCGCCTTTGCGGCAGGGCCAGCCTTAAGTAGATCCATGGAAGGCAATTGGTAAGGAGTATCCGCAGCAAGAATCATCTGATGTGCCGGGGTTGTCGGAGCTGGACGTTGTGGGAGAGTTACCTTTGGCTCTGCAGCTACGGGTACTTCAACTGTGAACTCGTCATCAAACTCTTCTTCATCAATAGGTTCTTCATCTTCTGTATCTTCTTCATCAAAAGCGTTGAATTCCTGAACGAGTGGCGAGTCAAAGGCCGGGGTCTCACTTATCTCAAACTCTTCGGTCAATTCACGAGCGGCGCGACGATCACTTGCTCGGACACGACCCAGACGGAAGAGCGCCTTGATCTTGGCGATCACCTTGGAGAGCGGAGTAGCAGTAACAACAAGTGTGCCAAAGAAGAAGAGGAGCAGAAGGATTGGTACCGCGAGGATATTTGTCGTTAGCGCAACTAGCGGAGTTGAGATTGCATAACCAAGCCAGCCTCCCCCGCCTTGCATCGCACTCTTGCCGGTATCGCCAACTGAACCATTAAAGATATGAATCAAACCACTTGAGGTGAAGAGCAAGAAGAGCGTGCCGATTGTGATGCGACCGGTAGCTGGACCTTCGTCAGGTGATTTAAAGAGACGTACGGCGAAGTAGACGAAGATGATGGGTGCGAGGAATGCGATCTTGCCAACGCCACCAAAGAGGATTGCGCGTAGGGCTCTGCCAATAAAATTATCAAGGTGGAACCAGGTTCCAGCGGCTGAGATCAAGGCAAGAATTAAGACGAGGAAGGCGAACCCATCGCGTTGATGTGCTGGGTCTAACTCCTTGGCGCCGCGGAAGACGAAACGAATCGAACTTCCAAAGAGTTTGGCCAAGAGGTTCCAGAGTGAGCGAAGCGCCTTTGCGAAGGCCCCGAGAACAGAGCTCTTCTTACCTCGTGATGCAGCTGCTTTCTTGCGTTTTGCCATAATGCGCTTAGCCTAAAGAGCAGTGAACTCACGCTGGGCTAGGCGCGCCGAGGTTATACCTCGATAACAACCGGGATGATCATTGGCTTGCGACGGTGCGCTTCGCCAACCCAACTTCCGACAGTGCGTCGAACAACCTGCTGGAGTTGATGAGTTCCGTTAACGCCACCTGCAACGGCCTTCGCCATCGCCTTCTCAATCATGCTCTTCACTTCATCAAAGAGCGCTGCATCTTCGGTGAAGCCGCGGGCATGGATATCCGGACCGGCAACGATCTTTCCGCTCTGGGAATCAATAACGACGACGACCGAGATGAAACCTTCTTCTCCCAAGATGCTGCGATCTTTCAAAGAACTTTCTGTGATCTCACCGATCGAGTGGCCATCCACGTAGACAAAGCCCACTGGGACGGCGCCTGCAACATCTGCATATCCATCATGCATATCGACGGCAATTCCATTATCGACAACGATCGTGTTATTGCGCGGTACGCCAGTCTTAATAGCGAGTTCGGCATTGGCACGCATATGGCGCCATTCACCGTGAATTGGCATCACATTCTTAGGCTTGACGATGTTGTAGCAGTAGAGCAACTCCCCTGCAGCTGCGTGACCAGATACGTGAACCATCGCATTACCTTTGTGAACAACATCAGCACCAAATCGTGTGAGCTCATTGATAACGCGGTAGACCGGGTTCTCATTGCCAGGGATCAAGCTTGATGCGAGAACGACGGTGTCGCCCTTGCCAACCTTGATCTCGTGTTCGCCATTTGCCATACGCGAGAGCGCAGCAAGTGGCTCACCTTGTGATCCAGTACAGATAAGAACCACCTGATCGCCATAATCACCGATGTTCTTAGAGTCAACGACGAGACCTTCAGGAACTGTGAGATAACCAAGATCTTGAGCGAGTTTCATATTGCGAACCATCGATCGACCCACAAAAGCGACCTTGCGATCATGTGATTCGGCGATAGTTAAAATTTGCTGGATCCGGTGGACGTGTGAAGCAAAGGATGCAACGATCACGCGACGCTTCGTCGAACGAAATGCTCGATCAAGAGCCGGAATAATGTCGCGCTCGGATGTTGTGAATCCCGGAACATCGGCATTTGTAGAGTCGGTCATAAAGAGATCGACGCCTTCAGTACCAAGGCGGGCAAAGGTTGCGAGATCGGTGATGCGACCATCGAGTGGAAGTTGATCCATCTTGAAGTCACCGGTAGCAAGGACGACTCCGGCCTCGGTCTTAATAGCAACTGCAAGGGCATCTGGGATCGAGTGATTTACTGCAATAAATTCAAGTGTGAATGGTCCAAACTTCTCAACCATACCTGCGCGAACTTCACGGAGCGGAGCTGAGATCCGGCGCTCTTTCAACTTCGCTTCAGCAAAGGCCAATGTGAGTTTCGAGGCGACGACTGGAATATCTGCTCGCTCTTTTAAGAGGAAGGGCAGCGCGCCAATATGGTCTTCATGACCATGCGTAAGGAAGACGGCCACAACATCTTTTAGGCGATCACGGATATAACTGAAATCCGGAAGGATTAAATCAATACCTGGCTGGCTCTCATCAGGGAAGAGAACGCCGCAGTCAACAACGAGGAGTTGGCCTTCATATTCAAAGACCGTCATATTGCGACCAATTTCGCCAAGCCCACCAAGGGCAACGATGCGAAGAGTCTTAGGTGCTAATTTTGCTGGATAGGGAAGATCTGGATGGGGATGATTCATTAGTTAAGTACGACTCCGCCTTGTTGAAGGTCCTTCCGCAATTGCGCAATCTGCGCCTCGGTGGCATCAACAAGTGGCAAACGTGTGTATCCGCCAGGTAGTCCCATCATTGAGAGAGCTGCCTTAGTCAATATCGCACCTTGAGTGCGGAAGGTTCCGGTGAATACCGGTAATAGTTTCTGGTGAATCTCTAGTGCTCGTGCAGCATTTCCAGCGAACCAGGCATCGAGCATCTCGCGAAGTTCGTTACCCACTGTGTGTCCGCAGACTGAAACGAATCCAACTGCCCCGATTGAGAGGAGTGGGAGGTTAAGAATGTCATCGCCTGAATAGACCGGAAGACCGGTCCGGGCGATAACCCAAGAAGTGGATGCTGGGTTTCCCTTTGCATCTTTAAGCGCAACGATATTTTTTACTTCAGCAAGGCGACAGATCGTGTCTTGTTCAATCTCAACGCCAGTTCGACCTGGAATGTCATACATCATGATGGGTAGATCAGTGGCTGCAGCGACCGCCTTGAAGTGAGCCTCGATACCAGCTTGTGGTGGCTTGTTGTAATACGGAGTGACGATCAAGAGGCCATCTGCGCCGACTTCAGCACAACGCTTTGCTTGATCAACGGTGTAGGAGGTTTCATTATCACCGGCGCCAGTAAGCACCTTGACGCGATCGCCCACGGCAGCTTTTACAACGCGGATGATCTCGAGCTTCTCTGAAGTCTTAGTGGTTGGGGCTTCGCCTGTGGTTCCGTTTACAGCGATCGCATCGTGGCCGTGATCAGCGAGATGGTTTGCCAGTGTTGCCACGCCATCCCAGTCGATCGCTCCCTCTTTATCGAAGGGGGTAACCATTGCCGTAATCATTCGGCCAAATGGCGCCTGGATCTGCCCGGTACTCATGGGTGGAACATTACCTTGTATTACGGGGCTACACGTCCAGATTTCTGGAATGCGCCATAGGTAATCGGCATAAGTCTGGCGAATTCGACTTCCATCTTCTCTGCCACCATCTCGATTTCACGCTGTGGGTAGCTTGGGAAGTGGGATCCTTCGCGCGCGGTGCGCAATGAGAGGAAGTTCATTAATGCACGGGCATTCATCGTCACATACATCGAGGAGTACAAGGTCACTGGCAACACTGCACGGGCAACTTCGCGGGCAACGCCGGCTTCAAGCATCTTCTGATAATTGGCATAGGCCAATGTGCAACTCTCTTTAATTGCATCAACCGTCAATTGATATTGCTCGGGAGTGCCTTCGACAAATTCATACGCGCCCGGCTTTCCGATCTGAACGAGACGACGCTCTTTACTTGGAATATAGAAAACCGGATTAAGTTCACGATAGCGACCGCTCTCTTCGTTATAGGACGCGATTCGGTGACGCATAAATTCACGGAAGACGAAGATCGGCGCCGAGATGAAGAAGGTCATCGATGTGTGCTCGAAGGGTGAGCCATGGCGTTCGCGAGCGAGATAGTTGATCAAACCTTCGGCACGAGATGCATCTGCGCCAACGGCATCGAGTGATTGCTCTCCTGCAGTCGAGACCCGAGCTGCCCAGATAACATCGGAATCACTCGCGCTAGATTTCACGAGCTCAACGCTCATGTCATCGCGGAAGATGATGGGTTGTGGGCCGTCTTGGGTCGCTTTTGCTTGTGCTTCACTCATGAGCGCAATTTATCGACCCCCTAGGGATACGGGCGGTATTAGGGCAGAATATCGGCGTGTCAGTGAAGCGCGATTCCTTCAGCCTCTCCTTTGCGGTCGGCGCCTACGGCACCGCCTTCGGAGCCGCGAGTGTCACCGCTCACTTTTCTCTCCTTCAGAGCTGTCTACTCTCTCTTCTCACCTTCTCAGGCGCATCGCAATTTGCCGTCATTGGAGTCGTTGGCGCCGGAGGAAGCGCGATCTCGGCCATCGCAACTGCATCACTTCTCGGAACTCGTAACGCACTTTATGGCGTTCGCATGGCGCCAATACTCAAGGTGCGAGGTTTCCGACGAGTTGTTGCCGCTCAAGTAACGATTGATGAATCCACGGCAATCTCAACGGCACAGAAAGAGCCACGTGATCAGATAACTGGCTTTTGGCATACTGGCTTTGGCGTCTTCATCTTCTGGAATATCTTCACCTTACTTGGCGCACTCGGGGCAAAGACAATCGGGAATCCATCAGCATGGGGACTCGATGCAGCGGTTCCTGCTGCATTCATTGGCTTGGTCTGGCCCCGTCTGATTGATACCCGAACTCGATTAATTGCCGCGGCCGCCGTCGCACTGTCACTGGCATTAGTTCCATTTACTCCAGCTGGAGTTCCAATTATCACTACTGCGCTCTTAGCGATCATCGTTGGGTGGCGCGCATGAGTATTCAATGGATTGCAGTGATCGGGACAAGTGTTCTCGCCTTTGCGCTGAAGTACGTGGGCCATAGCGTCCCGCCAAAGTGGCTCGCCCACCCGCGCATCACGCGGATTAATGCTCTGATTCCAATCGTCTTGCTGACCGCACTCGTTGCAATTAATTCCGTGACAGTAAAGACAAAAATCGTGATCGACCATCGAATGGCTGGATTAGCAGTTGCGATAACCGCGCTCTACTTTAAATTGCCATTCCCGGTGATCGTTCTTGGCGCCGCTGTTGGATCAGCAATCGCCTATCATTTTGGACACTAGAAAATCTAGAAAATCTAGAAAATCTAGAAGATCTCAAGCAGTTAGAGTATTGAGAGCGCCTCAAGCTTTGCTTTGAGATCATTATCTGAAGGCTCGGTGAGATGGGTTCCATCTTCAAAGACAATAACGGGAATCGACTTTGCGCCACCGTTGATCTCAACAACCTTATCTGCAGCTGAGAGATCGACCTCAACATCGATGTAATTGAAGGCGACATTGTTCTCTTCCATGAAGCGCTTGCTGCGACGGCAATCTCCGCACCAATCAGCACCATACATAGTTACTGCAGCCATTTTTTACTCCTTTGTTTGATCGTGTGAAATATTAGTTGAGATCCATGAAGTGTTCGAGGCCAAAGGTGAGGCCGGGGTGAGTGACAACGCTACGGATGCCGAGCAATACTCCTGGCATAAAGCCGGTGCGATCGATCGAGTCGTGGCGAATTGTCAGCGTCTCCCCTAGATCACCAAGGATTACCTCTTGATGAGCAACAAGACCACGTAGGCGAACCGAGTGGACTGGGACTTCTCCAATAAGCGCACCACGTGCGCCAGCCAGTGATGATGAGGTTGCATCAGGCATCGGCTCCTTATTCACTGACCGACGCGCCTCGGTAATAAGTTCTGCCGTACGAGCAGCTGTTCCAGATGGTGCATCTGCCTTATTTGGATGATGGAGCTCAACAATCTCGACAGATTCAAAGTACTTCGATGCTTTTGCAGCAAATTGCATCATCAATACTGCGCCAAGACCAAAGTTAGGTGCAATCAATGCGCCAGTCTTTGGCTGTGAAGTTAGCCAACCCTTAATTTGCGCCAGCTTGCCCTCATCAAAACCAGTGGTTCCAACTACAACGCTAATACCATTCTTAATAGCGAATTCGAGATTGCCCATGACTGAATCCGGATGGGTGAAGTCCACGACTACCTGCGCGCCAGATGTTGTGAGTAGATCGAGTGAATCTCCAATATCAATCTGCGCAACAAGTTCTAGATCAGGGGCGGCCGAGATCGCCTCGCAGGCCTCTGACCCCATGCGACCTTTTGCTCCGAGCACTGCGACCTTGATACTCATGCGATTACCTTTTCGAATTTAGAACTGCTCTTAAATGGACCGACAATGGCAAGGGTAGAAGGTTTTGGTAGTAAGTCGCTAGCAATTTGGCGAAGTTCTTCTGGTGTCACAGCGGCGATCTTGCGCAAAATCTCATCAAAGCTCATGATTTCGCCGTAGACGAGCTCGCTCTTGCCGATCCGACCCATGCGAGAGAAGGTATCTTCTTGGCTCAGGACAAGTGACCCGGAGACAGCGCCCTTGGCACGTTTGATCTCCTCATCCGTTAAACCGTTGGCTGCGACATCGTGGGTGATCTCTAAGATCAACTTTGCAACCTCTTCCGCTTTTTGAGGTTGGCAACCAGCGTAGAAGGCGAGCGAACCAGATCCAGCAAATTGTTGGACGTAGGCATAAGTTGTGTAAGCAAGGCCGCGCTTCTCACGAATCTCCTGGAAGAGGCGTGATGACATTCCGCCACCGAGAGCTGAGGCCAAGATGCTCAATGCGAAGCGACGTGGGTCGTTACGAGATACGCCTTCAACGCCAAGTAAAAGATGGGTCTGTTCGGTCTTACGATCGTGGATCTTCACGCGTCCAATTCCTGGTGTGCGGGCCTTTGATTCAGTACGAATATTCGGCACGGCATTGGGAACATCTAGGAATCCATCACGAGAAAGGGCTGCTTCGACGATCTTCACAACCTGCTTGTGCTTCACATTGCCAGCGACCGCAACGACAATATCTTCTGGGCGGTAGCGCTTCTTATAGTAATTAAAGACTGAGTTTCGGCTAATGGTTTTGATGGAATCAACAGTGCCGAGAACTGAACGACCAAGGGGTGTATCCCCGTAATAGGCCTCAAGGTAGATATCGTGGATCAAATCAGAAGGATCGTCATCGCGCATCGCGATCTCTTCTAGAACGACGGTCCGCTCGGAATCAAGATCTGCGGCGGTAACAAGGGATGAGGTGATGAGGTCTGCGATCACATCGACTGCCAAATTAAAATCAGTATCAATCACACGAGCGTAGAAGCAGGTGTACTCCTTGCCAGTAAAGGCATTCATCTCACCGCCCACAGCTTCAATGGACGAAGAGATCTCCATGGCGCTTCGAGTGGTAGTCCCTTTAAAGAGGAGATGTTCTAGAAAATGTGAAGCTCCCGCGACAGATGGTGTCTCGTCGCGAGAGCCTACATTGACCCAAATTCCGACAGTCGCAGAGCGAACTGTGCTGACTTCTTCAGTCACGATCCGAAGACCGCTGGGCAAGACTGTTTTAGTCATTAATACAGATCAGTTATTCAGATTTTTCTGAAGCTGCAGATGAAAGTGTTCCATCAGGCATGACCGCGACCAAAGAGAACTTACCCTTTGGATCGATCTCTGCGATTTCAACTTCAATCTTCTCGCCGACCTTCATGACCTCTTCGAGGTTCTCAATGCGCTTTCCACCATGCATCTTGCGGATCTGCGAGATGTGGAGCAAGCCATCTTTACCAGGAACGAGTGAGATAAAGGCACCGAAGGTTGCAAGCTTCACAACAGAACCGTTGAAGCGCTCGCCAACCTTTGGAACTACAGGGTTTGCGATAGCTTCGATCATTGCCTTTGCAGCCTCGGCCTGTGAGCCTTCGAGTGCACCGATGTAGATCGTTCCATCATCTTCGATAGTGATATCAGCACCTGTATCGCCTTGGATCTGGTTGATCATCTTGCCCTTAGGTCCGATGATCGCACCGATAAGGTCAACCGGGACCTTGATCGAGATGATACGTGGAGCCAAGAGGCTCATCTCATCTGGAACATCGATTGCTGAGAGCATGATGTCGAGAATTGAAAGACGGGCTTCCTTCGCCTGGAGAAGCGCTGCAGCAAGAACTGATGCAGGAATTCCATCAAGCTTAGTATCGAGCTGGAGTGCTGTAACAAAGTCCTTAGTTCCGGCAACCTTGAAGTCCATATCTCCGAATGCATCTTCTGCACCGAGAATATCTGTCAAAGCCACGTACTCGGTCTTGCCATCGACATCATCTGAGATGAGGCCCATTGCGATACCTGCGACAGCGGCCTTAAGAGGCACACCTGCATTGAGAAGAGACATGGTTGATGCACAGACAGAACCCATAGAGGTTGATCCATTTGAACCAAGAGCTTCAGAGACCTGACGAATTGCATAAGGGAACTCTTCGCGAGTTGGAAGAACTGGAACAAGGGCACGCTCTGCAAGAGCACCATGGCCGATTTCGCGACGCTTAGGTGATCCAACACGACCGGTCTCGCCTACTGAGTATGGCGGGAAGTTGTAGTTGTGCATGTAACGCTTATTTGTCTCAGGGCTCAATGTGTCGAGCATCTGTTCCATCTTCAGCATATTAAGAGTTGTGACGCCGAGAATCTGAGTCTCGCCGCGCTCGAAGATTGCTGAACCGTGTACGCGAGGAATAACTTCAACCTCTGCGGTGATTGCACGGATATCGCGCAAGCCACGGCCATCGATACGGATCTTCTCACGAAGAACGCGCTGACGGACAACCTTCTTGGTCACTGAACGAATCGCTGCAGAAACTTCTTTCTCGCGACCTTCGAACTGTGGGTTTACTGACTCTTTGATTGCTTCGTTAGCAGCATCGAGTGCGAGTTCGCGCTCTTGCTTGCCAGCGATGGTGAGCGCCTTAGCGATCGAATCCTTGCCAGCTGCTTCAACAACCTTGTAGACATCATCCTGGTAATCAAGGAAGACAGGGAATTCGCCAGTTGGCTTTGCAGCTACCTTTGCGAGTTCTGACTGTGCTTCACAGAGAATACGGATAAATGGCTTTGCGGCATCAAGTCCTTGTCCAACAATCTCTTCAGTTGGTGCGCCTGCGCCACTCTTGATGAGGTTGATGGTCTCAGAAGTAGCTTCTGCTTCAACCATCATGATTGCAACGTCACCATCAGAGATGCGTCCAGCAACGACCATGTCGAAGGTAGCCTTCTCGAGGTCTGAGTGGTTAGGGAATGCAACCCATTGGCCTTCGATAAGAGCAACGCGCACTCCACCGATTGGACCTGAGAATGGCAGACCAGCGAGCTGAGTCGACATTGATGCTGCGTTGATCGCAAGTACGTCGTACATGTGATCTGGGTGCAGTGCCATCACTGTGACAACAATCTGAACTTCATTGCGAAGACCCTTGACGAATGATGGGCGCAATGGACGGTCGATTAAACGACAGGTAAGGATTGCATCTTCTGAAGGGCGACCTTCGCGGCGGAAGAATGATCCTGGGATCTTTCCTGCTGCATACATACGCTCTTCAACATCCACTGTAAGTGGGAAGAAGTCGAATTGATCCTTGGGATTCTTTGACGCAGTTGTTGCTGAGAGCAACATAGTCTCGTCATCGAGATATACGACAGCTGTTCCAGCTGCTTGCTTTGCGAGGCGGCCGGTTTCAAATCGGATCTCGCGCTTACCAAACTTACCGTTATCAATCTTTGCAACGGCGAACTTCACATCTTGACCCTCCATGGGTCGCTCCATTTCTTACCGTTCACACGCATCAGTAATGGATCTTCGATCGAAGCTCGCGCCGCACCTGAACTTATTCGAGTGTGCGAAAGCCACTACCGAGGACCGATTAACTGATGTGAGGAAGGTATTTACTAAATTAGCGGCGAATACCGAGCTTTTCGATAATCGCTCTGTAGCGTGTTACATCAGTCTTTGCGAGATACTGCAAGATACGGCGACGCTTACCGACCATGAGCAAGAGGCCACGACGATTGTGGTGGTCGTTCTTGTTGGTCTTGAGGTGTTCTGTAACTTCTTCAATTCGCTTTGAAAGCAATGCGATCTGAGTCTCTGGGCTTCCTGTGTCAGTGGCAGAAGCGCCATATTTTGCGATGATCTCTTTTTTCTCTGCTGGCTGTAGAGCCATGGGGCACTCCTTGTACTGTCACGAGGGCCTCGGTGTGATTCACGAAGGCACAATTACTCGCTTTGATGTAGGTCAGAGTCTACCCAAGGGCTCTGATCAGGCGAAATCGGGGCCACCTTTACGCGCACGCTTGAGTTCATAGAAGCCTGGTACCTCCAGGCAGAGCGCCAATCCATCCCAAAGCCGGCCTGCCTGCTCCCCCTTCGGAGCTGGTGAGATAACTGGGCCAAAGAAGGCCGCTTCGCCAATGGCAACTACGGGTGTGCCGACATCATTTCCGACAAGGGAGATAGCGCGGTCATGGCTTGCAATCATGGGTGCATTCCACACCTCTTGGCTCGCCTCGGCGAGAAGTTCGGCTGGAAGTCCGGCTTCAGCGATCGCCTGCGCTAATAGTTCATCGCTCACCTTCTCTTTCTTGAGGTGGATGCGATTTCCGAGAGCTGTATAGAGAGCGATGACTGCATCATTGCCATGTTTCTCTTTCACTGCCGCGACGAGTCGAACTGCGTTCCACGAACGTTCAAAGGCTGCCTTGTGAGCATCATCCATCTCGCGATCTTTGTTGAGTTGAGCCAAGCTCATGATGTTCCAGGTAACCTCAAGATCGCGAACAGCTGATGCCTCTAATAACCACCGTGAAGTGATCCAAGCGAATGGGCAAATTGGGTCAAACCACATATCAACTTTTTGAGTAGCCATTTTTCTCTCCTTAGATGTCTTGAGTAAGTTCGCGAGCCTTTTTACAATCTTCTTTCATCTGAACCAGCAATGGATCCAACCCATCGAATTTAAGGGTGTCGCGCAATCGCCAACCAAACTCTAACTTTGCTTCTTGATCATATAAATCCAGATCAGTCTGGTCGAGAGCATAAGCCTCAACTTGGCGACCACGCACCCCAGGAAAAGTTGGATTAGTACCGATTGAAATTGCAGCTGGCCAACGAACTCCTGCAACTTCTAGCCAACCGGCGTAAACACCATCTGCCGGAATAGTAGCGCCATCGACCAAGCCGATATTTGCGGTTGGGTAACCAATTGTGCGACCGCGCTTCTCACCATGCACGACTGGCCCGCGAAGATAGAAACGTCTGGTCAACAATTCATTTGCTCGTTCGATATCGCCATCTTTGATCAGCGCACGGATGCGCGATGAGGAGATCGGTGAACCGCGATTCTCTTCAAGGTCGACGGCGGTGACGCCAAAACTCTTTCCGCAATTCTGAAGATATTCCACATTGCCTGCTGCTTTATGACCGAAGGTGAAGTTCTTCCCCACTGTCACATGAGATGCGTGAAGCTGATCCACAAGGATCTCTTCGATAAATTGGTCTGGACTCTTACCTGCGAAATCGCGAGTGAATTCGAGAACGACAACTTCGGCGGCGCCATGGGCCTTTAAGAGTGCGATGCGATCGGCAAGCGGTAAGAGCATTGAAGGGGTTCGCTCTGGCGCAAAGACAGAGGTCGGATGCGGATCAAAGGTAAGTACTGTCACCGGGCCATGCTTGGCGGCAGCGGCAATGATCTCTTGATGGCCGGCATGCACGCCATCGAAGATTCCAATTGCAACTGATTTCATCTGGTCATTCTTTCACGGCAACGAGCGTCGGCGCAGCCAGCTCTTTACCGGCATAGTCACGGTTCTCAAGAAGCGCTGCAAAAGTGCCGTCGATCGTGAGCGCTGCCACTATTCCGGATACTGAATTTGCCGGGATCGTCCGCCCGAAGCCAATCTCAATGAGTTCTTCGTAGGTGAGAGTCCGCGTTGGCATCATGCGCCTAACTCCTGCGGCAGTATCCAGCAGTACGCCTGATTCGAGATCGGTGCACTCATCAATAGAAAATGGCGAGACGAGGGTTCGGCGCAATCTAGTGAGGTGGCCGCCTACATGTAAAGCATCACCGAGATCGCGAGCGATTGAACGAATATATGTACCAGCCGAACAGGTGACCACGATATCGATCTCGCTTGCGCGAATCGATTGGATATCGATCGATGAAATGGTGACTTCACGTTCTGGAATTACTACATCTTCGCCATCACGAACTCGTTGGTGGGCACGCTTGCCATCGATCTTAATCGCCGAGACCGAACTTGGACGTTGCATAATGGTGCCGACAAATTTTCCAAGGCCAGTTCGAATCTCTTCTTCAGTAATCGCTGAGGTATCAGCCGTAGAGACGACTTCGCCTTCGCGATCATCGGTGTGAGTGGCGATGCCGAGTTTGATAGTCGCCTCATAGGACTTCTTGCCATCGACGACATACTGCAAAAGTTTTGTGGCGTTACCAACACCTAAGACAAGAACGCCAGTAGCCATCGGATCGAGGGTGCCGGCGTGACCAACGCGCTTTGTGCCAAACTTCTTACGGGTCTTGGCCACCACATCATGCGAGGTCATTCCCGATGGCTTATCAACGAGGAGGAAACCGTTCATGAGCTCGATCGGCCGTTAGTTATTCGTGAGTCTTGTATGGGTTCGCATCGCCAATCGGCTTTGCATTTTCACGTAACTTTGCGAGTTCGGCATCAGCGGCGCGAACTGCGCTCATGAGATCGTTCATTGCCGACGCCTGCTCTTGCAGACCATCGGCGAAGAATTCAATCGTCGGAACAATGCGAAGGCCGAGCGCCTTGCCAACTTCACCACGAAGTAAACCCTTTGATGAAGCAAGTGCCGCAGCAGTTCCAGCCTGGGCATCCTCATCACCGAAGACGGTATAGAAGATAGATGCCTGCTGAAGATCGCCAGTTACACGCACATCGGTGATCGTCACAAAACCAAGACGCGGGTCTTTCACCCGAGTCTCGAGGGCCTGTGCGATCACCTCTTTAATGCGATCGGCTACCTTTAATGCGCGATTAGATGCCATCGTTATGCGCGCTTCTTCTCACGAATCTCGAAGGTCTGGATTACATCGCCAACTTCAAGCTCCTTGAATGAACCGAGTCCGATACCGCACTCGAAGCCTTCACGAACTTCGTTGGCATCATCCTTGAAGCGACGAAGCGAATCGATAACGAGGTTCTCGGTGTGGACGACTCCGCCTCGCAAAGTTCGTGCCTTTGCATTGCGCTTGATCGTGCCATCGAGGACCACCGAACCTGCAATATTTCCAACCTTGGAAGATTTGAAGATATCTCGAACTTCAGCATTACCTGTGATGACCTCTTCGTACTCAGGCTTGAGCAGACCCTTAAGGGCTGCTTCGATCTCTTCGATCGCCTGGTAGATGACGGTGTAGAACTTCACTTCAACGCCTTCAGCATCAGCGAAGAGCGCAGTCTGAGGTTCTGGCTTCACATTGAAGCCAATGATGACTGCAGTGGATGCAGAAGCGAGTGTGACGTCGTTCTTCGTGATCGCACCTACGCCACGGTGGATAACGCGAAGATCAACTTCGGCTCCAACATCGAGTAATAGAAGTGCATCTTCGAGAGCTTCGACCGAACCAGATACGTCACCCTTGATGATGAGGTTGAGCGTGCTGACCTTGGATTGCTCCATGAAGTCTTCAAGTGAGACCTTCTTACGAGTCTTCGCAAGGAGTGCGTTACGTGTTGCAAGCTGACGCTTCTCAGCGATCTGGCGTGCCGTACGGTCATCTTCTGCGACGATGAAGGTATCGCCAGCGCCCGGTACGGATGTGAACCCGAGTACCTGGACTGGACGGGATGGACCAGCTTCAAGAACGTTCTCGCCATTCTCATCGAGCATCGCACGCACGCGGCCATATGAGCCACCTGCCACGATGGCATCGCCTACGCGGAGAGTTCCACGCTGAACGAGGACGGTAGCGACTGGGCCACGACCCTTATCGAGATTGGCTTCAATGGCGACACCGCGAGCGACATCATCTGCAACGGCGCGAAGATCGAGTGCTGCATCTGCTGTGAGCAAGACTGAGTCAATAAGTTCGGAGATGCCATCCCCTGATTTCGCTGAGACGTTGACGAAGATAGTCTCGCCGCCGTACTCCTCTGCGACCAAGTTGTATTCGGTAAGTTGTTGGCGGACCTTATCTGGGTTCGCGCCTTCCTTATCGATCTTGTTCACTGCAACAACAATCGGTACATCAGCAGCTTGTGCGTGGTTAAGTGCTTCGATGGTCTGAGGCATAACACCATCATCTGCAGCAACTACCAAGATTGCGATATCGGTGACCTTTGCACCACGAGCACGCATTGCGGTGAATGCTTCGTGACCTGGTGTATCGATAAAGGTGATTGCGCGTTCAACGCCATCGTGGACATGGTGGATCTGGTAAGCACCGATGTGCTGAGTGATTCCGCCGGCTTCAGTCTTGATGACTTCTGTTGAACGGATCGCATCGAGCAAGCGAGTCTTACCGTGATCAACGTGACCCATGACAGTGACGATTGGCGAGCGCACAACGAGATCTGCATCATCGATATCTTCGAGCTCTTGCTCGAGGTTGATATCGAACTCTTCAAGAAGTTCGCGATCTTCATCTTCTGGGCTAACGACCTGAATCTGGAATCCAAGTTCATTGCCAAGAATCGTGAAGGTATCTTCATCGACAGATTGTGTAGCGGTTACCATCTCGCCGAGATGGAAGAGCGCTGAAACCAGTGCTGCTGGATCTGCATTGATCTTCTCTGCAAAGTCCATGAGCGATGATCCGCGACGTAGGCGGATTGTGGTCTTGCCATCACCACGTGGAAGAACAGCTCCACCTAGTGAAGGTGCCGCCATATTGTCGAACTCTTCACGCAAAGCCTTCTTTGATTTACGCGCGCTCTTACCCTTGCCGCCATTCTTTCCGAATGCGCCAGCAGTTCCGCCGCGTTGATGGCGACCGCCGCCGCCCTTATTTCCAAATAATGATGGAGGTGTTCCGGCGCCTGTTCCGCCTGCAGCTGGTGCACCGCCTGGACGATATGGCGATCCTCCTGGACGTGCAGCACCACCGGGACCGCCGGCTGGACGAGCACCTGGTGTTGATGGACGTGCTGCAAAACCTGGACGAACTGAACCTGGACGCGAACCTGCCATGCCAGGACGTGGTGCTCCTGCTGGTGGACGTTCGCCTGGACGCAATGGTCGTTGTGCTGGTGGTCGTGGCATTGGTGGGCGCGGAACTGCGCCAGTTGAGAATGGATTATTTCCGGCACGTGGTGGGCGCGGAAGATTTGTTGTGCCATCAGCGGCCGGTGCTGCAGGTGCTGCTGGTGCGGATGGCAGCGGTGCAGATGGTGCTGTGAAAGCCGGTGCAGCCGGTGCAGCCGGTGCGGATGGATTTGAAGAATTTGGCGAAGATTGTCCGGCTTGAATACCGAGTTGGTTTCGAGTGGTCTCATCGAGTTGCGCGATTGCAGCATCGATCTCTTCTTGTGATGGTCCAGCGGCAGCCTTCTTGGCGGGAGCCTTCTTGGCAGCCTTTGGCTTCTCTGGAGCAGCTTCGACCGGCTTCATATCCGGGAACTTCTCCATGAGCTTTCGCACAGCAGGTGCTTCAACAGTTGATGATGCCGAACGGACGAACTCGCCAACCTCTTGGAACTTTGCGAGTAAATCCTTGCTCTCTAAACCGAGCTCTTTTGCTAATTCGTAAACGCGGACCTTTGCCACAGTTGCCTTCCCAGTATGAACCTAGATTATTCATAGGCCCTGGGGTTCAAACAGGAGCCTAAATGATTGCCTTACTCATGAGCGCGCGGTGCTCATGCTTGTGTGCTTGCCATTCTGGTCTCCTTAAGAGTTGAGTACATAACTCGCTAAAACATCGAGTCCTAATTCCTGATTGGTAAGCGCTCTGCTCGCCGCCGGAAAGGCACGAACAAATGCTCTGCGGGTTCTGGCCATCTCAAAACATCTGGGATGTAACCAAGCACCGCGTCCAGGAAGTTTGTGGTCGGGATCAGGGATTACCTGACCATCAATCACAACAAGATGGAGTAGCTCTTCCCAGGACTCGCGCGAGCGACAGGCGATGCAACTGCGGGTAGGCAATTAACTCTCCAGACGGTTCACACAGGAACTGGTAGGCCAACCTTACCTGTTACTGATCGATAGACGGTAATTCCTCGCGTGAGCCAGCCTGATCGCCAGCCTCTGGATCTGCCTCCAGATCTGCCTCCAGATCTAATGGGCCCGCCGTTTCGACGATCGGCTTTGGCTTCTCGATGCGAGCGATGGGGTTATCTGGGTGGATATCAATTCGCCAGCCAGTCAGGCGTGCAGCAAGTCGTGCATTCTGCCCGTTGGCACCGATAGCTAGTGAGAGTTGATAATCAGGAACGATCACCTTCGCTGACTTCGTTTCAAGGTCAACGATTTCAACGCTACTTACCTTCGCTGGCGCTAACGCTGCAGCAACATAGGCGGCAGGATCGTCGGAGTAATCGACGATATCGATCTTCTCCCCTTGCAGCTCATCAATCACGGCGCGCGAACGAACTCCGCTTGGACCGATCAGTGCGCCCTTTGGACTTACACCGGCACGATGTGTGCGGACTGAGATCTTGGTGCGTGCGCCAGGTTCACGAGAGATGCCGACGATTTCAACGGTGCGATCTTTCACTTCTGGGACTTCTAGTGCGAAGAGCGCTTTCACGAGCGCTGGGTGAGTTCGAGAGAGTGTGATCTCTGGACCCTTCTCGCCTTGGGTGACATTCACAACGAATGCTTTAATGCGATCGCCGTGCTTAAAGGATTCGGTCGGCACTTGTTCATTCGGTGGAATCTTGCCTTCAATCTTTCCGAGATCCACATAGATGACGTCCCGATCGCGACCTTGTTGCACGATGCCAGAGATGACATCACCCATGTTCGCCGAGAACTCGCCCACGATGGTCGCATCATTTGCATCGCGCATTGCTTGCTTGATCGTCTTGCGCGCCTCTTTATCGGCCATCTGTTCAAAGCCATCGATCTCGTGGATCACGCTCTCCACAAAGATGCCCTCTTCATCAAAGACGGATGTCCAAATGACAATATCGCCGGTCTGACGGTTTAAGACTGCACGCCCACCGGGCTTAGCCTCGGGTTGTTCGGCGTAGACCGCTGCAACAGCATTTTCAATCTGGCTAATGAGCTTCTCAAGGGGCATCTTCTTCTCAGCGATAATCGCTGTCAGTGCCGACATCTCCACTGGCATTATTCGTCACCCTCGCTCTCGGTACCTTTGAGCGATTTAAATTCAATTTCAATCAAGGCTTTTTTAATTGCAGCAAAGGCGATCTTGATCGAATCAATTTCCACATCGATCTCGGTTGCATCGCCGATGCGGCCCTTTACGCTCTTATCATCGGTGAGCGTTACATTGATGAGGCGGCCATGATTCTTGCGCCAATGGCGTGGCCTGGTGAGTGGGCGGTCAACGCCCGGTGAAGTGACTTCAAGAGTGAAAGGTGTGTCGCCAAGTGCTGGCAGGAGTTCAACGATCGCAGAGACATCCTTAGAGACGGCTGTAACTTGATCAAGTGAGAGATTGGTATCGCCATCGACAATAACTGTCATGATTTTGCGCTTACCGGCTGGGGTGAGGGTAACTTCCTCAAGATAACATCCTGCAGCTTCAATGGCAGGGGTGATCGCTACTGCGATCTCTTCAAGTAGCGTCATGGGACTTCCTTCTATGTAGTTGTATCAAACTGGTCTATCTGGTGCTGTACCAATCATAACCGACTTTCGCGATCAACAGAAATGTCATAACCAGGAAGACTTTACGAACCAGGGGCGAGCCACCACGAATCGCCAAGCGCGACCCAAGGATTGAACCCGAGACGTTGGCGATCGCCAAAATAAGTCCCACTCGCCACCAGATATGGCCCGTGACCGAGAAAGTAAGGATGGCTGCAAAGTTAGTAGAGATATTGACGAGCTTCGCCGTTGCCGATGCTTTGAGAAATGCATAGCCAATGAGACCGACCAAAATAAAGAGGAGGAAGGAGCCGGTGCCTGGTCCAAAGATGCCATCGTAGAAACCGATCACAAGACCAAAGGCTGCGACGAGAACTCTGCGAATAGGGGCTGTGAATTTGAGGTTCTCTTCCATCCCAAGGTGCGGTCGCTTCCAGGTATAGATCGCAACGAGCAACAACAAGATCACGATGAATGGTCGAAAGACCGCTTTAGGAAATTCAGCAGCAAGCCGTGCACCAGCGACAGATCCAATAAAGGCTGGGATTGCCATTGATGCTGTGAGAGGGAGATCAGGCTTAATCCGACGAAAATATGCCGCTGCCGAAAAGGATGTTCCGAAGATCGATGGCACCTTATTGGTACCTAAGATCATTGGAATCGGTTTATCGGATATCCCAATGAGAAGAGCGGGAAGTTGAATCAGGCCACCGCCACCTGCAATAGCATCGATGAAGCCAGCCATTCCGGCAGCAATTGCCAGAAAGATCCAGTGGCCTATCGATAAGGTCATTAGGCGGTAACAGTCTTGTAGATCGTATCGCTAGCCGTAGCTGCGTCGATCTCGCTCTTCTCTCCGCTCTTGCGGACTCGAAGTTCAATCTTGCCTTCAGCGAGCGCCTTACCGACAATCACAATAAATGGAATTCCAATCAATTCGGCATCTTTGAACTTCACGCCGGCGCTTGGATCCTTGCGATCATCAAACATAACACGAAGGCCCTTGGCCTCTAAATCAAGCGCAATCTTCTCTCCTGTTGCAAAGATCGACTCATCTTTTCCGGTTGCGACAATATGCACATCGGCAGGTGCAATCTCACGTGGCCAATTAAGTCCGATCTCATCATGGGTCTGTTCGGCGATTGCAGCTACTGCACGTGAAACGCCAATTCCGTAAGAGCCCATGGTGACAACCTGAGATTTACCATTCTGATCAAGAACAGTGAGGTCAAGTGCCTCGGCATATTTGCGGCCAAGTTGGAAGATATGGCCAATCTCAATGGCGCGATCAATGATGACGGGCTCATTGCATGATGGACAGAGATCACCTGCGCGAATCTCTGCGGCTTCAATATAAGCATCGACCTCAAAGTCGCGACCATTCGTGACATAGCGGATGTGCTTATCCTTCTGGTTTGCACCCGTCACCCAATGCGATCCAACCACGATTCGTGGATCGGCGTAGATCGTGATGCCAAACTTCTTAGCATCTTGTGGTCCGATATAGCCTTTAACAAGTCCAGGGAACTTCACAAAGTCAGCATCCTCGAAGAGGCGAAGATCAGAGATGCCCGAGAGGTTTGCACCAAGTCGCTTGAGATCCACTTCTCGATCGCCTGGGACAAGTACCGAGATCGCCTTATCGTCGGCCATCACCATGACATTCTTCAACGTTTGGTCGGCGCTATATCCCCCACCGAACTTCTCATTGAGAAGGTCGACTAGTGAATCAATAGTTGGGGTATTTGGAGAATCAAAGATCTCCATGGCAGCAGGTGCGCTACCCGCAAAAGGTGCAACCTTTGTGACCATCGCTTCAACATTTGCAGCGTATCCGCACTTCTCGCAGAGTACGTAGGTATCTTCACCGGTTGGACATGGCGCCAAGAACTCTTCAGATTTAGAACCACCCATTGCGCCAGCCATCGCCGCAACGATATTGAAGTTAAGACCGAGGCGAGTAAAGGTCTTGATATAGGCATCGCGATGCTTTTGGTAAGAGAGCTCGAGTCCGGCATCATCGGTATCAAAGGAGTAAGAGTCCTTCATGACGAATTCGCGGCCGCGAATAATTCCTGAGCGAGGGCGTGGTTCATCACGGAACTTTGTCTGAATTTGATAGATCGAAAGTGGTAGATCTTTATACGAGGAGTACTCACCCTTCACCATCAAGGTGAACATCTCTTCGTGGGTTGGCCCTAAGAGGTAATCATTTCCCTTGCGATCTTTGAGGCGGAAGAGATCAGGTCCATACTCTTCCCAACGGTTGGTCTGCTCGTAAGGTTCTTTTGGCAACATGGATGGGAAGTGAACTTCCTGGAAGCCAGCAGCATCCATCTCTTCTCGGACAACCCGTTCGATATTGCGGAAGGTGATGTAGCCCAGTGGCAACCATGAGTAGATACCGGCAGAGATTCGTCGGACATACCCGGCGCGTACAAGGAGCCTATGGCTTGCAACCTCAGCATCCGATGGATCATCACGAAGAGTGCGCAGAAGTAAGGTCGACATACGAAGCATGGCGCAACCTTACCGAATCAAGACAGGAAGATGAGTGAGTACAGGCTTACTTAACGGAGACTTCAGGTGCGCCAGATGCGACTCCGGCAGCTTCCATCTCATCGGCTAAGCGCATCGCCTCTTCAATTAAGGTCTCAACGATCATTGCTTCCGGAACAGTCTTGATGACTTCTCCCTTGACAAAGATCTGGCCCTTGCCATTTCCAGATGCGACACCAAGATCTGCTTCACGTGCTTCACCAGGTCCATTCACAACGCATCCCATAACAGCGACGCGTAATGGGACTGTCATCCCTTGAAGTCCAGCTTGGACCTTCTCAGCGAGCGTATAGACATCGACCTGAGCACGACCACATGATGGGCAGGAGACGATCTCGAGTTTGCGTTGACGAAGATTGAGAGATTCAAGGATCGAGATACCGACCTTCACCTCTTCAACGGGTGGCGCAGAGAGGGATACTCGAATGGTGTCGCCAATTCCTTCAGCCAAGAGAATTCCGAAGGCAGTTGCTGATTTGATCGTGCCTTGGAAGATTGGGCCAGCTTCAGTGACGCCGAGGTGGAGTGGGTAATCACATTGCGCAGCAAGTAGACGATAAGCCTTCACCATAGTGACGGGATCGTGATGCTTCACAGAGATCTTGATATCACTGAAGCCATGCTCTTCAAAGAGCGAGGCCTCCCAGAGTGCAGATTCAGCGAGCGCTTCTGGTGTTGCTTTGCCATATTTAGCGAGAAGTCGTGGATCGAGTGAACCAGCATTGACGCCGATACGGATAGGAATTCCGGCATCACCTGCTGCCTTGGCAACTTCTTTGACCTTGTCATCGAATTGTTTGATATTGCCTGGATTGACGCGAACTGCAGCGCACCCGGCATCGATCGCGGCGAAGATATATTTTGGCTGGAAGTGAATATCTGCGATCACGGGGATCTGAGATTTCTTCGCAATCTGAGCGAGGGCATCAGCATCATCTTGTGAAGGGACTGCGACGCGAACGATCTGGCAACCAGAGGCGGTGAGTTCGGCGATCTGTTGAAGGGTCGCATTCACATCAGAGGTAAGTGTGGTGCACATCGATTGCACGCTAACCGGAGCATCTCCGCCGACAAGAACACTGCCGACCTTGAGCTGCTTGCTCTTACGACGTGGCGCAAGAGTAGGAAGTGGTGCTGATGGAATTCCAAGATCAACCATGATCGTTATTCTGCCGTATTAGAGATTAAAATGCACAGGATTGAAAATATCAGCGGCGAGAAGCAGGATCGAGAGCGCTGCGAGGAAGAGGAAGACCACGATTGTGATGGGTGTGAGCGCCTCCACATCTATCGGGCGAGGGCTCTGACGGCGACGTAGGCGGGCCCAGGTATTACGGATCCCATCGACGATTGCGATCGCCATGTGACCGCCATCAAGTGGCAGGAGCGGGAGAAGATTGAAGATACCTACGAAGATATTGAGGCTGGCGATAATCATGATGAATTGAGCGATCCGCTCATTCCAAGCCAACTTATTATCTCCGACAGTCTGAGCCGAAGCCTGAGCTACACCGACAACGCCAACGAGGCCTTGTGGGTCACGCTTCTTTCCACCAAAGGTCTCACTGACGAGAGCAGGGATCTTGCTGGGCAGAGAGATTAAGGAAGAGATCGAGCTCGTGAAGAGATCTCGTCCTAACTGCCAGGAATGCACTACGGAATCAACTGGGTTCTGCCGCAGCATTCCGAGCTGATTGATAACGCCAATGATGCCGATCGTCTTACCGTTCACAACTTCTGGAGTCGGAGTAAGGGTGATGACCATCGTCTTGCCATCGCGAATCAAGGTGAGATCAACAGGAACTCCTGGACTGGTGCGTAAGACCTTTACATCTTTCGCCCAGTTTGTAATCTCCTTGCCATTGATCGCCGTGAATCGATCCCCCGGAAGAATTCCGGCTACCTTTGCTGGTAAGAGCGCCTCACTTGCTGGACACTCACCATTGACGGTGGTGTAGCAAGCAGCGACTTGATCAACGGTAGTGGTGAGTGCTGCTGTCCCGACAGCAGAGAAGAGAGTAAAGAGGAGAACGAAGGCGAGAACGAAGTGGAGAGCAGATCCTGCTCCGAGTACAACAAGTCGCTTGCCGACAGATGCCTTATAGAAGGCGCGATCTGAATCCTCGATGGTGAGCTCTTCGCGCGAGGACATTCCGACGATCCGACAATATCCACCCGCGGGAATCGCCTTCACGCCAAATTCAGTCTCGCCTCGTGTAAAGGACCAGATGCGCTTGCCGAATCCGAGGAAGAACTCAGTCACCTTCATGCCGTAGTGCTTGGCAAAGAGGAAGTGACCCAATTCGTGAAGCATCACAGAGAGTAGAAGTGCGACAACAAATGCCAATACGCCGATGATCGCCAACATTAGTGTGAGAGCTCCTTTATATATCGATCTGCCATCATGCGAGCATTCTCTTCAACAGCACTGACATCAGCGATATCTCGAACCTCACCACGTGAACTCTTATCCACATCAGCCAATACTCGCTTACTAATCTCAACAATTCCTGAAAATGGCAGGTGACCTTTGATAAAGGCTGCGACCGCAACCTCATTAGCGGCATTGAGTGTCGCAGTTGCGATTGATCCCAACTCCCCCGCACTTTGAGCAAGAGAGACCGCCTCAAATCGAGTCATATCAATTGGTGCAAAATCTAGGGTCTGCTTCTGGGCCCAATTCATCGGAGAAGTAGCGCCCTTTACTCGATCGGGATAGCCAAGGGCATAACCGATTGGCCCCTTCATATTAGGTGGGCTCATCTGGGCCAATGTTGAACCGTCGATATATTCCACCATTGAATGAATGATGGATTGCGGATGGATTACTGCTTCGATCTTTGAGTATGGAATATCGAAGAGATAGTGAGCTTCGATTATTTCAAGTCCTTTGTTCATCAAGGTAGCTGAGTTGATCGTGACCATCGGCCCCATCGACCATGTTGGATGAGCAAGGGCTTCATCTAAGGTGACGTTGCTCAGATCTTGGCGATCGCGGAATGCGCCACCACTTGCAGTAAGAATAAGTTTTTTAACATCATCGCGTTTGCCAGCGAGCAGTGCTTGGAAGAGCGCCGAGTGTTCGGAATCAACGGGAATAATTCGATCGGCTCCATAGGCCATGACCAGCGGCCCACCTGCAACGAGCGACTCCTTATTAGCAAGGGCTACCTTGTTACCAGCGCCAAGGGCCGCAAGGGTCGGTCCAAGTCCGATCGATCCAGTGATTGCATTAAGAACAATGTCACAACTGATCGCAGCGATCTCAGTTGAGGCAGAAGGGCCATCGATGACGGCTACCTCGCCAGCAAGAGGCGCCCACGCATCACGACTAGCAGTCGTCCCAACTATAGGTACGCGATATTTACGGACTTGCTCAAAGAGCAATGGAAGATTCTGGGAGCCAGCGCTCAGTCCAACAACGCGGAATAGATCAGGATTGGCATCGACGAGTTCGAGCGCTTGGACGCCAATAGAACCTGTGGATCCAAGGATAACGATCTCTCTCACGTGCTAAGAGTACCTGCCTAGAAATCTAGATGGATCGCCAGATTAGGCGTTGAGGTTGGTCATCACATGCTTGATTCGGGTGTAATCCTCGAAGCCATAGCTGCCGAGATCCTTGCCATAGCCAGAGTGCTTAAAGCCACCATGTGGCATCTCAGCAACAAGTGGAATATGGGTATTGATCCAGACACAACCAAAGTCAAAGGCCTTCGCCATCCGCATTGCGCGCGAGTGGTTGCTCGTCCAGACAGATGATGCCAGGCCGTAGGCAACGCCATTTGCGAAGCGAACCGCTTCCTTCTCATCGACAAACTTCTGAATGGTGATCACTGGACCAAAGATCTCGTTCTGGATCATCTCATCATCTTGATGCAGGCCAGCAATAACAGTGGGATTCCAGAAATAACCAGGACGATCAACTTGGGTCCCGCCGGCAACTATGGTGGCGTGCGAAGGTGTTCGCTCAACAAAGCCTGCGACGCGAGCAAGTTGGTTGGCGCTATTTACCGGGCCATAGAGCACATCTTCAGTCGGTCCACCAGTAGTGATGTTCTCGCGAGCTTGTTGGCCTAGAAGTACGACAAAATCATCATAGGCAGATGCTTCAACCATGACGCGAGTTGCAGCAGTGCAATCCTGGCCAGCGTTAAAGAAGCCAGCGATCGCGATTGCTTCGGCGGCAGCAGCAAGATCAGCATCAGCGAAGACGACAACGGGTGCCTTGCCACCAAGTTCTAGATGAACCTTCTTTAAATCCTTTGCAGCATTAGTCGCAACTTCCATGCCGGCACGAACCGAGCCAGTGATTGAGACCATTTGAGGTGTTGGATGATCAACCAGTGCGCGCCCAGTATCTCGATCTCCGCAGATCACGTTGAAGACTCCTGCAGGTAAGAATTCCGACATTACTTCTGCCATCCACGTTGTTGAAGCAGGAGTTGTATCACTTGGCTTAAGAACAACTGTGTTGCCCGCTGCAATCGCCGGAGCCCACTTCCAGACCGCCATCAACATCGGATAGTTCCACGGTGTTACTTGGGCGCAGACGCCAATGGGTTCGCGGCGAATAAATGAGGTCATTCCCTTCATGTATTCACCAGCAGATCGACCTTCAAGGTTTCTTGCTGCTCCTGCGAAGAATCGAATCTGATCGACCATGGGTGGGAGTTCTTCAGTCGCAGTAAGTGAGAGCGGCTTACCGCAATTTTCTGATTCGATTGCAATCAATTCATCGGCGCGTGATTCGAAGGCATCAGCGATTTTCAGAAGTGCGCGTTGGCGCTCTGATGGTGTGGAATCTCGCCAATCAACAAAGGCATCCGATGCTGCTTTCATTGCGCTATCAACATCTGCGCTGCCGGATACTGGAGCCGTTGCATATGCCTGCCCAGTTGAAGGATTGATCACTTCAGATGTAGCACCTGAGAGAGCTGGGGTGGCCTTGCCGTTAATGAAGTTAGAGAGAGATTTCATGCCTCAGAGGTTACTTCGGCGGCGGCCAATTGACCACAGGCGCCATCAATATCGCGGCCGCGAGTATCGCGAACCGTGACCGGCACGCCATAGGTCTCAAGGATACGGACGAACTCAGCCTCATCCTCAGGACGCGAGGCGGTCCACTTTGATCCAGGGGTTGGATTGAGCGGTATCAAATTCACATGCGCATTGCGATTGCGAAGTAACCGACCAAGGAGATCAGAACGCCAGGCCTGATCATTAATATCTTTAATCATCGCATATTCGATCGAGTAGCGCCGGCCAGTCTTATCGGCATACTTATCAGCAGCCTCCAAGACTTCGCGAACCTTCCAGCGAGAGTTGATCGGCACCAATGTGTCGCGCAGTTCATCATCAGGTGTGTGAAGTGAGATAGCGAGAGTGACTGGAATATCTTCATCGATCAACTTCTCGATACCGTTGACGAGTCCGACGGTTGAGAGTGTGACAGAACGTGCGCCAATACCAAGACCATCTGGTTGAGCTGTAGTGATGTTACGAATCGATCGCATCACGGCGTTGTAGTTCGCCATTGGTTCGCCCATACCCATAAAGACAACGTTGGAGAGTCTGGTTGGTCCACCCGGCATCTCACCGAGTTCGCAGGCGCGGGCGGCTGCGACTACTTGAGCTGTGATCTCACCAGCTGTGAGGTTACGTGTAAGTCCACCTTGTCCGGTCGCACAGAATGGGCAGTTCATGCCACATCCGGCTTGTGATGAGATACAGACCGTGGTGCGATCGGTGTAACGCATCAGCACTGATTCAACAAGAACGCCATCGTGTAACTTCCACAAATCCTTACGAGTTCGACCACCATCAGCAGAGACCGAACGAACAAGTGTGATCATCTTCGGCGTGAACTTCTCTGCCATCAGATCGCGCAGATCCTTGGGAATATCACTCCATGACTGTGGATCGTCATTGAAGTGGGTGAAGAAGTGAACCGCCGCCTGGTTAGCGCGAAATCCCGGGATACCGAGTTCGACGGCGAGGGCTTTACGGGCTGCAGGATCTAGATCGGCGAAGTGAGCCGGTGGCTTTACGCGCTGTTTTGGCTCATCAAAGACGAGTTTGATTTCGGGAAGATCACTCATATCTTGTATCGATTCACGAGTTCGAGCACGGCCCACACTGTTGGTGCAGTGAAGAGGATGGAGTCCAACCGGTCCAAGATACCGCCATGGCCCGGTAAGAAATTACTCATATCTTTAATATGAAGATCGCGCTTCATCGCGGATTCGATCAGATCGCCGCAGGTCGCAGTTGCTACTGCCATGAGGCCAAGAATTGCACCGAGCCACCAATGGCGGTGGAGTGAGTAATGGAAGACGAGCGAAGCACCGACAGTGGTGGCTACGACCGAACCGATCAAGCCTTCCCATGTCTTCTTCGGACTAATGTGCGGCGCTAAATGGTGACGACCAAAGAGCACGCCAGAGATATAGGCAAAGGTGTCATTACAGCTAGTGAGAACGACCAAGGTCAAGATTCGGGCCAATGAATCGTCGTGGTGAGAGAGCAAGACGAGAAAGCCACCAAGAAAGGGAATATAGAAGATTGCAAAGACTGCAGCGGTTGATCGCTTAACGAAATCTTTGGGATTTATGAACATCAATGCGACCATGACATTTGTTGTCACAAAGGCCATGGCAACTGCAAGAAGTGAGATCTTGCCAAAATATGCCGCGCCGATCGTGATGGGCACCGTGGATACTAAGAGCCAATCAGGTAGATCTACTCCCCCGACTCGATAAGCATGATTGAGTTCGCGGATTGCGATCATCAGAGCGATAGTGACAAGTCCAGCAAAGAGAAGTGGGTGGAGCGCTAATGAACCAAAGACCAACCCGATAATTGCCGCCGAGACCAGAATGGAAGAGCCGAGATTTCGCCCAGCCTTCTTATTGATCGCATCGTTGATCGAGTGAATATCTTCCATTTTAGACTTCGAGCAACTCGGTCTCTTTATGCTTGAGCAACTTATCGATCTCATTCACATGTTCTGTGGTGATCTTCTCTAAATCCTTCTCCGAGCGGGCAATATCATCTTTGCCAACATCGCCATCTTTCTCCATCTTTGCCATCGTATCCATGGCTGATCGACGGATATTGCGGATCGAGATTTTAGAATCTTCGGCCTTGCCACGAGCAACCTTGATGTAATCCTTACGACGCTCTTCCGTTAATTGTGGAAAGTTCACACGGATGACGGCGCCATCGGTCGCTGGATTTACTCCGAGATCTGATTCGCGAATTGCGCGCTCGATCAAGCCCATGGCGCTCTTATCGTAGGGAGAGACAAGTGCCATTCGAGCTTCTGGGACTTGGAAAGAGGCGAGTTGAGCAAGGGGTGTGAGAGTGCCGTAGTAATCAACCATGATCTTAGAGAACATACCTGGATGTGCACGACCGGTTCGGATGGCACCGAAGTCTTCCTTCGCAACCTCGATCGCCTTCGCCATCTTGGCGGAAGCATCTACGAGAATTTCATTGAGATCAGGCATTGGATTTCCTCACTAGTACGAGTAGAACTTTTAATTCTTTTTAAATCTTGACAGGGGCTGCGACGAGTGTGCCGATCGCTTCGCCACGGACGGCGCGACCGATATTCCCGTCGTTTTTAAGATCGAAGACGATGATTGGAAGATTATTTTCACGGCAGATACTGAAGGCCGCTGCATCTGCCACGGCTAGTGACTTTGCAAGGACTTCATCAAAGCTGATCGAGTCATACTTTGTCGCAGTGGGATCCTTCTTGGGATCTGCGGTGTAAACGCCATCAACGCCACTCTTAGCAAGCAAGAGCGCATCGGCATGAATTTCGAGCGCACGCTGGGCTGCGACAGTATCGGTTGTGAAGAATGGCATTCCTGCGCCAGCGCCAAAGATCACGACGCGATTCTTATCAAGATGTCGGATGGCACGAAGTGGAATATAAGGTTCGGCGACCTGGCCCATGGTGATGGCGGTCTGCACGCGAGTTTGGATTCCAGCTTTTTCAAGAAAGTCTTGGAGGGCGAGGCAGTTCATCACTGTGCCAAGCATGCCCATGTAGTCCGCGCGAGCGCGGTCCATACCTAATTGTTGGAGTTCGGCGCCACGGAAGTAATTACCGCCACCGACAACGATCGCAATCTGGGTTCCGCCGCGAACAACATCGGCGATCTGACGTGCAATATCTGCAACAACTACTGGGTCGACGCCGATACCTTTCTCGCCGCCAAATACCTCACCAGAAAGTTTAAGGAGCACTCTCTTATAACCACTGCGGGCCATCGAGGGTGCTCCTTTCACTCATGAATTACTGAAACTGCTTCCCATAGTTTATGGGGTATTACTGTCCAACCTTGAAACGATGGAAGTTCGACACGGCGGTCTTTGCCTCATCGAGGATCTGCTGGACAGTCTTCTTTGCATCCTTCGCGAAAGATTGCTCGAGAAGCGATACTTCCTTGACGAATCCGGTCACGCGACCTTCAACAATCTTAGAAAGTGATGCTTCTGGCTTTCCTTCAGCACGGGCAGTCTCCTCAGCGATGCGGCGCTCTGATTCGATCGCCTCTGCTGGGATATCTTCGCGGCGGACATACTGTGGAGCGAAGGCTGCGATGTGCTGAGCAACATCCTTGCCTGCTTCAAGTGCGTCTGTCGCGAGCTGAACCAAGACACCAAGTTGTGGTGGAAGGTCCGGGCTAGTGCGGTGAAGGTAGAGCGCGACTGGTGAACCTTCGAGTACGACGACTCGACGGATCTCAATCTTCTCGCCCAAGGTTGCATTACCTTCATCGACGCGCTCCTGAACAGTCTTACCTGTTGGAAGTGTTGATGCGAGGAATGCTGCGACATCTGCTGACTTCGAAGTTTCGAGGTGAGCAATGAGTTCATCAGCAAGCTCTTGGAAACGCTCGCCCTTTGCTACGAAATCTGTTTCGCAGTTGAGTTCGAGCATAACGCCGAGGTTGCTAGATGCACGTGCGACAACAAGACCATTTGAGGTCGTGCGTCCTTCACGCTTTGTGACGCCCTTGAGGCCCTTAACGCGAATAATTTCAACGGCCTTGTCGTAATCGCCATTTGCTTCATCGAGCGCCTTCTTGCAGTCAAGCATGCCTGCTGCAGTTGCTTCGCGAAGCTTCTTTACATCTTCTGCTGTGTAAGCCAATTGATTATTCTCCCGCGGTCTCAGTTGTTGGAGCTGCCTCTACTGGAGCGGCTGCTTCGATCATTGCTGTCTCAACTTCGGCGATTGCTGCATCAGCAGCAGGAACCTTGTCGGCTACAGCTGCGCCGGCTGCTGAACGAGCAGCAAGGCCTGCGACTGCAGCATCAGCGATAACGCGTGTGAGCAAGCCGATTGAACGGATTGCATCATCGTTACCTGGAATCTTGTAATCAACTTCATCTGGATCGCAGTTTGTATCCAAGATAGCGACAACTGGGATACCGAGCTTGTGAGCCTCTTGAACAGCGAGGTGCTCCTTCTTGGTATCGACTACCCAGATTGCTGAAGGCAACTTGGTCATGTTACGGATACCTTCGAGGTTCTTGGTGAGCTTCTCGCGCTCGCGACGAAGGACAAGGAGTTCCTTCTTGGTAAGAACGAGATCGTTCTTAGTCTCAAGCTGCTCGAGCTCCTTCAAGCGCTGAATACGCTTGTAGACAGTTGGGAAGTTTGTGAGCATTCCACCGAGCCAGCGCTCTGTAACGTAAGGCATGCCTACGCGAGCTGCTTGTTCGATGATTGGCTGATGTGCCTGCTTCTTGGTACCGACAAAGAGGATATGTCCACCCTTTGCAACAGTATCTTTGATGAAGTCATAAGCGCTATCAATGAGCGCGAGTGACTGCTGGATATCGATGATGTAGATGCCATTGCGTTCTGCAAAAATAAAACGCTTCATCTTTGGATTCCATCGACGAGTTTGGTGTCCGAAATGGACTCCGCTGTCGAGGAGTTCTCGCATTGTTACAACTGCCATGACGGCATACTCCTTTATTGCATGCAGTAGCGCATGCACTCGGTTGTCGAACTAACAATTTGCTAGTTCCCTAGCATCCGAATACCGACGTATCGAATCCGATACGACCGAACTGGTTACTCACTCGCGTGAGTCAGATGCGTGAAGTCAGAACCGCCACAAGGGCTGATCTGCTGGTCAAAGTCTAACTGACCCACAACCGTGGAATTTCCACACCATCGAGGCCCGAGGCGGCCGGCCGACATGAGGTGGGCGAAGGTTGCGCCATGAATGAGCCTAAAAATCAGATCAATCGCATAGAGCTAGCGAGCGCAGGAGTTGGACTCTTGCTGATCTTCGCCCTCTTTGCCCTCGCCCTGCCTGGAGTTACGCGCGAGGGTGGGCCTGTTGGTAAGCCTTCTGCAGCCGCTCTGGCGAAACGTGGGTGTAAATCTGGGTCGTGGCTAGGGAGGAATGTCCCAAGATCTCCTGCACGGTGCGCAGATCCGCGCCGCCTTCAAGTAAATGTGTAGCGGCGGTATGGCGAAGCCCGTGTGGCCCCATGGTTGAACCCACTGCCGTCATCGCTCCGTAGACAACTTCCCGAACACTGCGCTGATCGATGCGTTTGCCGCGAGATCCCAAGAAGATGGCGCTCCCTGATTTCTCGTTTGCAAGGAGCGGCCTCGCCACTGAGATGTATCTTTGAAGGGCAGCCATTGCTGGGATACCCAGTGGCACTGTCCGCTCTTTATTGCCCTTACCTATTACTTGCAAGGTATTGCGGCTGGTATCAATCGATGTGCCATCTAATCCGCAGAGTTCAGAGACACGGATACCAGATGCATAGAGCACTTCAATCATCGCAAGATCTCGTAGATTAATCGGAGTCGGGTCTTCGCCCACGCGTTGTTGCATTGAATCGAGAACGATCTGCGTATCAGCAAGATCGAGCACATCCGGCAAGGTGCGATGGGCTTTCGGAATCGCTAGCGCCTGACCGATATCTTCCTTGATCCATCCTTGGCTGGCAGCCCAGTATGTGAAGGCGCGGATCGAGACAATGCGACGAGCAATGGTCGATCTGACCGCACCTTTTTCGGTGAGATCGGCGAGCCATGATCTGATGTGTGAGAGTGAGAGTTCGTGGAACTCACCAATACCAAGTGTCTCGATATGGCGCAGGAAAGATTCTAGATCGCTGACATATCCCTTGATCGAGTTATCTGCGAGATTGCGCACGAGTGCGAGATGCTCTTCATAAGAGGCGATTAACTCGGCGGACATGAGAGTCAGACTACTCTGGCTTGCGTCCTTGGCGTAGTAAACCGAAGGTGACAGCATCTTCAAGTGCCATCGCAGATGCTGCGATCACGTTCTCGTGCACGCCAATCGTGCTCCACTCGCCCACGCCATCACTGGTCTCAACGAGCACTCGGGTAATAGCACCTGTTCCTAGGCGGCCTTCAAGGATACGAACCTTGTAATCAGTGAGGGTGAGCTTTTCGAGTTCGGGATAGAACTTAGCCAGGCCAGTGCGAAGTGCGGTATCGATCGCATTCACGGGACCATTTCCAGAGCCGGTTGCCACAATCTTCTCGCCCCGGGCTGTGATGGTGACAGTTGCTTGCGAGCTCACATGGTCATCTTCATTCCGATTAACCGTGGTCTGCCAATCGTCAATGGTGAAGAAGTTTGCGCGCTTGCCATCGAGCTCTTCTCGGAGCAAGAGTTCGAATGAGGCATCTGCAGCTTCAAAGGTAAATCCGCGAGATTCCATCTCTTTCACACGCTCGACGACGCGAGTGACGACATCTTTATTCTCAGAGAGATCGATGCCCAATTCAAGTGATTTCAATTCAATGGATGCGCGACCAGCCATCTCTGAGACCAACATACGCATATCGTTTCCGACCGACTCAGGGTTCTCTTGCTGATAAAGCATTGGGTCGACTTTGATTGCAGATGCATGAAGGCCGGCCTTATGGGCAAATGCTGATACTCCAACGTATGGCTGACGTGGTGATGGTGCAACATTCGTAACTTCAGCCACGGCATGCGAGATGCGGAAGGCTTCGCGCAACGATCCAGGTGGAAGCACAAGCTGCTTCTTCTTGAGTTCTAGATTTGCAATGATCGAGACCAGATCGGCATTTCCAGTACGTTCGCCATAACCATTGAGTGTGCCTTGGACATGGGTGACGCCAGCATCAACGGCCGCGAGTGAGTTGGCAATTGCACAGCCAGTGTCATTGTGGCAATGGATTCCGAGTCTTGCTGACGATGCCTCAATGACATCATGAACGATCTGCGAGAGCTCATCAGGCAACATCCCGCCATTGGTATCGCAGAGCGCTGCGACATCAGCACCTGCTGCCATTGCAGTGCGAATAACTTCGAGTGCATAGGCTTGGTTGGACTTGTAGCCATCGAAGAAATGTTCGGCATCCAAGAAGACGCGCTGGCCACCGGCACGAAGGAATTCGATCGAATCCTTAATCATCGCGAGGTTCTCATCAAGGTTGGTCTTGAGCGCTAAATCAACGTGGCGATCGTGGCTCTTCGCAACCAGTGTTACGACTGGGGCCTCTGAATCTTGGAGCGCTCGCAGGAGTACATCATCTGCCGCTTTCACACCAGGGCGGCGAGTGGCGCCGAATGCTACAAAAGTCGCATTCTTAAACTTCACCTCTTTGGCTACTCGTGCAAAGAACTCAGTATCTTTGGGATTGGCTCCCGGCCAGCCACCTTCGATAAATCCAACACCCAGGTCATCGAGATGTTTTGCAATCGCAATCTTGTCATGAACAGAGAGGTTGAGTCCCTCTTGCTGAGCACCATCGCGAAGCGTGGTGTCGTAGATATGAAAGTTATCGGATACTGGCATCAGCAGACTCGCTTATTCCAGCCGTGCTTATCTTCGATCGTGCCGTGTTGAATTCCAAGAAGCGTCTGGCGGATCTTGCCCGTGATCGGACCAGGGTTGCCATCACCGGTCATCCAGGTGCCATGTGCACTCTTGGCAGCACCGATTGGTGAGACGACAGCTGCTGTTCCACAAGCAAAAATTTCCGTGATCTCACCAGATGCAACGCCATCCCGCCAATCATCGATCGAGAGCATTACCTCTTCGACTTTGTAACCAAGATCGGCTGCGACTGTAAGAATTGAATCGCGAGTAATTCCTGGAAGAAGAGTGCCAGTGAGTTTTGGTGTCACGATGGTTGCGTTATCGCCACTTCCCTTTACAAAGTAAAGATTCATGCCGCCCATCTCTTCTACCCAACGGCGCTCATTCGCATCGAGCCAAACAACTTGGTCACACCCTTGTGTCGCAGCCTGCTTCTGGGCGACGAGTGATGCTGCGTAGTTGCCGCCACACTTTGCTTCACCGGTTCCGCCAGGTGCAGCGCGAACATATTCGGTGCTGATCCAGACCGTAACCGCCTTTGTTGGATTGAAGTAAGCAGAGGCAGGTGTTGCGATCAGTAAGTACATCGCCTTATTGCTTGGCCGAACGCCAAGACCTACTTCAGTCGCGATCATGAAGGGGCGGATATAGAGAGATTCGCCAACATTGGTGGGGACCCAGTTGCGATCTTGCTTAACGAGAGCTTCAACAGTCTCGACAAAGAAATCCACGGGCATCTCAGGCAGCGCCAATCGAGCGGCCGACCGTGCAAAACGCGCAGCATTAGCTTCTGGGCGGAAGAGGCTGATCGAACCATCCGGCTGGGTATATGCCTTCATGCCTTCGAAGATCTCTTGGCCATAATGAAAAACCGCTGTCGCTGGATCTAGCGTGATTGGCCCATAAGGCTTCAGCACTGCATCCTGCCAACCAGCTGCCTCACTCCACTCTGCAACGACCATATTGTCGGTGTAGTACTTACCAAATCCACCTTCGGCAATCTTTGCAGCACGATCTGCATCAGCGACGGGATTCTGGTTCGGAGTGAGAGTGATCTTCATTTCTGCTTACTAGCCCCTCAGTGATTCTGCGATTGCAGTGCCAACTTCAGATGTACTGCGCTTTACGCCATTACGGTTTTCAAGATCGGTAGTTACTGCCACTGCAATCTCTGCTGCTGCCTCGTGATGGCCAAGGTGGCCGAGCATCATGGCGACAGATGAGATTGTCGCAGTTGGATCTGCCAAACCCTTGCCAGCAATATCAGGAGCTGATCCATGGATCGGTTCGAACATTGATGGGAACTTGCGAGTTGGGTTGATATTGCCCGATGCTGCAAGACCGATGCCACCGCTGATAGCGGCTGCGATATCGGTGATGATGTCACCGAAGAGATTGTCTGTTACAACAACATCAAAGCGATGAGGTTGGGTAACAAAGAACATTGCTGCTGCATCAACGTGGATGTAATCAGTGGTGATCGACGGATACTCTTTCGCCACATCATTGAAGGCGCGAGTCCAGAGACTTCCTGCGCGTGTGAGCACATTGTTCTTATGAACGAGAGTGACCTTCTTACGAGGACGTTCCATCGCACGCTCAAAGGCATAACGAATGGTCCGTTCTGCACCGCGGCGAGTATTAATGCTCTCTTCGGTCGCAATCTCATTCTCAGTACCAAGAGCAAGAACTCCACCAGCACCGATATATGGGCCTTCGGTTCCTTCACGAACAACGATGAAATCAACCTCGCCTGGATCGCGAAGTGGCGATGCCACTCCTGGATAGAGCTTGGTTGGGCGAAGGTTGATGTAATGATCGAAGGCGAAGCGAAGCTTGAGCAAGAGGCCCCGCTCGAGAACGCCACTTGGGACAGTTGGATCTCCCACTGCGCCAAGCAAGATTACGTCGGCCTTAGCCAAGTCAGCCATTACCGACTCCGGCAGGGTCTCCCCTGTCTTATGCCAGTACTTGGCACCGAGTTCATACTCGGTCTTCTCAAAGGTGAGGCCATGCTTTGCAGCAACGACATCCAATACTTTGAGCCCTTCGGGGACTACTTCTGGACCAATGCCATCGCCAGGGATGACCGCTAATTTATATGAAGCCATTATGAAACCAAGTTCACTGCGCGAACAAAATCTGCACCGGTCTCTTTTGCGACTGCTGCAATGACATCGGCTGAAAGAGATGAGTCGACAGTAATCGCCATAAGCGCTTCGCCGCCTTCAACATCACGAGCAACCTGCATGCCCGCGATGTTTACGCCAGCTTTGCCAAGCACGCTACCGACGGCACCAACGACACCTGGACGATCTCCGTACTGGAGGAAGAGCAAGTTTGCGGTTGGTGGAAGATCAAGATCGAACTTATCGATTGCAATAATCTTCTCGACCTTGCGGATACCCATCAGAGTTCCATCGACGATGATGCTCTTGCCATTAGGAAGAGCTGCATGAAGTGAGATCATGCTGCGATAGAGCGGTGACTCAGGATCTGTTGTGACAGATGAGGTAATGCCGCGCTCTGCTGCAAGTCCTGGTGCATTGACGTATGTGACATCTTCGGATCCAGTCGCAATGAGCGCACCCTTGATCGCACTAGTTGCCAAGATGGAAGAGTCATATTCAGAGATATCGCCACGAACATGCACACTGATGCTTGCTGGCAATTCGCCACCAAGAGTTGTTGCAAGTTGAGCCATCTTCTCGACGAGCGGAAGGCTTGGACGAATCTCTTCGTGAATAGCTCCGCCTTTAACGTTGACTGCATCCGGGACGAGTTCGCCGGCAAGTGCCTTACGAACTGATACTGCTACTGCGATACCAGCACGTTCTTGGGCTTCATCGGTAGATGCGCCAAGGTGTGGGGTTGCCACGACGTTATCGAGTTCAAAGAGTGGTGAATCTGTGCATGGTTCGGTCGCAAAGACATCAAGTCCAGCGCCCGCTACTCGGCCCTCTTTCAGAGCGGTGTAGAGCGCAGCCTCATCGAGGACACCACCACGTGCCGCATTGATAATATGCACGGTTGGCTTTACCTTCTTGAGCGCTTCCTCGCCAATGAGATTTGCAGTCTCTTTCGTCTTTGGCAGGTGGATGGTGATGAAGTCAGAGACGCGCAAGAGTTCATCAAGATCAACGAGTCGAACATTGAGTTGAGCTGCGCGAGCTGGTGCAAGATAAGGATCGTAAGCAACGACATCCATACCGAATGCCTGCATACGTGCTGCAACGAGTTGACCGATACGACCAAAGCCGACGATACCTAGAGTCTTCTCAAAGATCTCGGCACCGGTGTACTTCGAACGTGCCCACTTGCCATTACGCAGTGCGGCATGTGCTGGTGAAACAAAGCGAGCCGATGCAAGCAGCAAAGTAATCGCAAGTTCGGCGGCCGAGACGATATTTGATGTTGGGGCATTGACAACCATGACACCTGCTGCTGTTGCGGCAGGAATCTCGACGTTATCTAATCCAACGCCAGCGCGAGCGATGACCTTGAGGCCCTTTGCTGCGGCGATCGCTTCAGCATCCATCTTGGTTGCAGAACGGATCAAGACGGCATCAACGCCTGCAGCAAGTGCTGCTAGGAGTTCACCGCGATCGGCGCCATTGCAATGACGAACTTCAAAATCTGGGCCGAGCGCCTCCATGGTGGCAGGGCTGAGCTCTTCTGCAATAAGTACAACGGGTTTAGCCACGGGATGCATGACCTTCCTGGTAATCATCCTTGTTGTTGCCCTTAACCCAGGACATCATCTTGCGAAGTTCGCGACCGACAGCCTCGATTGGATGGGTCTCACCCTTTGCGCGAAGTGCCTTGAACTCTGGTGCGCCAGCTTCTTGATCATCGATGAAGCGCTTAGCGAATGTACCATTTTGAATATCAGCAAGAACTGCCTTCATATTCTCTTTCACGCTTGGATCAATGACGCGTGGGCCTGAGACATAATCGCCGTATTCAGCAGTATCTGATACTGACCAGCGCTGCTTTGCGATTCCACCTTCATACATAAGGTCAACGATGAGCTTGAGTTCGTGCAAGCACTCAAAGTAGGCAACCTCTGGCTGGTATCCAGCTTCAATCAATGTTTCGAAACCATATTGGACGAGCTGTGATGCGCCACCACAGAGAACTGACTGCTCGCCGAAGAGATCGGTCTCGCACTCTTCAGTGAAAGTGGTGAGGATACCGCCGGCGCGAAGTCCGCCGATCGCCTTTGCATACGAGAGTGTCAATGGCCAAGCGTTACCAGTTGCATCCTGTTCAACAGCAACGAGTACTGGAACGCCACGGCCGGCTGAATATTCACGGCGAACAAGGTGTCCTGGACCCTTTGGCGCAACCATGGCAACATCGATATTTGCCTCTGGCTTGATATAACCGAAGCGAATATTGAATCCATGTCCGAAGAAGAGCGCAGAACCTGGCTTAAGGTTTGGCTTGATCGAATCATTGTAGATGTGGCGCTGAACGTGATCTGGCGCAAGGAGCATGACAACATCTGACTCTTTCACTGCATCGGCGACAGAGAGAACGCGTAGCCCTTCTGCTTCAGCCTTTGCCTTTGATGCTGATCCATCAGCGAGACCGATGCGAACATCGACGCCACTATCGCGAAGGCTTAACGCATGTGCATGACCTTGTGAGCCATAGCCAATGACAGCGACCTTCTTCCCCTGAATGATCGAGAGGTCTGCATCTTCATCATGATATTGAGTTGCCACTTGGTGTTGCCTTCCTTTAGGTGAATCGATCGATTAATTGAACTTCTCGGTAATGCGTAGCCCGCGCTCCATTGCGACAAGCCCCGACTGGACTAATTCCTTAATGCCGTACGGCTCAAGAACTCGTAAGAGCGCTTGGATCTTTTCGGCATTTCCGGTTGCCTCGATTGTGACGGCATCTTGCGCGACGTCGACGACCTTGGCACGGAATAATTGAACGGTTTCAAGGACTTGAGAGCGGTTCTCAGGAGTCGTTGCTACCTTGACGAGCAAGAGCTCGCGCTGGACTGAGGTCACAGGATCTAGCTGGGTAATAGAGATGACATTGATCAACTTATCGAGTTGAGCGATCACTTGCTCCAGGGCATGTCCTTCAACTTCGATCACGATCGTCATGCGAGAGATATCTGGATTCTCAGTTGGTCCCACGGCGAGTGAATCAATGTTGTAACCGCGACGCGAGAAGAGCGATGCGATACGAGCCAAAACGCCAGGGCTATTTTCAACGAGGACGGAGAGCGTATGTTTCTGTGACATTAGAGCTCCTGTGAATCCCAGACCGGCGCCATCGAGCGCGCGACTGTAATCAGATCATTTGATGCACCTGCAGCGACCATCGGCCAGACCATCGCATCACGATGAACCGAGAAGTCAATAACAACGGGGCGATCATTAATCGCCATCGCTTCATTGATGACTCGATCGACATCTTCCTTGCGCTCGGCACGAAGTCCGACGCATCCCATCGCTTCACCTAACTTTGCAAAGTCAGGGATGCGCTTTGAGTGAAGTTCGGTATTTGAGTATCTCTGGTTATAGAAGAGGGTCTGCCATTGGCGAACCATGCCAAGAGATTCATTATTGATGATCGCGACCTTGATCGGAATATTGTTCAGAGCACAGGTAACGAGCTCTTGATTCGTCATCTGGAAGCAACCATCGCCATCAATCGCCCATACGACTTTGTCGGGCGCGCCAACTTTTGCACCCATCGCAGCAGGAACTGCATAACCCATGGTTCCGAGACCGCCAGAGTTCAACCAGGTGCGAGGCTTCTCGTAATTAATAAATTGTGATGACCACATCTGATGTTGGCCCACACCAGCGGTATAGATCGCATCAGGTCCGGCGATCTGGCCAAGACGTTGAATGACATATTGAGGTGAGAGCGAACCATCATCTGGCTCATCAAATCCGAGTGGGAATTGTGTGCGCCACTCATTGACCGTCTTCCACCAACCAGTGAGGTCAGGCTTGCTCTTAGCGAAGGCTGCCCGCAGCTCTGGAAGTAGCGCTGCAATGCTGTTTCGAAGGTCACCAAGAAGTGCGATATCAACCTTGCGATTCTTACCGATTTCAGCAGGATCGATATCGGCGTGGATGATCTTGGCGTGGGGCGCAAAGGTCGAGAGTTTGCCGGTGACGCGATCATCAAAACGAGCGCCCAAGGTGATGAGCAGATCAGACTTTTGGAGCGCAGTAACAGCAGCAACAGTTCCGTGCATTCCTGGCATACCAAGATGTTGTGGATGGCTATCTGGGAATGAACCAAGAGCCATGAGAGTGGTGACAACAGGTGCCCCAGTAAGTTCGGCCAGTTCCATCAACTCTTTATAGGCGTTGGACTTGATGACGCCGCCACCAACATAAAGGACTGGTGAGGTTGATTGCGCGATTAACGCCGCTGCGTCGCGAACCGCGTCAGCGGTTGGATGCATCACTGGCTTATAGCCGGCGAGGTTGATCGTTGTTGGATAATCAAAGGTGGTGTTGAGCTGCAGTGCATCTTTGGCAATATCGACAAGGACTGCGCCCGGGCGACCTGACTCTGCGATATGGAATGCCTCAGCGATCGCGCGCGGAATATCTTTTGGATCGGTGACTAAGAAGTTGTGCTTGGTCACTGGCATCGTGATGCCACGGATATCAGCTTCTTGGAAGGCGTCAGTTCCGATTGCACCCGATGAGACTTGACCAGTGATAGCAACAACTGGGACCGAATCCATCTGAGCATCAGCAAGTGGAGTCACCAGGTTGGTTGCACCTGGACCGGATGTCGCGATACAGACACCAACTCGACCAGTTGCCTGGGCATATCCAGTAGCAGCATGGCCAGCACCTTGCTCGTGGCGTACGAGGATATGGCGAATCTTCGAATCAAAGATCGGATCATAAGCAGGCAAGATCGCGCCACCAGGAATACCGAACATGACTTCAACGCCTGCGCGCTCCAAAGATTTCACGAGGGACTGTGCCCCTGTCATCTCTTCACTCATATTCATCTCCTTCCGTCGCTCTGGTTACTTTCCATGACTTGCTTACCTGAATTCACTGGGTAAATGAGAAACCCCTCAGTTTTTCCACTGAGGGGTAGCGCACGTTCTAGTCAGACTAGATCGCGCGCTCTCGAATCACCACTGATGATGTCATGGGCTAATTCTCGCTGACGCGCTAGAGGTAGTCAACCCCTGAGATACAGATCTCATTATTTGAGCGGGTGCTATCCCTGTGAGATTAACTAGTGACGGCTCCCTCTACTTTGGTCGCCTCAACTAGTGACGGCTCCCTGACTCGCACTCCCCACGACCTTTGAATACTTCGCCAATACGCCCCGCTTGTACTTATGAGGAATCGGTGAGAAATGCTTGCGACGTTCGGCCAGGACAGATTCATCCACCAAGAGATCCAAGGTGCGGGCTGAGATATCGATTCGGACGATATCGCCATCTTCGACAAATGCGATTGGTCCCCCATCGACCGCCTCTGGTGCGACGTGGCCAACGCAGAGTCCAGTCGATCCACCTGAGAAACGACCATCAGTTAAGAGCAAGGTGGTCTTACCAAGACCTGCACCCTTGATGGCGCCAGTGATCATCAACATCTCGCGCATTCCAGGCCCACCCTTTGGACCTTCGTAACGGATCACGATGACATCACCTGCCTGGATCGTGCCATTCTCCAGTGCCGCCATCGCAGCTTGTTCACGTTCGAAGACGCGAGCTGGTCCTTCAAATGTATCAACGTCAACACCGGCCGTCTTGCAGACCGCTCCTTCTGGGGCGAGTGATCCACCAAGAATGGTGATGCCGCCGCCAGCAGAGAGTGGGCTCTTGATTGCATGCAAGACATCGCCATCTGGATCAAGTGGTGTGATGTCGGCAAGGTTCTCAGCCATGGTCTTACCAGTGACGGTAAGGCAATCGCCATGTAAGAAGCCAGCATCGAGAAGTGCGCGAAGAACGACAGGGATTCCGCCGACGCGATCGATATCGGTCATGACGTACTTTCCAAATGGCTTGAGATCGCCGAGCAGTGGTGTGCGCTCGCTGATCCGCTGGAAATCAGCAAGGGTGAGATCTACTTCTGCTTCATTGGCGATCGCCAAAAGATGAAGGACTGCGTTGGTCGAACCACCAAGTGCCATCACAACAGTGATCGCATTTTCAAAGGCTTTCTTAGTCAAGATATCCCGAGTTGTGATTCCTTTGCGAATAAGTTCGACAACGGCTGCGCCAGATTTCACGGCATAGTCGTCACGGCGGCGATCTACTGCGGCGGGTGATGCCGATCCTGGAAGAGAGAGACCAATCGCTTCACCAACGGCTGCCATGGTGTTCGCGGTATACATACCGCCACAAGCGCCTTCACCTGGGCAGATGGCGCGTTCGATCTCATCAACCTTCTCTTGGCTAATGAGGCCACGTGCACATGCGCCAACAGCTTCAAAGGCATCAATGATCGTGACATCGCGACCATCAACTTGGCCGGCGAGGGTAGAGCCTGCGTAAACAAAGACGCTTGCGACATCGATACGAGCTGCAGCCATCATCATGCCGGGCAGAGATTTATCGCAACCAGCAAAGGTCACCATGCCGTCAAGGCGTTCGGCCTGCATCACTGTCTCGACTGAATCGGCAATAACTTCACGTGAGACGAGTGAGAAGTGCATACCTTCGTGGCCCATCGAGATGCCATCAGATACGGAGATAGTTCCGAACTGCATCGGGAATCCGCCAGCATCAATCACGCCTTTGCGAGATGCTTTTGCCAAGCGATCGAGTGAGAGATTGCACGGCGTAATTTCATTCCACGAGGAAGCGATTCCGATCTGTGGCTTCTTAAAATCTGCATCTTGCATTCCAACAGCGCGGAGCATTCCGCGAGCAGGTGCGCGTTCGAGGCCATCAGTAACCAGACCAGAACGAGGCTTCATCGGATTTACTGGATTTTCTGGATTTAATGGCTCTGACATCTCTACCCCTGACCTAGATGCTTAAGAAGTAATTCACGAACCTTTGCGGCATCAGCTTGGCCACCAGTGGCCTTCATGACCGCACCGATCAGCGCACCGGCAGCTGGAATATTTCCGCCACGAACTCGGTCGGCGACATCAGGTGCTGCTGCAATAGCTGCTTCGATCGCAACCATAAGAGCTGAATCATCAGAGACGACCTTGAGGCCGCGCTTCTCGATGACAGAACGAGGTGTGCCTTCACCATTTATGACGCCTTCGACTACTTGGCGCGCAAGCTTGTCAGTTAATTCACCAGCGGCAATAAGTGTGATGATTTCGGCAACTTCGGATGGCTTGATCAATGATGTTGGTTCAACCGACTTCTCATTTGCCAAGCGTGATACTTCACCGAGCCACCAACTACGAGCCTTCGTTGGTTCGGCACCCAGTGCAACAGTCTCTTCCACAGTATCTAAGAGTTCGGCATTGACCATCGCTGCCATCTCTTTATCCGGAACTCCCCACGCCTCTTGCAACTTCTTGCGGCGAATAGATGGTTTCTCTGGAAGTGCAGCTTTTAGCTCTTCAACCCATGCTGGATCAGCAACGATTGGCAGAAGATCTGGCTCTGGGAAGTAACGGTAATCCTCGGCCTGTTCCTTCGAACGACCAGAACGAGTCTCCCCAGACTCTTCTTGGAAGTGACGAGTCTCTTGAATAATACGTTCGCCTGCTTGCAGACGGTTCGCTTGGCGAACAATCTCGCCACGAACTGCCCGTTCGACCGAACGAAGCGAGTTCACATTCTTCGTCTCAGAGCGAGTTCCGAGCGTCCCAGATCCGCGAGGTGCGATCGATACGTTCGCATCGCAACGAAGAGATCCTTGTTCCATCTTCACATCGGATACTCCAAGTGAACGGAGGATGTCGCGTAGCTCTGCAACATAAGCGCGCGCCACTTCTGGTGCGTACTTATCGGTGCCAGGAACAATGCGAGTAACGATCTCTACTAATGGGATACCAGCACGGTTGTAATCAAGGAGGGAGTGCTCGGCACCATGGATGCGACCAGTCGCTCCACCGACATGCAGAGATTTACCAGTGTCCTCTTCCATGTGGACGCGTTCGATCTCGACTCGATAGACCTTTGGGCCTTCATCAGTATCGATCGTGACATCAAGATAACCATTGACGCAGATTGGTTCGTCATACTGCGAAGTCTGGAAGTTCTTTGGCATATCGGGATAGAAGTAGTTCTTACGTGCAAAGCGGCTAAATGGTGTGATCGAGCAGTTCAGCGCAAGGCCGATTCGGATCGATGATTCAATCGCCTTCGCATTCACTACTGGCAAAGAGCCTGGAAGGCCGAGGCAGACTGGGCAGGTCTGAGTATTTGGTGAAGCACCGAACTCAGTAGCGCAACCACAGAACATCTTTGAGTTGGTATTTAACTCCACGTGAACTTCGAGGCCAAGTGTTGGCTCGTAGATCTCAAGGGCCTGATCGTAATTAAGTGCCATTACTTCACCGCCAACTCTGGAGCAGAGGCATAGAGCGGCTTGCCCCATTTAGATTGGAGCGCAGCCTCTAAGGTTCCGCCGACGTGATACATCAACTCATCTTTGAGAGCTGGTGACATGATCTGGAATCCAACTGGCAGGCCATCTTCTGGCGCCAAGCCACATGGCAAGCTCATGCCACCGATTCCAGCGAGGTTCACCGGAATGGTCGCAACATCGTTGAGATACATCGCGAGTGGATCATCGCTCTTCTCGCCGATTTTGAATGCAGTTGTCGGACAGGTTGGTGAAACCAAGACATCGACTTTGGCGAATGCAGCTTCATAGTCGCGCTTAATTAACGTGCGCACCTTCTGCGCTGATCCGTAATAAGCATCGTAATAACCAGATGAGAGAGCATATGTACCGAGGATGATGCGACGCTTTACCTCTTTGCCAAAGCCCACTTCGCGTGTCATATTCATGACCTCTTCGGCACTTCGTGAACCATCATCGCCAATTCGAATGCCATAACGCATCGAGTCAAAGCGCGCGAGGTTAGATGAAGTCTCTGATGGTGCGATTAAGTAATAGGCAGCGAGCGCATATTCAAAGCTCGGTGTTGAAACTTCAACAATCTCGGCGCCTGCGGCGACGAGCAAGTCGAGCGCCTCATTAAAGCGAGTAAGTACGCCAGCTTGATAACCCTCGCCAGATAACTCTTTAACGACGCCAATCTTCATGCCCTTAACATCGAGTTTCTTAGCAGCCTCAATCATCTTGCCAACAGGGGCGTTAATTGACGTGGAATCTTTTGCATCATAGCCAGCAATGACTTCATGGAGCATTGCGGTATCGAGCACGGTGCGAGCACAAGGACCGGCCTGATCAAGGCTGGATGAGAATGCGACAAGGCCATATCGAGAGACCGCGCCATAGGTCGGCTTCACTCCGACTGTGCCAGTGACGGCAGCAGGTTGGCGGATCGATCCACCGGTATCAGTTCCGATTGCTAGTGGTGCTTCGAAGGCAGCGAGTGCAGCAGAAGATCCGCCACCTGAACCGCCAGGAATACGTGAGAGATCCCAAGGATTATGGGTTGGGCCGTAGGCAGAGTTCTCCGTTGACGATCCCATTGCGAACTCATCCATATTGGTCTTACCGAGGATAACGACGCCAGCCTTTTTAAGATTTGCGACGACGGTTGAGTCGTATGGTGGACGCCAACCTTCGAGCATCTTTGAACCACAAGTGGTTGGGACGCCCTTCTGAGTTAAAACATCTTTGAGAGCGAGTGGCACACCGGCCAGTGGATGAAGCTTCTCTCCTGCTTTACGCGAGGCATCCACACTTGCAGCTTGAGCAAGTGCACCTTCGCGATCGAGATGAAGAAAGGCATGGACATCACCATCGACGGCGGCGATCCGGTCGTAATGGGCATTTGCTAATTCAACTGCGGTGACAGATCCACTCGCGAGATCAGCAGACATCTCTGCTGCGGTTTGATGGATAATGGGAGTGCTCACTCTTCACCTAAAATCTGTGGGACCTTGAAGCGATCTTCTTCACGAGCCGGAGCGCCAGAGAGCGCCTCTTCTGGTGTGAGACTCGGTACGACCACATCGGGGCGCATCACATTCTGCATTGCGATCGCATGGGATGTCGGTGGGATATCTGCTCCAGCAACGCCCTGAACTCTGGAGACTGATTCAAGGATCAGATCCATTTCAGATGCGAGGTGGTCTAGTTCGGCATCGGTCATTTCGATGCGAGCTAGTCGCGCTAAATGCGCTACTTCGTCTCGTGAGATAGCGGCCATTTGGCAATCTTATCTGATCTGGCCAGTGCCCCGAACAATCCAGGTGGTGGTCGTCATCTGCTCAAGACCCATTGGGCCGCGGGCATGAAGCTTCTGGTTGGAGATGCCGATCTCTGCGCCAAAGCCCATCTGCTCGCCATCTGTAAATCTCGTCGATGCGTTCACCATGACGGCGGCGCAATCAGAGAGCGCGATGAACTGATCGGCGCGCTCTGCATTCTCAGTGACAATCGCCTCGGTGTGATTGGTGCCGTACTTCTGAATATGGTCAGCTGCCGCTATTACATCTTTGACGACCGCGACATTCATCTCCAGCGCGTTGTATTCGGTCGACCAGTTCTCTTCAGTGGCAACCATTACATCAAGAGAATGAGTGGCAGCAATAGCCTGAGTGGCAGCATCCGCGTGGATGATGACTCCTGCTGATATTAAAGCTTTGAGTGCAACGGGCAAGAAGGTTTGTGCAACGCCTTCGTGGACAAGCAAAGTCTCGGCGGCATTGCAGACACTTGGGCGATGGGTCTTTGAATTGATCAGGATCGGCAGAGCTTTATCCAGATCTGCAGCATCATCAACATAGACATGGCAGACGCCAGCACCGGTCTCGATCGTTGGAACGGTTGCTTCATCAACGACCATGCGAATAAGAGAAGCGCTACCTCGTGGGATAACGAGATCGACTTCACCACGAGCATGAAGGAGTGCAGTCACAGTTGAACGATCATCTGATGGAATGTATTGAATCGCTTCAGGTGAGATCGAACTCTGAGCGAGTACCTCACGCATTACTTCGACAAGAACCACATTGCTTGACGCAGCAGATGATGATCCGCGAAGCAAGGCGCAATTGCCAGATTTGAGCAAGATTGCCGCAGCATCAACTGTGACATTTGGGCGAGCTTCATAAACCATTCCTACTACTCCAAATGGCACAGACTTTTGAGTGAGCTCGAGACCGTTCGGCAGAGTGCGGGCATTAATGGTTCGGCCGAGTGGATTAGGAAGTGCTGCGACTTGGCGCATGCCATCTGCCATACCCTCGATGCGTTCACGTGTAAGGAGAAGGCGATCTTTCATCGATGTTGCCATGCCAGATTCATCGGCGCGAGCCATATCTTCGGCATTTGCTGCCAAGATTCGGTCAGATTGGTTGATGAGCGCATCCGCGATCTGGCGTAGAAGATCGCTGCGGGCCGCGTCAGTAGCAGCCACCAATGAGCGGTTGGCTAAGCGTGCGCTCTCTGCGAGGCGGGAAATAATCTGGGCTGCATCCACCATCTAAGCCTACGGGCAATTACCATCTTCTCATGCGCCTTTTATGGAAGATCCTGCGAAATACCCTCATCGGCTTTGTGATCTTTGCGGTAGCCCTTACCGGCTTCTTCAAGGTAGTCCACTATCCAAATCCAGTTGCGGCGATAAAGCTTGGTCTGGCACCAGCATCTAAGACTCCAACACTTCTTCCATGGCATGTGGTGGCACCAGCCACTACGCCCATCGCTCTTCCTACTTCATCTGAGGCAATGCCAACGACTGTTGAGTGGCAAGGCAAGACGATCACGTGGCAAGAGTTCTTGGATATCTCCCATACCAATGCCTTCTTAGTGGTTCGCAATGGCGTGCTCACCTACGAGTACTACGACAAGAAGAATCACATCACGTCGACGACCCAACTTCCTTCGTACTCTGTTGCAAAGACTTTCACCTCAATCATCGCCGGCCAACTCATCGCCGAAGGAAAGTTGAAGGAGTCAGATAAGTTCGTGGACTTCTTCCCTGAGTACAAGACCGGGACGACATTTGATCAGATCACTGTTCAGTCACTTCTTGATATGCAGAGCGGTGTCGGAGTATCAGATGATTACCCAACTGGCCCACAAGGTTGGGGTGTAGCAATCGCCCAGATGTATGCCACTACAGATATGAATTGGTTTATTAAGCACAACCGAAAGATGGCTTTCACGCCAGATAGCAAAGCTATCTATCGAAGCGTCGATCCCCAACTACTCGGCATGATTATCCACCGCATCACCGGGATGCGAATCTCGGATTACTTCAGCAAGAATATCTGGCAACCCATTGGTGCAACGACCGCGGCTACTTGGAACGTTGATCATGTGGAAGGTATAGAAAAGACCTTCTGTTGCTTTAACGCCAGCGCCCGCGATTACGCCAAGGTTGGCTTGATGCTTCTCAACAATGGAAATACCGCTTCATCACATATCGTCTCGAGCCAATGGCTCAAGCGGCTCAGTACTCCTGTAGTCACACTCGATCATGGTTGGGGTTACAGCGCTTATATGTGGCATCCATACCCCGGGATTAACATGATGCTTGGATTACATGGCCAATTCGTCTTTATGAACCCAGCGACGAAGACAGTCATCGTGAAGCTCAGTGACAATCCAACCGGTAAGGATCCAGAAGTCGATGAAGCCCGCGTGATCTATCAGCTCTCACAGAAGTAAGCAGAAGTAGCTTAGATAAGTACGAGGTCGTCGCGATGGACGAGTTCGCGCTCATATTCAGGGCCGAACTCAGCTGCAAGTTCTTTCGTTGATCGACCAAGCATCCGTGGAATCTCGGTTGCATCAAAGGCGACGAGACCGCGAGCGATGACGACGCCCTTATCTGAGATAAGTTCGACGGTATCCCCTGATAAGAAGTCACCCTCGACTGCTGTGACTCCAGCAGGAAGCAATGAGACGCCACGTTCTTTAATCGCAATTGTTGCGCCATGATCCAAGATGAGGCGGCCATGTGGTGTTGCTGCGTGAGCGAGCCAGAGCAAACGCGATGGTCGCTTATCGTGCACCGCATGAAAAATGGTTCCTTTATCCTCGCCAGCTAAGGCACTTGGGAGTTCGGCGAGAGTTGTTAAGAGCATCGCAACTCCAGCACCCGTTGCAATACGAGCTGCCTCGATCTTCGTGACCATCCCACCAGTACCGACACCGGATGATCCAACTCCCCCGATTTCGATATCACCTATGACGCTGACATCTTCAACTTCAGAGATTCGCTTGGCATTGGCATGCGAAGGAGGTGCGTCGTAGAGGCCATCAATATCGGTAACGAGCACGAGCAAATCTGCGCTTACTAAGTGAGCCACAAGAGCGGCAAGGCGATCGTTATCGCCAAAGCGGATCTCTTGAACTCCGACTGAATCATTCTCATTAATGATTGGTGTGACATCGAGTTGAATTAACTTGAGGAGTGTTCGTTGGGCATTCTGATAATGCGAGCGGCGCACAACATCGTCAATCGTCAGGAGTACCTGGGATGAGAGAAGTGAATGGCGGGTGAAAGAGCGGTTGTAATCTGCGATGAGACGACCTTGACCTACGGATGCCGCAGCTTGTTGGGTAGCTAGATCTTTTGGCCTGGCAGTAAGTCCGAGTGGTGAGAGTCCAGCAGCGATCGCACCTGATGAGACCAGCACAACCTCTTTGCCCGCAGCGCGAAGTGAGGCGACGATATCAACAAGAGAATCGACAGCTTCCGAGTTAAGCCCCGAACCAGCTGACCCAGTAAGAGTTGATGAACCGACCTTAATGACGATGCGCGAAGCGCTCTGAACGTCGATGCGATTCATTCTTACTCCTCGACCACCGGGGTCTTGGGGTTAACGACGTTGTACTCCCATTGCATAGAGATTTCATCGTCGTTGAGTTGATCAATTGCATCTTCAACGTAGCGACCAGCCCAAGGAGATTCCAAGCGGCGATCAGTTCCACGTGCACCAGCCAAGAGTTCGGCGCCGGCTTCGATAGAAGGTTCCCAATCAAAGATCACAGCGTCATCGCCATAACCAATGCGGACTTCATCCTTCGCCTTTGCACCCTTCTTAAAGAGTTCCTTCTCAACGCCGAGTGCTGCAAGGCGATCGGCAAGGTAGCCAACTGCTTCAGGATTATTGAAATCAGTCTGACGGACAAAGCGAAGTGGCTTCTCACCATGAACGCTAAATGAGCCATCTTCATTTGCAATAACTTTAAAGCCAGCATCGTTTACCGCGGTTGGGCGCAAGACGATACGAGTCTTCTCTTCCTTCTTCGCATTCTTACGAGCATCTTGAATGATGCGAGACATGCCATACATAAACTCGGTCAGGCCGATGTGAGCTGCGGCTGAGATCTGGAAGACCTCATAACCACGTGCTTCAAAGAGTGGCTGGACCATATCGGCCATCGCTTTTCCATCTGGCAGATCGACCTTGTTGAGGGCGATGATGCGCGGACGCTCTGAGAGACCATTGCCGTATTCGGCAAGCTCTGCCTCGATGATGTCGAAATCCTTCACGGGATCACGATCGGTTTCGAGTGTGCCGCAATCCAAGACTTGAACAAGTGCCTCGCAACGTTCGACGTGGCGCAAGAATTCCAGGCCAAGGCCCTTTCCTTGTGATGCACCAGGAATCAAGCCAGGTACATCTGCGACGGTGAACCGAGTATCGCCAGCTTGGACAACGCCAAGATTCGGGACAAGTGTGGTGAATGGATAGTCAGCGATCTTTGGACGAGCTGCTGAGATCGATGCAATCAGCGATGACTTTCCTGCACTTGGGAAACCAATTAATCCAATATCTGCAACAGACTTTAATTCAAGGACGAGTGTGCGCTCTTCGCCTGGTTCTCCGCGAAGTGCGAATCCTGGTGCGCGGCGCTTTGATGATGAGAGAGCTGCATTTCCAAGGCCACCTTTGCCACCTTGAGCTGCAATGAAGCGAGTTCCTTGGCCAACGAGGTCAGCAAGGATATTTCCGGCAAGATCCTTTACAACAGTTCCGTTTGGAACATTAAGGATCATGTCATTGCCATGGCCACCATTGCAGTAATCGCCATAACCTGGGCGACCACCCGTTGCCTTGCGATGAGGAGAGTGGTGAAAATCTAAGAGTGTTGTGACATCAGTATCGACAACGAGCAGAATGTCGCCACCACGGCCACCATTTCCACCATCTGGGCCACCCAGTGGCACGAACTTTTCACGGTGAATCGAAACGCAACCATCGCCACCATTACCGGCAGAGGCATTGAGCGTTACGCGATCTACAAATGAAGCCATCTCTTGCCTCTCCCTTCTACTTATTAACGCGAGTTCGTTCTTGCGAGTTACTTATTCCGAGTCTTCTCTTGCAATAAAAAAGCGGGCCGCGCAGAGCGCGGACCCGCTAAATGATAATCCGCTAGTTAGGCGACAGGTACAGGAACGATGTTAACGACCTTGCGACCGCGAGCTTTTCCAAACTCAACAACACCAGCTGATAGTGCGAACAAGGTGTCATCCTTGCCGATACCAACCTGTGCACCTGGGTGGAAGACAGTTCCGCGCTGGCGAACGAGGATCTCGCCGGCCTTTACAACCTGACCACCAAAACGCTTAATTCCGAGGTACTGCGCATTTGAGTCGCGACCATTTCGTGTGGAGGAGACTCCCTTTTTACTTGCCATTTCCCACCTTCTTCCTTAACTCTCTCTTAACGCTCTTATGTGGCTAAAAAATTATTTGCTAATCGCGGTGATCTTCACGCGCGTAAGCTGGGAACGGAAACCTTGACGACGGCGATAGCCGGTCTTGTTCTTGTAACGAAGAATGTCGATCTTTGGACCCTTGGTCTCTTCAAGAATTTCGCCTGCAACCTTTACGCCAGCGAGAGTCTTTGGATCGGTTGTGACATTTGCGCCTTCAACGAGAAGAAGTGCTGGGAAAGATACCGATGCGCCTACCTTTGCATTGATACGATCGACAGTAATGGTGTCGCCGACGGCAACCTTCTCTTGACGGCCGCCTGCTTTAACAATCGCGTACACAGTGACACCTTCCTACAGTTCATTCGAGCGACCTCAGTTGAGGCCTATTTGACGAGCACCGAGCTTCACTCGGGCAGAGGGTAAGGGTACGGATTAGCGACCCTTGAGGTCAAACTGGGTAAATCTGACCAATTTCAGATTATTCGGGCGTAATGATCCCCGTGCTGACCGCCCGGCGACGTCGGCGAGCCGGTGGCTTGCCTGATTCGGAGTGGGCAGGCTCTGGGGCTGACTCTGGGGCTGACTCTGGGGCGTCGGCCTGGGCTGCTGCCGGGGCCTCTTCCTCGTCGTCATAACTCTGAGGGACATATCGCTGATCCATATCCTTATCGAGCGCAGTCTTCTTTACTGGTTCGGAGTGGATGTGGATTCCGCGTCCGCCACATGATTCACAGGTTGTTGAGAAGGCTTCAATCAAGCCCTGGCCAACGCGCTTACGAGTCATCTGAACAAGTCCAAGTGATGTTACTTCGGCAACCTGATGCTTGGTGCGATCGCGACCAAGACATTCAACGAGACGTCGTAGAACGTGGTCTCGGTTGGATTCAAGGGCCATATCGATGAAGTCGATGACGATGATTCCGCCCATATCGCGCAAGCGAAGTTGGCGTGCAATTTCTTCAGCTGCTTCAAGGTTGTTCTTTGTGACAGTCTCTTCAAGATTGCCGCCCTTACCGATGAATTTACCGGTGTTCACATCGATCACGATCATCGCTTCGGTGCGATCGATAACAAGGGATCCACCGGATGGTAGATAGACCTTTCGATCAAATGCTTTAGCCAGCTGCTCTTCAATACGATGTTCGACGAACATATCGCGAGAGCCAGTCCACTTTTCGATCTTTGCAGTGAGTTCTGGTGCAATATGGCCGAGATAATTATTGATGTCATCCCAAGCCTCTTCGCCTTGGACGACTAACTTCTGGAAATCTTCATTAAAGATATCGCGGATGACGCGAACGGTGAGATCAGGTTCGCTGTAAAGAAGTGATGGCGCAGATGTCGAAGGATTTTCAGCCTTCTCTTGAATATCTTCCCATTGCGTCTTCAAGCGCAGGACATCGCGTTCGAGTTCTTCTTCACTCGCTCCTTCAGAAGCAGTACGTACGATGACGCCGGCCTCTTCTGGAATCAAATTCTTAAGGATAGATTTCAAACGGCTACGCTCTTGGTCAGGAAGACGACGGCTAATACCGCTCATGCCACCACCAGGAACATAGACGAGGTAACGACCTGGCAAGCTGATCTGGCTTGTAAGGCGCGCACCCTTCTGTCCGATTGGATCCTTTGTCACCTGTACTAAGACAGATTGGCCAGTCTTGAGCACATGCTCGATCTTGCGAGGAGCGCTGTCGCTCAGCCCTGCTGCATCCCAGTTCACTTCACCTGCGTAAAGCACTGCGTTGCGGCCCTTGCCGATATCGACGAAGGCAGCTTCCATCGAAGGAAGCACGTTTTGAACGCGGCCTAGATAGACATTGCCGACATAGGAAATATTTGAATTTCGATTGACGTAGTGCTCGACCATGATCTTGTCTTCAAGAACAGCGATCTGAGTGCGATCACCAACCTGGCGAACCAACATCTGGCGATCCACTGATTCACGACGAGCAAGGAACTCTGCTTCGGTAATGATGGTTCCGCGACGGCGAGTGAACTCACGTGGTTCGCGGTCATAACGGTCACGGCCACCACGATCATTACGATCATTGCGGTCATTGCGGTCCCGACGGTTATTGCGTCCGCTTCGATCATTGCGATCATTGCGGCTGCTGCGATCGGTACGAGTCGGACGATCATCAGCGCTGCGAGGTTCGCGAACCTTAACAACAGTGACTACGCCATCTTCATCGACAGTCTCGCCCGGTGTGACACCTTCACCGCGTGCGCGGCGACGGCGACGACGGCGATGTGGAGATCCAGATTCTTCGCCCTCATCTTCATTCGAGATGTGACCAGGATCTTTATCATCGCTATCGGAATCATCAATATCGAGATCGCCTTCAGCCTTTGGATTTGATCCATTGCGACCGCGGCCACCACGACGGCGATTGCGATTACGGCTTGGGCGTTCTGAATTATCGGATGCACCATCATCAGACGATGCTGGGGCAGATGTTTTAGAGGTAGATGACGATTCTTCTGATGCCTCAGGCTTAGCAGCGACCTTCTTAACACTCTTCTTAGGGGCGACAACCTCAGGAGCTGCTTGGAAGAGCGGCACTGGAATAGCGGCAGCCTTCTTGACGCGCTTTGGCGCAGCTTCGGCGGCAGGTTCGCTCGCTACAGCTGGTGCAGTCTGGGACTCTTCAGCGGCAGCCTTCTTCTTACTTGGCTTCTCACTCTTTTCAGCGACCTTTTTTACGGTTCGCTTACGCGACTTTTTTGGCTCAGGAGCCATAACGGTAAATCCTCAATCCTGTAATCAATCTTGGCGAGGTCTCAACTCTTTCGAGCGATCCCTTGAACCCAACGGTGAGTTCGTTCTACATAAAATCTTCGAGTTCGCGAACTTCTCGGCCCTGACCAGAATCAGCAGATTCGGCGGGTGAGGCGCAATTACTCTGCCGAAAGTATGGCAGATGGTTAGCGTGATCTCAAATGCACGCTCTGGAGCAGGCCAAGTCCGACCAAATTGGCGAACATACTCGACCCACCATAGGACATAAATGGGAGTGGGACGCCGGTCATCGGCATCAGCCCCATCGTCATCCCCATATTCTCGAAAGCTTGGAATGCGAACCAGGCGATCACGCCAATACATACCAGTCGCCCGAAGATATCGGTCGTCCGTGATGCGATCGCAAAGGCTCGAACAAAGAAGAGTCCAAAGAGCAGCAAGATGAATCCCGAACCAAGGAAGCCGAGTTCTTCACCAGCTACCGTAAAGATAAAGTCAGTCTGCTGTTCTGGCACAAAGCGACCATTTGTCTGCGGGCCATTAAAGAGGCCGCGACCAATAATTCCACCAGAACCAATAGTGATGCGTGATTGCCGTAGTTGATATCCACTCTGCTGTGGGTCTGCCGAAGGATTCACAAATGATTGCAAGCGCTTCACTTGGTATTCATGAATCACGCCGGCTTTAACTGCCACAAAGCCAGTAAGTACACCAACAAGAAGTAAGCCGATCACCCATCGACTTGGGGCGCCTGATACTCCGATGATTGCAATAACGGCCGCAGAGATGATCAACGCTTCGCCGAGATCTGGTTCGAGCATGATGAGTGCCATCGGAACAAGTGCGACGACAAGTGACTTCATCACATCTTTGTGTGATGGGGCAGAATCTTTATCGCGAGCTTCGGCGAGCAGCATCGCCATTCCGATAATGACCGCAATCTTTGCAAGTTCGGCTGGTTGAAGGGTGAAGCCACCAGGAAATGAGATCCATGCCTTCGCACCGTTAATGGTGCTGCCGATTCCAGGAATAAGAACTGCCACTAACCCAAGCACGCCGGCACCCCACACAAATGGTGTGTAGGCACGAAGTAGCCGGTAATCAACAAGTGTTGTGCCATAAGCAAGCAAGAGGCCAATGATGATGTTAAGTACATGGCGCTTCACGTAGTACTGAGGGTCCAGACCTTGCGAAGCAAACCATTGGCGAGTTGCAGCCCAGACAAGAAGGGTTCCGATTAGGAGCAAGGCACCCACTGCAAAATTGAGTTGCTTGTCATAACCCGAAATATTGTTGCGGAATGACCGCGCGCGACGACCTTCGCCTAATAACCGGCTCATTTAGTCACCGTCCCCGCAGCTAATTTGGCATATTTAGGATCGACCTTTGGCAGCGCCGCTGATGGACCACTGCTTGGGAAGATCGCCTTCGCGGGGTCAACCTTATTGCCGACCACGCCAAAGAGCGCAGAATAAATATCTTTAACGCCCACGGCCGAAACTGAAGCACCGAATCCACCCTGACTTACCATCATCACGACGGCATATCGAGGTGACGCAGCAGGTGCGAAGGATGCAAACCACGATGTGTCATCTTTGGCCGAACCATTTGGATTGCGACCAAGTACTTGGCCTGTGCCTGTTTTGCCAGCGACTTCAATAGGGTAATTTGCAAAGACGCCAGCAGCAGTTCCTCGGGTAGCAACAGCTCGCAGGGCGGTATGTAAAAAGGCGATATCTGACTTCGTCACAGGTGCCTTGCCATTGATGACTGGTGAGAATGTCTTGATGACTTCACCCTTCGGTGTGATGACCGCCTTCGCCACTTGTGGCTTCCACAGCGTTCCGCCATTTGCAATCGATGCGTAAATATCGGTGAGCTGAAGTGGGGTTACGAGAGTATCGCCCTGTCCAATCGCAAAGTTAACGGCGTCGCCGGCACGTAACTTATTTCCATCCAGACAATTCTCGTGTGCGATCGCAATCAGATACGGCGTAAGGTCAGATGGCTTAGCGCGCTTTGTATAGTTACAGAAGAAGTTCTTATTCGCATCGTAGTAAGCCTGCTTCCACTGACGATCAGGAAGACGTCCAGATAACTCCCCTGGCAGATCAATGCCCGTCTTCTTACCAACGCCGAAACCGCGGGCGGCATTGAAGAAGTAATCGTTGAGCGATGGATGTGGGCTAAGTCCACCATCTTTAAGCCATTGATCGAAGGCGATTTGGTACCAGATCGTGTCACACGAGACAGCGATCGCTTCCGTCATATTGATATGGCCTTGGGATTTGGTTTCAAAATTTCTAAAGAGCTGTGTGCCGACTTTAAGCGAAGCCGGACAGTCATACAGGGCATTGAGGTTGTACTTTGCAGAAGATGCCGCAACGATGGAGAGCGCCTTGAAAGTTGAGGCCGGAGCGTATTCACCTTGAATAGCTCGAGAGAGAGCAGGGACGCCTGTTGCCGTACTAAAGAGATCCTTCGCCTGCTGAGTCGTCAATCCCTTCTGCCACATATTGGGGTCATATGTTGGGTAAGAGGCCATCGCAAGAATCGCACCGTTTTTCACATCCATGACAACAGCGGCGCCAGAATCTGCGTGATAGCCCAACGAGCGCGATCGTTTCACTGATGAAGCAAGTGCCGCCTCAGTTGCCGACTGCAATCTCGCATCAAGATGAGTGACCAGGTTGTTGCCAGGTGTTGGCGAGGTATTCTGCGATACCGAGGTAATCGCTTCTTTGCGGTCGACGATCAGAGTTTTCACACCAGGTGTACCTCGCAAGTAGTTGTCATAGACATATTCCAGTCCGGACTTTCCAACAATCTCATTTCGATAGAAATGCTTGGTTGTGTCCGCGAGGTCAGCATCGGTGACTACGCCGGTGTAACCCAAGACGTGAGCAGCATTTTCGCCGGCAAGTGCTGGATAACTTCGAATCGGAACCGGCGCCGCATCGACACCAGGGAAGATGGTTGGGTTCTCTAATACTTTGAGCGCCTGCGCCTCCGTCGCCAACTTAGTCAGCGGAATGGGTTGTTGGCGAGTTCCGTTCCAGCATCCGCTGCGTTGACCGATTGCTAATTCGCCACAGAGTCTGGTCTTAGTAAAGACCTGGGCTGCACTCATGCCAAGGAGTTTTCCAAGTTGAGCGAAGACTGCACTCCCCTTATCGGGTAATTCATCGACGGCACTTCGATTGACCGTAATCTGCATGCCAGGTCGATCCATGGCAAGAGGTATGCCCGAACTATCGGTGATGGCCCCGCGAATCGCTGGGTTCACGATGTCACGGCTCTGAATGCTCAGCGCGGCGCTCTGGTATTTAAGACCGCTCGCTACCTGCAGGAAGAAGAGGCGCCCGAAGAGTGCGAGCATGAGTGAGAGAACAAGGGTCTGGGTGACAATCAGACTGAGCCGAGAACGTTGATTCATATCCGCTCGCGCGAACCGATCGTTGCATCACGAATCACGATGAGTAGGGGCATGAAGAATGGTGCAAGAAGCATCGTCCAGAAGAAGTTCCCGAGTATGACAAGTGCATCACGTCCTGCTGTGCCAGTCGCAAGTCCGAGCAGACCATTCATCAAGAGATAGGCGACAAGTGAGAGTGAGGTGCCAAGCGCGACAAAGAGACCAAGGCCAACCGGTCGACCCACAATCTCATCAATACTTTCAGCATTGACCGCAATGAGATAAGAGATTGCGGTGATGATCAAAGCCCATTGCCCGAAAGGTGATTCAGATGCTGGTGAGAGATCGAGAATCATGCCACCGACAAAACCGAGAATGACAGCACCAGTTCTATTCTCAAGCAAGACCATAAGGAGAAGCACTGCAAGATAAAAAGAGAAACCAGAAAGCGGTAAGTGCATGCGCGAGATCAAGGTCTCTTGAAGTAAGAAGACGACCAAGAGCAGGCTGGCATTAAAGCCGATTCGAACGGGACTCAATTCTTCGCCTTTTTGGTCGAAGTTGGCGACGCAGTGGGAGATGGCGTTGGAGATGGAGTTCCAGTCGCCGAAGGTGTCGGAGTCGGAGTGACATAGATAATGACAGTTGGTCGAGGCGTTGGATTGATCATGGTGTGCGGCGCTGTTGTTGGTGCACTGATAATGACTGAGACGACACCTAAGTTCCCGAGATCGCTATAACTCTTCACTGTTGCGGTTTGTGTAAGAGTAGCTGAGGTGTGGTCAACTGCGATTACCTGTCCAGTTGGAACACCAGGAACGAATGGTCGATTGTTATCGCTGCCGTTGGTGAAGAGCACATCGCCCTTCTGGATATCTCCAGCTGGATCAAGGAGCTGCAAAGTGAAGTTATTTCCACCAGTGCCGCTCAAGACCCCGATACTTTGACTGCGGGCGATGCGAACACCGACCTTGAAGGCTGGGTCGCTCATCAATAAGACGATCGCCGAATGAGCCTCGGCGCTCTTTACGACGCCTACTAAGCCATGTTCGGAGATAACGGTCTTATCTACGTTCACTCCATCTGAAGTGCCGGCATCGATTGTGATCGTCTGCGAGAAGGTCGCAGCGGATCCATGGCCGATCACACGAGCAGAAACTGTCCGATAACCACCACGACCGGCAAGATCAAGTACGCCTTTGAGTTGTTTGAGTTGACCCTGGATATCTTTATTTACTAGGACCTGGCTTTTGAGTTTTGCATTCTCGCTCTGAAGAGCAGCGATCTCATTCTTCACATTGGGGAAGTTCTTCACATCGCCGAAGAAACGACCGACTGGTGCGAAGAAGTCAGAGACGCCCTTTTGAATTGGTGCTAAGAAAGATTGAATCGCAGATCTCGAGCCATTCGTTACGCCGGATCCACGAAGATCAAGCGTGACGAGAAAGAGTGAGGTGACCAGCAAAATGACGAGCAACAACCGAGACCGGTTACCTCCGCCACGTGCCATCGAACGCCTCTTTTTTTTATTGGTGATGAAGAATCGAAATTAACGGCGTGGTTCTGAGATCAAGACCTTCTCCAAGGCCTCAAACTCTTCAACGCACTTGCCAGAACCTTCGGCAACGGCCTGCAATGGGCGATCGCAAATATGGATTGGCATGCCAGTCTCTTGGCGAAGACGCTCATCGAGTCCGCGTAGCAATGCTCCGCCACCGGTGAGAACGATTCCACGATCCATGAGATCTGATGCTAATTCAGGTGGGCACTTGTCGAGCGTGCTCTTCACTGCATTAACGATCTGGTTCACTGGCTCTTCAAGCGCCTTACGAATATCTTCGGCAGATACGCGAATTGTCTTTGGAAGACCAGTTGCAAGATCGCGACCACGAATTTCAGCATCTGGTTCGCCAGGAAGGCGGTATGCAGATCCGATCGCCATCTTGATCTCTTCTGCGGTGCGCTCACCGAGAAGTAATGAGTATTCGCGCTTAACCCAGTCGATAATCGCCTGGTCGAGTTCATCGCCGCCAACGCGGATAGAGAGCGCTGTAACAATGCCGCCAAGTGAGATCACAGCGACTTCTGTGGTTCCGCCACCGATATCAACGACCATATTGCCAGTTGGTTCGTGGATAGGAAGCCCCGCACCGATTGCAGCAGCCATTGGCTCTTCAATGATGTAGACCTTACGGGCGCCAGCTGCATAGCCAGCATCCTTTACCGCACGCTGTTCAACGCCGGTGATACCTGATGGTACGCAGACGACGATACGTGGCTTTGCCAAATAACGACGACGGTGAACTTTCTGGATGAAGTAACGGAGCATTCGCTCTGTTGTATCAAAGTCTGCGATCACGCCATCTTTGAGCGGACGGATAGCGATGATATTTCCTGGCGTACGGCCGATCATGTTCTTCGCCTCAAGACCTACTGCGAGAATGGCGCCAGTATCTTGGTTGATCGCCACAACAGATGGCTCGTTCAAAACAATGCCACGTCCGCGGACATAGACGAGGGTGTTCGCTGTGCCTAGGTCGACAGCCATATCGCGGCCGATGAAGGACATTCGGCTCGTCTTCTGACCCTTGCGATCCTTAATGATGTCTTCTTCGGTGATTACTCTATTGTTCTTCATGCGAGCCCCTTTACATCTGTAGCAAACCAAATTCCAATTTCACGTGCGGCAGATTCTGCTGAATCTGATCCGTGAACAATATTCTGGACAACTTTTGTACCCTGATCGCGAGCGAGGTCACCACGAATTGTTCCTGGTTCGGCAACTGTTGGATCAGTTACGCCTGCGAGTTTTCTAAATCCTTCGATGACGCGATTGCCTTCGGCGATGATCGCAACGACCGGACCTGACATCATGAATTCAACAAGTGGTTCGTAGAACGGCTTGCCTTCATGTTCGGCGTAATGCGCAGCGAGAATTGAACGATCTGCTTGCACCATCTTGAGCGCAACGACGTTGTAACCCTTCGTCTCGACACGACGAATCACTTCGCCAATGAGGTTACGACGGACGCCATCAGGCTTTACCAGAATCAGGGTTCTCTCTAAGGTCACCGGCGAAGTCTACTTTGGAATGGCCTCAGCCTTAAATTGAGGATATCCCCAAGAATTCTCAGGCTTCTTCGTTCGCCGCTGCGATCAAAGATGCCCTGATGGCCTCACCCTTTCGGCCAATCAAGAAGGCGGCGATCCAGAGTCCAGCAAAGAGCGCTCCCATGAAGTACATCAGTGGGATTACCACGCCATAGGCGATGAGTGCGATCTGAAGTATTGACCCGATATACCAGCCACGCATCGACTTCATCATCCCGGCTGTCAAAAGACAGAAGAGGGCGATGACGCCACCAATCCACAATGCGGTTGCACTGTGCTGATCTTTCGCAAGGAGAAGTGCAAATCCCATGACGAAAAATTCCATCGTGATGACTGCAGATCCTAAAACTCTCACGCGCCTTTAATCTTTCGCATAATTGATCTCGTCTCACCAGCTGTTACAACTGATCCAGTTACTACAACAGCAGATACACCTTCGCTTACTTGATTAACATGTGTGCATTGTTCAAGTGCATACGTGATTGCCGAACGGAGATCGTTCTCTTGGAAGACGCGCTCTGCACCAAATACTTTGACGGCCTTTTCAAAGAGAACTTCGACCGGCATTGCACGAGTCGATGTGCTCTGTGTGACGATCAATCGATCGATAACTGGTTCGAGTTCTTGCAATACGCCATCGACATCTTTATCGCCCAGGATTGCGAGCACTCCGAAGATTGATTCAAAATCGAACTCAGTCTGCAGCGTCTTTGCTAAGGCGCTTGCACCATGCGGGTTGTGGGCGGCATCAACGATGACAGTTGGGTCGCGGTGAAGCACTTCGATTCGACCTGGTGATTCAACAGTCGCAAAGCCTTGCCGTACGAGATCTTCATCGAGCTTTACGCCGGCAAATGCCTCTACTGCAGCAAGGGCGACCGCCGCATTACTTGCTTGATGTGCGCCATAAAGTGGCAAGAAGATATCGGTGTATTCACCATATATACCGTTGATAGTAAGTACTTGTCCGCCTACAGCTAGGTCGCGACGAGCAACCGAGAACTCAACGCCTTCTCGATGAGGAATCGCCGACTCGGCAATGATCTTCGCCGTCAAAACTGTTGCCGCTTCAACTGGCTGGGCAGCTAAGACCACATGAGATTCGTGCTTGATAATTCCAGATTTAGTTAAGGCGATCTCTTCGATCGTCTCCCCTAAATATTCGGTGTGATCTAGGCCGATGGGAGTAATAACTGAGACTTGGCTCTGCACCACATTGGTCGCATCCCACTCCCCGCCCATGCCTGCTTCGATGATGCCGATATCAACTGGGAACTCGGCGAAGGCGACGAAGGCAAGTGCAGTGACCGCCTCAAAGAATGAGATCGGATGTGGTTGTTTTGCATCGACAAGATCTAAGTAAAGTGCGATGTCGTTATAGGCAGCGATCATTCCCTCGGGTGAGATTGGTTCACCATTAATCGAGATGCGTTCGGTAAAAGATTCTAAGTGCGGGCTTGTGAAGCGACCGGTGCGATAGCCAAGTGCAAACATCAATGAGTCGATCATTCGTGATGTCGTGGTCTTGCCATTTGTTCCTGCGATATGAATTGTTGGATAAGTAAGTTGTGGATCACCCAATACAAAGGTGAGAGCAACAATGCGATCAAGGGATGGTTCGAGTCGGGTCTCTGGCCAACGCTTTAAGAGTGCAGCTTCGATCAGATCGAGCGCTTGAAGATCTTCTGGTGTACTCATCTCTTATTGCGCCGGAAGTGCGGCTAGGGCGGCAGTCATACGTTCGATATCAGCAGTGGTCTGCGCCAAACGTTCGCGAATCTCGGTCACAACCTCAAGTGGTGCCTTCGCCATGAAGCCTTCGTTATCGAGCTTCACCTTTGCAGTTGCACGATCCTTTTCGGCCTGAGCCAGATCCTTGGTCAAGCGAGCACGTTCGGCCTTGATATCAATCGCGCCAGATAAGTCGAACTCAACAGTGACAGATCCAACTTCGATCTTAGAAGAGAAGGTGCCATCGCCGGCATCGCAACGAACGATGTGGCGAATTGCAGCCTCATAAGGGGCCAACGGACCGAGGTTTGAGAATCGAGCAAGGATCTTTGCTGATCCCTTGATTCCTTGGTCATTACGGAATCTACGGATCTCGGTAATGATCTCTTGAATATCAGTAATGATCGCAGTGGAAGCGTCATTGGAGTGGCCAGCATTCGCTTGCGGCCAAGTAGCAACCACCAAAGACTCTTGGCCAGTGAGATTGCACCAGAGTGCCTCAGTGATAAATGGCATGACTGGATGCATCAAGCGGAGCAAGTTATCTAAGACATAACCCAAGACGCGGGCAGATGTCGAAGCGGCATCGCCACCTGCGGCAAAGGATGCCTTGGAAAGTTCGAGATACCAATCACAGAGATCATCCCAAGCAAAGTGATAGATAAGTTCCATGGCTTTCGAGAACTCATACTTCTCAAGAAGGCTATCGGCTTCCACCAAGGTTTCGTTGAAACGAACGAGAATCCACTTGTTGATGTCATCGAGTGAATCAAAGGCTGGGAGATCGCCCTCGACGGTTGCACCATTCATCATGGCAAAACGTGATGCATTCCAAAGTTTGGTTGCAAAATTACGTGCACCGGCGATCCACTCCTCGGCAAGCGCTTGATCACTTCCGGGATTGGCACCGCGGGCCAGAGTGAAGCGAAGTGCATCTGATCCGTACTTATCCATGAATTCAATCGGATCGACTGTATTGCCACGTGACTTCGACATCTTCTTTCCAAAGCGGTCGCGAACAAGTCCGTGAAGGGCGATCGTATGGAATGGTTGAACGCCATCCATCGCAAAGAGACCGAAGAGCATCATGCGCGCAACCCAGAAGAAGAGAATGTCATATCCGGTAACAAGAACACTTGTTGGATAGAACTTCTTGAGGTCATCGCTATCTGCCGGCCAACCAAGAGTTGAGAATGGCCAAAGTGCCGATGAGAACCAGGTATCCAGCACATCAGGATCTTGGGTGTAACCAGCAGGTGGTTGCTCCCCTGGTCCACAGACAACTACTTCATCATTTGGCCCGTAGAAGACTGGAATGCGATGGCCCCACCATAGTTGGCGTGAGATACACCAGTCATGCATATTGTCGACCCACTCAAAGTAACGCGGTTCGAGTTCGGCTGGTTCAATCTTTACGCGGCCATCACGCACTGCATCACCGGCAGCTTTTGCCAGTGGCCCTACTTTGACGAACCACTGCTTGGAGAGGCGTGGTTCAACAGTGGTATCGCAGCGAGAGCAATGTCCGACCGAGTGAATATAAGGGCGCTTCTCGGATGGGACACGGCCCATCTCTTTCAGCTTGGCAACGACTGCAACACGGGCATCAAATCGATCCATGCCATCAAACTCTGTGCCTGTTCCACGCATTACGCCTTGTTCATCCATGATGATGATGAAAGGTACGTTGTGACGTACTCCCATCTCAAAGTCATTCGGATCATGAGCTGCAGTTACCTTGACTGCGCCGGTTCCAAATTCTGGATCAACGAGTTCGTCAGCGATAATCGGAATCATGCGATTAACGAGCGGAAGCATGACCTCTTTGCCGATCATGTGCTTGTATCGCGCATCATCAGGGTGGACTGCGACTGCGCCATCACCAAGCATGGTTTCAGGGCGAGTTGTCGCGACAGTGATCTGCATATCACCTTCGCCGTATATAACTTGAACAAATTCGCCAGCATCATCTTGATGTTCGACTTCAATATCAGAGAGCGCAGTAAGGCATCGTGGGCACCAGTTGATGATTCGTTCCGCGCGAAAGATCAAGCCAGCATCGTAGAGACGCTTGAAGATAGTCAGAACAGATTCAGAGAGTCCTTCATCCATTGTGAATCGCTCGCGCGACCAATCAACTGAATCACCAAGTCGTTTCATCTGGGCGAGGATCGCTCCGCCAGATTCGTTCTTCCACTCCCAGACCTTCTTTACAAAAGCTTCGCGTCCTAAATCATGTCGTGATAAACCTTGCGCTGCTAATTGCTTCTCAACCACATTCTGAGTTGCGATGCCCGCGTGATCCATGCCCGGAAGCCAGAGAGCTTCAAAGCCCTTCATCCGCTTCATGCGAATCAAGATATCTTGCAAAGTGTGATCGAGTGCATGGCCGATATGGAGAACGCCGGTCACATTGGGTGGTGGGATGACGATCGTGAAAGGTGGCTTATCGGACTTTGGGTCGGCGGTGAAGTAACCGGCATCGAGCCATTTTTGATAGAGCGGGGCTTCAAGTTCGGCCGGGTTAAAGGCAGCTGCTAATTCTGGACGCTCGCTCATAAGAGAATGAAGTCTAGAGCACTCACACAGGCAACCTGATCGGGAAAGATCGGGTTAGGCGCTCTTCTCTTCTGTTGGCTTCTCGGCAACCTTCTCGGCCTTACCGCGCTTTGGACCGCCACCGCGAAGGATGTAGGTCGGAGCCGCTTCCTTGGCGACAGCCTCAGGGGTGACGACGACGCGTTCGACATCTTTGCGAGATGGCACTTCATACATCACAGCGAGCAGAGTCTCTTCCATGATCGCACGCAAGCCACGGGCACCAGTCCCGCGCTTGATCGCCAGGTCGGCAATCTTCTCGAGCGATTCAGGCGTGAACTCAAGTTCGATTCCATCGAGATCGAAGAGCTTCTCATATTGCTTGATCAGCGCATTCTTTGGTTCGGTCAAAATTTCAATGAGTGCAGGGCGATCCAAGTTCTCAACTGAGGTCAAGATCGGAAGACGGCCGATGAATTCTGGAATCATGCCGAATTTCAAGAGATCTTCTGGCATTACTTCTGAGAAGTAATCCTTATTCTCTTTCTCTGCCGCAGATTGCAAGGTGGCATTGAAGCCGACCCCTGCCTTGCCTTTGCGACCCTCGATCAACTTATCGAGACCAGCGAATGCGCCACCGACAATAAAGAGGATATTGGTTGTATCAATCTGAATGAACTCTTGATGCGGATGCTTACGTCCACCTTGAGGAGGAACAGATGCGGTTGTGCCTTCAAGAATCTTGAGGAGTGCCTGCTGAACACCTTCGCCAGAGACATCGCGAGTGATGGATGGGTTCTCGGCCTTGCGAGCGACCTTATCGATCTCATCGATATAGATGATGCCGGTCTCGGCCTTCTTCACATCGAAATCAGCAGCTTGAAGTAACTTGAGAAGAATGTTCTCGACATCTTCGCCGACATAACCTGCTTCAGTAAGTGCGGTCGCATCTGCAATGGCAAATGGCACATTGAGCATACGAGCTAGCGTCTGAGCAAGGAGAGTCTTTCCGCAACCAGTTGGTCCAAGGATCAAGATATTAGATTTAGCGAGTTCTACGCCATCATCTTTCTTGATGCCACCTGATTGAACGCGCTTGTAATGGTTGTAGACCGCAACTGAGAGCGACTTCTTCGCACGATCTTGACCGACAACATATTGATCGAGGAATTCATAGATCTCTTGGGGCTTCGGGACTTCAGTGAGACCGAGGGTTGAATTCTCTTGGAGTTCTTCGATGATGATCTCGTTACAGAGATCGATACATTCATCGCAGATATATACGCCGGGACCAGCGATGAGCTTCTTGACCTGCTTCTGCGTCTTTCCACAGAAGGAGCACTTAAGAAGGTCTCCTGATTCACCAATACGCGTTGTCATACGAGAACTCTAAAACTTTTGGCTAAAGCGCGCATGAAAAAGGCCCGCTTTTTAGGCAGGCCTTTGTTCGCTTATAGGCGAATTTCTCGATCGAGATGATCTCGATGATCTAGCAGACCTGAATTACTGCTTCGCAATCTTTCGTGAAGCAAGTACCTGATCGATGATTCCGTATTCAACAGCTTCGGCTGCAGTGAGGATCTTGTCGCGTTCGATATCTTTCGATACCTCTTCAACACTCTTGCCGGTGTGCTTTGCAAGCATGACCTCAAGGAGTGCGCGCATGCGCATGATCTCGGCTGCTTGGATCTCGATATCTGAAGCCTGTCCGCCGCCCTCAGAATATGGCTGATGGATTAAGACGCGTGCATGCTCGAGCGCCATGCGCTTTCCTGGAGCACCACCGGCGAGCAAGATCGCAGCTGCTGATGCAGCTTGACCAAGGCAGACCGTCATGATGTCTGGGCGAACAAATTGCATCGTGTCATAGATGGCAGTCAACGCAGTGAAAGATCCACCTGGTGAGTTGATGTACATCATGATGTCGCGATCTGGATCCATTGATTCCAATGTCAGCAGTTGTGCCATGACATCGTTTGCAACGGTGTCATCGATTCCCTGACCCAAGAAAATAATGCGCTCTTCGAAGAGCTTGGTGTACGGATCAAGACGCTTGTATCCGTATGCGGTCTTCTCCTCAATAGTTGGGAGAATGTAACGAGAGGTGATCTCGTGGACGCGATCTACTGAGAAATCATTCATGCTGTTCCACCGCTTCCTGCTACCTGTGATGCCGAAGATACGACGTGATCGACGAGGCCATACTTCTGGGCCTCTTCCGATGTGAACCAGCGATCACGATCTGAATCCATCGTGATCTGCTCAAAGGTTTGGCCTGAGTGATGTGCGATGAGTTCGGCCATACGGCGCTTTGTGAACATGGTCTGCTCGGCTTGAATCTTGATCTCTGTCGCTGTGCCACCGATACCACTGAGTGGTTGGTGCATCAGGATGCGAGAGTTTGGAAGGGCGTAACGCTTTCCAGCAGCACCTGCGGTGAGAAGGAACTGACCCATTGATGCAGCGAGGCCCATTGAAACGGTTGCAACATCGTTCTTGATGTATTGCATCGTGTCATAGATCGCCATACCGGCAGTTACTGATCCACCAGGTGAGTTGATGTACAAATAAATATCTTTGACTGGATCTTCTGCGGCGAGCAAGAGCATCTGTGCTGCGATTGCATTCGCCATATTGTCCTCGACCTGGCCAACCATAAAGATGATGCGTTCGCGAAGGAGGCGCTGATACACCTGATCGTCCAAGTAGCCGCCGAGTGCTGAAGCAGCACGAGCGCTAAATGGTTCTGCTGGGTTGAAAGTCATTTCGAGTAGACCTCTCTCTTTTCTCTGTTACGACATTAACAATCTTTTCTCCGAATTGCTTCCGCAAATAGGCCCAATCAGGCGTGGGGTTGTTCGCCTAGAGAGATATCCGGGCCACTCGAAGCCCCAGATGGCAGGCAGCGTCCCAAAAGGTAAAGGGAAGGAGAGATAGGTCGACTATTACTCAGCGGATGAAGCAGCTTGCTTTGGAGCCAGCGCCTCGAGATCCACAACCTTGCCTGACTTAGTCTTCACCTTCACGCGACCGAGAACTCCTGCGAGCCCCTTCGCGCGAGCAACTTCAGAGACCATGGAGTTGATCTGACCAGCTTCTGAGATCTCCTTGATGAATTGATCAGGAGTCATCCCGTATCGCTGTGAAGCGCGGACCAAATATTCAGTGAGTTCGTTCTCGTTTACTGAGACCTGCTCGGCATCAACGATCGTGTCGAAGAGGATCTCTTGCTTGATCGCCTGGATGGTCTGCTCGGTGACTTCAGCGCGGTGCACTGCATCCTCGAGGCGGCCTTCCTTCTCAAGGTGATCATTGACTTCATCATCAATGATGTTCTGAGGAAGTGGGATTGTGAGATCTGCAAAGAGCTTTTCTACCAAGAGATCGCGTGCATGTGATCCTTGTTCGAGGGTCTTTACGCGCTCGAGGCGCTTTGCGATATCAGCACGAAGTTCTTCGAGCGTATCGAATTCAGATGCAAGCTTTGCAAAGTCATCATTGAGTTCTGGGAGTTCGCGATTCTTAACAGCCTTCACTGTCACATCGATATCGCCAGTCTCACCTTCAGGCATGCCAACGAGAGTTGAACTAAAGCGCTTTGCTTCACCAGCGCTCAAGCCGATGATCGCTTCATCAAGTCCATCAACCATTGATGCTGAACCGACTTCGTATGAAATATCTTTTGCGACGCCACCATCGAGTTCGACGCCATCTTTCGATGCGACGAGATCAATTGTGACAAAACTTCCCTTTTCAGCAGCCTTCTCAATTGTTGTGAGAGTACCGAAGCGAGCGCGGAGCGCATCAACTTGTTCTGCAATCTCGGTGTCGCCAACAGCAACATCTTCAACTTCAAGAGTGATCTCAGAGAAATTAGGAAGTGTGATCTCTGGACGGACATCTACTTCAACTTCAAAGACGAGCTTCTCGTTATCAACGAGCTCTTTAATATCAACCTTTGGGCGGCCAATGACTTTTACATTGTTCTCTTTTGCAGCCTCTGTGTAGAAAGAAGGAAGTCCGGCATTTACTGCCTCATCCAGAATCGCTCCGCGACCAACGCGCTTTTCAATCATTGCATTAGGAACATGTCCCTTACGGAAACCTGGAATATTGATTGATGCACCAATTGCTTTGTAAGCACTGGCTAGATGTGGTGCAAGCTCTTCGAAAGTAACTTCGATATCAATCTTGACGCGGGTCTCATTGATTTTCGCTACAGAGCTTTTCACGTATCTCCTCAGGTAATCAGACCAATCGGTCCGGATCTCGATCTATCACTTGTCATGGATTGCTGGTCGGGGCGGGGAGATTCGAACTCCCGGTCTCCTGCTCCCAAAGCAGGCGCGCTAGCCACTACGCTACGCCCCGTGGCGTAAGTGAGGAGTCTAAGGGGTGAAATTCCCTTCTCCTAACCGAGTCTGTAACCTATCCCCTGACCCAAGGAGGAGCCAAATCCGGCCCCGCCCCAGGTC
>CANBSP010000003.1 GCA_947372165.1 Actinomycetota bacterium | reverse complement strand
GGTGGAATCGGGCGGACCGAGCCTGTGGCGCGATCTGGGCCGTTAAAACTTCGTTGGAAGCTCTGAAAAGAGTTGACCGAGCGATTTGTCTCGTTCTGATAATTATCCTTAAAGCGGGCGACCCAGATGACGTAAAGGATGGCACCTGTCACCGCGAAGAGCGGAACGAGCCACCAGATCAAGGCTGAGAATGCTGGATTTCCGTTGGAGGTCGTCGAGCTTGCAGCGAAGCTGCTGGCTGACAGGAAAGTTCTCACGGGCGCACTCTATCTAAAAGCCTGCGGGAATATTCTCTGAGAAAGTGCGGTTCCGGATATGGACAGAAGGCACGTCACAAGGCACGTCACAAGGCACGTCACAAGGCACGTCACAAGGCACGTTGGACATATCAGGACGGAAGAGCAGAAAATCAGGAGAATGGTCTCATGAGCGGAAACTTTGGTTTTACACCAGGTGGAGATTTCTCCCAACCATCAGACCGACCATCTCAAAATCTCCCCATGATTGCAACGACAGCACTTCGTGACAGTGCCCGTAATTTTCTTGCGAGCAATACCGTCATCCCCGTCGGCACCCAGGATGTCGAAGAGATTCGAATAGCCCTCGATATCGCGCAGAATTGGCTAGATAGCGCTACCAACTTTCCTAACCTCACCTCACCTCGTGATATTGCATGGAGCCGCAAGGATTGGCTCGATTCATCTATCGCCGGTTGGCAGAGATTGGTTGAACCACTCGCCGAAGGGATGGCATCTGCGCTCGCTGATTTGATGAGCGGAATGAATGTCGAAGATATCGATGTAGAACAGATTCCCGAAATGGCGATACCGGCCTTCACTGCAATGATGGGTGGCAATCCCGCTCTCGGCGGTGGGATCCTTTCAATGATGCGCGGCTTCATGGGATCCATGATTGCAACACAGTTAGGCCAATCTGCAGGTGCCCTCGCACTTCGAGTTACCGGCGCTAACGATGTAGCGCTCCCCCTCTTCACGCGTTGTGAGACCCATTTAATTCCACAGAATATGGCGTTGTGGGGCGAGGGCCTTGATATTGAGCGAAGTGAGATCGCAATATTTCTCGCGCTTCGTGAATCTGCCGCAGTTCGACTCTTTACACATGCACCATGGCTCAATGATTACATGGCAGATGCCATCGCAGCATATGGTCGTGGGATTCGCATTGATATTGAAGCAATTCAACGTCAGGCCGAAGAAGCGATAACGTCAGGCACGTTAGATATTGAAAATACTGAATCAATCAATCGCGCAATTGTGAGTGGCATGTTTATGCCAGAACAATCGCCAGAACAATCAGCGGCGCTTGAGAAAGTTGAGATGGCGCTGGCACTTATTGAAGGCTGGATTGATCATGTTGTTGCATCAGCGGCTCAAGATCGATTGCCAACACTTGCAGCTCTGCAAGAAGTTGTGCGCAGATCACGTGCAACAAATTCACCCACTCAGCAACTCTTTAAATCATTATTGAATCTTGAAGTTTCGCCACGAAGAATGCGTGAGACTGCACTCTTCTGGGGTGAGGTTCTTGAAATCGGCGGTATAGAAGCACGCGATCATCGCTGGGAAGATGCTGCACTTCTTCCACGAGTGAGCGACCTCGCAGATCCGGCTGCATTTTTGAAGAGCACGACAGTTCCCGATGATTTGAGTGGCCTGATTTAACTCTCGATCGAGACACAGATAAAAAAGCGAAGCCCCCGGTCGCACAATTCTTTGTCAGCCTTCCCCTTGCTGACAATGAACGGTTATCCGAGGACTTCGTGTGAGAAAACTATGGGTAAACCCCTACTAAATCAAATAATTTCACCGCGACTCTTTCGGGATCTCCCTGAAAACTGTGCATAAGTGAGAGAAAATTTCTCATCGTTATCAGCTACTTGTTGATAACTCTGTGGAGAAACAGGGGATAACTCTTAATGTCGGTGGAGAACTTTATTCAGGAGTCGATCTTCGCCGATATCTTCCCCTCCGTGACAAGAACTGAGAACTTCCAAAAATCCCCACAATCCCAAAAACCTCAAAAACCTCAAAAACTTCAAAAACCTCAAAATCCTCGAAGGTTTGGAGCCGCTCTCGCTGATGGAAAGCCCCAGCAACCAGCCCTCCCAGAATTTCGCGTCATCAGATCAGCGCGACGCAAACGCGGTGTAACGGCATTTCGCAATAATGGACTGATCGAGATTCATATCCCTGACCGGACATCTCGCCGTGATGAAGCCTCACTGATCCCCGAGATGATCAATCTCGTTCTCGCTCGAGAGGCAAGAACTCGTCGAGGCGATGAGGTGCTCCAGGCTGCGGCGATCGAACTCTTGGCCACCTACCTCCCCGAATTCGATGAACGTCCCTCCTCAATCCGATGGCGCGCCATGCAGGGGCGATGGGGCAGCTGCACCACCGTCGACCGAACCATCCGGATCGCCGACCGGCTCGCGAGCGCACCTGCCTACGTCCTCAACTGCGTCATCGTCCACGAGCTGATCCACCTTCGAATTCCGGGCCACGGGGCAGACTTCCATGCTCTCCTGGCTCGTTATCCCGATTTAGAGCGGGCTGAGGCCTACCTAGAGGGCTTTGAGGCTGGAATCGGTGCCCCGCCTGAGGCAATATCGCCCGAAGAGATTTAACACCCCGAAGAGATCTAAAAAGCCACGCGTAATTTCTCCCCACAATGACCCTGATATCCCACCACGCGCAGATATGCGGGGGTACCCTGATCCTGTACGCACGCTCAGCGCGGGAAGCACCTGCGCATCACGACGAGTTGCTGCGGCGATAGGAGGGTCACCATGGCCGAAAAATATGTAGGAAAGCTTGAAGATAACTCTGGCGCTTACTGCGTGAAGTGCAAAGAGAAGCGTGCCTTCGAAGGCGAAGTCAAGGTCTCTGACTCTGGACGCCGTATGGCACAGGGCATCTGCTCTGTCTGTGGAACAAAGCTCAATCGAATCTTGGGTAAGGCGTAAATCCTTCTCAGCTCGATCGCTCCACCAGAAGTTACTTCTTCGCAGCCCGCACTCGTCACCTCTCTAGTTCTGACTAGTTCCCACTAGTTCACATAAGTTCTACGCAGGTGCTGTGTGCGGGCTGTTTTCTTCTGTAAGCAAGCCGAGGCATTTGTACTCTCTTTCCCCCACCCTTGAGAGAGAATGCCGCATAGCAGAATCTGAACGCCACTCTCTGCCTGTGAGCCACACCTATTCAGGCACTTCAGGCACTTCAGGCACTTCAGGCACTTCAGCTATTGCAGAGATCCGCCTTGATCTCGACTCCTACCCACGCCTTCGAAGTTCGCTTCAGTACATTCTCCGCTCAGATGGCTCGATCTACATCGGTGATGCTCGTTCCGGGTATGAGGTCGACTCACTTATCTTCCTGCAGATCCTTCGCTCCTGCACCGGCACGCAGACACTGCGCGAGATTGCAGATCGAATCTCGACAACGGGACCTGTCACTACATTCTTTGAGGAGCTTGGCCGACTCGGTGTACTTGAATTCCTCCCGAGGTCGACGAGCGAGCCATCTCGCCAACAGCATTTGCTTAACATTTCCGAACGCCTCGAGATTGAACGTTCGATCATCACGCACCGAGGCACTGATGAACATGTGGATGGCGGAGTTCGAGAGATTGTGGAGCGATCAGATCTCGCTATTCACATCCACGGTGATACTCGTGTCGCTAGGAATCTCTTGGCACTTCTGAGTGCAAGCGGCTTCAGCAATGTAACGCTCGAACTGCCTGTGCGCTGCGCGCCACTTCTCCATCCACGTGATCTCAATGGTCTCACTGTCACAAGTGATGATCTTGGAAAAAGTAAGGCCCTGCACCACAAGGAGATCGCTCGGCTGGCGCTCTTTGACTCGGCTCACTTCTCTTCCTTAAGCGAAGGTCAAAGTGGTCAAAGCGATCAAAGCGATCTTCTCGTTATTGCCACAGCAGGCGCCAACGCCGAAGAGATTCAAGCGTGGCAGAGTGGCCATATTCGACATCTGGCAATCAGTGAGGTGATTGCACAAGCGGTTGAAATATCTCCGATCATCGACCCTGGAGTTGGGCCCTGCCTTCATTGCATAGCGCTCCATCGCCGCGATGCACTCCCGCTAGATCTCTCATCCCTTGTGACAACTCGGCAGGATCACGAATTGCCGGCAATCTCGGCAGCATTGGTCGCCGCGCAGATTGCTGCCTTAGTCACGAACTACTCAGCAGATCGAAAGAACTTCCTTGAGAATTCGCTTCGCGCAGAGAGGTACCGTCGCCGGTCGTATCTCATTAACTTGCTTGAACCAACTGATCCGATTGAAGTTCGAAAGTGGAGCTTTCATCCTGAGTGCGGGTGCGTGGACGTCCGACGCCGCGCTTTGCCGCGATGACCTGGCCGGATTCAAAGAGTTCGCCGCCCCAAACGCCACACGGTTCTGCACGTGAGAGCGCGCCCTCTAAACAGGCGCTCTTCATTGGGCAGGTGCCGCACATCCGCTTTGCGATCGCAACCTGAACGCTCTCCTCGGAGAAGAAGAGTTCTGGATCTGCGGTGTGGCATGGCAGGGTGAACTCATCACCGTTGCCGGTCATCGATGTGACATCGGCGAGGCCAATCTTGGCGGAATCTCCCTCTGCCCATCCTGGTACTAATAGATCACTGAAGAGAACGCTCACTTCTCTCACTTCCTTTCGGTTCTTGTAGTAAATGGGAATAAAAAAAGGACCGCATATCCTTTCGGATCTGCGGCCCTGGTGGCTCTCTATCGTTTAACCGATAGCGCTCCAGGATCCGCGAGATCCGTACTTATTGGCGTAGGTAAATGCATATGCATGACGAGGGGCGTCAGCGGGAGCAGTTACGGCCGCGCAATGGGTATGGGTCGCAGGTGTTGTGGAACGCCAAGTAGAGCCAGCAGAAGCTTGGCCCGGCATCGTTGATCTCATGATCTCCACGAGATGAGGGTAGAGCACCGCACTTGCGGCACGCAAGCTAATTAATGAGGAAGGGTTTCAGGAAGGGACTTGGCTCCCCTGATGTACTCAAGTGAACTTGGCGCTTAGCTCGCGTCAGCCCCACATAGAAGAGGCGACGCTCCTCTTCAAGGGAATTCGATTCAGAATTCAACGGCAAGGTGCCATCGTTGACCCCAACCAAGAAGACGTGATCCCATTCCAGACCTTTTGCAGCGTGGAGCGTGGAGAGGACGACGCCAGGCAATGGCGGTGGATTATTTTGATCTGCCCGCTCTTCGAGTTCTCGCAGGAAGGTACGCATCGTTGGCGCGCCATCGGCATGCATATCGGCTGCAAGCGTCTTAAGAGCTCGAATGTAATCGGCGTCGCCAAAGGGGCGAAGGACTGACTCCAAATCCCTGAGCCAGTTCTCATCATCTGGAATAACGGATGCGCTTCGAATGACCTTCATTGCATCTCGCACATCAACACGATCGAAGAAACGTTCGGTGCTCTTGAGTTGGGATTCGATGCCTTGTGCTCGAAGTTCTCGTTCAAAGAGATCTAGTTGTTGGTTTGTTCGAGAGAGAATTGCGACGCTGATCTTCTTCCGATCCAATTGAGCGATCCGCTCGACTACCTTGACCGCCTCACTTGCCGGCGAACTATATTTTTCAAGTTCGAAATTCTCGCCATGAGTATTCATTGAGACGAGTTTCTGGTCACCATGGCTCTCACTCTGACTGAGGACGCGATTAGCCATCTGAATAATCTCTGGCGTCGATCGATACCCTCTAGTGAGATGAATAATCTTCGCTTCAGGGAAGCGACCTTTGAAGCCAAGGAGGAAGTTCGAGGTAGCACCAGCAAAGGAGTAAATCGTCTGTGCGGCATCACCAACGACGCAGATATCGTTGCGGTTGCCCAGCCAGAGGTTGAGAAGGCGTTGTTGAAGCGGTGAGACATCTTGATACTCATCGACAGTGAAGTAACGATATTGATCGCGAATCCGCTCACGCACTGGGCGATCCTCTTCCAACATGCCGACCGTGAGGAGTAATACATCCTCAAAGTCGATGACTCGCTCTTGACGCTTGAGCGTCTCATAGGCATCGTAAACCTTTGCAATCTCAGCAAAATTCTCTCGATCAGATTTTCCATTCGGGATGCGCAGGGTTCGCGATGCCGCGATGGCGGCCTCTTGGTACATCTCTGCACCAAATTCGCCGGCCTTCGCCCATTCAATCTCAGAAGCGAGCTCGCGCAAGGTAGTGGCGCCAGGTGCTAGAAAGGTGTCACTTCGCCCCATCGCCTCTGACATAAATCCAGCTTTGCTCGTTAACAATTTTGGAAATGCGCCGCCAAATGAATAAGGCCAGAAATACATCAATTGCTTGAGCGCAGCAGAGTGGAAAGTTCGCGCGCTGACATTAGGAACGCCCAGGCTACGAAGGCGTGCCCGCATCTCGCCAGCGGCTCGAGCGGTGAAGGTCAGAGCGAGCGTCTTACTCTGATCGGTCACGCCCGCTTCAATGGCATATGCGATTCGATGGGTAATGACGCGCGTCTTTCCAGTCCCAGCGCCTGCTATGACTGAAACTGGCCCGCGAATAGATGTCACGGCCTCTTGCTGTTCGGGATCTAGGCCCTGCAAAATCTCTTCAAGCCTCATATCAACCTATCCCGACTACTTACGCCAGGACTCTACGGAGAGAGCGCGCTCTACAGATTCAAAGGTAGGTCGGGCGCTGCCATCCGCACGTGGCACAAGGTTGTACCAGGATTCAATCATCGCTCGAGCAACGCTGATCTTTGGTGGAAGAAGGAGTTCGCCCGCTTCAATCTCTTCGATAATGGAATCACGATCAAACCACCGAATCTCTTCGATCTCTTCACCATCTGGGCGAGCATTCTCTGGGTCGAGAATTGTTGCTTCGAAGGCGATCATGAGAGATGCTGGAAATGGCCATGGTTGCGAACCGAGGTACTTCACATCAGTAACAAGAACGCCCGCCTCTTCTGCTACTTCGCGCGTGACACATTGCTCGAATGATTCGCCAGTTTCGACAAAGCCAGCAAAGGTAGAGAAGCGATGTTCGGGCCATACCTTTTGATGTCCAAGGAGGATGCGATCGTTCGCATCTTTAACCAAGACGATAATTGCCGGATCAGTCCGTGGATAATGTTGAGTGTTGCATTGTGAACACTCGCGGATAGATCCACCAAGTGCAGGTTGGGTCAGAGCACCACATGAGGAACATCGAGGATGTTTGCGATGCCAATTCGCTAAACCTTGGGAGTGAACTGCGAGGCCGATCTGAAGATCATCGAGTAATCCCCCGACTTCGCGCAATGTTTTATAGCTCTCCTCTTCGCCTGCGATCTGCGGTGACATGAAGAGGAAGTAAGGCTGATTGCCATCGAGACCAAGGAAGAACTCATCGCCATTATCAGGGGCTTCAAAACTCTTGAGGAAGCGAAGTGCTCCGCCATCTTTCCCCGTCAAGAACTTCTCGCCATCAAAGTGAATGACAAGAGCTCGCTCCCAGAGCGCCTCTAGGGCGATTGGGTCGCGGCGTAGGTGCTCTGCCCGATCAACGCGACTTCGAGCCAAGGGGAGGTTGAGGATCTTCATGGTCGATCAATCCCGCCTCTCTTCGTTTCGCTCGTTCTGTCTCGTTCTCTCACGGTGGTGGCCATTCTTCGCACCGCGGATAAGAGGCGACCCTACTAGCCTTCACTCATGAAGGTCATCTCGTGGAATCTGCTCCATGGCCAACCCCTCCCGCCGCCCTCGGAGCCACTCTCCCCGGAAGTAGCGAGAGAACTCCTCACGAAGGCTGGCCGGCTTCTGGGTGAGTGCAATGTAGACGTTCTGGGAGTTCAAGAGGTCGATCAGAACCAACCACGGTCCTCACAACTTTCGCAGGTTGCGACCCTCGCAGATGCACTCTCTGCCGTCGACTGGGCCTTTGCGCCATCCGTCATCGGCACTCCCGGTGAGAAATGGCGTGCACTTCAACCCAATGATCGTGCGATCCACACTGGCAAGGATTCCATCACTTCATCACAGGACGAGAGGCCAGAGGCGAGTTACGGCATCGGGCTCATCTCGACTATTCCAGTGAAAAAGTGGCATCGACTTGACCTTGGTCGAAGTTGGATCGGATTACCGCTGGCAATTCCAGCGCCGAAGCAGTCGCGCTTTGGTCTGCGATTTATCTATGTCAGAGATGAACCCAGACTCGCACTCGCTGCTGAGTTAGAGAATGGTTTTACCGTCGCCGTTACACATCTCTCCTTCGTCCCCTTTGTCAATTATTTTCAGTTGATGAGGGTTCGACGTTGGATGAAATCTCTTCCAGGAAATCCGCTAGTAATCGGTGATCTCAACCTGGGATGGGGACTTCCGGTACGTGGAACTCATTGGCGATCTCTGCACCAGATCAATACATATCCATCATGGGGTGCCAAGATTCAATTCGACTACATCACCGCGCATATTCCTACATTCGGTGAGCGGACTCTGAGCCCAATCGAGTTACCAGATCTTGGGATCAGCGATCATCTTCCAATAGGGATTGAGATTGGGATTGAGATTGGGATTGATTAACTCTTATTCTTGAATGAGACGTTAAGGCAAGTCAACTTTCTGCAGAAGGTTAATCAACTCTGCCTCACCGAGCATATCTGCCGGACGAATGGTGAGATTCTCATTGACATAGAAGAAGGCAGCGCTCACATCTTCGAGGTGGAGGTTGTGGAGCTTTGCATAGGCGAGACGATAGACCGCCAACTGAATCGCAGCATCGGCAAGCTCTTCACCAGATTTTGCCTTGCCGGTCTTCCAATCAATGACTTCGAAACGGCCATCTGAACCCTTATAGATAGCGTCAATCCGCCCTTTCAGGACGATGCCATCGAGGACAGTTTCAAAGCCCACCTCTACCCCGACTGGAGTTCGGTCGGCCCATTCCGAGGATAACCATCTCTCTTGCAGCTCCTTCAGCGGAATATCTGCAACAGGTGCAGGATCAAAAGCCTCATCATCAAAGAGGGTTGAGAGTTGGAAACGACGTTCGAGCCACTCGTGGAATTGCGTACCGCGCTTAGCAAAAGGATTGGTTGGATTTGGCATTGGGCGACGGATGGCAAGCGCGAGTTCTGCCGGATCACTCTTGAGCGTGAGAAGAGCGGAGACAGAGATCCGATCTGGTAGGAAGATGATCTGTTGGTCTTGACGCCTGCGGATCTCTTCAATAATCATTCGTGCATCGTTGAGCTTCTTACCAACTTCTGGATTCATCTCGAAGCCGTGATCAGCAGAATCAAGAAGAAGTGGCGAGCTATCGAGAGTGAACTCTGCACTTGCTTGAATCGCTGCCATGCGCTTGGAGAAGATGGGCCACTCTGCGGTACGTGGATCTGCAATCACGGGGTTCACGCCATCTTCGTCAACAGCATCGCAGAGGATCGCATCTGCATTGGTCACAAGGAGATACTCTCTTGCCCAATGGTAGATCTCTGAGATTCCCTTCTCCTTTGCACCATCACGATAGATCGAGGCAGTTGCAATGGCCGAGTGGCGGGCTCGAGTGAAGGCAACATAGGCGAGGCGGAACTCCTCATCTTGTCGAAGGGATTTCCAGAGTCCATCAAATTTCTTGAGGGAGTTTGCGACCTCTAGAGCTTGAGGCTGATCACTTGTGGATGGAAATTCATAGCTGAATCCAAATTGATCGGCATCGGCGCGTAGATCGAGCGGAATAGAACCAGAACTCTTCAGCCAACTATCACTCTTCTTCCCTTCGCTTGGGAAATTGCCTTTCACCAGACCCGGAATCGCAATATGGTCCCACTCTCCGCCCTTGGCGGTATGAATGGTAAGAATCTGGATCGCCTTATTAGAAGCAGTGATAGAGGCTGGTTTTAGGCCACCTTCACGGGCATCCGTTACCTCGAGCCACCTCAGGAATGTTGCGAGAGTGCCGCCATTGCGTTGGAAATGTGCCGCCTCATCGATAAAGGCGTCAAGGTGTCTTCTTCCATCTTGCCAGCCGCTTCGGACAAGTACCTCGGTATCAAGACGCAAGAAGCGCTCGGCCTCGACCAGAATATCGGTGATCGAACCATGTAAGTTGCGGCGAAGATTTGCTAACTCTGAGGCGAATTCAACCAGGCGCGAATATCCGATCGCTGAAAAATTCTCACGCGGTGCATCGGCAATCTGATCGAGCGCTTCAATAATCGAACCAATAGCAAAGTCATCGTTCTCAATCGATTCACTGATGCCATTTTCAAGGATCTCTTCAAGCCTGCGGGATTTGCCTTGGTGTGAAATATCGGTAAGGGACCTGGCATAACGACCAAGTGACATCAGATCTTTGGGGCCAAGTGAGAGTCGTGGGCCTATTAAGAGACGGGCTAGCGCCGTACCTGCGTCAGGGAATGTCAGTGCTCTCAGAAGCGCAATAATCTCTGCAACTTCTGGAATATGGATCAAGCCGCCAAGTCCTACAACATCGACTGGCAGTTTCTTCTCGATCAGAGCCGCTTCAATCTCGGGTATATAAGACTTGGATCGGATGAGTACAGCAAAAGATGACCGCTTCTCTTCTGGAAGCGCCAAGCGTTCTGGATCGTTCCACAATCTTTCGAATCGATCGGCAATCGCAACGGCTTCATCCCGTGCGGTCAGATATCGACCCGCGACGAGTTCGCCACTCCCCGCTTTGGGGCTAAGCGCTAGGCGGTCGACGCTTCGTTCTCTTCCCGATGCTGATGAACGAAGAGAGATCTGATCAATGATGTGATTGGCAAAATCGAGAATCACACGATCATTACGCCACGAGGTAAGCAAGGTGAAGTGTTGGCAGAGTGATGGATCGGCTTCGATGAGGAAATCTCGTGCGAAGCGTTGAAGGGTATCGGCCGAGGCTCCACGCCAGCCATAAATAGCTTGCTGTGGGTCCCCCACGGCAGTAATCGCAAAGCTATCTCCAGGTTTGGTTCGGAATAGTGCAGAGAGGAATCGAATCTGAGAGGCAGAGGTATCTTGGTATTCATCCAAGAGGACCACCTTGTATTTTGCTCGTTCAGAGTGGGCCACATCGTCAATGGTGGAGACCAAGGTTGCCGCAAGGCTCATATGGTCATCAAAGGTGAGAAGGGCTTCATCTCTACGCTTCTGATCGGCATCAGCGACCATGGGAAGAATGGCGAGTCGTTCATGTGCAATGGCGATCGCCTTTTCGACATCACTATTTCTCTTAGTTGGGTCAATGGTCGCACATTTATCTAAAAATGACTGCGTTGCTTCGCGTACGAGATCAACGCTCTGGCCATGCTCGGCAATCTGCGAAGAGAGTGAGATAACGGCGTCAACAATGGTGTTCGGAGATTTATCCAGAGGGAAGAGCGTCGATGGGTATTGAGAAACGATCTCACTAAAGAGTTGCCAGGATGCCGCCTCTCCTAATGGTTCGACCTCGGCATCAATTCCTAAGCGAATACCGTGTTGGGATAAGACGCGACCCGCGTAAGCGTGATAGGTGGCGATATCGACAGTGATATCCATTGCCAGCTCAGAAGAGTCAGTGGTCAAGAGATTTGCCTTACGGAGTTGACGAAGACGTTTACGAATTCGTGCACTCAACTCGCCCGCAGCTTTTCGAGTAAAGGTGAGGCCGAGGATCTCATTTGGCGTAACTACCCCGTTAGCAACGAGCCAGAGAACCCGTTGTGTCATCGTCTCGGTCTTGCCCGATCCTGCGCCCGCGATGACAACAGCAGGTCCCCAATGTTTGGATGCGATGATCGCCTCTTGTTCGGGCGTCGGTGCGATGAGAGTTCCGGTCACGCTTGCGAGCGCTTCGGCTATTGCTCGTGGTGTGATCTCATGGCGCAGGTGGATCACGCCATCGATGATCTCGGCGTTATTCATCAAGGATGCTCCTGCCCGCACTTTGAATTGGGCAGAGAGAGGCTACGGGGCAACTCCTGCAACGCTTATTTGCCCGCGCGCTAAAGGTTGCTGCTGCCATGCCCTCGCCAATCGAAGTGATATCTGCCTCGACCTCAGATCGAATAATGGGTAGCTGTAGCTGTGATTCATTCTTCTCCGTCGTCTTCGCAAGGAAGAGAAGTTCGGCGCCGCCGCTCTCGGAAATCTCGGTGATCCGTTCTTTATCTTCTGGATCTTCTGGATCTTCTGGCAGATAGAAGCCATCATGGAGTACGGCCAGTTGGTAGGCCTTTAATTGTCGATGATCTTCTGTCTCCTGCTGGGTTGCAAATGTCTTACCTGTCTTGAGGTCGACGATATGGAGCGTGGTGCCATCGGCGCTCTGCTCCAGTCGATCGACTTGGCCTTTGATGACCGCTCTTCCCACACGGATGAAGAAATCTTTCTCAACGGCCAAGAGCACACGATCATTCTTCTCATTCCATTGGAAGAATCGCTCGAGCATCTGTGAGGCGCTCGTCAGTTGTGAACTCTTATACCAACCGACATTCTGATCGACGATCGACCAAGCTTTGGTGAGTGATTCAATCGCGGAGGCTGCGGTGAGATTAGGATCTTTCATGACGAGAGCGGCAAGGGCATGAATAGCTACGCCAAGAAGTTGAGCAGTGGAGTCGCCATCTTTCGCGCCACTCTTCTCCAGGAACCATTTCAATCCGCAATCAACGAAATTCTGAAGGCTACTTGGTGAGATATAAATATCTTCACCTGCAGGGACGAGAGGTGCATTGGTGCTGATCTCGCGGACACCCAACCATTGGCGAGGATCGGCGCTGCGTACGCCAGCTTGCGCCAAGGTTTGAAGCAGCGATGCTGAGAAGTTTCGACGATCGATTGACGATGAGTCGTTCTCTGAATCCAGGAGTAGGTCGCGACGTAAGGTTGCTACGAGCGCCTGTTGAGTAATTGCTCGCTCGGCTTCAAGGAGAGGCGCCTCATCGGAAGATATCTTGTGAATGTATTCGTAGATCTCTTCAAAGTAGCGAGAAGGGTAGGAATCCTCCTCTTGCGAAGCGGTTATAACGAGCCCTGACTTCGCACGGGTGATCGCTACATGCAGTAAACGACGCTCATCTTCGATCAATCCAGCGCTCGTACTTGCTGCAATCTGATCTCTGGATGTGAGTCCAGTTCGAACGGCCTCCACCAACCTCTCGGATCCAAGGAGTGAGCCACGCTCAGCCAAGTTCGGCCAGCTCCCTTCTTGAAGGCCGGCAATCGCAACTAACTCCCATTCCAAACCTTTTGCAGAGTGGACCGTTGTTAGCGTGACGACATTCTCTCGTTGCGCCCGAGAGGAGATTGCATCACTGAGGATGCGCTCTTCTCTCAATTGATCGATAAAGAGTTGTGGTGTGGCATGTGCTGATCGCTCGGAGAATCTGCGTGCCGCCTCGAAGAGCTGCATCACTGAATCAAGATCTCGGTCGGCCATGGCACCTCGAACTCCACCCGCGAGTGCTCGATCGCGCCAGAGATTTGGAATCGCCAGACCTTCGTAATTTTTCGCGTTCGACCAGATCGCCCACAGCAATTCAGAGAGATCTCCTCGAACTTTACGTCCAGCTCTGATCACATCACGGAGGCGAACGAGCGGAAGGATCTGTGAATCATCAACCTCACCAATCGGATCGATAATCGCATCGAGCATCATCTGAGTCGTTGAACGAAGATCGCCCTCAGATCGCGCCTTACTCAACGCCAGACGCATCTGACGCAATCCAATGGAATCTGCTCCTCCAAATTCAGTGAGGAGTAGCTCTTCAATCTTCGGCCAATGAGCGGTGGTGAGCAGAGAGGGGTTGATGATGAGTTCTGCAATATCGAGAATTGGTCGTACCGCTGGATTCTCGGCGAGGGCTGCAGCTTGAGAATCGATACTCAACGGGACGCCATTGATCGCGCATGCCCTCGCAAGCGCACTCACTTGATCACCAGGTGTTCGAACGAGAATTGCCATCTGCGACCAAGGCAGACCATCCTCAAGGTGAGCACGCCTGAGGTGATTTGCAATGTGCTGGGCCGCCTGCGATGGGCTAGCGAACTTCCCGATATCAATTCCACGAGAAGTGCTTGATTGGGCCTCTTTTTGGCTCACCGCTGGTGCGACGACCCGTTTTCTAGCAGGGTTGTGAGATCGAAAACGAGCGGCGATCGCTATTCCTAGATCGGTGATCTCTGGGGTGCCACGATAGATCTCGGAGAGCGTGATCTCTCTCTCGGTATATTGATCGAGCCAATCACGTAAGCCATCAGGATCTGCTCCACGAAATCTTCCAACGGCTGAATCCGAATCGGCAAAGAGAAGGAGATCTGGAATCTCGAGAAGTTCGAGAAGTTCTCGTTGTGAGCGATCACTCTCTTGGAACTCATCGATGAAGGTCGCCTTAAATCGATTTCGGTAAGAGGCGAGAAGTTCTGGGTCACTCTTCAAACGATCGATCGCTTCGACAATGACGGATGACGGATCGATGCGGATAGGTGAATCTGTCACGGTGAAATTTCGCAGTTGCATCGAGTTGAAGTAGGAGGCCCAGAACTTGGCGCCACCATCCCAATACTTCTCTCCTAAAACCAGGCCAAGATCTTGGAGCGATTTAGGAGTAAGTCCCAACTCGGTCGCGCGTGAGATGAGGTCACGGACTTCTCGGATAAAGCCACGACTTTTCTGTGCCTCATCCAGATCCTCGTGCCAAGAAATCGTTGCTCTTTCATTTTGAAGGAGATCTTTTATATAGGCATCTTGTTCGGCGCCAGAGATCAGAATGTAGGAAGGATCTTCGGGGCGTAACTTCTCATTAAGAATTGAGAATGCAAGAGAGTGAAATGTCCTTGCAAGTGCTTCAAAGGAGGTGCTCCCGGCAGCGAGTGCGATCTCATCGCGTAACTCTGATGCACGTTCACGGCCATAGGTGAGGATAAGAAGTGAGGATGGATCAAGGCCGGATCGGACTCGCTCGATCGCCGTCTGAATAAGAGTGGTGGTCTTTCCGCTGCCTGGTCCACCCATGATTGCGACTCGACCTGTGGCGGTGAGAATAGATCTTTGAGTCGGGCTTAATTCAAGGGCGCGATCGCGAGGTGGCTGACGAACAAGATGGAGCGCGCGCTCCGCTCTTCTCCCCTCGCCTGTTCTGCCTTGGCCTGTTCTGCCTTGGCCTGTTCTGCCCTGGCCGCCTCGTACGCTCATGACCCCAATCTAAGCGAAAGGGACTGACATCAGGCCGCTACGGCACGAATGTCAGCCCCAATTGGCTTATTTTTAACCCAGACTTAGATTTAAACCAGGATTTAAAACAGGATTTAAAACAGGATTTAAAACAGAATTAGTTATCGACGTTCTGGTTTGTGCGCTTGTTACGAGAAGTCGCACGACCACGCTCATTCTGGTCCAAGATCACCTTGCGGACGCGGACATGCTTTGGCGTAACTTCTACGCACTCATCCTCGCGGCAGAATTCAAGGGCTTGTTCCATATTGAGAAGACGTGGTGGAATGATCTTTTCAGCATCATCGGCACCTGATGAACGCATATTGGTGAGCTTCTTCTCTCGAACAATATTGACATCCATATCTTCGGTACGTGAATTCTCGCCACAGACCATACCTTCGTAAACCTCGGTACCGACCTCGAGGAAGATCGTTCCGCGCTCTTGAATTCCACCGACTGCATAGGCGGTAATCACGCCACGACGATCAGCGACAAGTGAGCCGCTCACGCGGGTACGAATCTCGCCATGCCAGTTCTCATAACCATCAAAGACGTGATGGAGAAGACCGGTTCCACGAGTTTCGGTGAGGAATTCGGTACGGAAACCAATGAGGCCACGTGATGGAACCTTGTAATCCATGCGGATCCAGCCGGTGCCATGGTTGACCATCTGCTCCATGCGACCCTTACGAAGCGCCATAAGCTGTGTAACAACCCCAAGGAACTCATCAGGAATATCAATGGTGAGACGTTCCATCGGCTCTTGCAACTTGCCGTCAACTGTCTTCACAACTACTTGTGGCTTTCCAACAGTTAGTTCGAAACCTTCACGACGCATGATTTCAACGAGGACAGCGAGTTGAAGTTCGCCACGGCCCTGGACTTCCCAGGTATCTGGACGATCAGTATTCACGACACGAAGTGAGACGTTACCGATCAACTCAGCATCGAGACGGTTCTTCACCTGGCGGGCGGTCAAGAGTTTTCCTTCTTGGCCTGCAAGTGGAGATGTATTGATACCAATGGTCATAGAGATCGAAGGCTCATCCACAATGATCGGTGGAAGGGCATGAGGGCGCTCAAGATCGGCAAGGGTTTCACCGAGCGTAATGGTCTCGATTCCAGCGATCGCGACGATATCGCCAGGACCAGCTTCAAGTGCCGGTACTCGCTCAAGGCCATCGGTAATCAAAAGTTCAGAGATCTTTACACGTTCGGTCGTTCCATCAGTCTTCATCCAGAGAACGGCTTCACCCTTCTTGATGACGCCTTCGCGAATACGACAGAGCGCTAAGCGACCGAGGTACGGTGAGCTATCAAGGTTAGTCACGTGCGCTTGAAGCGGTGCGCCTTCGTGATAGACCGGTGCAGGAATCGTGTTGAAGATAACTTCGAAGAGTGAATCGAGATTTTCCTGATCTGGCATGACGCCATTTTCTGGGCGATTCAGTGATGAACGTCCAGCCTTTGCTGATGCGTAGACGATCGGAAATTCAATCTGCTCTTCAGTCGCATCGAGATCGAGGAAGAGACCGTAAGCCTCATCAACCACTTCTGGGATTCGTGAGTCGGGGCGATCAACTTTGTTGATCACCAAGATCACTGGCAAGTTTTTGCTCAACGCTTTACGAAGTACGAAACGTGTCTGTGGAAGTGGTCCTTCGGATGCATCGACGAGCAGGATTACACCATCGACCATCTCAAGTCCGCGCTCTACTTCGCCGCCGAAATCTGCGTGGCCCGGTGTATCAATGATGTTGACAGTCTGCCCACCACGACGGATCGAAGTGTTCTTGGCAAGAATGGTAATTCCCTTTTCGCGCTCGAGGTCCATTGAGTCCATGACGCGGTCACGGTTCTCGCCCTCTTTCTGGTGTTCAGAGAAGGCACCAGATTGAGTGAGCATCGCATCGACAAGGGTCGTCTTGCCATGATCCACGTGGGCGATAATCGCCACATTTCGTAGGTCATCGCGCTTCTTGAGTTCGCCGGTAATAAATGGGCTCTTCTCGTATTTGATCTTAGAGATATTAGACATGTTAGACGTGTTAGACATTGAACCTAAATTCCACTACATCACCATCGGCCATTACATACTCTTTACCTTCTATGCGGACTTTTCCGCGAGCACGGGCCTCTGTCATTGAACCTGCTTCTATCAAATCATCAAAGGCCACAATTTCAGCCTTGATGAAACCTTTTTGGAAATCGGTGTGAATAACACCGGCCGCAACTGGTGCGGTATCACCTTTATGAATAGTCCACGCACGGGCCTCTTTAGGTCCTGCTGTGAGATAGGTCTGAAGACCGAGAGTTTCGAAACCAACGCGGGCAAGTGTTGCAAGCCCGGGCTCCTCCATTCCGATCTCTTTCAAAAGTTCGAGCGCATCGGCATCATCGAGCTCTGCCAGTTCTGCCTCAGTCTTTGCATCAAGGAAGATCGCTTCAGCGGGTGCAACGAGTGCCTGTAACTTTGCGCGAAGACCTTGATCACTCAACTCTGAAGCATCAACATTGAAGACATAGAGGAAAGGCTTGGTCGTCATGAGTTGGAGCTCGGCGATCGCTGCAAGATCTACCTTGGATCCAATGAGTAACTTTCCCTCATTCAAAACTTTTTGGGCTTCTTTGACTGCTTCGATAACGGCAGCCTTCTCTTTCTGGATCCGTGCCTCTTTCTCTAACCGAGGCAGCGCTTTCTCAATTGTTTGCAGATCAGCGAGCGCGAGTTCGGTATTGATCACTTCGATATCGGATGCGGGATCAACAAAGCTCGCAGTGCGTTCACCCTCGCGAGTGACATTTTCATCGGTGAAGACTCGGATAACCTGACAGATTGCATCGGTCTCACGAATATTGGCTAAGAACTTATTACCAAGTCCCGCACCTTCCGATGCGCCTTTAACAATTCCGGCGATATCAACGAAGGAGACGGCGGCTGGGAGGAGCTTCTCAGATCCGAAGATTGTGGCGAGCGCAGCAAGTCGTGGGTCTGGGACTCCAACAACTCCGACATTGGGTTCAATCGTTGCGAAGGGGTAATTCGCAGCCAGGACATTGTTCTTTGTCAGGGCATTAAAAAGGGTCGACTTTCCGACATTGGGCAGTCCGACGATTCCGATTGAGAGGCTCACGAGGAGTAGAGCCTACGGTGCTTTGTCAGTCTTCCCTGCCAAGATGAGGCTATGAGCACAGTGATCTCCGTCCTTCTCGCCCTATTCGCCCTACTTCTGGGGCTCGCCGGGGGTTTTACCCTGGGCAAACGCTCCACTGCTGGCCTCACCGACCTGATCTCAGCCGAGCGCAGCCGCTCCGAACTCCTCACCAGCCAGCTCGATGCACTCCGGGCAGAGGGTGAAGATAAGACTCGCCTGGATCAATCACTGAAAGAGGTTCGACAGACGATCGCCACCCTCACCCAGCAAGCTCAAGAAGCTGAAGTAAAGCGCGCAGGTGCCGAAGCGGCGATTAAGAGCACGATCGAGACGATGAAGAATGGCAACGAGCATCTCTTGCGTGAGACGACAAAATTGGCCGGCGCCCTCTCCAATTCGCAGAGCCGCGGTAAATATGGCGAAGCTCAACTCGAGATGATCTTGGAATCTTCGGGCCTGCTTGAAGGGATTCACTTCTTTAAACAAGATACCCGCACCTCGGCTGTGAACTCATCGGCCCGTCCTGATATTCGCATCGCAATTCCCGGCGGTTCAGAGATCTTTATCGACTCAAAGTTCCCCTTCGATCGCTTCCTTGAAGCGGTGGGCGAAGCTGATCCCTCGCTCCGTCGTTCATTGATGGAATCCCATGCGAAGGACCTCATGGGACATGTCAATGATCTTGCAAAGAAGGGTTACCAGAATGAAGGCAACTCTCCTGATTATGTCGTCCTCTTCGCGCCCTTTGAATCCATTCTCAGTGAGGCACTTGAAGTAGATCCGAACCTCCTCCACAAGGCATTTGAAAAAGGAATCACCATCGCAACACCGACGACGATGATGGCGCTCCTTCGCACTGTCGCCTATGTCTTTAGCCAATCCGATATGGCGAAGAATGCCTCCAAGATCACCGATCTCGCTGGTGACCTGCTCAAGCGCATCAGTCGCGTTCATACAAAGATCGCAACGCTCGGCAAGAGCATCAAGAGTTCAGAGCGTGCCTTTAATGATCTCGTGCAATCGGCCGAGGAGAATATGCTCCGTCCCGCCCGGAAGATGGTCGCGCTCGGTGTTCCTACGCCAGCAAAACTTTCAAGCCACGACGAGATCGAAGATGAGATTCGAACTATCAAGAGCAAGCAATTAGAGCTCTCGGAAGGCTCTGATGGTGATGAGTTCGAGGCAGATGAGTTGGAGTTAGAAGAAGAGGGCGGTTTAGAGGATAATGAGTAATGTGAAGAGTAAAGCGCACGAGAAGATCTCCGCTCTAGGAGAGATGAAGAAACCCATCAGTGGTCCAGGTCTTACTGCCCCTGGCGTACTCCTCCTACAGACCCTCTTCATTCTGCTCATCGAGACCTTTGAATATGCAGTTGGAAAGATTGGCACGATCACCGGTATTGCTCTCCTGCTCGCAACTGGCGGCGGAATCTATCTCGGACGTAAAGGGACAGAATTCGTCACAGCAGTCACTCCACCATTGGCGCTCTTTGGATCAACGATCATCGTTCTCTGCACCCTTGGCGGTCTCGGATTTCATCTGGCACGCCTCGGACTAGATCTCGTTACGGCACTTGCTGCAGTTGCGCCATATCTTCTCATCGGCGCAGTGACCTCGTGGGGAAATTATCTTTGGCGAATTCGCCAAGATCGCGGCTAAGCCTTTCGCTAAAAGTTTATTTACCGGCCGCTTTGAGATCTTTACGAAGTTCTGGCGGCAGGGCGAAGAGCAAATGTTCTTCCATCGCCGTCACAGTCTCAACATCGCCATAACCTCTGCGAGCTAACTCTCTCAAGAGATCTTCGACGAGAATCTCTGGCACGGATGCACCACTACTGACTCCAATAGTTTCAACGCCATCAAACCATTCATCCTTCACCTCTGCCGCATAGTCGATGAGGTAACCAGCGCGAGCTCCATACTCTTTCGCAACCTCGACCAATCGGACCGAGTTTGAAGAGTTCGTAGATCCGACTACGAGAACGAGATCAGCCAATGGCGCAATTTGCTTGATAGCCACTTGGCGATTCTGGGTCGCATAACAGATGTCATCAGATGGTGGATCCATCAAATTCGGGAAGCGCACCTTGAGGGCGGCGACAGTTTGCAAGGTTTCATCAACGGAGAGTGTCGTCTGTGATAACCATGCGACTCGGGATTCATCACGAACTTTAAGATCAGCAATTCCATCTAAGCCATCGACGAGTTGAACGTGGCTAGGGGCTTCGCCGGCAGTTCCTTCAACCTCTTCGTGACCTTCGTGGCCGATCAGCAAAATATCGAGATCCTCTTCGGCGAAGCGGCGAACTTCGTGATGGACCTTGGTGACGAGCGGGCAGGTCGCATCAATTGTCTTGAGATTGCGCTCTGCTGCCTCTTCGTGGACAGCGGGTGAGACGCCATGCGCTGAGAAGACGACAGTTGCGCCTTCTGGAACATCGGTAGTCTCCTCAACAAAGATCGCCCCGCGTGCTTCCAGAGTTGCGACGACATGCTTGTTGTGAACAATCTGCTTGCGGACATAGACCGGCGCACCATAGAGATCGAGCGCCTTCTCGACCGCGATGACGGCGCGATCAACTCCGGCGCAATATCCGCGCGGTGCCGCTAAGAGAACTCGCTTACCCATGCCCTAAGCCTAATAGAGTTGGGCAATGCTCGAGAACTCAGCGCAAGAGCCGCTCCCGGTCAGGGTGATCTCTGAGGCGATCGGTGATTACCTCAGCAAGTTGGGCCCAGTCTGGATTGAGGGCGAACTCTCCGAAGTAACGGTGAGGCCTGGAGCCCAGATGGTCTTTATGCGTCTTCGCGATACCAGCGCTGATATGAGCCTCTCCATTATGTGCCATAAATCTGTTCTGGAATCGGTCAATCCATTGCCAGCCAATGCCCGAGTCGTGCTCTATTCGAAGGTCTCTTGGTATGCCAAGAGTGGCTCACTCTCTATGAGCGTTAAAGAGATAAGACAGGTTGGAGTTGGTGAACTCCTCGCGCGGCTAGAGGCGCTGAAAACAAAACTTGCGAATGAGGGTCTCTTTGCAGCCGAGCGAAAGCAACCACTCCCATTTCTGCCCCAGGTCGTGGGATTGATCTGTGGTCGCAACTCCGATGCCGAGAAAGATGTTGTCGAGAATGCCAAGCGACGATGGCCCGCTGTTCGGTTTGAGATTCGAGAGGTTGCTGTCCAAGGCGCGGCAGCTGTCGCTGAAGTCTGCGCCGCCCTTCGCGAATTAGATGCAGACCCCAATGTCGATGTCATCATCATTACCCGCGGCGGCGGATCTTTTGAAGACCTCCTCCCCTTTAGCGATGAGAGCCTCGTTCGGTTGGCAGCAGAGGCAACGACGCCCATTGTGAGTGCTATTGGCCATGAGAAAGATGCACCACTTCTAGATCTCGTAGCAGATTGGCGAGCATCGACTCCCACTGATGCCGGCAAACGAGTAGTCCCCGATATCGTCGAAGAGCTCACCAAGATCTCGCACCTCCAAGAGCGCTCGCTGCGATACCTCACCTCTCGACTTTCTCATGAGATGACCGCTTTAAACCAGATGAAGAGTCGCCCTATCTTTAAGGACCCATACACGATCGTGACGACTCGACGCGAGATGGTCCGAACTCTCCATGATCGTTCCTACCGCGCATTTGAGAGCGAACTTGCACTGGGTGAAGAGGAGCTTGAATCACTCAAGGCTCAACTACGGACCCTCTCGCCACAGTCCACCTTGGACCGAGGCTATGCCGTGGTCCTCACCGAGAAGGGTGAGATCGTTCGAAAAGCGGCGACCCTCAAAGCCGGAGATCACATCAGCATTAAAGTTGCCGAAGGTGTGGTTGCTGCCACAACGGATGCATCGCTCTAACACATCTGATTAAAGGAGTAGATTAAAGATCATGGCCGAGAAGAAGATTTCCTATGAAGAGGCTCGTGATGAGCTTGCCGACGTTGTCGCCGAACTTGAATCTGGCCAATCTTCCCTTGAAGATTCCCTCAAACTTTGGGAACGCGGTGAGGTACTAGCGAAAATCTGCCAGGAGTGGCTCGATGGCGCGAAGGCGAAGTTAGATGCCGCCAAATCAGACTCAACTCAATCAGAATCCAAGAAGTCAGGTCAGCCCGATGCCTGAGTTCAGTTACGAAGATCTCCTGCCGATTGGCCCAGACCAGACCGAGTATCGACTCATTACAACTGAGGGCGTATCAACCTTTACTGCCGAAGGCAGAGAATTTCTCACAGTCACACCTGAGGCGATTACTCGCCTGACATCAGAGGCGATCCACGATATCTCGCATTATCTGCGCGATGAACATCTCGAACAATTAGCGAAGATCATGACTGATCCCGAGAGCTCCCCCAATGATCGCTTTGTTGCCTTAGATCTTCTCAAGAATGCAAATATCTCTGCCGGCGGAGTGCTCCCCATGTGTCAAGACACAGGAACCGCACTCGTCATGGGAAAGAAGGGTCAGCACGTCCTCACATCAGAAAAGGATGAGCTCTCTATCTCTCGCGGGGTCTATGACTCTTTTACCCAGCTCAATCTGCGTTACTCCCAGATGGCTGCGGTGACGACATGGGAAGAGAAGAACACCGGAAATAACCTCCCGGCTCAGATTGAGATCTTTTCAGATTCCGATCATGCCGATGAATATAACTTTCTCTTCATCGCAAAAGGTGGCGGAAGCGCAAATAAATCTTTCCTCTACCAAGAGACAAAGGCAGTCCTCAACCCCACCTCTTTTATGAATTGGCTCGATGAGAAACTTCGCTCACTCGGCACAGCTGCTTGCCCGCCTTATCACCTTGCCATTGTTATTGGCGGAACGAGCGCCGAGCAGACCGTAAAGACGGCGAAGCTCGCCTCAACCCATTACTTGGATTCACTTCCCACTTCAGGAAACGCTTCGACCGGCCGAGGTTTTCGCGACCTCGATCTCGAGGCCCAGGTTCTTGAACTCACCCGAAACTTGGGGATCGGTGCGCAATTTGGCGGCAAGTACTTCTGCCACGATGTTCGCGTTGTCCGCCTGCCTCGCCATGGCGCATCACTTCCGATCGCGATTGCCGTCTCCTGTTCGGCGGATCGCCAGGCAAAGGGGAAGATCACAAAAGAGGGTATCTTCCTAGAAAAACTTGAGCGCGATCCCGCCCGATTCTTACCTGAGACGACCGACGAGCACCTCAATGACGATGTGGTTCGAGTGGATCTCAATCAACCCATGGCTTCTCTGCTCGAAATACTCTCGCGCTACCCGATTAAGACCCGGTTAGAGCTAACGGGCACGCTCATCGTCGCTCGAGATATCGCCCACGCCAAGTTAAGAGAGCTCTTGGATTCTGGCAAAGAGCTGCCCCAATACTTCAAAGATCATGCCGTCTATTACGCGGGACCAGCAAAGACGCCAGTCGGTTATGCCTCTGGCTCTTTTGGACCGACGACCGCCGGCCGAATGGATTCCTATGTAGAACAGTTCCAAAGTGCGGGTGGCTCAATGGTGATGCTCGCCAAAGGAAATCGCTCGAAGGCGGTAACCGATGCCTGCAAGAAAAATGGTGGCTTCTACCTTGGATCGATCGGTGGACCTGCTGCGCGATTGGCTCAAGATTGCATTAAAAAAGTTGAGGTCCTCGACTACGCCGAATTAGGAATGGAGGCGGTCTGGAAGATTGAGGTTGAGAACTTCCCAGCCTTCATCGTGGTCGATGACAAGGGAAATGATTTCTTCGCCGAAACGAGCAAGCCGCTCTCTATTGGCAAGAAGCCAGATTAATAGCTGCCGCTGCGGCGATGTTTCGCCAAAGCTGCACAGGGTGTTCCGTAGCGAACGCTGATGTAGCGAAGGCCCCACTTAATTTGTGTGATGGGGTTTGTACGCCAGTCCATGGCGATCACTTCCATCTTATCTGCAGGCAGCGCCTGAGGAATTCCATGTGCACCGCTATGGCGGTTATGGGCCTTGAAGTTCCAATGGCTCTCTAAATTCCAGAGCGATACCAAGCAGTCGACCTGAGGCGAGCTCCATTTATAGGTGGCATCGATTAGCGTCTGAGCCACGACTTTGGCGCCATCGGGCGTCTTCGCCAATTCGACCTGGGCTGAGGCCAAGGCTACGAGCGACATCTGATGTGCGCTGATCGCTGGGACCGAACCTAAATCTATGAGGCCAGGTGAGAGCGGTGGGTTGGTAGTCGGAACCATCAAAGCTTGATCCCCAGAGAGCGGCGCACCGGCATTGGGGGCGGCGACAGGCGAGGTGTCAGTCAGGGTGAGATCGCGATGGAGGCCGACCTGGGCAAAGGTGGTATCTGTGCCAGCCAGAATCCCAACGAGAAGAACGACACCGAGAGCGATGGCCGGTTTTCTCATCTGTGGAATCCACGTCACTCTCACGGTCACCCTCCCTTCTCACTCTCAATCGCCGGATTTTCCGAACTGATCAGGCTAAAGAGTTACATCCATGTGAATGATCGGCAAATTTAAACCCGCTTAGGTGAGGATAAAGTTTTTACTCACAGTTTTGGGGGTTGGTAAAAGTGCAGGTCAGACTCTAGAGAATGGCAAATGTCCGATTTGTCCGCTCAGCCAAATAATGGGCTGATTTCTGGGTCAGGCGCTGAAGTTGAGAGGCTCTTCCAACATCTCGGTGACCAGGGCGGCGATCGCCGATCGCTCGGATCGGGTCAAGGTGACGTGGGCGAAGAGGGCATGGCCCTTGAGCGATTCGACTACGGCCGCGATTCCATCATGTCGACCAACCCGCAAGTTATCTCGTTGGGCGACATCATGGGTCAAGATCACTCGGGAACCTTGGCCAATTCGGGAGAGGACTGTGAGGAGGACACCGCGTTCGAGCGACTGCGCCTCATCGACAATAACAAAACTGTCATGGAGAGAACGACCGCGAATATGGGTCAACGGCAAGACCTCGATCAAACCACGATCAATAATCTCGTCAATCACGCTCTGGCTGACAAGTGCACCTAAGGTATCGAAGACAGCTTGAGCCCATGGCGACATCTTCTCGCCCTCGGAGCCAGGCAGATATCCCAGCTCTTGGCCGCCAACCGCGTAGAGCGGTCTAAAGATGACGACCTTCTTGTGATGGCGTCGCTCTAGTACCGCTTCAAGTCCAGCGCAGAGAGCGAGCGCAGATTTTCCGGTACCTGCTCGGCCGCCGAGGGAGACGATCCCAATCTCGTTATCGAGCAAGAGGTCGAGTGCGACACGTTGCTCGGCTGATCGGCCATGGAGCCCAAAGGCAGATCGATCACCACGGACTAATTGGATTCGCTTATCGGGGGTGACTCGGGCAAGAGCGCTTCCCTTCTCAGAGTGGAGAACGAGTCCGGTGTGGACCGGGTGCTCCTTTCCAAGTTCGTGAGCGGTTCGATCATTCTCATAAAGAGCATCGATCACATTGCCACCGACACTTACCTCGACGATGCCAGTCCAGCCAGCACTTGATGCCAACTCCGCCCGATACTCCTCGGCCTCAACACCACAGGAAGATGCCTTCACTCGAAGTGGCAGGTCCTTGGTTACCAAGACAACTTCTCGACCCTCGGCCATGAGGTTCTTGGCGATCGCCAAAATTCGAGTGTCATTGGAGCCATCACGTAAGAAGCCAGATGGTAGAGATGAGACATCAGAGTGATTGAGCTCGACTCGAAGGCAACCGCCTTCGTCATTGATCTCGATCGATTCATCGAGCCGGCCATGTTTGATCCGGATATCGTCGAGCATCCGCAGGGCAGACCTTGCGAAATACCCTAACTCTGGATGGTCCCGCTTGGTCTCGAGCTCTCCGATGACCACAATCGGGATGATGACCTCATGCTCGGCAAACCGGGCGATAGCCGCGGGATCTGCGAGGAGAACGCTAGTATCTAATACATATGTCTTGCGACCTTTATGGCTTTTTGCTTGGGCCAAGGTGGGTATCTCGCATTTCCAGGCGAAGTATTCGGTTCCGGGGGAATCGGACTTATGACTCAAAAGGTAGAACTCGCCAGGGCGCGTGGGTCGGCGACACGCAGTTAGGAAAAGTTAAATTTTGATGACGGCTGAACTTCTGGCCACTACTGACCAAACCGGCGATGTCGCTGCGAATATGCGCGAAGGGCACGGAGAAAATCCACCCGCCGAAAATCTGGCCAGTAGGCCTCGCAGAAGTAGAACTCAGAGTGAGCTGATTGCCAGAGTAAGAAGCCGGAGAGGCGCTGCTCCCCTGATGTGCGAATTACGAGTTCGGGATCGGGCATACCCTTGGTGTAGAGGTGCTTATCAATCTCAGCGATCGTGAGGTGCTCGGCAATCTCATCTGCGCTCTTACTCTCTTCAATTCCGGTCTTGATGTAATCCCGAACTGCATCGACAATCTCGCGCCGGCCGCCATAACCGATCGCGACATTGACGACGATCGAAGCACAACCCTTCGACTCTTCTTCTGCTGCCTTGAGTCGATCCTGCAACCAAACCGGCAAGAGATCTAATGCGCCAAGTGCGCGGATCACCCACCGCTTCTGAGCGACAAGGTAATCAACCGCGCCCGCGATAATCTTCAAGAGCGCATCGAGTTCGTCGGCATCGCGATTGAGATTATCGGTGCTCAGCAGCCACAAGGTGATGATGGTGACATCAGCCTCTTCGCACCAATCAAGTAATTCCACGATCTTCTCAGCGCCTCTGCGGTGGCCATCTTCGGGGCGGCCAAAATTATTCTTCGCCCATCTGCGATTGCCATCCAGGATGACCCCCACGTGGTGAGGCGTCTGGCTCCGATCGAGTTGCGAAAGTAACCGTCGTTCGTAGAGTGGATAGAGGATCGACTTGATCGCAGGCTTCACCTGATCGCGAAGGATTCTTGAGGCGATCTGGCTGGACATGAGCCTCTACTGCTTGGGACTCGAGGCGGTGAAGGCGGCGAACTCCGCCACGGCACGTCGATCAGCGATGAAAGATGCCACTGGGAATGTTCCGGCGAGCATATAAAAGACCGCCGTCTTCAATGGTTTACGTACCGCAAAGCAATAGTTAAAGGTAACGAGGACATAGACCATATATGCGAAACCGTGGACGACGGCGATAGCTCGGACGAGGTTAGGGACGCTGTCATTAGTGGCGGTCAACTTAATGGGTAGATAGACCAGCCATAGAAGTAAGGACATGATGCCAGCGATATTGGCCATCAGGCGAAATCGCGCGAGCGCACCGGCCCGATTTGCTTTGAGTAAGTTCATAGATTCACCCTACCCGCAATCAGGAAGATTGAGCCTGATTCGCTACCCGCTTTTTTACCGAGCGGTTATAGAAAGGTGCAAAGAGCACCAAGATCGCCATAAACCACCAGGTGATGACGTAGGCGATATGTTGCCAATAGAAGCCGCCAATCGGGTTGATCAATTGAGGTGCCGGGATGCGACTGCCGCTAATGAGCGCCCCTGACGCATCGCTCTCACGAAGTGCAGTGACATAGCCATCAAAGAGTTGGTACTTCCCTACTCCTGCAACGAGCGCTGGATCCAAGCGGGAGAGAGTTGTTGCACTTCCCGTTGCATGATCCTCATTTTGATGAGGATAGAGGCGACCAACAACGGTGATCTGGTCAGAGCGATCGCTCAGTGATTGATCATTGAGCCCGCGCACAACCAGGATTGCTCGGTTGCGCGAGAGTGCCATGAGTCCGACTTCGAGATCGGCAACTTTGGTCTGCGAGAGTACTTGCTTGGGCGCAACAAAAATCTTTACATAATTTCCCGTAAAGGTGACGAGGCGGTTATAGGCAGCATCACGAAGGTTATGTCCCGCCGCAGCAACACCTTCGAGATCGACAATTGGCCTCTCTGGTGTGCTCTTCGCTTGGTGTTGTACATCCTGTGCGCGATGAAGTTGCCAGATTCCTAACTCAGCAAAGGTGGCGGAGAGGAGAAGCACGAGAAGGATCGCCGAGGTCTTCTTAAGGAGTGAGGAGAATGCGCTCATTCAAATTTTCTCATTCAGAGGTGCGATCATCCTTGGGCAACTCTTGACGCTTCTGCATTCGCTTGTATCGTCGATAGAAGCTCACGCAGAGCAATACAACGGCGAGAGTCAAGAAGACCATTGTTAACGATCCTGCTACTCCGACATTGACGTTCTGGGTGGAATCGCTCATGGGCTAAGTATCCCCCATCTGGTCGCTCCCGTTCATCGGGAATAGACTTCCACCATGAAGCGCGAAGATGATCCTTATCTCAGGAAGCGCTATGGGATCCCTGAACCATCTCGCTACAAGAAGTGGTTCACCCCAGCCTTAATCATCTTCATCATTGGCGGGAGTTGGCTCGCTTGGTCGGCCAATCACTACAGCCGTCCTGAGGTTCGGGCCACCTTGATCTCCTTTAGCGCCATCGATTCATCGCATATGCAGGTGAGGTACTCCCTCGCTTTCAAGAGCTCGGCGAAGGCTCATCTCTGCCAACTAGTTGCCCGCGACTACCAAGCCAATACGGTGGGCGAGATTACCGATCACTTCCCGGCCGGCACCTTTACTCCTGTAACTCTTGTGAGCGTCATCCCTACGCGTGTGGCTGCAGTCAATGCTGCAATTATTAGATGTGCCCTTGGATAAGGTGAAGTAAAGTTCATCCTCTTATGACACCTTCCGAATCACCTCAGACCTGGCTTACCCATGAAGCTGCCGATCGCCTCCGCGCCGAACTCGCCGACCTTGAAGGTCCACGCCGAGCCGATGTCGTGAAGAAGATCGAAGCTGCGCGGGCAGAGGGTGATCTCAAAGAGAATGGTGGCTACCACGCCGCGAAAGATGAACAAGGCAAGATCGAAGCGCGCATTCGTCAACTCAAACATATGTTGGAGAACGCTCACATTGGTGAACCACCTGCCTCTGAAGCCGGCATCATCGGCCAGGGTATGAAAGTCACAGTCGACCTGATGGGCGATGAAGTGATCTTCCTTCTTGGTTCGCGCGAAATCGCCGTTGACGATCTCGATGTCTACTCTGAGAAGTCCCCTCTTGGCGGAGCAGTTCACGGTCAGAGCATCGGCGCAACAGTTACCTACACCGCACCGAATGGTCGCGAGATATCCGTGACCATTAAGGCTGCCGAGTACCTCTAACGGATACTGGTTTAAGAGTTATTTATTAGTGTTCTTGTACCGCTGAACACTCAGTGGCACAAAGATTGCCATGATCAAGACCATGTAGAGAAGTGAGGTCTGGATCGGATGCTGGCTCGGGAATGAATTCTTCGTCGCGCCAAAGATATTCTGGAAACCAAAAAGTTGCCGAACCGCGGCAACCATGGTCGAGACGGGATTCCACTCTGCAAAATATTGCAATGCTTTCGGCATCGAAGTTGTTGATGCAAAGGCATTAGAGAGGAAGGTCAGCGGGAAGGTAAAGAGGAAGCTGATATTTGCAACGACGCGAGCATCCTTCGCCACAAGCCCGGCAAAGATTCCAGCCCAACTCAAGGCATAACCAAAGAGTAAGAGCATCAAGAAGCCAAGTGCGATCTTCAGTAATCCAGAGGTTGGTCGCCATCCGACGATATAACCAGCTGTACCCATCACGGCAATGACAACGATGTTGAGCAGGCCATCACCAAGGGTGCGGCCAGTAACGACTGCAGCACGCGAAATTGGCAATGAGCGGAACCGATCGATCAGGCCCTTCTCCATATCCTGTGCCATACCTTGCGCAGTTGCGGCGAGCGTAAATGTGACAGTTTGAACGAAGATGCCGGGCATCAAGAGCTGAACATATCCGCCCTTAATTCCTGTTCCCAGGCCAGCAAAGACATAACGGAATAGGAGCACAAACATGACTGGCTGAATCGTGTTAAAGATTAAAACTTCTGGAACGCGAGTCAACTGCAAGAGTTGGCGCTTCATAATGACGAGTGAGTCGCTGACTGCTCTCATGATCGGCCTCCCTTCTTACTCTTCACTATTTTCTCGGACTCTTCCTTAATCTCTTCGGCAGCATGGCCGGTAAGGGACATGAAGACATCATCGAGGGATGGTCGCTTAAGGGCGATATCGAGTGGGTGGATTTTTGCCAGATCAAGTTCGCGCACAAGAGCAACAAGGGCATCGCCACCTGTTGAGACCGGTGTAGAAATCTTTCGAAGGCCGGCATCTACACTTGAATGAGTATTGCCAACTCGATCAGCGATGGCTCGTGCTGCTGCGAGATCGCTTTCCGCGACGACAAGTTCGAGGCGTTCTCCCCCGACTTGAGTCTTTAACTCATCTGATGTTCCACGCGCAATCACCTTGCCACGATCAATAACGGCGATCTCATCTGCGAGTTGATCGGCTTCTTCCAGATATTGGGTGGTCAGCAAAAGCGTGACACCTTCATCCACTAACTTCTCAATAACCTTCCACATCTCCATGCGACCACGCGGGTCAAGGCCGGTGGTTGGCTCATCTAAGAAGAGAACCTTTGGCCGGATGATGAGTGAGGCGGCAAGATCGAGTCGTCGACGCATTCCGCCTGAAAAAGTCTTGATAGGACGTTTTGCTGCATCCGTCAGAGAGAATTGTTCGAGTAACTCACTCGCTCGTGCATTGGCTGCCTGAGAGCTCAGATGATAGAGACGGCCAAACATCACTAAGTTATCCCAGCCAGTCAAAGTCTCATCGACTGCGGCATATTGACCCGATAGGCCAATGATCTCGCGCACAGCTTTAGGATTATTGATGACATCAATTCCGCCAACAGTTGCCCGCCCGGAATCAGGCTTGAGCAAGGTAGCAAGGACTCGTACGGTCGTGGTCTTTCCGGCGCCATTGGGTCCAAGGATGCTGAGGACGGTCCCCTCTTCAACCTCTAACGAGAGGTGATCGAGCGCTTTTACCTCGCGATCACCCTTGCCGTAGCTCTTTACTAAATTCTCAGCGACGATGCTCTTCATATCCACAGTCTAGACCGAGTCTTCTCCCGCACTGATTGATCTTGGGTGGTAACCTGCGGTTGAAAGTTCAACAATCGTCGATCGCCAGATCCGCCCCCTATGGGCCCGCTGGCCTCACCGCATCTCGAATGACTGGCACTTACGAAGGGTTCTCATGTCTGCTGATAAAGCCGCCGCTCCTGCTGAAAAGGGGCAACTCTCCCATAAGGAGATTATGTTCGTTCTCTCTGGTCTCATGATGGGCATGCTCTTAGCTGCTCTAGACCAGACCATCGTCTCGACTGCGCTGAAGAAGATCGTCGAAGATTTCAATGGCCTCTCCCATTACACCTGGGTCGTCACCGCCTACCTCTTGACTTCGACCGCCTCAACACCGCTCTACGGAAAGATCTCTGATCTATACGGCCGACGTCCGGTCTTCCAATTTGCGATCGTTACTTTCTTGATCGGTTCATTTGCAGCAGGTGCTGCCACATCGATGAACCAGCTGATCGCCTTCCGTGCAATCCAAGGTCTTGGTGCCGGTGGCTTGATGGCACTTACCTTCGTCATCATCGGCGACATTGTGAGCCCACGTGAACGCGGTAAGTACCAGGGGTACTTCGGTGGCGTCTGGGGTCTCTCCTCTGTTGCAGGTCCACTCCTCGGAGGATTCTTCTCAGATCACCATCACATCTTTGGAGTCGCTGGCTGGCGTTGGATCTTCTACATCAACCTACCTTTCGGTCTAGCCGCACTTGTCATCACCACAGCTTCACTACACATCCCTAAGGTTGTTAAGAAGCACAAGATCGATTACTTGGGCGCACTTCTCATGGTTCTCGCAGTTTCTGCGCTCCTGCTTGGCATCTCGGTCTATGGCCCAGAAAATGGTTGGACAGCGCCAAAGACGCTGATCGCCTTTGGCGCAGCGCTTCTATTGACCATCGCCTTCCTCTTCCAAGAGAGCAAAGCATCCGAACCAATCCTGCCATTGCGTCTCTTTAAGAATCACACATTCTCGACGACATCGATTCTCGGATTTATCATCGGTGCCGGAATGTTCGGAGCTATCGTCATGCTTCCGCTCTACCTGCAATTGGTAAAGGGAAATAGCGCAACGACCTCTGGGTTGAAGTTGATTCCATTTATGCTCGGAATCGTCTCCATGTCGATCACATCCGGAAAGCTGATCTCAAAGCACGGACATTACAAGCGCTACCCAATCGCCGGACTTACTCTCATGACAATTGGCATTCTCTTGATGTCAACGCTGAATGAGACCACACCATTCTGGCGTCTCTCTATCTTCGCAATCTTGATCGGTGGTGGCCTTGGTCTCTCGATGCAGACCATCGTTATCGCACTTCAGAATGCCGTTGATTTTAAGGATATGGGCGTTGCTACCTCCTCGAATACCTTCTTCCGTTCGGTGGGTTCTACGATTGGTGTTGCGATCTTCGGATCCATCTATGCCAGCCGCCTCGCTCACTACCTGCCGCTTGCGATCTCAAAGACCGCTGCAGCAGACCCAACGGCGGTAACACCTGTCGTCGTTAAGAGTCTTGGCCAACTCCAAAATAACTCGGCGATCATTAAGACTTTCAAGCCAGTGCTCCAGCACAATGTGCTCCATGCATTTGTGCAGTCCTTCCACGTAGTCTTCTTGGCAGCAGCACCAGTCACCGCGGTTGGTCTGATCTTCGCCTTGATTCTCAAGGAGGCACCACTTCGAAGCAGCGCCGAACACCATGCAGCAAAGAATGAAGCTGCAGGGGAAGCGCTCGCCTAATTAAGATCAATCGAAGCCAACTGCCGAAAGAAGTATTCGTACTTTCGGCAGTTGGCTTCTTTGTTGCTATCGGTTATGGCTTGATTGTTCCGGCTATTCCGCTCTTCGCGAAGACATTTAACGCAAATGCCACACAGGTTGGCTTCATCATCTCGAGTTTCGCCTTTGCGCGATTTGGCTCAGGGCTACTCTCTGGGAAATTTGTTGATGCGATCGGTGAACGCCTGACTCTTGGTGTTGGCTTGGCGATGGTCTCTATCTCATCGCTGCTCTGTGGATTTGCCCACTCCTACTGGCAATTGCTCGTCTTTCGCGCCGGCGGCGGACTCGGCTCTTCCATGTTCTCGGTTTCGGCCAGTGCACTTCTGATGCGATCGGTAAACGATGCCGGTCGCGCCCAAGCCCAATCCATCTATAACTCAGGTTTTCTCATTGGCGGAGTCATTGGCCCAGCTTTCGGTGGCGTCCTCTCGGCGATCTCACTTCGCGCCCCATTCTTCGTCTATGCGATCACGTTGTTAGCGGCATCCCTTACCTCTCTTCTCTATCTCCATGAGAAGCGATTAGGTCGATCGATCGCTAACTCTCAGCAGAGTACCGATCGCGTCCTCCTTCGCGATGCTTTCAAACTACGGACCTACCGCATCGCGCTCATCATTACCTTCCTCTCTAACTGGATCCTCTTTGGATTGCGCTCTTCGATTCTCCCGCTCTTTGCAACAAGCCAACTGAAGATTTCGCCATCTCTCCTCGGCTTTGGCTTTACCTGTGCTGCGATCGCTCAGGGTTCGTTATTAGTGAGCGCCGGCAAACTCATAGATAGCCGTGGCCGAAGATTCGGATTACTCGCTGGGTCAACTTTTATTAGTGCCGGAATGTTCTTTCTGATCTTTGCAACGCATCAATGGTCTTACTTTATTTTGATGATCCTCTTTGGATTAGGCGGTGCATTCATGGGAACAGCGCCAGTCTCTATCGTGGGAGATCTCTTTGGCGGTCGTGGTGGACGTGTCATTGCTCTTTATCAAATGGCTGGCGATGCTGGCATGATCTTCTGTCCGATCATTGTTGGATATCTCGTTGATACATTCTCATATCGCACCGCATTCGAACTCTCAGGAGCGCTCTTCCTCATTGTCATATATCTCTCATTGCGGTTGCCTGAGACTCGTAAAGAGTTGAATCATTCATAGATTCACGCGTGAGATTTCCTGAAAGAACGCTGAAAAGTAGCGCGTGAGCGTGGATTTTGTTGAGGCTATCGCCCCTAGCCGATAACCTACGGTGATGACTAAGCGAAGATTGGCGATCACCTGCGCATCGCTCTCTGCTCTAGTGCTGGTCACAACACTACCTTCGGCAACTGCAGCGCAATCACTCTCGGATGTTCGAGCACAAGTAACTCGCCTTCAAGTCGAAGCAGCAGCGGCAGCCGAAGCCGGTCAAGCAGCACAGGTCGAACTTGGTCGACTCACAAGATCGCTCAACACTGTGAAAGCCCAAGATTCTCTTCAGGCCTCTTCAATCGCTGCACTCAAGAAGTCCATTGGTGCAATCGCTAATCAGGAGTACCAGACGAATGGCATGAGTGCAGGTCTCTCACTGCTCTTCTCCTCTGATCCAACTCTCTATCTTCGAGCAGCAGGTTCACTGGGAGTCGTCACTTCGAAGAAGGCACTACAGCTCTCACGATATGCCACTGCCGAACAACGTCTGCGCGCAACCTCGCTCACACTCAATGACAAAGTCGCACTGGTTAAGGCGGCTCAAGCAAAGTATGCCAAGCAAGAGGCGTTGGCTCAGAGCAAGTTGAAGCAAGCTCAATCACTCTTAGCCAAACTCACCAAAGAGCAGCGCGATGCCTTGGCGAAGTTGCAAGCAAACCAAGATAACGCGGATCAACTAGCCTCCCTTGCACTCGCCTCCCAAGGCGCAAAGGTCAGTGGTCGTGCTGGAATCGCTATCCGTTACGCCCTTAATCAACTTGGTCGAAATTATCGATTTGGAGCAGCAGGAATTATTTATTGGGATTGTTCTGGCCTCACCATGCAGGCCTACAAGGCAGCTGGTGTATCACTCCCTCACTCAGCCGCTGCCCAATCCGGATATGGCAAGCGAGTCCCACTGAACAAACTCATGCCTGGCGATTTAGTCTTCTTCGGTCGCCCGATCTCCCACGTTGGCATCTACTATGGCGGCGGGCGGATGCTCGATGCGCCTCACACCGGGGCGCGCGTTCGCATTGAATCATTCTCGTCATACTTTGGCCGCGAGAAGTTTGTCGCAGCTCGCCGCTTCTAATTCAGCTGCCTTTTAACCCACCAGCTCAGCTTCTTTAATGATATTGCGAAGCATCGTTGGAAATATCAGCGAGTGGAATGGCAGTACCGCTAACCAATAGAGCTGCCCACCAAGTCCACGTGGCGAGAAGAGCGCCTCTTGTTCAACCCGCGTCTTGCCATCGACGGTGGTCACTTCAAATTGCAACCACGCCTTCCCGGGCAGAATCATCTCGGCATAGAGGCGCAATTTACGACCAGGAATAATCTCTTCTACTCGCCAAAAATCTAGCGCTTCACCCACATGTAAATGGTTGGGGTCTCGTCGGCCTCGACGAAGTCCAACGCCACCGAGCATCCGATCAAGCAAACCACGCAGGTACCAGAGGAAATCGGCGCCATACCAACCCTGATGTCCGCCAATCTTTTCGATTGCCGCCCAGACATCCCCTGCCGGAACATCGGTCTCGCGGCTGCGACTATCACTATATGTCTTCTCGCCAGCCCAATCTGGATCACTCTGTGCCTTCGCCCACGGAGCGGTCAAGGATTTTGCATCCGACCAACGCGTGGCAACATCATTTGCCGAAATCTTGGAGAGCGCTAACTCAATCGCAGTCGCAAGCGGGAGTAAACCAGCTTCTGGTTTTGGAATAACGTCATCGATCGATCGGCTTGGATCCGCGACTACTTCACTAATCAGCGAGTGAACTAATGGTCGAGCGATCGATACTGGGACCGGCGTGACGAGGCCAATCCACAACGACGAGAGCGCTGGAGTGAGCACCGGAACTTTCACGATCCAACGTTTCGGAAGACCAGAAATCTTCGCAAAGGTCTGCATCATCTCTTCGTAGGTAAGGACTTCAGGTCCCCCAATATCAAAGACGCCCTTAATAGGTGTGGTGAGCTCGGCTGCATGCTCGAGATACCAGAGCACATCTCTAATCGCAATTGGCTGTGTTCGGTTGAGTACCCATTTTGGCGTAGTCATGATGGGCAATCTGTGAGTCAAATGGCGGAGCATCTCAAAGCTTGCAGACCCTGATCCGATAATGATGCCTGCGCGAATCTCCATCACCGGCACTGAGGTGGATGCAAGGGAAATTCCCGTCTGCTTACGTGATTGCAGGTGCTTACTTATGTTCTTATCATTCGCGATTCCACCAAGATAGACAATCTGCTTTACATTCTGCCGAGAGGCTGCTTCTGCAAAATTCTGGGCAATGCGTGCTTCGGTCTCATCGAAATTGGTCCCAGTGTTGATCGAGTGAATGAGGTAGAAAGCAGTATCGATCCCGGCAAGTGCTTCATCTAACTCTGCAGGATTTTCAGCACTTGCACGAGCCACTGATACCTTGCTAAACCACCCTTGTTCAGAGATCTTGCGTGGGTCACGCACCATGACGCGGACGTCAAAGCCCTTAATCAATAACTCTTGGATAAGACGTCCACCGACATAACCAGATGCACCAGTAACAAGTATCTTCTTCATGGCTTAATCACTTCCCCAGCAATGCGAGAGCTGCAATACCGGCGTCATAGCCTTTATCTTCCTTCGCGCCTTCGCCACCAATCCGTGCGATCGCTTGCGCAAGGTCATTGCACATCAATACTCCAAAACCAATCGGCTTAGATCGGGAAAGCTGGACGTCCATGACCCCTTGGGTGACGCCCTGACAGACATAATCAAAGTGTGGCGTCTCACCCTTGAGCACGAGCCCAACAATCACGGCTGCATCAAAACCAGCATCTAACGCCAGTTGTGCTGCAAGTGGCAATTCAAAGGAGCCCGGCACATAGGAAACTTCATATTCGATCCCATACTCAGTCATCGCCTTCACCGCACCGGCGATCAGAGCAGAGCAGATATCGGTGTGCCACGAGGCGCTGATGATCGCAACTTTTGAACCCGCGGGTGGATTCACTGAGACCTGAGGTGCACTTCCAGCCATTGCTATCTCCTTAGTCGATCGTCAAAGTGTGTGAGAGTCGGTTCTTCTTTGTTAAAAGGTATTCGCGGTTCTCGGGCTGAACCAGAGTATCTAGATCTACAAGATTTACCTCGATGCCAACGCTACGAAGCGCCTCTGCCTTGAGCGGGTTATGTGAGAGCAGGCTGACTGATTGCAGCCCTAAATTCTTGAGAATCTCGATTGCATCATTCCAATCGCGTTCATCGATCTGATGCCCGAGGGCTAGATTTGCATCGACGGTATCCATCCCGCCATCTTGGAGTCGGTAGGCAGCGATCTTTTCACTAAGTCCTATACCGCGTCCTTCGTGGTCGCGCAGATAGATGATGTATCCACTCCCCGCAGCCTCGATTGCAGAAGTTGCCGCTGCCAATTGGTCACCACAGTCACATCTCTTACTTGCGAACGCGTCCCCAGTCAGACACTCCGAATGTAGGCGAATGAGTGCATCGCTACCTGGATTGTCAAAACGCAAGATCGCATGTTCTGCGCCTCCTGCTGCATTGTGAACGGCGATCTCCCACTCACCATTCTGGCGCGGAAGCTTTGCCCACAAATATTCAACTGACTTCGTCGCTACATCAGGCAGACGGCCCTTGGAATATTCGATTAGCTCCTGCATCGTGAAGATGGGAATATCGTGTTCGATCGCAAACTTCTGAAGGTCGGCACCTCGCGCCATCGAGCCATCATCCATCACGATCTCGCTGATCGCGGTTGCTGGGCGTGCTCCAACCAGATGAGCCATGACGACGCCCGCCTCTGTGTGGCCTTGGCGGGATGCAAAGAGATCCGCGTGAGCAACTAGCGGAAATACGTGCCCCGGACGCATGAAATCTGAAGAACGTGCCTCTGGGTTCGAGAGAGCTTTCACTGTGTTCGAACGTTCCTGCGCGCTAATTCCTGTCGTATTTCCTTCAAGGAGATCAACAGAGACGGTATATGCCGTGCGCTTCTGGTCTTGATTGCGTTTTACCATCGCTGGTAGATCTAAGGTACGAGCAATCTCTTGAGTGAGTGCTACGCAGATGACACCCGATGTATAACGAACCATAAAACCAATCGACTCAGGTGTTGCCTTTTCGGCGAGCAACATTAAGTCGCCCTCATTCTCTCTCGATTCATCATCAGTAATGATGACGAACTTGCCTTGGGCGAAATCTGCTAAAGCGTCTTCGAGATTCATTCGCCACCTCGCTTCATTAAGCGTTCTACATATTTCGCGAGAACATCAACCTCGATATTCACGGCGCTTCCAACTTTGAGTAATCCAAGGGTTGTCTTGCGCAACGTCTCTGGGATGAGCCAGACCGATACTTGGTTCTTGCCATCATCGAGTTCGCCTACCGTAAGCGATGTACCATCGATGGTGATTGAACCTTGTGGTTGGATATAGCGCATGAGATGCTCGGGCACGAGAAGATCTACTCGCTGCCATTTTTCACCTGGTGTGATGGCGGTGATTTCTCCTACTCCATCAACATGTCCTTGCACGATATGTCCACCTAAGCGGTCAGATACTCGCGCAGCAAGTTCTAGATTCACGCTGGACCCAGCCTCGAGGTGACTCAATGAGCTCAGCTTCAAGGTCTGGACCATGACATCGACATCAAAGGTATCGCCCGAAATGGCAATTGCAGTGAGGCAGACACCGTTGACGGCAATTGAATCTCCGATTCTGGTATCGCCGAGAAAGTCTGCAGCTTGAAAGGTGAAGATCGCGCTCTCGTTGCCGCGCTTTACCGAGACGACATCTCCCACTGCTTGTACAAGTCCGGTGAACATTATGCGCCTACCTTCAGGTGAGTGAAAATATCTGGGCCGATCTGCCTTGTCGCAAGGACCGTGAGGTCGAAACGTTGATCAAGCGTTGTGATTCCTAGATCACCAATAAAGCTACGACCGCCGCCGAGAAGAGTGGGCGCCTGGAAGAGCATGATTTCGTCGATGAGCCCAGCCTCAACCATTGCGGTTCCGAGTTCGCTCCCCGATTCAACAAATACTTGCTTCACTCCCTTTTCGAGCAGAGCGCTGATGAGTGCCGAGAAGTCATGGCCTCTCACATGGAGTAATTCGGCCTGATCATCGAGCACTGATGAGCCAGCTGGAATATCTCGATTGCCCATCACAACGCGAAGCGGATTCTTAACATCCTCGCCGTCATGAGGAATCAAGGTTGGATTATCGGCAAGGACCGTGCCCGTGCCAACCATGATGGCATCACTATTTCGACGAAGAAGTGAGACAAACTCGCGTGAGGAATCGCTGGTGATCCACTTCGAACTACCGTCCGCTGCAGCGGTCTTGCCATCTAAGGTTGCTGCAATCTTCCAGATAAAAAGTGGGCGTTGCTTCTCGATGACGCTGAACCAGGCTCTGTTGAAGAAGCGAGCTGGTGTTGAAAGAACTCCTTCGATCACTTCGATACCAGCATCGCGCAATCGCTGCGCACCACCTGCTGCTGTCGGGTTTGGATCGGCGACTGCAAAGACCACCCGGCCTATTCCTGCTTCAATGATCGCTTCTGTACATGGGCCAGTCTTGCCCGTGTGATTGCATGGTTCTAATGTGACAACAATCGTTGAACCGGCCGGAACTTTTCCTAAGGCTTTAATCGCGACAACTTCCGCATGATCTCCGCCGGCGTGAAAACCTTCGGCGAGAAGTTGGCCATCGCTATCGATGATGACGGCCCCAACAATCGGATTCGATCCGGTCCGCCCTTCACCGCGCAGGGCAAGGGAGAGCGCATGACGCATTGCATCGTCATAGTCAGTGCTCATAAATCCCCCCGTTCAGAAAAATCCGGGGTGGGTTCGCCAAGGAAGCCCAAAAAGTTGGGCAATAGCGAAATAAAGGTACGCGAGTACCTTGATAGCTCCCTCTCATCCGGACTTTAACCGTCGGTTCTGGAATCTCACCAGATCCACCGTTCGCTGGCTGCCAACGGGTCGCAGACTTTACTGCCGGTTCGGAATTACACCGACCCCGGAAACTACGCTCTAAGTATATCCCTGCAGGGATGACCCCCACACCCTGCTTTAGTCTGGCCATCGCGAGGCGTGAGGCAAGCAGTTCACCTGTTGCAGGCCTTCGTGAGGTACCCGATAATCGCCGTATGACCTACACACTCAGAGACCTCAAAGATCAAGTAATCGTTATCACCGGAGCAACTGCTGGAATGGGCGCTGCCACCGCTAAAGAGCTCGTGGAACAAGGGGCAAAGGTTGTCCTCAATGCTCGCAATGAAGAGCGCCTTCAAGGGATCGTTGCAGAACTCGGTGACGCAAATGCCGTCTATGTAGCAGGCGACTGTTCAGATCCTGACGTCTCACGAGCAATCGCAAAAGCAGCACTCGATAAGTTCGGCACCATTGATGCTGTAGTACCGAATGCTGGTATCGGTATGTATGGTTCAATCCTTGATTACAGCGATGATGAAGTTAACCGCATGATGCGCACAAACTACGAAGGAACAGTTCACATCATCCGTGCTTGCTTACCTACGATGATTGCTAAAAAGGCTGGCGACATTGTGATCGTTTCATCTGTCGCAGGTTTCCGTGGTGGTGGAGATGAATCTATCTACGCCGGAACAAAGCATGCCCAGGTTGGCCTGGCAGGTGGACTAGATCGCGAACTTCGCGAAAAGGGTATTCGTGTTGCACTCGTCTGCCCAGCAGGAACCGAGACAGAGTTTGCGATCGGTGCTGGTCGCACAGCCGGGACGCCAGTTCTCGCAAGCTTCCTCAGATCTGAAGATATTGCTTTCCAGATCACAACAATCTTGAAGCAACCTCGTTCAGTGCGCACCCATATCTGGACTCTCTGGTCTATTAATCAACAGTCGTAATATGTAAGAAGCAGAATCGGGGTGCGGCTTGATGAACGTGCCCCGGGTCGGACTCGAACCGACACTGAAAGGATTTTAAGTCCTCTACCTCTACCATTGGGTTACCAGGGCTCACGTTGTAGATGTGAAGACCCAAGGTTACACGCTCGCACCGCTTGCCAAGCCATAGGATAACTTCATGAAGAAGGCAGTAATAGCGCTCATTGCCCTGCTCCTCTCTCTTTCACATTCGCCCATAGCAATTGCCGGCACAGATAAATACGAGAGTCTGCAGGCCCAGGTCACCTATCAAATCTTTAAACCGAGCAATACGTTAGACCTTAAGGCGCTGAACTTTGAAGTGAGAGCCTGTCGGCTCTTTCCCAAGCGCGAGAAGGCTCTGTTAGCTGGATTCGGCGGGATGGATCATGGCATCGCCCTCGTCGAAACATCTGCACAATACAACTGCACCGGCGTAGATTACCCTCAGTCTCTCGGGACCACCAAGATTAACGGCATCACAGCGCAGGTCGGAATATATTGTGCAACCAATAACTGTAAAGCATCAACCTTTGCCGCTCATGGTGGTGAGATCACCTTTGTCACTCCCAAAACGAAGAGCCGCGCTTCGACCTATATTCGGGTCGGGACACAAGGTGGCTTCACCTTGCAACAACTCATTACCTTCGCAAGTGGATTAAAGCCGGTTCTACCAGCTGCTTAACTTCTTACGCTTACCCCTGGACGTATCTCTTGTAGGCAAGATACCAATCTGTCGCAATTGCCTTTTGCGCAACTCGTAAGGTGATTTGATGTGAACAGACAAGAAGATGCAATTTATTTTCTAGAGAATCTTTGAGCCGTGCACCATAAGGAGCGCTCCAAGGTTCTGGCCATAGATTCTTCGGATCGGTTGGATGACCCCCAAGTTCAAGTGGAATCAGGTGGTCTTCCTCAAAAAGTTTCGTATCCGTACTCCCAAATGCGGAATAGGGCAGCGTGCGAAGTTGTGATCTCTTGAGCCCTGTCGTATACGACGATGGCGGTCTGATGGTCTTCGTGAAGCCAATAACGCAGATCGTTGAGCCAATATTGCTTTGAGTGACTGAAGGATTTATCGCGCCAGGAGTTACTTTCGCATTCGGTAGAACAGGTCCTACTGCGTTTGCCTGGGCCACATTCTGCGCAAAAACCATTGAGAGAGTAATGAGGAGTATTTGGGTCAGAAAGAGTGTTCTGCCTCTGCTCTTCATGAGATCACCGTGGGCAATTCATTCAAGAGATCAAGGGCTGTCATCGGTCGATAATTCTTCTCTGCTCTTTTGATGACATCTGGGTAGGTCTGGAGGACGAGATCAGTGGGACGTTCATTGAGATCAAGATATTGAATAGAGCCAGCCCCGCCCCGTCGCGCTCCACCTACGGTAAGAACGGCTGCTCCAGGATATTGATCACTGCCTGCGATAACAGCGACAGTGCCATGCGAATATTTGTGGGCATCCAGAGAGCGCTCATTCAATACTTTTATACGGCGCGTGATCACACTGAGAGATTACTCTCTTCAGTGATCAACTTTCTACATCATGGAGCGGATGACGGGAATCGAACCCACACTTTCAGCTTGGGAAGCTAACGTGATACCACTTCACTACATCCGCAGGTATCTTCATCTCAATACTAATGCGAATCCTTACCCAAAGTCACGAGAGTCACCAGAGGTACCAAAGGTCTTCCCCTTCTTGATAACAGCATCGAGCATCTTCTCCGTGAGCTTTCCCGTAAAAGTATTCTGCTGGCTTGGGTGATAACTGCCAAGCACCATACGCTTCACGCCATCGCTTCCTTTAAAGGTGAAGGAGACGCCGTGACCAAACTTAGGTCGTGGTGTTGGCAGGCTCTCCCCCATTTCGATGAGGGTCGAGTAGATCTGGGTCCATGCCAAGTTACCCAATGCGAGATAGGTTCGGGCTGTTGGCATGAGCAGAGCGATCTCATTGTGGAAGAAGGGGGCACATACCTTCTTCTCTTCTGTGCTCGGTTTATTATCTGGCGGAGCACATCTGACCGCACAGAGAATTCTGGTTTCGAAGAGTTCTTGGCCATCATCACGCGAAGTACTGGTTGGAAGTTTCGCTAATCCAGCTTGATGAAGTGCTCGATAGAGCCAATCCCCTGATGAATCACCAGTAAATACTCTCCCGGTGCGATTAGCTCCGTGCGCCCCAGGTGCTAAACCTAAAATAACGTAGCGGGCATCAGCTGGGCCAAAACCAGGAACTGGCTTTCCCCAGTACTCCTCATTCTCGTATGCCTTCCGTTTAGTGATAGCAACTTCTTCTCGCCACTGGACCAATCGCGGACAGAGGGTGCACTTAATAATTGCCTTATCGAGTAACGGCAGAGATTTAGCGTTGCTCACTCGCCAGGCCCCAGGCGATGCCATCCAAAATATCTGACTCAGAAGCGATGAATTCCTTTGCTCCGGTCGCGTGCAGAACGCGAGAGAGAACTAGGGATCCAGCAGTAATGACATCAACCCGACCAGGGTGCATATAGCCAAGCGCTGCAATCTCATCTCTCGTCATAGATTGGAACATTGCAGCAACATCATGAGCTTTCTGCGCAGGTATTCGAGAGAGGTGGATTGCATAACGATCGTATTCAGTTAAACCAAGTGCTGCGGCAGCGACGGTTGTGGCGGTACCTGCTACACAGACGAGGCTCTTCGCTTCCGTGATCGCAACGCTCTCCGCAGCGGCTGAGATCGCGGTATCGATATCACTCGTTGCTGATGCTATTGATTGAGCGCTGGGCGGTTGTTGATTGAGATGGCGTTCTGCCATTCGGACACAACCAATGTTGACCGACTTTGCTGCTTCGACCTTCTGAGTTCCAAGTACGAACTCGGTAGAGCCACCGCCAATATCGACGACAAGAAAGGGGCCATCGGCGGTGTGAAGTTCTTTTGTTGCTCCCATGAAAGAGAGTGCAGCCTCTTCTACTCCTGGAATTACTTCTGGCTCGATTCCCAAGATCTCCTTGACGCCATCGATAAAGATCTGGCGATTCGTTGCATCCCGAGTTGCGCTCGTTGCACAGAACCTCACTCGTTCAACGCCTTTAGCGGCAATCAAGCCAGCGTAAATGTGGGTTACCTTGAGAGTGCGTTCAATCGCTTCAGGATCAAATGCTTTATTTTGATCAACGCCTTGACCTAATCGCACGACCTCCATCTGGCGATGGACCTCTTTGAATTGGCCATCGTGAATATCTGCTATCAACAATCGGATGGAGTTGGTTCCACAATCGATGGCAGCTACTCGCATGGCTCACCCGCCCACCATTCCGGAAGAGCTGCTAAGGCCTCATCGCCAAATGGATTAACTCCGGGGCCGGCACTCAGTGAGTGGGCAACGAGCGAATGTAGGCACTTCACGCGGGTTGGCATGCCACCAGCAGTGATTCCCGCTACTTCTGGGACATCTAATCCCAGTGCATCGCGAGCGGCCAGATAACTTTCATGTGCCTTCTGATAGGCCGCTGCTATATCTGGATCTGTTTCGAGTCTGGCTTCCATCTGCGCCATCATGCCAGTCGTCTCTAACGTAGAAATTGCGCCGGTAAGTTTTGGGCAGGTTGCATAATAAAAAGTTGGAAAAGGTGTTCCATCAGAAAGTCGTGGTGGCGTTGCGACGACTGCCGGTTTGCCGCATGGGCAACGAGATGAGATGGCATGAACATCGCGAGGTGTGCGGCCTAGTTGAAGCGCGATCACATCGAGATCGGCTTGGGTGGGTTTTTCATGCGCCATGGTTATGGGGTCACATTCGTACTCGTGATGGATGAGATCACCTTTGCATACCAAGGAAGGCCAGATGGGATATCAGTCGAAATTTCGCCTGCCGCCTTACCTGCGGAGGCCGAACTCGTCGTGGCTCCTATGACAATGTATTGATGCTCTCCTGGAAAGATGTAATGAAGACGTGAGCGGGCCTGCGAGGCCACATAGGCTGGGTCATCCCATTTAGCCAATTCATTAGTAGCCGCTTCAAGAGTTGCTTGCGAATCATGCAGTTGGACACGAAGGGCGTTGATCTGAGCCCGTTGGGCAAAGTACCGTTGAAGAGGTGGCGCCAAAGTAATAGCGACTACGAAGAGAACAGTTGCCACCGCTAGGTTGCGACCGGATACTCCTCGTAGCCACTTCACGGTATTAATTATCCATTAAAACGAGGGAAGGCAGCGCGGCCTGCATACAGCGCAGTATCAGCAAGCTCTTCCTCGATGCGGAGAAGTTGGTTGTATTTTGCAACGCGCTCTGATCGAGCCGGTGCACCAGTCTTGATTTGACCACATTCAAGTGCGACAGCGAGATCGGCGATTGTCGTATCTTCAGTCTCACCAGAACGGTGTGACATCATTGAGCGATAGCCGGCGCGGTGTGCCATTGAGACGGCATCAATTGTCTCGGTCAAGGTGCCAATCTGGTTTACCTTCACCAAGAGAGCATTGGCGGTATTGAGCGAAATTCCCTTTGCTAGACGCTCAGGATTAGTCACAAAGAGATCATCGCCAACGATCTGAATCTTTGATCCAAGCTCGGCAGTCATCTTCGCCCAACCTTCCCAGTCATCCTCATCGAGCGGATCCTCGATCGAGACGATTGGATACGAGGCAACGAGATCGGCGTAGTAGGCGATCATCTGATCAGAAGTGCGATCAGATCCTTCAAACTTGTACTTGCCCTTCTCGTGGAACTCAGTAGCCGCGACATCCATCGCAAGTGCGATCTCTTTGCCCGGCTTGAAGCCTGCGGCAGTGACTGCCTCGAGAATGAGGTCGAGTGCAGCGCGATTGCTCTCCAAGTTTGGCGCAAAGCCGCCCTCATCACCGATCGATGTTGCAAGACCACGCTTCTTCAGTACTGACTTGAGGCTGTGATAAATCTCAGCGCCCCAACGAAGTGATTCCTTGAAAGATTCGGCACCAATGGGTGCAACCATGAACTCTTGGATATCGACATTTGTATCCGCGTGTGCTCCACCATTGAGAATATTCATCATTGGGACTGGAAGGGTGTGAGCGGTTGGTCCGCCGACATAACGGAAGAGTGAGAGATCAGCTGAATCAGCGGCGGCACGTGCGACTGCAAGTGATACACCGAGGATGGCATTCGCTCCGACACGAGATTTGTTCTTTGTTCCATCGAGTTCGATCATCTCGCCATCAACCATACGTTGGTCTTGTGCGTCATAACCAATGACTGCAGGTGCGAGTTCATCGTTAACGAAGTGAACGGCCTTCTCTACGCCCTTGCCAAGGTAGCGGTTGCCACCATCGCGAAGTTCGGCTGCCTCAAAGGCACCAGTCGATGCACCACTTGGGACGCCAGCGCGTGCTGTGGTTCCATCTTCAAGAATGACTTCAACCTCGACTGTTGGATTTCCACGAGAGTCTAAAATTTCACGGGCATGTACTGCTTCAATGAGCGCCACGGGCGTTCTCCTTTTCATTACGTTCGTATTCTTCGATCATTCGGATGTACTTCGACACTGCACCGCGCAACGCTGCTTCGGCATCTAAACCTTGATTCTGAGCCTGCTCGATAATCCCAAGGAGGATTGTTCCGAGTTCTTCCTCAGTCGTTGATTCCTCGATCTTTACAGGCTGTTCAACACTGAACCCATAACCAAATTTATCAACTCTGTAGGTAAGTTTATTCGCCAACATGAGCGCAGGTTGAGCTAGTGGCACCCCATCAAGGGCCGAAGTTCTCCCCTTTTCGGCGACTTTCTGGGCTTCCCAGGTCTTCATGACATCTTCACTCGTATCAGCCACGGCATCACCAAAGACATGTGGATGGCGCCGAATCAGCTTATCTGCGACCGCTCCAGCTACCTCTTCGACATCAAAGGGGTCGGTTGGGTCATCCTCGGCTACGCGCGCATGGAAGTAGACCTGAAGTAGCAGATCCCCCAACTCTTCCCGCATCGCCTCTCGATCTGCCAATTCGACTGCCTCAACAAACTCATAGCTCTCTTCTAGCAAGTATTTCAGAAGTGAGGCATGCGTCTGCTCGGCATCCCACGGACAGCCGCCGGGCGAGCGAAGTCGATCCATCACCTCTCGGAGGCGATTGAGTTCTGACATTGCCTGGTTTACTTCGTTTTAACTGCGCCAGATGTCGTATCTGCTGGAATGAGGGTTGCAGTCTTTGTATCCCACTTACCAAAGCGAGGATTGATAGTGATGCCCTCTTTCGCGGCCATCTCAGTGATTGCGACTGTCAGCGCGGTTGAAGAATCTGCTGCACTCACACCGCTCTTCTCAATGGCTGCAATGAGTCGTTGAGAGTAGAGAACGCTTGTGAAGTAGAGATCGAGATTCTTGGCATCAATATTTGCGCCAATGAGGGCCTTAGGGAGAGCAGCTGTTCCACCAACTTGCTTGATTGCTGCGTTCTTCTCTTTGAGCGCTTCGGCAGGTGTAACTGAAATTCCGATTGATTTTCCTTCATCTTCAAGGAGCTGAGAGATGAGGAAGAATTGTGCTTGTGAAGCGGCAAGTGCTGATCCAGTCAACAAACTCATGCCGGTGGTGTCAACGCCCTTTCGAGCATTGAGAATATTGGTGATGCTCTCTTGAACTCGTGCGACTGAAACTGATTTCTTTCCAACGGTTATAGCGGCATTTGTGTTGGTGCAGCCAGTCAGAAGAAGAAGTGCTGAGACCGATACCAGCCCGATAATTTTCTTGCCAAGCTTCACTTTGGCCTCCATCACTTGAGTATTGAGTTGAGGACTTCCATAGTCCACGGCAGGATCGAAGTATCCCCTAGATCCCCATCACTCTGCCAATTTGGCCCAGCGTTACGCGCAACCAGGATCGATTGTGTAGCGCTCTTGATGAGCGAGCCCGGATACATCCGCGCCAGCCGCAATTGCAGCGACTCTGGCAAGGTGACGGGAGCCAACTTCAAGAACTTTCCCTGCAGGACGACTTCGGCCAATCCCAGATCTTTTGCTCGAACTCTCAATCTAGCCACTTCGATCAATGAGAGCGCGGGTTCTGGCAGATCGCCAAAACGGTCAACGAGTTCCTCGACGATCGCATCAAGATCCTTGGGTGAGGTGGCATCGGCCATCCGGCGATAAAGATCCAGGCGCAACCTTTCAGATGGCAAGTACTCCACTGGCAAATGGGCAGTAATAGGAAGTTCGACCTTGCACTCTTTGAGACGTGGTGCTGAGTCCACAATGCCGGTCTTGAAATCCTCGACCGCTTCACCGACCATCCGCATATAGAGGTCGAAGCCCACTTCAGCGATATGCCCCGATTGTTCGCCACCCAAGAGATTTCCTGCGCCACGTATCTCTAAATCTTTCAGCGCAACCTGCATGCCAGAACCCAGGTCCGTGTTCGTCGCAATGGTGGTAAGGCGATCATGAGCGATTTCGGTGAGCGGCTTATCGGCCGAATATAAGAAGTAGGCATAGGCGCGCTCGCGACTTCTTCCAACCCGGCCACGCAATTGATGTAGTTGAGATAGACCAAAGATATCGGCGCGATCAACGATCAAAGTATTTGCATTGGGAATATCGATTCCACTTTCAATGATCGTTGTCGAGACCAAGACATCAAAATCCTTCTCCCAAAATCCCAGGATGACATCTTCTAATTCGCGCTCACCCATCTGGCCGTGGGCGACTCGAATCTTTGCTTCAGGAACCAATGTACGAAGTCGTTCGACGACGAAATCAATATCTTCGACCCGATTATGAACAAAGAAGATTTGACCATCTCGTAGAAGTTCGCGACGAATTGCAGCAGCGACCTGTTTCTCATCGTAGAAACCAACATAGGTCAGTACTGGATGGCGTTCTTCGGGCGGAGTCGTAATATTCGACATCTCTCGAATCCCGGTAATCGCCATCTCGAGCGTACGCGGAATTGGCGTGGCAGACATCGATAGGACGTCAACATTTGTCCGTGCCTTCTTCAACTCTTCTTTATGCTCGACGCCAAAGCGTTGTTCTTCATCAACAATGATCAAGCCCAAATCCCTGAATTGAACATCTTTGGAGAGCAACCGGTGGGTGCCGATCACAATATCGATCGAGCCATCGGCAAGGCCGGCAACAATCTCTTTACCCTCTTTTGCAGTATTGAATCGAGAGAGGCCAGCGACCTTCACCGGGAAGCCGGTATATCGATTGAGAAAGGTAGTGAGATGTTGCTGTACGAGCAGGGTCGTGGGCACAAGAACTGCCACTTGCTTGCCATCTTGGACCGCTTTAAATGCAGCTCGAATAGCGATCTCGGTCTTCCCGTAGCCGACATCACCACAGACGATGCGGTCCATCGGGTGCGACGCTTCCATGTCGCGCTTTACTTCTTCAATGGTTGAAAGTTGGTCGGTCGTCTCCACGTAAGCAAAGGCATCTTCCAACTCACGCTGCCACGGAGTATCAGGTGAGAAGGCAAAACCTGGCGCAGCCATGCGAGCGGCATAGAGTTGAATCAGTTCTGCCGCGATCTGTTTGACCGCCTTGCGTGCCCGCTTCTTTGCATTCTGCCAATCAGCACTTCCAATTCGATGCACTGCAGGGGCTTCTCCGCCAACATAACGAGTCACTTGTTCTAATGAATCTGTTGGAATGTAAAGTCGATCGCCCGGTTGGCCACGCTTCGAAGAGGCATACTCAATAACGAGATATTCCCTCGAACTCTTCCCCACGGTTCGTTGGACAAGTTCGACATAACGACCAACGCCATGCTGCTCGTGAACAACGTAATCACCAGGTCGAAGTTCGATCGGGTCAATCGCCTTCTTGCGGCGAGATGGCATGCGTGCCTGATCCTTATTTGAGCTCCGCTGTCCAGAGATATCTTTCTCAGTGATCAATACCGTCTTATCACGGTCAGAGATAAAGCCATGTTCGATCGGTGAAGCAATGAGGTGGATGACATCACGAGTTAATTGAGAATCTACTGATTTCTCAATACGGGTTGGCAGATCTGCCTCAATGAAGAGGTTATTGAATCGCTCAACAATTCCCGGCCCTGCTGCACTGAAGATGAGTAAATATCCCTGGGCTAGCCACTCTTTCAAGTCTCTTTCAACAGCCTGAAGATCGTTTCGATAAATTGGCAAGGCTTCGAATTCTAAGGATTCTTCGTCAAGGTCCGAGGCGTAGAGATTGAGATAGCGCCAGCCAAGACCGGCTTTCGTTGCCCTCGCATGAAGATCATCGAGCGAGTAATAACCGCTCGATTCCAAGCCGCCAGAGATATCGATGGGGGCCTTTCCACCCAGTGCGGCATTAGACCAGGAAGCATCTAAGAACTCTTTATTAGTCTCAATGAGGTCGATCGAACGCGAAGTAAGACGTGGTTGATCCACCAGGAGAACCTGGAAATCTTTCGGCAAGAAATGGATGAGAGATTCGAGCTCGGTATTGAGGATGCCAATGAGCGATTCCATCCCATCAACACTTATACCTTCTGCGATCTTTGAACAGAATTCGGCAAGTTGTGGGAATTCTGCTGCGATATAGCGAGCTCGATCTTTAACATCATCGCTGAGTAGAAGCTCGCGGCAAGGATAGATCGTGATCTCCCCGATTACTGGTGCAAAGGTCCGTTGATCTGCAACAGTAAAGAAGGCGAGCTCTTCGACATCATCTCCAAAGAAATCCACCCGAACCGGATGTTCGAGGTCTGGTGGGAAGAGATCGATGATGCCACCGCGAACCGCAAAATCACCTCGTCGTTCCACAAGATCCGTTCTGGTGTAACCCAAGAATGAGAGCGAATCAATGAGGGCAGACATCGAAATATTCTTCTCAATCTCCAGGACTGGCAATACATGATCTAAGAGATTGGCAACGATCGGCTGAATTAATCCACGGATCGATGTCACGACAACTCGTGGTGCATCTGTGGAGACCAACTGATGCAAAGTCTTGCAGCGAGTAGCGACGGTATCGTTCTTAGGACTCAACCGTTCGTGAGGAAGCGTCTCCCACGGCGGGAAGAAGGCGACCTTCTCACCGCCAATATATGTTCGAAGTTCTTCGGCGAGCTCTTCGGCCCGGCGTGAGGAGGGAGTGACAAGTAATACGGGGCTCTGCCCGGCAGTGATAGCTGCGAAGAGCCCTTGAGTCGATGGAATACAGACCAGCGATTCGGAGAGTGGCGAGGGAGTTGAGAGTTCAATATGCGAGAAGGTTTGTAACAACGACATTAATTCTTCCCGCCCTTTCTCGTGATCGCCACTGATTTACGCCTGTGAACGCACTGATACCCCCGCACTCGAATGAGAGGGGGGTGAAGCACCCAATTAAACCTGTAATGATTAGCCAGTGGCAACTGATGATCTCGAACTACGCGCCGATGTGCGCCGGCTTGGCGATTTACTTGGCCAGAGCCTGGTCCGCCAAGAAAGCCCCGAACTTCTCGGTCTAGTCGAGCAAGTCCGCAAAGCCGTCCGCGAGGGAAATGGTGCGGCCGCCCTGGAAAATCTCAGCGATGAAGAAGAGATTCTCCTCGTTCGTGCCTTCAGTACATATTTTCATTTAGCAAATGTCGCTGAGCAGGTGCATCGCGCCCGCGAACTCGCAGCTGAGCGAAATCAAGGCGGATCGTGGATCTCTCGCGCCATCGATCGGATCATCGATGTTCAGAGCGCCACCAATGAATTTTCTTTTGCTGATGTCCAGAGTTGGATCAATGAATTCTCAGTTCGCCCAGTCTTTACAGCTCATCCAACTGAAGCCTCGCGTCGATCTGTCCTCAGCAAATTGGGCACCATCGCCGAACTCCTCGACTCCCCTGCAACTCAGACTCGAGATCGTCGATTGGCCGAAACTGTCGATCTCTTATGGCAGACAGATGAGTTGCGACTTGGACGGCCAGAACCACTTGATGAGGCGACGAACGCGCTTTATTACTTAGATGATCTCTTTGCTAATACCGTCCCAGAAGTTTTAGATGATCTTGCGCGCGAACTTGAGCGAATCAATGTCGTCGTTGATCCAACCTCGCGCCCGCTCAGCTTTGGTACCTGGATTGGCGGAGATCGCGATGGCAATCCGCACATCACCCCACAGGTCACAAAAGATGCGATCGTGCTTCAAACCGGTCACTTCATTCGCACCATGCTGGGCTCACTCGATCAGCTCCGCCAAGCGCTCTCTGTCTCTAGCCGGATTGCTGGGGCTAGCGATGAACTCAAGGCTTCGGTCGCCCGTGACTTAGACATTCTCCCTGAAATTGAAGAGCGATTCCGCCGTCAGAATGTAGAAGAGCCATATCGCCTTAAAGCAACAGCTATTAGACATCGATTAATCCTGACTCAACGACGCCACTCAGCTGGCGCGGCACACACTGCTGGTCGAGATTACGAAGATACGGCGGAGTTGCTTGCCGATCTCATGCTTATGCGTACCTCACTTCTGGCTCATCGTGGTGAACTCATTGCTAAAGGCTTACTTGAGCGCATCATCCGCACGGTCGCGAGTTTTGGAATTACCCACGCAACCATGGATGTTCGCGAACACTCTGATGCCCATCACAGTGCCATGGCTCAACTCTTTGGTGCTGACTACGAAGATCGCGCAGCACTCATCGCTGCAGAGTTAAAGACTCCTACTCGTCCTTCTATCGACAACCTTGAGCCACTCGATCGTAAAACTGTCGACACCTTCATCGCTATTCGAGAGCTGATCGAAAACTTTGGCCCAGAAGTTATCGAGACCTACATCATCTCAATGACTAAAGGTCACTTGGATGTACTTGCGCCGGTCATTCTCGCTGATATCGCTGGACTGGTGTCGCTCACAGGTGATAAGTTTGCCAAAGTTGGCTTCGCTCCGTTACTTGAAACTGTCGCCGAGTTGCGAGCCGCAGATTCAATTCTCGATGCGCTCCTCTCGACTCCTGAGTACCGCGAACTCGTTCGCCTACGTGGCGATATCCAAGAGGTCATGCTCGGCTATTCAGATTCCAACAAGGATGCCGGTATTGCGACATCACAATGGGAGATCCACAAAGCCCAACGCAAACTTCGTGACATTGCCATCAAGCATGGTGTCACACTGCGCCTCTTCCACGGCCGCGGTGGTTCTGTTGGCCGCGGTGGCGGACCAACCTATGACGCGCTCATCGCGCTTCCATGGGGGTCGATCGATGGTCAGATCAAGATGACCGAACAAGGTGAAGTGATCTCTGATAAATACTCGCTTCCGGCGCTGGCGCGCGAAAATGTCGAGCTCTCTGTTGCAGCAGCACTTGAAGCCACCGTCTTAAACCGTGCACCTCGCCAAAGTCCAGAAGCGCTGGCACGGTGGAGTCAGGCGATGGATCTCATTAGCGAGAACTCTTTCAATCGATATCGCTCGCTGATCGATCATCCCGATCTTCCTGCTTATTTCTATGCCTCAACCCCCGTCGAACAACTTGGCAACCTCTTCCTAGGGTCGCGACCTTCTAGACGTCCTGATGCTTCAGGTGGATTAGGCAGTTTGCGCGCTATTCCATGGGTCTTTGGCTGGACGCAGTCACGTCAGATCGTCCCTGGCTGGTTCGGTGTTGGCTCAGGCCTTAAAGCGGCTCGTGAATCTGGCAACGAAGCGACCATGTCTCAGATGCTCAATGACTGGCACTTTTTCCGTACCTTTATTTCCAATGTTGAGATGACACTCGCAAAGACCGACCTTGATCTCGCTGCGCGTTATGTCGATACCTTGGTCGATCCATCTCTTCGCCACTTCTTAGATCTCATCAAAGAGGAGTTCGCGTTGACGAAAGCTGAGATCTTGCTTCTCACCAAGAAGAGTGAGTTGCTTGGCGATCAACCACGTCTTGCTCGCACGCTCGGAATCCGCGATCAGTATTTGGCGCCACTACACCTCTTGCAGATTCATCTATTAGAGCAGGTTCGCGAGAATCCTGACATTGATCCAACAATTACCCGAGCACTCCTGCTCACCATCAATGGCGTAGCAGCGGGATTACGTAATACGGGTTGATTTCCAACTTATTGAATTCTTACTTATTGAATTCTTGTTGCGTGAAATCTAGACCCTTTTCAATAAGGCGCTCTGCAGCGAGTGCGCCACGAGCAATGAAATCGCCCAGCTCCTTCTTCTCGGGCCCCGAGAATGGCTTGAGGACATAATCAGCGGGATCTTGTGGACCTTGAGGGCGGCCAACTCCCATGCGAAGCCGATAATAGTCGGGCCCAGAGAAGTGTTTTGTAATATCTTTTAAGCCATTGTGGCCGTTATCGCCACCGGCGATCTTTACGCGGATGGTGTTGAAAGCGATATCTAATTCATCATGTACGACAATGATGTTGCTGCTCGCGACCTTATAGAAATCAGCAAGCGCCTTTAAGGGAGCGCCTGATTCATTCATGTAGAGCTTTGATTTTGCAAGTGTGACTGCGACACCTGCGACTCGAATATCTGCGATCTCGCAGCGGGATTTATGTGATGAAAACTTTGAATTGCTACCCAGATAATCCACGACCATATGGCCAATATTGTGACGGGTAGATGCGTACTGATCGCCCGGATTACCTAAACCAAAGATAATCCAGCGATCAGCCACGGAAGTGCTACTTACTTAATTATTCAGCTTTTGGTGCTTCAGCAGCAGGAGCGGCTGGAGCAGCATCTGCAGCAGGCTCAGCAGCGCTTGAACGCTCTGAGAGGTGAACAACGACGAGCGCTGCATCAGAGACGAGAGTTGTTCCGGCAGGAAGAGCTACATCGCCGGCAGTCTTGCTTGTTCCAGCAGGCATGCCTGTGAGATCAAGGACCAAGAATGATGGGATTGATGTTGCTTCAGCTTCGATTTCGATGGTGTTATTCACGTGTTCAAGGATTCCATCCTTGTCGTATGCACCTTCGGTGTGAACTGGAACTTCAACCTTAACCTTTTCACCCTTACGGACAACAAGGAGATCGACATGCTCGAAGATTCCGGTCAATGGATTCTTAGAAACTGACTTTGGAAGAACGAGTTCGCTCTTGCCATCAAATGAGACGTTAAGAAGAACGTTTGAAGCCTTCAGCGCAATTCCGAGCTCGCGAGCTGGGAGTGATACGTGCTGTGGCTCTGCATTGTGGCCATAGATCACGGCTGGAACGAGGCCAGCGACGCGGTCGCGTCGTGATGCACCCTTACCGAAGTTGGTGCGCTTGCTTGCATTGATTGAAATTTCAGCCACGTGAGTTGCTCCTTTAGTACGTATGAAATGCACGCCTCAGGAGAGCAACCCGTCGATTACGGATAATTACTATCCCTCGCCGTGACGAGCCTGAAGAGTATCTCAGGGGGTCGCCAAAGCCAAAATTCGGCCTGGATAAGGTCTAGGAGGTCTAGCTGTGACCGTCGAAGAGGCTAGTAACTGATCCATCCTCGAAGACTTCCTTGATCGCTCGTCCCAAAAGTGGGGCGATCGAGAGGACTGTGAGGCGATCAAAGCGGGACTCTTCTGGGATCGGCAGAGTGTTTGTGACGACAACTTCGCTGACTCGGCTCGCCTTCAGGCGTTCGACCGCAGGCCCGGAGAGCACGGCGTGGGTGGCTGCAACGATCACTTCAGCCGCACCTTCATCAAAGAGTGCATCGACTGCCTTTGTAATGGTTCCGGCGGTATCGATCATGTCATCGATGACGATACATGTCTGACCTCGTACATCACCGACAACCTTGCCGGTTGTGGACTCGTTCGGAATTCTTGGATCGCGCATCTTGTGAATAAAAGCGATTGGACATCCACCGAGAAGATCAGACCACCGTTCGGCAACACGTACTCGACCTGAATCTGGTGAGACGATGGTGAGGCGACTTCGGTCAACCTTGCGGCCGACATAATCGGTTAAGAGTGGGAGTGCAAAGAGATGATCAACTGGGCCATCGAAGAAGCCTTGGATCTGTGAAGTGTGGAGATCGACGACCATTAAGCGATCAGCACCCGCAGTCTTAAAGAGATCTGCCATAAGTCGAGCAGAGATTGGCTCACGGCCACGGTGCTTCTTATCTTGGCGAGCATAGCCATAGAAGGGTGCAACAACGGTGATGCGTTTTGCCGATGCGCGCTTGAGGGCATCGACCATGATCAGCTGTTCCATGATCTGCTTATTGACTGGAGCGGCATGAGATTGAATAACGAACGCATCGGATCCGCGGACGCTCTCTTCAAAGCGAACAAAGATTTCACCATTAGCAAAGTCGTAGGCAGATGTTGGGGTGATAGGGATGCCAAGTTCGAGCGCGACTTCATCAGCGAGCTCTGGATATCCGCGACCGGCGAAGATCCGTAGGCGCTTCTCAGAGGTGAGGCGAAGTTCGCTCATTCTTACTCCCTTTCGGTTGCGCCTGCGCGCTTAGCGGCTTCAGCAGAGGAACTGCCTGCTCTCTTGCGTAGTACCCACCCTAGGACATTGCGCTGCTTTGCGCGCGCAACACCAATCGAACCAGCAGGAACATCTTCAGTAATGATCGATCCAGCGGCAGTGTAAGCGCCATCGCCAATGGCGACTGGGGCTACCAGCATCGTGTCGCTTCCGATTCGGACCTCATCCCCCACGATCGTCTGGTGCTTCTCGACGCCATCGTAATTAACGAAGATTGTGGCGGCACCGATATTAGTGCCGCGCCCGATCGTTGCATCCCCCACGTAGGAGAGGTGCGGGACTTTCGAACCTTCACCAATCGTTGAATTCTTGATCTCAACGTAGGCACCAGCCTTGGCACGAGCTGCGAGTGTGGTGCCAGGTCGCAGATAAGAATATGGGCCGACATTTGCTTCCGCGCCGATTACCGAGTCAGTGCAGGTCGACTCGACGATATGAGCTCTGGCGCCCACAGTCACATTGGTGAGTGATGTGCGCGGACCAATAACTGCGCCACTTTCCACAGTTGTCTTCCCCGCAAGAACCGACCCAGGGTAGATCACAACATCATTTGCGATCTGGACATCGGCATCAATCCAGGTTGTTGTGGGATCGATAATCGTTACGCCAGATTTCATAACCTGATCATTTATGCGATCTCGCATGATCGCCGTGCACTCTGCCAATTGCGAGCGATCATTGATACCGAGAGTTTCGGTGTAATCGTTAGAGCGGATCGCGAGCGCAACCTTGCCGGCACCCTTGATCAGCGCAATGACATCAGTGAGGTAGAGCTCGCCTTGTGAATTATTGTGAGAGAGTTTTGCCGCTGCTTCGCGAAGTGCGCCATTATCAAAGAGGTAGACGCCGGTGTTCACTTCACTGATGGCCTTCACTTCGTCATCCGCGTCGCGCTCTTCGACAATCGCAGAGATATAACCTTCTTCGTCCCGGACGATTCGACCATAACCAAATGGGTCTGGCAGGTCGGCAGTGAGGACCGATGCCGAACTCTCATTGGCATGGTGTACTGCGATAAATTCTTGAAGTGTGGTCGAGGTGAGCAATGGCGTATCACCGGCGAGAACGAGGACGGTTCCGGTTGTTGTGGCCCCCGCCAGAGCTAACTGCACCGCGTGGCCTGTTCCATTGCGTTCGGCTTGATAGACGGTGAGCGCTGATGGCGAAATATCTGCTAGATGCGCCTGAACCGAATCCTTATGAGCGCCAATAACAACCCTTACCTCTTTCGCCGAAAGTGGGCGAACCGCTTCCATCACATGACCCAGAATTGTTCGACCAGCGATGGGGTGGAGAACCTTTGAGATCGCAGATTTCATCCGGGTGCCTTCCCCGGCGGCGAGCACGATCACAACATCTGGGTTGTTCACGGCCCTCCTATCTCTGCATCAGTGAAACTAGCGTGGATATACAGGAAGTCTATTTACTGCGGAATGGCTCCGCCACCAGGTATCGATCCTGGACCCTGGGCTTCAAAGGCCCATGTGCTAGCCACTACACAATGGCGGAACCTGAATTCTCCCTTATATGCGGCCAGAACGCCAAAACCTGACCCAGATCTTTAAAAGCTGCTGATCCTTCGAGCCCCATGAGTCGGGCCACTTGCTCGGACGACGCCTGCGACAACGCCACTTGAACTCAAGGCAACGGTGAGATCCAGCGCCCGTTCCTCATCTTCGACTAAAAAGGCGACGGTCGGGCCAGATCCAGAAACAATGCAACCCAATGCGCCATAGTCACTGCCAACATCGAGGACGAGTCGGAGCGCTGGACGAAGTGAACATGCTGCGCTCTGCAAATCATTGCTCAGAGTCTTGCCTAACTCCTTTGCATCCCCCGCACGCAGCGCCTGCAAGAGCGCATCGTTGGCGGTCGGACGAGAGATAGTCAGGCCTTCGCGCAATCGATCACATTCGGCATAGACCGAAGGAGTAGAGAGTCCTGAGTTAGCCAACGCTAAGACCCATTGATAGGAACCTTGCGAGAGCACTGGTGTTAATTGATCGCCACGGCCTCGACCAATCGCGGTTCCGCCCGCGATTCCAAATGGCACATCGCTTCCCAGTTCTGAACCAATTCGTTGCATCTCATCACGAGAGAGGCCAAGTTCGTACAGTGCATCGATTCCAACAATCACGCCAGCAGCATCGGCGCTTCCACCAGCCATTCCACCAGCTACCGGAATCTCCTTCGCCAAATGAATCTCAATATCACTATCGAGTTGATATTTCCTGACCATTAACTGCGCTGCTTTGAAGGCAAGGTTGGACTCATCGAGTGGAATACCAGCTGATGTTGAACCAGATGCCGAAAGAGTGATGCCACTTCCCTCGACGCCGAACTTAACGGTGACATCATCGAAGAGGGAGATCGCTTGAAAGACTGTTACGAGTTCGTGGTAGCCATCTTCATCCAATGGTCCAACAGAGAGGCTCAGGTTTACCTTTCCAGGTACCCGAATGATCACGCCACTCTGCTTCATAGTCGTAACTCTATAGTGAAAGGCCGTGGGCGATCTTGATAAAGTCAGGAAGTAAGAGTGCTTCACCACGCATAGTGGGATCAACACCAGCGGCCACGATTGCATCAGATGCCGCTGCACTGCTGCCAAAGAGCTCGGAGAGGGCGCCACGCAACATCTTCCGGCGTTGTGAAAAGGCGGCATCGATCACTGCAAAGGTCTTCAATCGAAGTGCCTCATCCCCAGCCGGCTCGTGCCGTACAAAGCGAACGAGTGATGAGTCAACATTTGGAACTGGCCAAAAGATCGAGCGCGCGACGGTCCCGGCTGATGACATATCAGCCCACCATGTCGCCTTTACTGATGGTGATCCATAGTTCTTACTTCCAGGTAAGGCAACAAGTCGATCAGCGACTTCACTCTGCACCATCACAACACCCGATCGCAGAGTTGGGAACTTCTCCATGAATCGCAGGAGCACTGGGACTGAAATATTGTAAGGGAGGTTCGCCACCAAGACAGTTGGCGAAATGGGAAGTGAATCAACAACCATCGCATCCATCGTAACAACCGTCAATCGATCGCTCTCGAAATCGTGACGAGCAATCGTGTGAGGTAACTCTGCAGCAAGCCGTTCGTCAATCTCGACGACGACAACCCCTCGGGCTATCTCAAGCAGTGCAAGCGTGAGCGATCCAAGGCCCGGTCCGATTTCAAGCGCGACATCGCCCTCGCGCAGATCAGCGCTCTTAACAATTCTTCGGCAGGTGTTCGCATCGACGACAAAGTTCTGACCCAATTTCTTTGTTGGGTTGACGCCAATGCGTGCTGCGATCTCACGAATTTCGGCTGCACCGAGTAGTCCTGACATTAGGCGAAGGATCCAAAGAGTCGCTCAGCATTAGCACTAATAACATCACAGAGCTCATCGAGATCTTGGTCGCGCTCATCGGCGATTACCCGAAGGATCGATGGAATCTGCGCTGGCGTATTCATGAGGCCGCGATGGGGAGTGGGAGTGAGGAATGGTGAATCAGTCTCTACCAAGAGTTGATCATTCGGGACAAGCTTTACCGCTTCCCGTAGAGCAGGTGCATTTTTGAAGGTCACAGTGCCCGCAAAGGAGAGGATGTATCCCTTATCGATACATTCCCGAGCCACCTGCGCATCGCCGGAATAACAGTGAAAAATAGTGGTTTCTGGCGCGCCTTCCGTGGTCAAGGTATCGAGCACGGCGCGATGGGCATCTCGGTCATGGATGATGAGCGCCTTCTTGACCTGCTTCGCCAATGCAATATGGCGACGGAATGAATAGATCTGCCGCTCTTGAAGTTCGGGTGCAGTTCGGAAGAAATCTAAACCGGTCTCACCAATCCCCCGAACTCGAGGGTCGGTCGCTAACGTTTCGATTCGTGCCAAGTGAGCCTCAAGGTCATCCACGATTGGTGCTTCATTGGGATGGAGCGCGACTGCGGCAAGGACTCGACCCGGAAAGGCGTGCGCCATTCGCACACTCCACTCGGATTGATCTGCCGAATAGCCGACTTGAACTACTCGATCGATTCCAACACTCGCTGCTTGATCGAGGACTGCCCGAATCAACGGCGAATCTGGTTCGGACTCGGTGACAAGTTCGATATGTGCATGAACATCAACACATGGGCGATTGAGTTTTTCAGGAAGTGGCGCCAGTTGGCGATCCTTCTCTAACCCAAATCGATCAGCCATCAAAGATCGATCTTACTTAGCCGCAGGCTCTTCAAGGCGTGGAAAGAGGACTGCTCCCTTGGTAACTCGTGTCCCAGGTTTGATCTGACCCCAGGTCGCAACTTCTGAAATCTTCTGTGATGAAATCTCCGAATCCATACCAAGTGAATTCCAGAGCGTTTCGCACGTTGTTGGCATGACGGGATAGAGCAGAACTGCGAGTGCGCGAATCGCATCGGCGGTGTTATAGAGAATCTCTAGGAGTTCGGGAGTGCGACTCTCATCTTTGGCAACAATCCATGGTTCGCGCTCAGTGACATAGCCATTTACTCGCTTACAGAACTCCATAATGGCGTTGATTCCACCTTGGAAGTCCAGTGCCACCATGGCGGCATCAGCTTTCGTTACAGTCTCAGCGAGAGCGGCTTCCAGCCCAGCATCGCGAGCGAGAGCTGGAATAGCGCCGCCACAATACTTTTCAATCATCGCGATCAGGCGTGAAGCGAGGTTGCCAAAGTCATTTGCGAGCTCACTTGTATATCGAGCTCCCATATCTTCCCATGAGAAAGAACCGTCAGATCCAAATGGGATGGCACGCAAGAAGTAATAACGGAAGGCATCCACACCAAAGTGGTCGGTGATATCTGCGGGTGCAATTCCGGTGAGTTTAGATTTTGACATCTTCTCTCCGCCAACAAGGAGCCAACCATGTGCAAAGACCTTCTTCGGTAATGGCAACCCAGCAGCCATCAGCATCGCCGGCCAGATGACAGCATGGAAGCGCAAGATATCTTTACCAACAAGATGAACATCTGCGGGCCAGGTCTTCGCAAACTTTTCAGCTCCAGCACTTCCTGGCTCATCGCCGAGTCCAACTGCAGTCGCGTAATTTAAGAGGGCATCAAACCAGACATAGATAACTTGCTCGGTATCCCATGGAACAGGAATTCCCCAATCAAAGGTAGAGCGAGAGATTGAGAGATCTTGCACATCACCCTCAAGGAAGGCGAGAACTTCATTGCGAGCAGATGTTGGTTCACATGCCGAAGGATTATTTTTATAATGTTCGAGAAGCGCAGGAACAAAGGCTGAGAGGCGGAAGAACCAATTCTCTTCACTGAGAATGTCACATGGCTTTGAATGGATTGGGCAGAGACCGCCATCAAGGAGATCGCCCGGTAATTTAAATTCTTCGCACCCGATGCAATATGGACCTTCGTACTTGCCGGAATAGATATGGCCTTGATCCTTCAGTCCAGATAAGAATCGCTGAACGCGTTCCATATGGCGTGGCTCAGTTGTGCGAATGAAATCATCATTAGCAATGTTCAGGGCTTTCCATACTGGCTTCCAGGCGCCTTCTACGAGACGATCACACCATTCTTGCGGTGCGACATTGTTCTTCTCGGCGGTATTGAGAACCTTCTGTCCGTGTTCATCGGTGCCAGTGAGAAACCAGACTGATTCCCCGCGTTGGCGGTGCCATCGCGTCAGGACGTCGCCAGCCACGGTTGTGTAGGCATGGCCAATATGGGGCGCGTCATTGACGTAGTAAATCGGCGTCGTTAAATAGAAAGAGTTCTCGCTCACTTGCCCATCCTATCGGCGCCTTTATGGGCAACCATGACATCAAAGACCGCGCGCTTGGCCAACCCAGTCTGCTTCGCAACTTCCGCGATCGCCTCTTTTCGGCTCTCGCCTTGACCCTCCCGAGCCAACACAAGATCAACGAGCTCGCTCGCCGAATGTGATCGAGAGGCGGCATCGAAGCCTGCGACAACAAGAGTGATCTCACCCAAGATCTCCCGACTTTGCGCCCATTGAAGCAATTCCTGCAAGGTGCCACGAATGGTCTCTTCGTAAGTCTTCGTCATCTCTCGGCAGATCGAAGCCAGGCGACCTTCACCAAATACGGTGATGGCATCTACTAAAGAATCTTCGAGTCGATGTGGTGCTTCAAAGAAGATCATCGTCCGTTCTTCTTCTCGGACCTTCTCGAGTGCTGTAACTCGGGCACCAGATGTTCGCGGAAGGAATCCTTCAAAGCAGAATCGATCCGTCGGCAGACCTGAGTAGAGCAGCGCAGTCGTCACAGCGCTTGGTCCTGGAAGAACTCGAATCGGAATATTGCGTGCGATCGCTTCCCGGGTGAGGCGATACCCCGGATCACTAATTCCGGGCATGCCGGCATCGGTGACGACCAAGAGATCTTTGCCGCTTGCCAGAATCTCTAAGAGTGGCTCAAGCCGTTCATTCTCGTTGCCCTCAAAGAAGGAGTAGATCTTTGCCTCGTAGGTAAGACCGAGTTCGGCGCAGAGCCTGCCAAAGCGTCGGGAATCCTCGGCGGCGATGAAGTCGACTTCGGTGATCGCAGCTTTCAGCCGATCCGAGGCATCTCCTGGGTTACCAAGAGGGATGGCGGCGAGAATCAACATGTGCCTATTCTCTCAGGGTTTTGCTAGACCCCCTACTCTTTCACTATGGAATCAACCACGGAGCCAACTCTTGAGAGTTCCAAAAAGCAGTTGCTCCATCGAATGGCTGACCCGATCAATGCCATCGCCTTTGCACTCATTGGCCTGGCACTTCGTCTCTGGCATCTGGGCCAGCCCAAGGGCTACATCTTTGATGAGGTCTATTACGCGCAAAATGCCCACTCCCTCGCTAGCCACGGCGTAGAAGTGAATGCAAAGGGCTTGGCAGATTTCATCGTCCATCCCCCGGTCGGAAAGTGGCTCATTGCACTAGGAATCAAGGCATTTGGCTTCAATGAATTCGGTTGGCGCGTGAGCTCGGCTGTGATTGGCTCCTTCTCCATCGCCTTGATCTACCTGGTCGCAAAGAAGCTCTTTAATAATCGACTCATAAGTTCATCGGCTGCGATTTTGACTCTCGCCGATGGTCTCCATCTCGTTCACTCGCGCGTTGCTTTGCTCGATATCTTCTTAATGTTCTTTACGCTCTTGGCCTTCTACCTCATTCTTCACGCACGGTACTGGTTGGCTGGCATCGCCCTTGGTCTTGCATCAGGGGTGAAGTGGAGCGGGCTCTATTACTTCCTTGCCTACTTCTGCTTTATTTTCTATGTAGATTTCCGGCACGCGCAAGCGATGGAGAATCCATCCCCCTTCATGTCAACACTTCGAAGTAAGTTTGCAAAGCGGGCCACGCAATTCGGAGTAATCCCAGTTCTCACATATCTCTTAACATGGACGGGATGGTTTATCACCACAACGGGATGGGATCGAACCTGGTCGAAGAATATATTCACCAGTTTCTGGCATTATCAATCTGAGATCTTCAACTTTCATAAGAACTTGGTTGATAAGCATTCCTACTCTGCTAACCCTTGGAGCTGGCTTATGCAAGGAAGGCCGACCTCTTTCTTCTATGCAACGCCAAAGGGATGTGGCAGCTCGAGTTGTTCGCAAGAGATTCTCGCACTTGGCACACCATTTCTCTGGTGGAGTGGCGCCATCGCGATTGCGATTACATTCGGATATTGGATCTCGCGCAGAGAGTGGCAGAGTGGATTACTCCTACTCAGCCTCGCTGCTGGCTATCTACCGTGGTTCCTCTTTCAAAAGCGGACGATGTTCTCGTTTTATTCAATCGCCTTTGAGCCTTTCCTCATCCTGATCATCTGCTTTGTGATTGCAAAATTCTTAGAAGATGAGGGCCGGAGAGCGATGCGAGAGCGCATTGTTTATGGCTATTTAACGCTGATAGTCCTCTGTTTTATCTACTTCTCGCCACTCTATCTTGGTGAAGTGATCACTTATTCCAACTGGCTCTCACATATGTGGCTGCCATCGTGGATCTAGCAGTGTGAGTTACTTTAAATACTTAATCGTAGTTAAATTTAGATAGCCTCGGAATCAAGGTTATGCGGTGCTGCTGCCTCTTCGCGTAACGTCTGATCGAAGAGTTCTTCGCGTTGTGGCAGATTGAGCTGATTAAGCAACTCTTGCTCGGCGCTCCATTGGCCAGGAACCGTGAGATCAATGACGCGCTTTGGAGTAATTGCCTTTGGCGCCGTCGCATACGTTGGCTTTGGCAAGGTAATTGGATTCCAACCCTTTTCATCCTTAGGGATCACAACGACTCCAGCCGGATCTTCGCGATCGGCAAGTGGAATCCAGTGGTCATTCTGTTGCGCTTGGTGGCCAAGTGAGATGCGAACGGTTGGATCAAGTTTGATTTCGGCCGTCATGATCTTCTCAAGAGTAGAGAGGCGACGCGCCTTTAACTCTGCTGTGACAAGCTGCTTGCGCACTGCGATGACATAAATGGCAAAACCTGAAGCTGGGATTGCGAGAATGGTCCACGACATCATGCCGAGTAATGCGCCAACAAAACTTGCAAAAGTTAAGAATGTTAATCCTGTAAAGATAGTTCGACGCTGTGCTAAGAGTTTGCGCTTTTGTAGCGGATCCATAAATTCAGGTGCAAATGGTGAAGAGGTGCTGCTCTCAGAGATTGAGCGGATCGCGCTCTTGTAGCGATCGCCAGCCTTAGGTGAAGATTCTTCGTGGCGATGAATCCACCGAGGGAGAAAATAGGCTCCCCACATCACCAAGATGATGAGGTAGATAATGCTGGACGCCATGGAATGAAATCGTAATTGTCCTATGGGTAATTTGGGTGGATTTAGGGCAGTTGTCAGCGAGTGTCTTGACTCTCTTAAATCTCCAAATTTCTCGGAAGGGTTACCGAATCTCTGGGTTCTCTTTCACGAAGACCATGTGGTCGCGCCAATCCCCATCGATATGAAGGAAGCGATGGCGCACTCCCTCAAAGGTATATCCAGCTTTCTCTGCGACCCGTTGTGATGCCGCATTCTCTGGTCGCATCGAGATCTCGATTCGATGGAGAAGGAGTTCGCTAAAGCCATATTCGGTAAGAGCTATAACGGCCGATGAGGTAATCCCTTTATTTGCGACCCGACTATCGATCCAGTAGCCGATATATCCGCCGCGATGAGCACCGAAGACGATGCCTCCCAGAGTTATTTGCCCTACAAATCGAGGCTTCCCGTCCTCTTTTATCCAGATCCCTAGTGAAAAGGATCGTTGCAACCTTGCATCCGATCGAGCCTGCCTCACCATCGAGAAATAACTGGGCAACGGGGTCTGGCCATCTACTTCGGGCCGGGTCGCCTCCCACGGGTTAAGCCACTCTCGATTGGATCTACGAACTTCTTCCCAGGCCGACCGATCGCGCATTCGCAAGGGCCGGAGGGTAATTTCACCAGCAGATCCCTTGGCGCGAATGATCGGCGACATTATTGATTGCGCTCGAGAACCATGACATCGACGATATCGCCAGCGGCTGCACCAGAGCTATCTGCTGGCAGAGCGATCAGACCTTGAGCATCAGAGAGCGTGGAGAGCAGATCCTGCTCTGGAAGTGCCGTCACCATGAGTTCTTTTGCGGATGCAAGCGAAGCGCGAATGAGTGATGTGTAACCGACTCGAGATTCAACCGCGTGTGTGAGCTTTGCCTGAACGATAGATCTATGGATATTGGCTGCTCCGAGCATGGTGCGGATCATGGGGCGGACAAAGATTTCAGCCGATAGGTAGGCAGCGATTGGATCACCTGGAAGAGTAATTACCGGAGTCTTATCTGGTCCAATGGTTCCAAAGTTGTGGCGGCCGGCATCGGAGAGGCGAGGAATGACAGTCTCAATCTCCCCCAGTCCTTGGAGAGTTGAGGTAATCAAGTCAAAGGATTCGTCGTGGCTCTCGCCGCTGATGACGATTAAATCAGCACGAACAAGTTGGTCTTCAATAATTAATTTCAATTGCTCGGCATTTTCAGGAATTGTGTGGACGCGATAACCCATCGCCCCTGCCTCTTTAACTGCAGTCGTCAACATCCAGGAATTAGTCTCAAACTCATCTTCGTGATCACGCAGCCGTTGACCCGGCTCAACGAGATCATCACCGGCTGAGATCACGACCACCCGAGGATGCGGGCGCGTAGGTAGGCGGTTTAGGCCAATTGAAGCAGCCAGTCCAATTTGTGTAGATCTAATGCGCGAGCCAGATCTGAGAACCAGGCGTTCGCCCGCGAAGATATCTTCGGCAAGGGTTGCACCGTGGGCATCGAGCAACGGCATATCGAAGGCGGCAAGAGGGGTCGCGATCGAGAGTAACGCCGCCGCAAATTCATTCACTGCAATCTCACGATCCATGGTTCTACCCTACTTTGCATGGGCGCCCTACTAAGGTATTGCCATGCGAAAGGCAGATGTGAGCGAGTCAGATAAGTCACTACTGCGCAGCCGCTTTCGGAGTGAACGTCGCGATCGATTCATTGAAGAGTCGTGGCTCCATATCCTTGATGCCGCCGAGTTCACTGGGGCTTCCTATGTCGCCAGTTACTACTCCTATGGGGATGAACCAACTACTGCCGATATCAATGCCGAATTAATCAGACGTGGCGTCCGCCTCTTACTTCCACGACTCCTGCCTGACAAAGATCTGGAATGGGTCCTATGGGATGGGGGCGAGAATTCTCTGGCTACCCACGGCAAGGTGCTTGAACCACATGGCTTCGCCTTTCAAGAGCTCTCTGCCATCCAGATTGTGATTGTTCCGGCCTTACATATTGACCGGAGTGGAAACCGACTCGGCCAAGGCGGCGGGTCATATGACCGTGCACTTCAGAAGTTAACAGCCTGGAAGATTGCACTTGTCCATCATGGCGAGATTACCAACGAGCCTTTGCCACTTGAGGATCACGACCAACGAGTGAATGCAGCGGCAACGCCAGAATTAATCGTTCGGTTCTCGGGTGTTTAACTCACGTAAGTAAGAGTTGTATTGGGCGAGGGCATCATCTTCTCCCATTGCAGCGGCACGGTCCGCTGCTCGATCAATCCGCTTTGTCTCGCGTTTATCTTCACGAACCCATTGAAGGAAGGTGGCGACGAGGGCGAAGAGAATCGGAATCTCCCCCATTGCCCAACCGATAGCTCCACCTGCATGTTGATCTGCGAGAAGATCAAGGTTCCACGGGCGATGCAAGAGTGCAAAGTAGCCACCATCAACGAGAGTTGATGTCGAGAGCAAGGTAATCGAGAAGAAGGCGTGAATACTCATCGCCGCAAAGAGCACGATAATGCGCACGATATGTGGCACCTTGCGGGGATTTGGGTCAACTCCCACGATGACGTAGAAGAAGAGGTAGCCAGCAAGCAAGAAGTGGATATTCATCAAGAGATGGCCACTATGGCTGCGCATGAGTGAGCCATAAATAGGCGTGAGGTAGAGGCCAAAGAGTGAACCGTCGAAGATGAGTAGCGCTGTTACCGGATTAGTGATGATGACCGAATATCGTGAATGAATGATTGCAATCAGTGATCCACGCATTCCTCGCTCGAGCTCTGTTCGACCAGTAGGAAGTGTCCGAAGTGCAAGAGTGATCGGGGCGCTCAAGACGAAGCAGATTGGCGCAACCATTCCCAAGACCATGTGGGCAATCATGTGATACGAAAAGGCGAAGTGGGCATAAACACCGAGTCCGCCAGATGTTGCAAAATCAGCAAAGGAGATACCGAAGGCGAATGCGAGAGTTCGACCGACCGGCCACTTATCACCGCGCCGACTCAGCACAATGACGCCACGAATATAAAGTGCGGTGGCAAGCAAGAGGATTCCTAGGAAGGTGCCATCAGGAATATAGGCACTCAAGATTCGCCAGAGTGTTGGTTGGCTAGGCATTGCAATGCCGGTGAGGTTGACGACTGCATCACTCGGTGCGCTTGCAGCAGCATCCGAAACTGGTGGTTGGGTTGTCGATAACCAGGTACCAATCGCTACAGTGATTACCATAACCAAAGCTTCATTTGTTAAGAGCGCAAAAGTTTTTACCGCACCATCAGCCTTCACTAAGGTCTTGCGATGGATCGCACCGAAGCCGATCAAGATCGCCATGAGAATCACTTTTAGTGCGACAAGGACTCCGTAGAGAGTTGCCCACCCGGCAAGAAAATTAAGTCGCGTCCAGGCATTGACGATTCCGCTGATTGCGACGATGACCGCAGCCCAGAGCGCGACACTGCTAAAACGAGCTAACGATGCTGCTCGTTCGGCTGGCGCAATGACTACGAGCCCAATAACTCCGCCTACCCAGATCGAGATAAAGAGGACGTGGAAGAGTAATGAACCTATTGCTGCGCCATGGTTTCCAGCGTTACTGGCATGACTTTGGAAGACAGGGAGTATGAGCGCGCCAGCAGAGAGGAGTAGCGCCCAGTACATGGCACTGATCTTTTTAGCACGCTGCAGAAAGAGTATGACGAATAAGGCGATCATCGCCTGAATAAGAAAGTCGCGCCCAACGGCAGTCTGAAGTAAGAATGAATGGAGCGTCGTAGCATCAAAGGCATCAAGCAATGATCCGCCCAGCAGATTGGCTAGTTCGGTAAAGGTGCCGCCTATTACGGTGACGAGAGTGACAAAGGTGGCAAGGTGGGCCAACTTCTTTACACGAAGACCTTCACTTGTCAGATGGCCGCGCTCTTCCCTGATGAAAAAGGCAACGGCAAAGATCAGACCAAAGGCGGTGATAGCAGAGAGAAAGTAGAGCCCTTTGGTGATTGCGAGCGCAGCAGTGACAACTGGATTATTCGAGAAAGTATGAACTTCAGCGAACAGGTGCACCATTTATTCCTTCTCTGGCCTATCTATCTTGGCTTTCCTGGCTGCAGCACTCGATCGAGCAGCGGACTTTGCGCGCGATTTACGCTTCTTCGCTTGCCATTCGCGCAACAACATTCGCGCATACCAGAGCAAGAAGATGCTAACAAAGATTGCAAAGACCATCAAAATAATGACGAAGATATCGGCGGTATGAGTTCCTTTACCGGCTGCAGGAGTAGCGCTCGCAATCGGCGTCGGTGATGATGATGTGACGGTTGCTGGCGCGTTGAAGAGAAAAGTGTAGGACCCAGTCAGTGGGGCATCTGTTGCGGAGACGAGTGAGTAGGTCACGGTATAGACGCCAGCGGTGGTGAGTGGCTTTAATCCGATCACCGCTGTGGTGTCCGAGATTGTTACGGATCCATCATCGACCTGTGACCCATGCGGGTCAGTAACGGCGATCGTCGAACCTTGCTCAGAGAGAGCAGTTGTGCCAGTGACCGAAACGGCATTGGGTGCGATCCCCAAAACTGCGCCAGACGTTGGTGAGGTCGCAGTGATTGAGTTCGCTAGAGCTGGAGTGGAGCCGAGGGCTAGGGTGAGTGCAACCAGAGTCGAAGCACCAAGGCGTCGAAGCGAGCCTACAAATCGAGCCTTCTGAGTCACTTTCTTCACAGCTACTTCCTTTCCCTTCGATTTTCCTGCGAGTCCCCTGCAAGTTCCTTGCGACGATTAGAAGTAATTCTCTCATCACTTTAGACTCTGGGGTATGCCTACCTACGAATATGCCTGCGTCGCCTGTGGCCACGAGTTCGAAGTAGTCCAATCCTTCACTGATGAGGCTATCTCAATTTGCCCGCAATGCGAGGGTGAGGTCCGTAAGGTCTACAACAATGTAGGCGTTGTCTTTAAAGGATCTGGCTTCTACAAGACCGACTCCCGGGCAAGTGCTCCGACAGCTACGCCAAGCAACCCACCTCAATCGGCAACCAAGCCAATTGTCGATTAAGTCAGTCGATTAAGTCAGTCGATTAAGTCAGTCGATTAAGTCAGTCGATTAAGTCAGTCGATTTAACCGTGGTGAGGCGGCTTATCTCCACGAATCTCGGCATCCCGAGCGCTCTCGGCCGCTATCTCTGATGGATCTTTGATCTCATCGTCACCAGTTTTATCTGGAATTATCTTCGCCACGTCACACCTGTTCTTCGTTGGGGATCCTCAAGAATCATCCGATATCCTGACTTTACTCCACCTTGATGGCTGACTGCCGGAACCAAAAACGAGAAGAGACCCCATGTTTGAGAAGATTGGCCACCTGGTCGTTAAGCGTCGCAAATCAGTTCTAGCCCTCTTTATTGTTGCTCTCATCGCCTTTGGTGCGATGGCGGGGCTAGCTATTCCACGACTTTCAGGCGGTGGCTACACCAATCCCAATAGTGATTCTGCAAAGGCCAGCACATACCTCACCTCAACTTTTCATATTCAAGATCCAGCGCTCATTCTCGAAGTGAAGTCATCATCACTGATCACCGACCCCGCAGTTCGCGCTTCAGCTGCCGCTCTCGAGAAGTCACTCGCTGGCGAGAAGGGTGTTCTTAAAACACTCTCCTATTGGAGCGCAGGCGGAGCTGCTGCTTTGGCGAGCAAAGATCAGCACGCGGCCTTTCTCTTCATCTACTCCCAAGAGAGTGATCTCTACAAGACTGCCGATCTCGGTAAGTCGATCGCCGCAAAATATGATGGCACATTCCAAGGCCTACGCGTCTACGTCAATGGCATCGCAGCAATCAACTCTGCGCTGAATGAGAAGATCACAAAAGATCTTGCACTCGCCGAGGGTATTTCCGTACCACTGATCTTCCTCCTCCTACTCTTCGTCTTTGGTGGCCTCATCGCCAGTGCAACACCTCTGATTGTTGGAGTTGGGGCAATTATCGGATCGCTCGGAATCATCTACTTAATCTCACTAGTAACTGGCGTCAGCATCTTTGCTCTCAATTTGATCACTGGCATGGGGCTTGGACTTGGTATCGATTACGCACTCCTTGTCGTTAATCGCTTCCGAGAAGAGCTTCATCACGGCCAGGATGTCGAGAGCGCCATCGTCAACACCGTGCGGACTGCAGGCAAGACCGTCTTCTACTCTGGCCTCACTGTCTTCATCACCCTCGCCTCACTTACCTTCTTCCCATTGATGTTCTTGAAATCATTCGGTTATGCCGGAATGAGTGTTGTGGCTGTTGCAGTACTCGTTGCACTTCTCCCATTCCCTGCAATATTGGCGATGATGGGCACGCGTATCGATTCACTCGTCATTCGTAAGAGCGCCGTAACGCCAAAATCTGATGGTCGATGGGCGCAGACAGCTCGATTTGTTATGCGCCGACCAGTTGCAGTGGTCGTGCTCTCACTTACTGTTCTTACAGTTATTGCTTCACCCGTTCGTAACATCGTCTTTTCAGAAGCCGATGCGCGCGTGATGCCAGCGTCATCGCCCATTGCGATCGCCAATGGGGCCTCAGTCCAAGATTTCCCGGGACAAGAAGGGAATCCCATTCAATTTGTGGTTCCAAACGTTGCCGCTCACGAGAGCGAACTCACCGCTTATAAAGAACAGGTTGCCAAGGTACCTGGAGTGGTTCGCGTGAGCGCAGATCAGGTTGTGGGCACATCTGTCTACTTCTCTGCGATCCACTCGATGGCACCGCGAACAAATGAAGCAGAGGCCCTCATCACAGCAATCAGAGCAATTCCGACTCCTATGCCAATCTTGATTGGTGGCGTTGCAGCCGATTACACGGATACCCAGAACGGAATCGGCAAGACACTTCCATGGGCCTTCGGCTGGATCGCACTTGGTGTTCTGATTCTGCTCTTCCTCTTTACTGGTTCGATCATTCTCCCGATCAAAGCAGTCATCCTCAACATCATCTCGTTAGTCGCAATGATGGGAGCCATTACCTGGATCTTCATCGATGGCCATCTTGGTTGGCTCGTCGGCTCGTTCACAAATACCCACACCATCGATACCTCCATGGTGATCTTGGTATCGGTCGTGACCTTCGCCCTCTCCATGGACTACGAAGTCTTCCTTCTCTCTCGAATCAAAGAGGAGCACGAATCAGGTAAGCAGAATGAGGATGCTGTAGCCACAGGTCTCCAACGTTCAGCGCGGATCATTACCGCCGCCGCTTTGCTTCTAGCGATCGCATTCGCTGCCTTCATCACCAGCGGTGTCACCAATATCAAGACTCTTGGCTTTGGCGTCGCCTTTGCCGTGATCCTTGATGCAACTGTTGTTCGTGGACTCTTAGTCCCAGCACTCATGCGCCTCTTCGGTGAGCGCAACTGGTGGGCCCCGAAATGGATGAAACGCTTCACAATTTCCCACTAGGGATAGATTCGCTTTACCCTTTGACTATGGATTTGATCGTTACTCTGCAATGTCAGGATCAACCCGGCATTGTTCACGCGATGACCTCTGCGGTCTTGGCATGCAAGGGCAATATCATTGAGAATCAACAGTTCACCGATGCCCCAACAAATACCTTTGTGATGCGTACCAGAATCGAGAGCGAACAGACTCTGGACCAGGCGAAGTCAGCTATCACCGAAGGCTTGGCGCATCTCTCCCCCACCCTGACTTTCCGACCAACAGATTCGCGAAAGCGCACACTCATCATGGCTACGACAGAGAGCCACTGCCTTCGAGACCTGCTCTATCTCCAAGAACTCAATGAGATGCCGATCGATATTGTTGGCGTGCTCTCAAATCACGAAACACTTCGTCCATTGGTTGAATCCCATGGACTCGCCTTTATCTATCTCCCAGTCGCAACCATGGGCAAAGAAATTGCCGAAAAAGAGATTCTTGACCTCATTGCGAAAGAAGAGATCGAACTCGTTGTACTGGCTCGATATATGCAGATCTTGAGTGAGAAGTTCTGCCAGATTCTCGATGGCAAGGTCATCAATATTCATCACTCATTCTTGCCGGGATTTAAAGGTGCAAAGCCTTACCACCAAGCCCATGAGCGCGGCGTAAAGATCATCGGCGCAACAGCTCACTTTGTGACACCTCATCTCGATGAGGGTCCGATCATCACCCAAGATGTTGCCCATGTAACTCATTCGGCGACACCAGAAGATCTTATTGCGATCGGTCGCGATATCGAACGTCGTGTTCTCTCTCAAGCGGTAAAACTCTTTGCTCAAGATCGAATCTTTATTGTTGGAGCTCGAACCGTTATCTTCCAGTAAATCTTCGAAATCACGGGTGTCCCAGGCCGGAGTTGAACCGGCGACCTACCGCTTAGGAGGCGGTTGCTCTATCCACTGAGCTACTGGGACGTGTTGCTGCTTCTCTTCCAATCCAACCCTAACTCACTATTTTGACCAAGATTCTCAGCCTTTTCACCCCCTCTATTGCGTGGATATCAAGGAGGCGGCAGGCGTTGCACCGTAGAATTGCGCGCATAGCCGTTGGGAACCTTCGGCTCGATACCAACCCCACAATCGTTTGTAGGATTTATATAGAGGAGCAGAAGATGTCATCAAAGCTAAGAAAAGTCGGCCCGGCGCTCGCAGCCTTGGTTCTGATCGTCTCAGGAACCACAGCTGGAATCTCATCAGCGCAGGCAGCCACTATCAAGCAGGGCGTCAAGTGTTCGCCAGCGAAGGCTGTGAAGACTGTGAGCGGTGTGAAGTACACCTGCACAACTAACCCAGCAGGAACTCCTGCCGGACTTACTTGGACTCTCAGCACCTGCTTTGATGCAGATAAGGCTTACAAATCAACCAAGGCGCAATACGATGATTTTGTTACCTCTCAAACTTCAACCCTAGCCGCGATCAAGGCTTCAATCGATGCCTCAAAGCACTCCATCGATGTTTTGAACCAAGGAATCGCTGCTGCGCAGACGAAGAAATATATTGTTGGCTATGACCACACAGTGAAGCCGACTGCTCCTATTACCGTTGTCGGTATTGATGCCGCGATTGCTGCGATCAATGCCAAGATCAGCGCTGATACCACAAAGCGCGATGCTGCTGGAAAGCAGCGCGATGCTATCAAGCTCACACTTGCAGCAAAGTACACAGCAACGCAGATCGCTGGTTGGGAAGCTTCAACTTCTACTACAAGCGGAAATGCTGATGTGAATGTTCAGAATTTCGGTCTCTGGATCCGTGCATATTCAAGTTATGACAGCGCCATAAGCAATGCTCAGAAGAACATTGCCAACCTCCAGAAGGTTCCTGCTAACTTCCAATCCAAGCTCACCAAGGCGCAAGAGCAAGTTGATTCAATGACAACTCGCTACAACGCTGCGATTGCAAGTCAGCCAGCTCAGGCACAGACAATCAAATCTGCTTCTGATCAAGCTCTTCTCGTTCGCAAGGCTGCATGTAAGGCAGGCTTGTAAAAGCTCGTTAACCTATAAGAAGCGTCTTCAGGGTCGCGCTCGACGGATACTTAAACAGTGCCGTTCGAGCGGGGCCCTGAACTACTTTTCCGGCTAAGGAAAATTGTGAGCCATGTGCTGGGCAGAGCCACTTCGTACCACTTTGTACTACTGGGACACCTTGATGTGTACAGCTGAGATTTAATACTGATAATCCATTTACTCCTGCTGCGGTACGGACAATTGCAAGGGAAGATCCATTTGCTAGGTCGATGGTGACTACGCCGCCAACTTTTTTAAGCGTTGGATTCTTAGTGAGATCGACACTGAGTTTTCCACTCTTAAGTTGTGTAATACCAACTGCGGAAGTAGCTGCCTCTGCAATATCAGGGGTAACCCCTACTGCAAGAGCGATAGCGCCACAAATAACTGCGCGACGACCAATCTGATTTTCCATCTTCTTACCAATCTCTCTGCTCTGGGTTACGCTCGCCATGTGGCAATCGGCACGGCACGAAGATATCTCACCTTGCGCCTTGTTGCAGCAGGATTACTCCTTATTCACCTGGGAGTTCGCATAGTTCATCCTCAACCAACTCTCTTCTCTGATCTCCTTCTCTTCAATGCAGTAGCAGTAAGTGCTGCACTCTCCGCTTATTACGCCCCACTCTTTAATGATCGACTTGCTACTCTCTCACTCGGCGCTGCCATGGGAATGTGGGCGGTCGGATCCTCACTCTCTTCATGGAACTCGTTCATCTCATTCCATATCTGGACAAGCATCACAAATATTGCTTATGCCCTCTTCTATCCGCTTATTCTCTTTGGCATGATTCGCGCACTTTCAGCGAAACGAAAGGTGAGTCCGCTCGAACTTCTCGATGTCATTATCATCGCCTTTGGAATATCAACTCTCCTAGCCACTCTTCTCCTGCGTCCAGCGATGATCGCATTGAGCGGAACCCCCTTCTCGGTCTTCCTCTCCATCCTCTACCCCATCGGTGATTGCGTCCTGGTCGCTGTTGCATTGATAGCAGCAATCGTGCAACCAAAAGCAATTCGATCCATCATCATGCTTGTTGGAATCTCACTCTTCGCTGCGACTGATCTCTACTTTCTCTGGAAGTCATCCACATCGGGCTATCCCTTCGCCTCACTGGTCGATGATGGCTGGATTCTGAGCCTGCTTGTGATCGCAGAATCACTCTGGCACCCGGGCGGGGATGGAAAATTGTCGGACCGTCTCACCTCTCTTGGCGCGACTCTCGCACTCATTGCTAGCGCAGCCATTCTCGCTATTGCCGCCGTGCATCCACATTATTTTCCGGTCTTTGCACTCATTCCAGCTTTGATGACGATCGCGCTCGCCTTTCTGCGGATGTCCGTTGCTCTTCGAGAGGCGAGATCGGCAGATAGCGATCGCGAACTCGCCCGAATCGATGAACTCACTGGTCTGGCCAACCGTCGACGTTTTCTCGCTGAAATCGATCTCTTACATCGCAAGGAAGGAACATTGCTCCTTTTGGATCTTGATGGCTTTAAGAAAGTGAATGACTCGATGGGCCACGACGTTGGCGATTACCTCTTAAAGGAGATCGCACTTCGTTTTACGAGAGTCTTGAGCCATGGCGCGCTCCTAGCCCGATTGGGTGGCGATGAGTTTGGAGTAATCATTTATGGCGCAGAGAGGTATGGAATCGAAGTTGCACAGGCGCTGCGATCTTCACTGAGTTATCCCGTCGCCCTCTCGAGTGGGAGTGCCAGCGTTGGCGTGAGTATTGGCCGGGTACGCAGTGATGGGAAGGGTGATCTCCTCAAGCGAGCAGATGCTGCAATGTATGAGGCTAAACGAAGTGGCGCGGGGATAGTTCTCGCAGGAGGTTAGCTTTACTCAGGCTTCTCGGGTTTTCTCGCCTTTATCTCATCTAACCGACCGAGTGATTCGATGCGTTCTTTAGCATGATCGACAATCTGTGTTGGATAGTCGTGAAGGTAACCATCGAGCACATTCCATGGTTCATGAATATCTGGCGCAGCAAGATGGCGTAATTCCGGGATGTACTTTCGGATGTAATCACCATTCTCATCAAAGCGTTTGCCTTGCTCAATGGGGTTGAAGACTCGGTAGTAAGGAGAGGCATCGGTTCCGGTACCAGCCGTCCACTGCCAACCGTGGGCATTAGAGGCGACGTCGAAATCTAAGAGGTGCTCTTCGAAGAAGTCTGCGCCTAACTGCCACTCCAAATGGAGGTCTTTGACGAGGAAGGAGGCGACGACCATGCGAGTGCGATTATGCATCCAGCCCTCGAGTACTAGTTGGCGCATTGCAGCATCGACAAAGGGAAAGCCTGTGCGACCTTCACACCACGCTTGGAATTTCTCACCGGGTTCGTCGTAGCGCATCGCTGCAAATTGTGGCGCGTAGTAATCATGCACTGTATGAGGATTGTGGTGAAGGACATCGCCATAGAACTCGCGCCAGGCCAGCTCTTTTCGATAGGTATCGTGCGCTTTACTGCCTCCGAGTTCGGCCAGAAGTGTCCGGGGATGGATCTCGCCCCAATTTAGATGAGCACTTAATTTGCTTGTGCCATCAATTCCAGCGAGGTTGCGACTCTCATCATAGGAATCAAGGAGATTCTCTTTAAAGAACTCCCACCGTTCGTGTGCAGCATCTTCACCGGCTGGGGTGAGAAGAGTGCCTGCTGGAACTTCCCACTGTGGGAAGTTGCGATCAGCAGATCCAGGTCTCACTGTTGGAATTTTCGAAGGTGTAGGGGCAGGATCTCGCCACCCATGCACTAACCAGGCTTTGTAGAAAGGCGTGTAAACCCGATACGGAGTTCCGTCACTTGGCTTGCGAACTCTTCCTGGTGCCACTGCATAGGGGCCACCTGTGCGAATCAAGGTGATGCCAGATTCCTCAATTGCTAGATCACGCGCCTGACCCTCGGGGTCAAAGCTCTCAGAGATATGAACTTCGGTTGCGTCATAACGTGCCATCAAATCTTTAAGAATCGTGACGGGATCCCCCGCAACGATATGCAACGAATTACCGAGCGAGCGATCGAGTTCGCGAAGAGATGCGCCGAGGTATGCCAGGGGCTTTGCGCCAGTGCGCTTCTCTAGATTTGGCTCAATGATGAAGAGTGGAATGACTTCATCACTTGAAGCGATCGCCGCATTGAGTGCAGGGTGATCGGCAATTCGCAGATCACGTCGAAACCAGATGATTGAACGGCGCATGAGGCAATCCTCTCACCCGCCCACGATTGTGCAAGATGAGAGAGTAAAGAGCTTTTAGGAGTGAAGCGCCTCTACTGCTGCATCAAAACCAGCGACTGAATCAGGCTTGCGTGGGCCATGTCCGATGTAGCGAGCTGATGGGCGCACCAAGCGACCAGTCTGCTTCTGCTCAAGGATATGTGCCGACCAGCCAGCAGTACGCGCAGCGGTGAACATCGATGTGAACATTGGGCCAGGAACCTCTGCGAAGTCCAAGACGATCGCTGCCCAGAATTCAACGTTGGTCTCAAGCACACGCTCTGGATGGCGTTCATGCAATTCTGCGAGTGCAGCTTGTTCAAGAGCAACAGCTACTTCATAACGAGGAGCTCCGAGCTCCTTGGCTGTGCGACGCAAGGTACGTGCACGTGGATCTTCTGCGCGATAGACGCGGTGACCAAAGCCCATGAGACGTTCGCCGCGATCCATGATGCCCTTTACATAGGCACGTGCATCGCCCATCTTCTCAACATCTTCAATCATGCCAAGGACGCGAGATGGCGCACCACCGTGAAGCGGTCCTGACATTGCGCCGATTGCACCAGAGAGTGCTGCAGCAACATCTGCACCAGTCGATGCGATAACGCGGGCTGTGAAAGTTGATGCATTCATGCCGTGTTCGGCAGCTGATGAGAAGTACGCATCGATCGCACGAACGTGAAGTGGATCAGGCTCGCCGCGCCAACGGATCATCATGCGCTCTACAACGGTATGCGCCTTATCAATTTCAGATTGTGGAACAGGTGGCAAGATCTGGCCGCGAGCTGCTTGTGCAACATAAGAGAGCACCATGACAGATGCGCGCGCAAGATTGCTCCGAGCTTCTTCATCACTAATATCGAGAAGTGGCTTGAAGCCCCATGCTGGTGCAAGCATCGCAATTGCAGATTGAACATCTACGCGAATATCACCAGAGTGCACGGGAAGTGGGAATGGTTCGGCTGGTGGAAGTCCTGGATTGAATTGGTCATCGACCAAAAGGCCCCAGACATTTCCGAAACTGATGCGGCCAACGAGATCTTCGATATCGACGCCACGGTAACGAAGGGCACTGCCCTCTTTATCGGGTTCGGCGATCGTTGATTCAAAGGCAATGACGCCTTCTAGACCAGGCTTGAAATCATCTGACATCGAGATTCTCCATCTTCCTGCACGTGCGTTCCTCACCATCTGTGATGGTCAGTCGCGGTTACCTTCCCCTAGGTTGGCACTGCCGCCAGCCGTACGCAAGCGAGCAGGCCCAACTAGCCCGCGTGGGGAAAGTGAAGTTAGATACATCTATGAGCACACCAGATCAGAGCACTCCCGAGGAGATTCGCGCCGCTGTCCGGGCGATGCGCAGGTCCTATGGTGAGGTCGGTCTGGCCGAAGTGGCCGGCGACCCGATCGCCCAATTCACGAGTTGGCTCATTGAGGCAGCTGCCAATCCAATGATCGTCGAGGCAAATGCCATGGTCCTCTCAACTTCAGATGGCGATCAGATCTCCTCTCGAACTGTTCTCCTCAAGGATGTCACCGCCTCTGGCTTCTCCTTCTTCACCAATTACGAATCCCGCAAAGCTCGCGAGATGGCTTCACATAACCAGGTCTCCTTGCTCTTCCCATGGTTTGCGCTCGAACGCCAAGTCATCGTCCAGGGAGTCGTCGAAAAACTGCCGACTGCGGCAAGTGATGAGTACTTCGCCACCAGACCTTGGGGCAGCCAGATTGGCGCGTGGGCCTCGGCTCAATCGAGCGAACTCGACAATCGAGAGGCGCTGGAAGCGGGCTACAACGAGTGGGCGAAGACCTACCCTGAAGGTGGGGCTGTACCACGGCCGCCGCATTGGGGCGGTTATCTCGTCCGACCAACTACGATTGAACTCTGGCAGGGACGATACTCACGGTTACACGACCGAGTTCGTTACATCGCAACCAATGAGGGTTGGGCCATTAAACGCTTCTATCCCTAACTCTGAGTAAGAGTGGGATTGCAGAATCCGTTATTGAAAGGTTTTCACCATGAGCGAGATCATTATCCCCGCAAACCTCAAGCCACTTGATGGACGTTTTGGTTGTGGCCCCTCAAAGATTCGCCCAGCCGCACTTGATGCACTTGCTGCATCCGGCACTTCGATCCTTGGAACTTCACATCGCCAAAAGCCAGTGAAGAACGTTGTGAATCGAGTCCGGACCGGTCTTACTTCACTCTTCAATCTTCCGGACGGATATGAAGTCGTTATCGGCAATGGCGGATCAACCGCCTTCTGGGATATCGCAACTTTCGGCCTCATTGAGAAGAAATCTCAACATCTCAACTTTGGTGAGTTCTCCTCCAAATTTGCATCTGCAGCGAAAGAGGCGCCCTTCCTCGATGACCCATCAGTCATTAAAGCCGAACCTGGTTCTCACCCTCTTCCTGTCGCCGAAGATGGCGTAGATCTCTATGCCTTGACTCATAACGAGACCAGCACCGGCGTTTCAATGCCGATCATTCGCCCAGCAGGCATTGGCGATGCGCTCGTTGCAGTAGATGCAACAAGTGCTGCTGGTGGCCTTGACCTAGATATCTCTCAATCAGATATCTATTACTTCGCACCACAGAAATCTTTTGCTTCAGATGGTGGCCTCTGGATTGCAATCATGAGCCCCGCTGCGATCGCCCGCGTTGCCAAGATAAAAGAATCTGGTCGTTGGGTCCCTGCCTTCTTTGATCTCACCATCGCCATCGATAACTCTCGTCTAGATCAGACCTACAACACCCCTGCTGTTGCAACCCTCATTCTGCTCGCCGAACAGATCGAATGGATGAACCAGAACGGTGGACTTGCCTTCTCTGCTGGTCGATCAGCTGACTCCTCTTCACGCCTCTACTCTTGGGCTGAAAGAACTTCATACACAACGCCATTTGTGACCGACCCAGCGATGCGCTCAAAGGTAGTTGGCACCATTAACTTTGACGATTCAATCGATGCGCTCGAAATCGCCAAGGTCCTTCGTGCAAATGGCATCGTCGATACCGACCCTTACCGCAAGCTTGGTAAGAACCAGCTCCGTATCGGTATGTTCCCAGCGGTTGATCCATCCGATATCGATGCACTGACTGCCTCTATCGATTTCGTCGTAAGTGCACTCGGTAAGTAAGAGTTGATTTGAGCTACAAGGTTCGCCGGCTTGTCACACTTGGTGTGCTTGTTGGTCTCTGCTTACTTGTTCTCGTAAAAAGTCTCTAAAACATCGTCGACTTTAATACTTGCTGGCGCGATTAATCGATCGCGCATCAGAAGAAATACAGTGATCGGAGCGATGCTGGTCAATAACCCGCAGAGCGCAATACTTTGACGCACGCCAATCTGAGTACAGAGCCAACCAATCAGCGGTGAACCAAATGGTGTCCCGCCCATGAAGACCATTAAATAAATCCCCATAACCCGTCCTCGAATAGCCGGGTCAGTATGTCCTTGAATATAGGAGTTGGCTGAAATCATCGTGGTGAGCGCGATCATGCCAACAATAGGTAGCGCCGCGGCATAGAGCAGATATGACGGTGCGAGTGAGGCAAGTACAAGAGTGCCACCGAAGATTGATGCAAAGCGCAAGATAAATCGAACACCGCGCCGAGTATCGAGCCGCGCTGCGAGAATGGCAGCGCTCAATGAACCGATCGCAATGATGGTGCCAAGGAGTCCGTACGAAGCTGGGCCCTTATGAAAAATCTGAGTGGCCATCAGTGCGTTATAAATCTGGAAATTTAAACCAAATGTGCCAGCGAAGAAGACGGTAATCATCACCGCGATGATGTCTGGCCGAGCTCGGACATAGCGAATTGCTTCGATCGCCTTTGCCGAACTCTTGGGCCCACTCTCGAGAAAGAGATCGGATTCTCTAATCGCAAGCAACGAGCCGATCACAAAGATGTACGAGGCGGCATTGAGTAGAAATGATGGCCCGGTATGGAATGCCGCGATAAGCAGGCCCGATATTCCTGGTCCAATGAGGCGTCCAGCATTGAAATTCGCCGAGTTCAGGCTCACCGCATTTGCGAGATCACTCTTACCAACCATCTCCGAGGTAAAAGCTTGCCGGACTGGTGCATCGAGTGCGCCGAAGAGGCCGAGGAAGAAGGCCAGGACGAAGACATGCCAGATCTGTACGTGATGGGTGATGACAAGTAATCCGAGAATGAGCGAGGTCAATCCCCCGCCAGCGTTGGTGATTAAGAGTAATTTCCGCTTGCTCATTCGGTCTGCAAGTGAACCGGCATACATAGAGAAAATCAGCGAAGGCAAGAACTGCAACCCGGTAACTAATCCGAGATCGCGACCACTATGTGTTAATTCGAGAACGAGCCAATCTTGCGCAATGCGCTGTGCCCACGAACCGATATTTGAGATCAGGTTTGAGGCGAAGAGGAGTCTAAAATTTCGATGGCGGAAGGATCGAAGGGATCCCGTTTCTTTCACTTGTAACGCCACCGAATAAGTCTAGTCATGGCTAGACTTTCAGCATGAGACAGACGGTCGTGATCTTGATCAGTGGGATAGTCCTATGGGTCGTTGCTCTTGTTATCGAGATCGCTCGAAGCGCCCCAAGCACCTCACTCTGGATCTGTATCAGCGGTATCGCCATGGGGGCGTTAGGTCTGCGCTACTCAGTGAGACGTTTACGCAGAGAGGCCCACGACAAAGGGAGGAATTAACTATCCCTCGATCTGTGCTGCAATTCCTTTAAGGACGCGGCTTAGACGTTCTGCATCAGGCCCTGATGGATGGCGGCCATGACGAAGACCATTTCCAACCTTGTCGAGCATCTTGATGGTGTCTTCAATAATTGTCGCAAGATCATCGGCTTTGATGCGAGTATTTGCAACCACTGATGCCGGTTCGTCGATGATGCGAACCGAGAGTGCCTGTGGACCTTTACGGCCTTCAGCTACACCGAACTCGAGCTTGGTACCAGGCTTTACCGTTGTAACGCCGGCAGGGAGAGCATCAGTGGCCAAGTAGACATCTTCACCCTCTTCAGAGGAGATAAATCCAAAACCTTTTTCAAGGCTAAACCATTTAACGCGGCCAATAGGCATCGGCTACTCCTTTCACTTAGGGTCATCTAGATTCTTCTAGGGTCAACTAGGGTCATCTAGCGGTTACTGCAAGAGCGATAGTTTAACTGATTATTCAGTGACGACGAGTGCCTCAGAGTGGGCTCCGCAGCCATGATCAACCGACACTACGCGGGCATCCTCGGGTGAGAGCGCATTAGCGCAGACTCCAAAGGCGGATCGGAGCGATCCAGCGATCGGAAGGAAGAAGGCGCAGCCCGAACATGGCTTTGGGGCATATTGAGCGATGGGAGTATTTGGCCCACGATCGCCTTCATACCAACGCTTACTTGCTGCATCGCGACCAACGATCGAGAGGACGCGAGCGCGACCTAATCCAAATTCGAAGAGTTGCGCTGGATCAAGTTCTTCATCAGATGGGAGCGATGCGAATCCTGGTACGAGTCGTTCGTCGTCTGCAGATGTTGGGATGATGTCGCCAACGCCAACATCTCCTGGCTGAATACGATCCTTGTAAGGAACCCACTCGGGTGCGAGAAGTGATTCCGATCCAGGGAGAAGTACAACATCGCAGATGGTCGTAGGTGATTGATCATCTACCTTTGCAACAGTTACTGCCCAACGCCAACCATGATAACCAGGAAGTGATGCTTCAAAGAGATAGGTGGCGATTCGATCATCTGTATCGACCGAGAAGAGATCCCCGACGAAGGCAGAGTTATTCGCATCCTCAATAGCGGCAGCGCGGGCTTGCTCGGCTGCGCCGTAGATGTCATTGATCGTTGCCATACGAGAACCTTACTGCAAGAAAAAAGCCCCCGATTTCTCGGGGGCTGATAAATCTGCGAGGGACTAGAAGTCCATATCCCCGCCGCCAGCAGGCGCCTGCTGTCCCTTTGGCTCAGGCTTATCAGTGATGACAGCCTCAGTCGTGAGGAAGAGAGCTGCAATCGATGCCGCATTCTGCAGAGCAGAGCGAGTGACCTTTGCTGGGTCGATAATGCCGCTCTTGATCATATCGACATACTCTCCTGTTGCAGCGTTAAGACCGAAGCCAGCATCGAGATGACGAACCTTCTCAACAACGACTCCACCTTCGAGTCCGGCGTTGATAGAGATCTGCTTCAGTGGAGCCTCGATCGCGAATTCCACGATACGTGCGCCAGTTGCTTCATCGCCAGTAAGAGTGAGCTTTGCAAGTGCCTTTCCTGCTTGAAGAAGTGCGACGCCGCCGCCGGCAACGATGCCCTCTTCTACTGCCGCCTTTGCATTGCGAACAGCATCTTCAATCCGGTGCTTACGCTCTTTGAGCTCTACTTCTGTCGCTGCGCCAGCCTTGATGACAGCAACGCCGCCCGCAAGCTTTGCAAGACGCTCCTGAAGCTTCTCGCGATCGTAATCTGAATCGCTCTTTTCGATCTCGGCACGGATCTGATTGACGCGGCCCTTGATCTGCTCGGCATCTCCCGATCCTTCAACGATGGTTGTCTCTTCCTTTGCAACAACGACCTTGCGGGCGCGGCCAAGAAGCGACATATCTGCAGTCTCGAGTTTGAGACCGACCTCTTCTGAGATCACAGTTGCACCTGTAAGGATCGCAATATCTTGGAGCATCGCCTTGCGACGATCACCAAAACCTGGCGCCTTAACAGCAACTGATTTGAATGTTCCGCGGATCTTGTTGACAACGAGAGTAGCGAGCGCTTCTCCTTCAACATCTTCAGCCAAAATCAAGAGTGGCTTACCTGATTGCATAACCTTCTCAAGGATAGGCAAGAGATCTTTAATATTGCCGATCTTGGAATTTGCAATGAGGATATAAGGATCTTCAAGTACTGCCTCCATGCGATCAGAGTCAGTGGTGAAATAAGGCGAGATGTAACCCTTATCAAAACGCATACCCTCAGTGAGCTCGAGTTCGAGTCCGAAGGTGTTGCTCTCTTCAACAGTGATAACGCCCTCTTTGCCGACCTTATCCATTGCCTCAGCGATCATCTCGCCGATCGTGGTATCTGCTGCAGAGATTGATGCTGTTGCTGCAATCTGCTCTTTTGTCTCAACTGGCTTTGCCATCGCGGAGAGCTCGGCCGAAATTGCCTCGACTGCCTTCTCAATTCCACGCTTAATTGCCATGGGGTTTGAACCGGCAGCTACGTTACGGAGGCCTTCACGTACGAGGGCTTGTGCTAATACTGTTGCAGTTGTTGTGCCATCGCCTGCGACATCATCTGTCTTCTTGGCGACCTCTTTGACGAGCTCGGCACCAATCTTCTCCCATGGATCATCGAGTTCGATCTCTTTTGCGATCGAGACGCCATCGTTGGTGATGGTTGGAGCTCCCCACTTCTTCTCGAGGACAACGTTGCGACCGCGAGGTCCAAGGGTCACCTTGACCGCATCTGCGAGAGCGTTCATGCCACGCTCTAGGCCGCGACGGGCCTCTTCACTGAAGGCAATCATCTTTGCCATTGCTATCTCCTCTAATAATCGGAACTTTTAGGTCTTGCTCTTCACCCTGCCGGGCCGGGAATTATCACTCGGCCACCTAGAGTGCTAAAGCCAAATCTAGCCCAAGGGGGCAGTGCCCTCAAATCGTGGTCCGGCCCAACACATGAGGCACACAAGGAACATGGGGCACACAAGGCACATGGGGCACACAGGTGGCGGATCGGGTGGAAATCTGGACTCCACGGGTGATTCCCGCCTAGAGTTGGGCCACTCAGAGGGAACCCTCTGACCTTCATCCAACGGACCGTCGGGCACGTACCTGCCCGGAGAAGGAGTGATTGCCCATGGCATCAGTCGTATTCGAAAATGCATCACGCATCTATCCAGGCACAACGAAGCCTGCAGTAGATAAGTTAAACCTCACCGTCAATGATGGTGAATTCCTCGTACTCGTCGGCCCATCGGGTTGCGGTAAGTCAACATCGCTTCGCATGTTGGCCGGACTTGAGGAAGTCGATGGCGGAACTATCCGAATCGGCGACCGCGACGTAACAAACGTTGCTCCAAAAGATCGCGATATCGCGATGGTATTCCAGTCATACGCTCTCTACCCACATATGTCTGTCGCCGAGAATATGGGCTTCGCGCTCAAGATCGCTGGCGTAGAAAAGGAAGAGCGTGATCGCCGCGTTCTCGAAGCTGCAAAGTTGCTCGACCTCGAGCCATACCTCGATCGCAAGCCTAAGGCGCTCTCTGGCGGACAACGTCAGCGCGTAGCAATGGGTCGTGCAATCGTTCGCGAACCACAAGTCTTCTTGATGGATGAACCACTATCAAACCTCGATGCCAAGCTCCGTGTTGCAACACGTACTCAGATCGCTGCACTCCAGCGTCGCCTTGGTATCACCACTGTTTACGTAACGCACGATCAAGTTGAAGCGATGACCATGGGTGATCGCGTAGCGGTGCTCAAAGATGGTCTACTTCAGCAAGTTGATACACCACGTAACTTGTATGACAACCCAGCAAATGCATTCGTCGCTGGCTTCATCGGCTCCCCTGCCATGAACCTCCTTCGCGTCAATGTCTCAGGTGGTCAAGCACACGTAGGTGACTTCAAGTTTGCAGTTCCAGCATCTGCTGGTGCAACTGTCACAGTCGGCGTTCGCCCAGAGGCCTTTGTTCCTGCAGCAACTGGATTCAAGGTGCTCGTTGAAGTTGTTGAAGAGCTCGGATCAGATGCCTTCGTCTACGGCAAGCCAGTTGATTCTGATGTGAAGTTCGCTCAAGATAGTGATGAAGGCGCACAGGTTATTGTTCGTTGGGATCCAAAGAACCCACCAAAGCCTGGTCAGACCATCACTGTTGAAGCTAATCCAGCAGCGATCCACCTCTTCGATTCAACAACCGGAGAGCGCGTAGCAAAGTAATTAAAGGTAGGCACAAAAAACCCCCGCACCAGATGGTGCGGGGGTTTTTTGATCTCTATCAAGATCGCATCTATCAACTGCTTAGGAGAGAGCCTTCTGAAGGTTCTCGTCAATCGCAGCGAGGAATGCCTGGGTATTCAAATATGGCGCATCTGGTGCGATGAGAAGAGCAAGATCCTTCGTCATCTTTCCTGATTCAACAGTTTGAACACAGACCGCTTCAAGTGTCTGGGTGAACTTTGCGAGTTCGGGATTGTTATCCAGCTTGGCACGGTGAGCAAGACCCTGAGTCCAAGCGAAGATCGAGGCGATTGGATTTGTGGATGTCTCTTTACCCTTTTGGTGATCGCGGTAGTGACGAGTCACTGTTCCGTGAGCTGCTTCAGATTCAACAACTTTTCCATCTGGGGTCATCAAGACTGATGTCATAAGTCCCAGTGATCCATAACCTTGAGCGACGGTATCGGATTGGACATCGCCATCGTAATTCTTACAGGCCCAGACGTATCCGCCTTCCATGCGAAGTGACATGGCAACCATGTCATCGATGAGACGGTGCTCGTACCAGATCCCAAGCTTCTCAAATTCGGCCTTGAACTCGGCCTGGTAGATCTCTTCAAAGATATCTTTGAAGCGACCGTCATAGGCCTTCAAGATTGTGTTCTTGGTTGAGAGGTAGACCGGGTACTTACGCTTAATGCCGTAGTTCAGAGAGGCGCGAGCGAAGTCACGAATGGAGTCATCAAGGTTGTACATCGCCATAGCAACGCCAGAACCTGGGAAATCAAAGACAGTGTGCTCGAGTGGGGCCGAGCCATCTTCTGGCACGAAAGTCATTGTGAGTTTTCCAGCACCTGGTACTTTGAAATCTGTTGCACGGTACTGATCACCGAATGCATGACGGCCGATAACAATTGGCTGAGTCCAATGCGGGACAAGTCGCGGCACATTAGAGATGATGATCGGCTCACGGAAGATTACGCCGCCCAAGATATTGCGGATAGTTCCGTTTGGAGATTTCCACATCTTCTTCAGGCCGAACTCTTCTACTCGTGCCTCATCTGGAGTGATGGTTGCACACTTGATACCGACGCCATGCTTCTGAATCGCCTTGGCAGCATCGATGGTGATCTGGTCATCAGTCTCATCGCGCTTTTCGATTCCGAGATCGTAATATTCAAGGTTCACATCGAGGTAAGGAAGGATCAACTTATCCTTGATGAACTGCCAGATGATGCGAGTCATCTCATCGCCATCGAGCTCTACAACGGTTCCAGTTACCTTAATCTTTGAGACATTTGCCATTCTTAGAGCTCCTTTACATCGGCTTGCTTAGCGCGGACCGCTTCGGCCGCAACCTTGAGTGCATCAACTTCGCTTGCAGTAAGAGCACTTTCAACGACCTTACGAACTCCACTCTTACCAATCTCGGCCTCTACGCCAAGATAGACACCTTCGATTCCATATTGGCCATCGACCCATGCACAAACTGGCATGACGGCACCTGAATCTTCAATGACTGCCTTTGCCATACGTGCAGCGGCCGCTGATGGTGCGTAGTAAGCAGATCCAGTCTTGAGGAGGGCGACGACTTCAGCACCACCATTGCGGGTGCGATCAACAAGATCAGCGATCTCCGTCTCACTCAAGATTTCACTCAATGGCTTGCCATCTACTGTGCAACGGCTTGGGACCGGAACCATCGTCTCGCCATGCGAACCGAGTGTGAGCGTCTTTACTGATCCAACGGGTACGCCAACTTTTTCTGCAACAAAGTTTGTGAATCGCGCGGTATCTAACATTCCCGCCTGGCCCATCACTTGATTCTTTGGGAAACCAGTAGCGATCTGAGCGAGCGCAGTCATTTCATCAAGTGGATTCGAGACAACGATGATGACGGCGCGTGGTGAATGCTTTGCGATGTTTTCGGCAACGCCACGAACAATGCCGGCATTCACGCCAATAAGATCCATACGTGACATTCCTGGCTTGCGAGGTAGCCCAGCAGTGATCACGACAACATCAGAGTTTGCAGTTGCTTCATAACCAGCGCCTTCGGCAGTAGTCGTTGCTCCGATAATCTTGGTCTCAAAGCCTTCGATTGCGCGAGATTGATTCATATCGAGTGCGAGGCCTTCTGGCTTGCCTTCGACAATATCGGTTAAGACCACGGTCTCGAAGATGTTGTACTCAGCTAGTCGCAGTGCAGTGGTCGATCCATAGAAGCCAGATCCCACAACTGTGACTTTTCCTTTTAGCGCCATCTCTCTAGCCTGCCTTCTCTTTGATCATCTGGGTTTATCGGGGTGGGTAAAAATCCTGCCAAAATGCTACCTCCCATGAGGGAGGGTGACTGCCACGACCAGGAGCGCGCACGCTATAGCCAGTGGCAGAAATAACTCAATTCGACGCTTCATGCCGATCCGCTTGTACTTCAGGTAGGAGAAGGATCCCCCACCAAGTGCGAGCAGGATTGCGCCAGATCGAACAGTGCCAAAGAGCGCGAGCGCGATTCCACAAACAATCGCGATCACTGATACCTGCTCGGTCGTGGTCTTCATGCTCTCAGTGCCGACTCCACAACATTTGTAAGCAACATGGCACGGGTCATCGGGCCAACTCCGCCTGGGTTTGGCGCGAAGTAACCCGCAATCTCGCGGACATCGGGGTGAATATCGCCCATGAGTCCGGCATCAGTACGGGTAATACCCACATCGAGAACTGCAGCGCCGGGCTTGACCATATCTGCGGTGATCGAGTGTGGCACTCCCACTGCAGCGACAACGATATCTGCGCGTTTAGTGTGGAAGGCGAGATCTTTGGTTCCGGTATGGGTGGTGGTGACAGTTGCATCATCGCCGCGGCGAGTTAGCATCAATCCCAACGGACGGCCAACAGTAAGGCCACGACCAACGATGACGACCTCTGCTCCGCGAGTAGAGATGCCATAGCGATGGAGCAGCTCGATGATTCCACGAGGCGTGCATGGAAGTGGTGCCGCTTCACCGATGACAAGCTTTCCAAGGTTAAGCGGATGAAGCCCATCGGCATCTTTCGCCGGGTCGATTGTCTCAAGGATGAGATTGGCATTAATTCCACGAGGAAGTGGGAGTTGCACGATGTACCCAGTGCACTCCGACGCGTTATTGAGATCATTAATCGCCGCAACGACATCGTTGTGCGAAGCGGTTGACGGAAGATCAATACGGATCGAGTGAATACCAACTTCGGCGCAATCTTTATGCTTGCCGCCCACATATGAATGTGAGCCAGGATCATCGCCAACCAGAATCGTCCCAAGCCCTGGCTTAACTGCCATGGCGTCGACCTTCACCTTGAGTTCGGATTTGATCGCAGAAGCCGTTGCCTTGCCATCAAGTATCACTGCGCTCATGGGTGGATCCTATCTTTCTCTTGCGAGAAGTCATGCGTGCGAAAAGTGGCGGGTACCCGTCATAAACATAGCGATTCCAGCTGCTTGTGCTGCCGCAATGACTTCTTCATCACGAACGCTCCCACCTGGTTGAACTACAGCAACTACGCCAGCATCAATCAAAATCTGTAGACCATCGGCGAATGGGAAGAAGGCATCACTGGATGCGACCGAACCTCGCGCACGATCTCCTGCTCTACTCACGGCAAGCCGGGCGGAGTCGACTCGATTAACTTGCCCCATGCCAACACCCACAGAAGCCAGGTCATGGGCAAGGAGGATTGCATTGCTCTTTACAGCGCGAACTGCGCGCCAGGCAAAGGCGAGATCAGCAAGTACCTCGGCTGAAACTGCATCACCACTTACTTGCTTCCAATTCTTAGGATCATCGCCAGCAGCATCAATCAGGTCCGAACCTTGAATCAGTAAGCCACCAGAGATTGGGCGAAGCTCATCTCGTGGAATCGAATAGCCATCGATCGTCAATAAGCGAATAGATGGCTTCTTACTTAAGATCTCGATCGCCTCTACCTCGAATGATGGAGCGATAACAACTTCGGTAAAGATTTCGCTGAGGTTCTTGGCCATTGCAGTTGTCACTTCGCGGTTTGCTGCAACTACTCCTCCGAATGCTGAGACCGGGTCACAGGCATGGGCTTTCTGGTGTGCGCTTGTGATATCAGAAGATGTTGCAATGCCACAAGGGTTCGCATGTTTGATGATCGCGACACATGGATCTTGATGATCAAATGCGGCGCGAAGTGCAGCATCAGCATCAGTGTAATTATTAAAGGACATCTCTTTGCCATGAAGTTGCTTTGCTTGAGCGATGCCAGATCCTGCAACCGATCCATAGACCGATGCGCTCTGGTGGGGATTCTCACCGTACCGCAGCCCAGAGATCCGATGCCATACCTCTGCTCGCCAATCATCTGATTTACCACTGCGCTGACCAAGCCACGTTGCAATCGTCATGTCATATTCGGCTGTCGTTCTAAAGGTCGCCATTGCGAGTTCGATGCGCTCATCCCGTGTGAATCCACCTTGGTTAAGAGCTGAAAAGAGCAATGAATACTGTGATGGATCACTGATGACAGCGACCGATCCATGGTTCTTCGCCGCTCCACGCAACATGCTTGGGCCGCCGATATCGATCTGCTCTATGCATTCGGCGAAGTCATCAGTGGTCGCGATCGTCTGACTAAACGGATAGAGGTTCACGACGATGAGATCGAATGGTGCAATATCGTGTGAAGCGATTGCCTCGAGGTGCTCGGGATTAGCTTGGTCAGCAAGTATGCCGCCATGAATACGTGGATGGAGCGTCTTCACTCGACCGCCCATCATCTCTGGGAAGCCGGTGTAATCCTCAACTGCGATTACGGGAATGCCTGCTGCTGCGAGTGACTTTGCAGTAGATCCGGTGGAGAGGATCTCAACACCAGCCTGATGCAGGGCACTCCCAAGTTCTAGTAAACCACTCTTGTCATAGACGCTGATTAGCGCACGGCGGATTGCTTTTCTCTCGCTCATCTTTATCGGGCTCCGTCATCTTCTTGTAACCAGGCGGTAAGCGTCTCAACGATGAGGTCTCGCTCGACAATCTTAATACGTTCGTGCAGAGTTTCTTCACTCTCCCCGGGTGTGATCGCCACTGCACGTTGGGCGATAACTGGGCCGGTATCTACTCCGGCATCAACCCAATGCACGCTTGTCCCGGTCTCACTCAATCCGGCGGCTAAGGCATCTCGCACCGCATGTGCACCAGGGAAAGCAGGGAGGAGAGCTGGATGGGTATTCATAACCTTGAAGCGGTTCACATATTCGGGCGAGAGGATACGCATGAAGCCGACGCTCACGACCAAATCTGGAGTCAATGATTCTGTAAGTGCGTAGATCTCTGAGTCCCACGTAGAGCGGTTCTCTCTCATCGGCAGGAAATAATCTTTCACACCGGCAGAACGTGCGCGATCGAGTGCCATTGATTGCTTATCCGAAACGAGTCCGACTACCTCGCATTGATTCATTAGGGAGGAATCAAAGATCGCTTGGGCGAGTGAACCCGAGCCAGATGCGAGAAGAAGGATGCGCTTTTGCTCGCTAGCCATTATGGCGCGCTCTCTTCACGAGAGCAGGAAGATAGGTCGTAAGCACGAGAACACCTAAGAAGGCAGATGCGAAATATGAGGCTAGCCGCCACCAGATAACGCCGACTGGATACATCTGCGAGGTCAGCAATTCACCTGATGAAATAAATGAAAAGATTGCGAGCAGAAGAACTGTCAAAAGCGATGTGCGAAGGGCGAAGAATTGGCGACTCTTAAAGAGCGAGTTTTCGCGCAAGACTGGAAGTAAGACGACGACAGCAAAAAGTGCGATGAGCGCATATCCAAACGAGAGCACTGGGTGCTTGCCTGTTGGTAAGGCCGCAAGGAGTGGAATTGCAGGAATACCGTGAACTATGAAATGAGTTGCTGCAATCGAAGTTCCTGCTCCGAGATGAAAACCAACGCCTGTCAGATAGGCAAGACCGGCAAATGCCGCATTAGGTATGTAGAGGGCCTGAATGATCAGGAAGAGGAATCCCCCAATGAACCCTGGAGCGACAACGACTCCAAGATCATGAAGTACATTCCAGTGCGAGAGGAGCGAAATTCCCATAACCACTCCAGCAATACCCCAGAAGAGAAGGATCGCGTGGAAGGCAAAACGCATATAGCGCGTCTCCGAAGCTTGGAAATCGTAGGTCGCAATGTATGAGATCGGGAAGGTGAAGAGCGGAACGAAATACCAGAGCGGGGTGATTCCGCCGCTGCGTGAAAGTACGGCTAATACCGTTGCAATCACTGTATAAGTCAGTGCGAAGAAGAAGCGTGCGCCTTCTATTTTAGGAAGTGCTGCTCTCACCTTAGGAAATGATTTACGGATCGCCCAGATTGGGAAGATGAGTGCGCCAATCGGCAAAATTGTGAGTGCGCCAGCGGTACGACTACTGGAGATCGCTAAGTGAAATGGAACCAGATGTGCTCCGAGCCAGATCCAGACCGATCCACGCAACGGGTCCACAGTGTTTCCTGATTGACTGCCCGCAGTTGCCCAGGCAAAGAGTGATATGAAACTAGCGGGAAATAAGGTTAAAGCGACGGCCCGCGCGGCCTGTTGAAAGGAGACCGCGAGGCTGCGCTTTAGCATGTGTGCTACTAGTTTCGGTTACGCAAGCAGCTTGCGCATCAATGCAGCTGTCTCACTTGGCGTCTTGCCAACTGCAACTCCTGCGGCTTCAAGTGCTTCTTTCTTCGCCTGTGCTGTTCCGGATGAACCAGAGACAATTGCACCTGCATGTCCCATGGTCTTTCCTTCTGGGGCGGTGAATCCTGCGACGTAACCAACGACTGGCTTGGTGACATATTCCTTGATAAATGCGGCAGCACGCTCTTCTGCGTCGCCACCAATCTCGCCAATCATCACAATCGCTTCCGTCTCAGGATCATCCTGGAAGGCGCGGAGCGCATCGATATGGGTTGTGCCGATGATGGGATCGCCACCAATTCCTACCGCTGTTGAGAATCCGAAGTCACGGAGTTCAAACATCATCTGATAGGTAAGAGTTCCGGATTTAGAGACGAGACCGATCTTTCCTGGGCCAGTGATATCGGCTGGAATGATTCCGAGATTCGCCTTTCCGGGACTGATAAGACCTGGACAGTTTGGACCGATCAGACGTGTTGTTCCCTTTGAAGCCGCATAGGCATAGAAGGCAGCAGAGTCGTGAACTGGGATTCCCTCTGTGATGACAACGCAGAGTGGAAGAGCGGCATCGATCGCATCGATCACAGCTGCTTTGGCAAATTTTGGTGGAACGAAGACCACAGATGCATTTGCACCCGTCGCAGCAACTGCTTCTGCAACTGAATTGAAGACTGGAAGTTGCTTGCCTTCGATCTCTACGACCTGACCGCCCTTGCCTGGGGTTACTCCCCCAACAATGTTGGTTCCGGACTTAATCATTCGGCCAGTGTGTTTGGTTCCTTCAGAACCAGTCATACCTTGAACAATGACCTTGGTATTTTCATCAATAAAGATAGCCATTATTTCGCCGCCAATTCTGCAGCCTTAGCAGCTGCGCCATCCATGGTCTCAAGCTGTTGCACCAATGGGTGCGCTGCTTCATTCAAAATACGGCGTCCTTCAAGGACATTATTGCCATCGAGGCGAACAACGATCGGCTTTGTTGCCGCGCTGCCCAAGATTTCAAGAGCTTGAACGATGCCATTAGCGACTGCATCGCAAGCAGTAATGCCACCGAATACATTCACAAAGACGCTACGAACATCTGGGTCACCCAAGATGATGGAGAGGCCATTTGCCATGACTTCTGCAGATGCGCCACCACCGATATCCAGGAAGTTTGCCGGCTTAACGCCGTACTTTTCGCCAGCATAGGCGACGACATCCAAGGTGCTCATGACCAAGCCTGCACCGTTTCCGATGATTCCAACTTCGCCGTCAAGCTTGACGTAATTGAGGTGCTTCTCTTTTGCGAGCGCTTCGAGTGGATTTGCCGATGCATGATCCTCGAGATCAGCGTGGGAGGCATGACGGAAGGCGGCATTATCATCGAGAGTGACCTTGCCATCGAGTGCAACGATGCGACCATCTTCGGTCTTCACAAGTGGATTGATCTCCATCAAGGTTGCATCTTCAGCGACAAAGGCGGCCCACAACTTCAGGAGGACATCCGCTACTTGATCAACAACTTCGGCTGGGAATTGTCCAGCTTTAACGATCTCGATCGCCTGCGCGTGCGAGATTCCAACATTGGGATCGATACCAACTCGTGCCAGCTTTTCAGGTTGAGTGTGTGCAACTTCTTCAATCTCCATACCGCCGGCAACAGATGCCATAACGAGGAAGTTGCGGTTGGCACGGTCGAGCAAGATTGCCATGTAATACTCTTCAGCGATCGGTGCTGCTTGAGCAATCATCACCTTATGAACGGTGTGGCCCTTAATATCCATTCCAAGGATTGCTTCAGCCTTGACGCCTGCATCCTCGGCATTCTCTGCCAACTTAACGCCGCCAGCCTTGCCGCGACCACCGATCTTTACCTGTGCTTTGACGACAACTTTTCCGCCCATAGTTGCAGCTGCATTGATAGCTTCTGCTGCAGTAGATGCAACGGCGCCACCAAGAACTGGAATGTTATGTGCTTCGAAGAGATCTCGAGCTTGATACTCAAAGAGATCCACTCACTACCCCGATCTAAAATAGAGGACACGACCACCTGACGGGCGTGATTCTAATAGAGATTTAGAGCTTCTCGACCGGTGCGTATCGAAGGAGGAGGCGCTTCTCGCCCGCACTTCCGAAATCGATCGTTGCTTGGGCTCGATCGCCATCCCCGCTGACTTCGACGACGGTACCGAGGCCAAATGTGTCATGGGACACACGATCACCTGGCGAGAGTGCGACCGTCTCGGTCGTCCGCTTCCCCGTTGCCTTAGGTGGTGGACCAAAGGATCGAGGCGTAGATGAACGAGTCGTGATGGAAGAGGAAGCGCGAACTTCATTCCACGTGATGAGCTCATCGGGAATCTCGGCAAGGAACCTTGATGGCGGGTTATACATCGGTGCGCCCCATGAAGAACGATATTCAGAACGAGAGAGATACAACCGCTTACGAGCTCTCGTCAGTCCCACATAGGCAAGACGTCGCTCTTCCTCGATCTCTGATGGATCACCCAGCGTGCGCGAATGGGGAAAAATTCCTTCTTCCATGCCGGTTAAGAAGACAGTAGGAAATTCCAATCCCTTTGCCGTGTGCAGTGTCATCAACGTGACGACGCCGCCATGATTTTCGCCATCAGGAATCTGATCAGAGTCGGCGACGAGTGAGACTTGTTCTAAGAATCCCAGGAGTGAGATCTCTTCTCCATCTTCGACCTCGCCCTCTTCATACTCGGTTGCAACAGAGACGAGTTCCTCTAAATTCTCGATCCGTCCTTCATCTTGTGGATCTTCAGAGTTCTGAAGTTCGGTGAGGAGTCCGCTCTGCTCAAGAACAGCTTGGGCGATCACAGAGGGTCTGACCTTCGCCTCTACCAAGGTGCGCATCTGATCTATCAAGGATACGAAATCACTGATCGCACCGGCGGCTCGTGCCGCTATTCCAGGAGCGTTACGGACCTGAGAGAGAGCGCTCCAGAATGAGATGCCAGCGCTCTTGGCATACTCATCGATCACTTCTAGCGCCCGGTCACCGATGCCGCGCTTTGGGGTATTGATGATTCGACGAAGTGATACCTCGTCTTCGGCATTGACCAGAACACGCAGATATCCGAGAAAATCCTTTACCTCTTTACGTTCGTAGAATCGAACTCCGCCAACAACTTTGTAGGGAATTGCCATGCGCATGAAGGTCTCTTCGAAGACACGGGATTGGGCATTTGTTCGATAGAAAATAGCGGTATCGCCTGGCTGTGATTCACTCTCATCACGCATCCGGTTGATCTCACGTCCAATAAAGCCGGCTTCATCATGTTCGGACTCTGCGAGATACCCTGTAATGGGTGCACCAGCACCTTCTTGTGACCACAAATTCTTCTCTTTGCGGCCAGGATTATTCGAGATAACGGCATTTGCTGCGCCGAGAATATTCTGTGTGGAACGGTAATTTTGTTCTAGCAGAATGGTTGTGGCGCTCGGATAATCTTCTTCAAATTGCAAGATATTGCGAATATTTGCACCGCGGAAGGCATAGATGGATTGGTCGGCGTCACCTACGACGCAGAGCTCGGCAATCGGCATCGCCTCATGGATAGTGCCAACCAACTCTCGTACCAAAATGTATTGGGCGTGATTGGTATCTTGATACTCATCAACGAGAACATGTTTAAAACGTGACCGATATCGATTGCGAGCCTCTGGATACTTCTGTAAGACATCGACCGTCTTACCAATCAAATCATCAAAATCCATCGCATTCGCAGATTGGAGCCGACGTTGATAAAGAGCAAAGATCTCAGCAACAATATGTTGAAAGGCATCTGTAGCTTGCAGTTGAAAATCAGCTGGTCCCATTAATTCATTCTTCGCCGCCGAGATCATCGCATGGACCGCGCGAGGTGTGTATTGCTTCGAATCTAAATGCATATCCTTCATGATGGTAGAGAGCAGGCGGACGCTGTCACTTGAGTCATAGATGGTGAATGAGTTGGAATAACCGAGGCGAACCGCTTCTTGGCGCAGGATGCGAACGCAGGCGCTGTGGAAGGTTGATACCCACATGCTCCGCGCACGATCGCCAACAAGTTCGGCGACGCGCTCCTTCATCTCGGCCGCGGCCTTGTTGGTAAAGGTGATGGCGAGAATCTCGAATGGCGCGGCCCCGCGTTCTGCCATCAGGTAGGCGATTCTTCGAGTAAGGACCCGAGTCTTACCTGAGCCTGCGCCGGCGACGACGAGTAACGGGGTACCCTCGTGCACTACCGCCGCCTGCTGTTGTGGGTTCAAACCCTCTACCAATGACACGAGGCGAGCATAGACCCGAGATAGGACGAGCATGCCACCGATGGACGATAAGGACGTTGAGAGAATTCTCTTCGTCACCGCGCACCCCGACGATCTTGATTTTGGCGCAGGCGCCACGATCGCCCAATGGACAGATGCCGGAATCAAAGTTTCCTACGCGATCTGCACCAATGGTGACCAGGGTGGCAGCGACCTGACCGTCTCTCGCGATGAGATGCGCAAGACTCGCCAACGCGAACAGACCAACGCTGGTCGGGTACTTGGCGTAAGCGATATCCACTTCTTGAACTATCACGATGGGCTGCTCGAGCCCACCATTGGCCTGCGCAAAGATATCGTCCGCATCATCCGTAAGGTCCGACCACAGCGCCTCGTTGTGCAGAGTCCAGAGCGCAACTACGACCGGATCTTTGCATCACATCCTGATCATCTGGCGGCAGCTGAAGCTGCGATGCAGGCGGTCTATCCCGATTGCGGTAATCCCTTCGCCTTCCCGGATCTACTCAATGATGAAGGTCTCGAGCCGTGGAACGTCTCAGAGGCATGGGTTATGACGAATGAGTTCAATGATCATTACGTGGATACAACGAGCACCATCGATCGCAAGATCGGTGCCCTACGCGAACATGTCAGCCAAATCTCCGACATGGATGCAATGGCCGAGCGAATCCGTGAATGGGGCGCCATTAATGCAAAGGCTGTGGGCCTTCCCGAAGGACGATTTGCCGAGACTTACAAAGTAGTTGCTACTAAGTAATTAGTTCGAGGCTTCGCCGTAGTTGAAGGTTGTCACGCAACCACCATCTACTGTGACGATTGAACCTGTCATGAATGATGCATCATCTGAGACCAGGAATGCTGCAACATTTGCGACCTCAATAGGTTGAGCTTGTCGACCGATTGGCTGCATCGACGCGGCCTTCTCGCGACGTGCAATCGCTGCTTCTAGCTCACCTGGAGCCAATGTGGCGCGTCGACGTCCCAAACTCGTATCGATATAACCGGGGCAGATCGCATTGATACGGATGCCATCCGGCGCATAATCCACAGTCAACTGCCTGGTGTAGTTGATAATCGCACCTTTTGAGGCACAGTAGGCGGCAGCCTTAGGTGCACCAATTAATCCATAGGTCGAAGCGATATTGACGATTCTGCCATCGCGCTGCTTCAAGAAATGTGGAAGCGCATACTTAGTACAGAGGAAAGTACCTCCAACATTCACCGCCATCACTCGCATAAATTCATCGAGCTCGATCTCGTGCGTCCGTAACTGACCGCCTCCAACACCAGCGTTATTAATCAAAATATCAAGGCCGCCATATGTGTTGACTGTTGTGTCGATCAGATTTTTCACATCCGCCTCTTGAGAGACATCTGCACGTACAAAGATCGCCTTTCCACCCGCAGCAATGATCTCTGCCACAGTGCGTTCGCCATCTTCAGGGAGCACATCTGAGACAGTCACACTTGCGCCTGACTCTGCCAACTTCTTAACAGTTGCGCGTCCGATTCCGTTTCCAGAACCAGTAACAATGGCAACCTTTCCTTTGAGATCAGTCATCGTGGATCCTTACTGTTCAACAATTGTGCGGCTGAGAAAGACAGTTGCGACAAAACGTCTAAAGAGTTCAAGCGGATCTGAACCTGTGAGTTCAACCGTCTTAGCACCGGTTCTGGTTGTTCCTGGAATCCACGTTGCTTGTTCGGCATAGTCACCATTGTGGAAGTGGATTTCGATCGTTGCTGGAAGAGTGATCTCGGGCTTACGAATTGCTGCCAGGTTCGACACTGCATCCTTTGCCTTCTCTTTAATGAGCTCGCATGCTTGGACCGGATGCATGGAATTTGCAGCAAAGCGCGAAATGCTCTCTTTCACAACAGCAGAGCGAACATCAGGTGACCAGAGTTCGGTCTCGATGCGGGTTGTCTCATCGCCTGTAACAAGAACAATCGGAACCCCATAATGCTGTGCGACGAGGCTATTGAGACCGGCCTCTGAGACGATCTTGCCATTGAGCTTGATATCAGCGATTGCGCGTGGGTTATAGGTATGTGAAAGTACAGAATTATCGCTGCTCATCGAGCCGTGATAGCTCACGAAGAAGATTGCATCAAATGAGCTATCCAGGCCTTGCATCATGTAGAGCGGCTTGTGCTTACCTGATAGGTATCGAGCATTTCCGGCGAGGGTTGCTGGCTTGAGGTTCTGCATAGTCGAATGGGAATCGTTCACAAGAAATTCTGTCGCTCCGGCTGCTAACGCACCTTCGATACTTGCATTGACTTCATTCTGAAGAAGTTCGCGATAGTAACCGTATTCAGGATTGCCATGCAAGCATTGGCTCCAATCGACAACGCCTGCAGTGCCTTCCATATCCGAGCTGATGTAGATTTTCATAGTAGTGCCTTTCGTGGTCGGAACTCGGGTTCGGTCGAACTTTCTGTCATAAGTGTGTAAGTAGATCCCTCCATGCCCGCGGCGCCACCATGTGCACCATCTGCGGTGAGAGCCAGGCAACGGAGTTCGGCGCGGAAATCATCTGGGAGATCACGGGCTTCTTTGAGCGCTTCCATACAGGCATCTTCTGCGCTCATGCCATGACGAATATTTTCAACAACGGTTCGTGCAGTGCCACTTCGAAGTGAAAGTTCGCCTCGACCAGTACATGCGGCAGCTCCGTATCGAATATCTGCGTAATTTCCAGCTCCAGGAATAGATGAATCTCCAACCCGGCCCGGATGCTTGTAAGGGTAGCCACTGGTGCTCACGCCGCAAACAATCTCACCTGAACGATCCTTTGCAATGATGTTGATCGTTCCCCATGGGCCTTCATGTGGTGCAAATTTCTTCACTAATTCAATCGCAGCTAAGCGATAACGGAGATCACCCGTCATGGCCTTCGTATTCTCACCTTCGATTGACTCCTTCGGAATATTCCGAAGTTGCTCGAGCCAGAGTTCGCGGGCTTCAGCGGTGAGGAGTTCTGCTCGGGCAAAACTGAGGGAATCGGCGAAAGCCTCTGCACCTTCTCCTACGAGCAAGGCATGCTGTGGCAACTTCTCCATGACAGCGCGCGCAATTGAGATTGGATTCGGGAAGTTCTTGACTGCACCGACTGCTCCAAAAGCGCGGGTCGATCCCACCATGATGGATGCATCTAGTTCGACAATTCCACGGGCATTGGGCAACCCACCAGTTCCCACATAATGATCGGCAAGGTTATCTTCGCAGACCATAAGTCCACGCTCTACGGCTTCAATCGCTGACCCACCTCGGCGCAGAATCTCCATCGCAGCCGGAATCCCCGCCTCGCTTCGTTCGCTTCCGATAATCACAATCTCTGACACGTTCGCCTTCTCTCTTTTCGTGATCTGTTCTTACTTTAGATTGATGCAAGCAGCTTGGTGATTCGTTGAACCAATCTGTACCAACATCGGGTCAGTAGTTGCACATTCAGGCGTAGCGATTGGGCAACGACTCCGAAAGCGGCATCCGACAAGAGCGCTCTTGATTGATTGCAATTCACCGCTAGGAGCCTTGGAGATCTGGGAGCCAGATGTCATCTTTGGGACAGAGCTCAATAACAGTTGGGTATAAGGATGAGATGGATTATTGAAGACTTCCTCCGTAGTACCTGTCTCTACGATCCGACCTAAATACATAACGGCGATGCGATCACTTACTTGACGCACCACAGCAATGTTGTGTGAGATGAAGAGCATTGTGAGCCCAAGATCCCGCTTTAAATCCATCAACAAATTGACGACCGAAGCTTGAACAGAGACATCCAGCGCTGAAACAACTTCATCTGCGATTAAGATCTTTGGTTCAAGAGCCAGTGAGCGAGCAATTCCGATCCGCTGGCGCTGTCCCCCTGAAAACTGGCGGGGGTAGGAATCTAGTGAGTCCTTTGGAAGTCCAACGAGTGAGAGAAGTTCTAGGCATCGCTCTTCGACTTTATCGTCAGGGACAAGTTTGTGGAAGGTGATTGCTTCACGAAGCACCTGCCCGACAGTCATTCTTGGATTCAAGGAAGAGAACGGATCTTGGAAGACCATCTGCACATTGCGACGTTCTTCCAGGGTGCGTTCTTCACCAACAACTTTTCCGCCGAGTTCGATACTCCCAGATGACGTTGTATAAAGCCCCACCAAGGTTCGTCCGAGCGTAGATTTTCCGCATCCAGATTCACCAACGAGTCCAAGCGTCTCCCCTGCCACCATGTGAAGGGAGACCCCATCGACAGCTGGGACGTTAAAGACTTCTCTCTTTCTTAGGCGATCGAAGAGAGATTGACGCTTGGCAAAATGCTTGACGACATCTTTCGCCTGAATAACCGTCGGGGTTGCTGATTGAGTGCTTGTAGTTGTCATCGGGCCACGCTTTTCTGTGAATCTTCAGAAGCCCAGTTCACGTGGTTCTCGCTATGGAAGCAAGCACTCATTGATTGAGCCATTGGAAGAAGTTCGGGTTCTGATGATTGACATTGGTCTGATGCTGCAAAGCAACGAGGTGCAAATGGGCAGGCAGTGACTGGTTGGGTGAGATTAGGGGCTTCGCCAGAGATCGTGAAGAGTCTATGAACGGCCTTATCAGGGTCTGGCGCTGCCTTGAGGAGAGAGAATGTGTAGGGATGGGTTGGGCGAGTGAAGACATTCTCAACTGTGCCAGTCTCTACCAATTTTCCTGCGTACATCACCTTAATGTCGTCGCAGAGCTCATTCACCACTGCGAGATCGTGTGTGACAAAAACAATTCCTAGCCCGGAATTTTCGCGAAGCTCTTTCAGTAACCGCAGTACCTGGGCTTGGATTGTGACATCGAGAGCAGTCGTTGGTTCGTCGCAGAAGAGAATCTTGGGATCGCCCGATAGCGCGATGGCAATCGCCACACGTTGACGTAAGCCGCCTGATAATTGATGCGGATAGAGATCGTATCGAGATTCGCCATCGGTGATACCGACCTTTGCCATCAAAGTCAGCGCAATATTCTTCGACTCTTCTTCGCTCTTGCCGAGTCGATAGCGAGGGACTTCTGCAATCTGGTCACCAATCTTGATCACCGGATTGAGTGCAGCAATTGCATCCTGAAAAATCATGGCACAGTTTTCGGAGAGCAATGCTCGACGAGCTTTAGGCTTGAGCGCAGATACATCTTGGCCGTTAATGAAGATCTTGCCACCGGTTACTCGAGCATTTGTTGGCAGTAGATCAAGAATCGCTTTAAGGGTAATTGATTTACCGCTTCCTGACTCGCCCACAATGCCAATTGCATCGCCTGGATTGACATCGAAGCTGACGCCTCGGATCGCCTTTAAGAGTCCCCGACCAGTTTTGATTTCGACGGTCAGATTCTGGACCGAAATTAGTGGCGGGTTCATTTAACGCTCCAACCTTGCTACGAGGCCATCACCAATGAGCGATAAAGAGAGTCCAACATAAACAACCATGAGGCCAGGAACTGTTGCGAGCCACCATTGTTGAGTGATGTAAGGCTGTCCTTCTTGGATCATTGATCCCCACTCAGCGGTAGGAACTGGAACGCCGAGCCCTAAATATCCCAGCGAGACGATGGCCAAGATACTCAGAACAATATCGCTCATCGCAAAGACAATGGATTGCGAGATCACGTTGGGAAGCATGTGACGAAAGAGGATGCGCCGGTCAGGAAGGCCGGTAAGCCTTGCTGCATGAATGTAGTCCTGTTCTTTGGCGACAAGCACATTTGATCGCACGATGCGGCAGTAGGCCACCCATCCACCTAATGTGATGGCAACGATAATGCTCTTAATTCCTGGGCCAAAGATGAAGACAAGGGCGATAGCTAAAACGTAGAACGGGAAGGCAAGGAAGGTATCGACGATACGCATGATGAATGAGTCTGTCTTGCCACCCTTCCAGGCGCTGAGTAGACCCAAACAGACGCCAATGATGTACGGCAAAATAACTGCTGATAAGCCAATTGCAAGATCAACGCGAGCACCATAAATCAGACGAGTAAATACATCGCGCCCAAGCGGATCTGTGCCAACCCAGTGATGGATCGATGGCCCAAGCAGAGTATTCATTAAATCTTGCTCTGTTGGGTCATAGTGGCTAATGAGAGGTGCAAAGATCGCAACGAGTGCCAGCAATCCCAGCATGCCCGCCCCAACATAAAGCGTCTTAGAAGATTTCATTTGAGAACCACCCGTGGATCGAGAGCTGCATGGATCAAATCGGTTATCAAACTGACGATGACAACAACAACTGCAAAATACAAGGTAACCCCTTGGACAATTGGGTAGTCGCGGCGGGCAATGGAATCAACCATCAGCGAACCAGTACCCGCCATTGCAAAAACTCTTTCAACGACGACCATAGATCCAACAAGGTAAGCGATATTGATACCAAGAACGGTTACGGAAGCGATGATGGCATTTCTGAGTACATGCACTCGGGTGATACGAGCAGTGGAAATTCCTTTAGATCGGGCCGTGAGGACATAATCCGAATCCAAAATTTCTAGCATGCTCGCCCTGAGGCTTCGAATGAGAATTGGCGAGAGAAGGATCGCAATTGTGAGTGACGGGAGAAAGATAGAACGAAGACGTTCTGGGAAGGTATCGCCGAAGCCAGATACCGGGAAGATTTGAAATTTAAGTCCGAATAAGAGAATCAACATCACGCCGACCCAGACCTGCGGCATGCCCAATCCGATAATGGGAATTGCTCGGACTACTTGGTCGCGCAGTGCGCCACGCTTTGAAGCAGCCAAAATCGAGAGTGGCAGGGCGATCAGGATGGAGAGTAGGACACCTCCGGTCAGGAGCATTCCCGTCATTGGTAACCGAGCCAGAATCAATGAGAAGACAGGCTCATGGTTATAGAAACTGATCCCTAAGGATCCATGAAAAATATCAGAGACAAAATTGAAATATTGAATGATGAGCGGGCGATCAATTCCCAGTTGGTGATTAATGATCTTGATCTTGGCTGGAGTGGCATTCTGCCCCAACAAGACATCTGCCGGGTCTCCAGGAATTGAATGCACGATCGCAAAGACAGCAATCGAAATACCAAAGAGAACGGGAATCATTTGAAGTAGTCGTTTACCTACATACGATAAATAACTCACTTAGATGAAACCCGTTCTCTCGTGTATCAGTGAGGCCAACCAAGAAGTTGGCCCTTCTTTTTTACTCTTTAGACGATGTGAAGATAGCTAAAAGCTGAATGAGCTTTAGCTAGCCTTCTTTACATCTTCCATACGATAGGTATACAACGGATTAACATAGAATCCAGTGATTTTGTTAGTCCATGCATAGAGGTACGGTGGGTTAACTGTGAATGCCATAAATGCATCTTCTGCAGTCTGCTTCTGAACGAAGGAGTATGCAGCCTGACGTACCTTTGGATCCACGTTTGTCTGTCCCTTAACAACAGCAGCATTGACAGCAGCATTGTTGTAGTTGGTGAAGTAAGCGTGTGTTCCGCCATCTGGAGTCAAACCAAATGTCAACAACTCATCTGGATCCACGATATCCATGGTCCAAGCTGTAAGTGTCATCTGGTATTCCATCTTCTTCTGCGTTGCACGCTGAACTGATGGCTCCTGAGCTGTGATGGTCATAGTTACGCCGATCTTCTTGAGCGCAGCTTGGACAATTGAAGCAGTTGCTTCATGTGTCTTATTTCCGCCACGGATAAGAAGGTCAAGCTTGAGACCCTTTGCATACTTACTCATCTTCAGTTCGGCAGCAGCCTTCTTGAGATCAAATTGCTGTCCTGGAGTTGTCTTATCGTAGAACTGAACTCCTGGAGCAAGGAATGAGTTAGAAGGTGTTGCAAGGCCAGAGAAGACAACTTTGCTGATGGCAGCACGGTCGATTGCGTAAGAGATTGCGCGACGAACGTGGACATCTGAAAGTGCTGGAACCTTGTGGTTGAAGGCGAGGAAGTTTGATGCAGCAGCAGGGAAAATACCTACCTTGATATTTGGAGAAGCCTGCAATGACTTGATAGTCGCTGCTGGTGGCTCTTCATTGATATCAGCCTGTCCGCCCTTGAGCATGAACTCACGAGTGTTGTCATCGACAACGTACTTCCATGTTACAGAGTTGAGGTAAGGCTTTCCTGGCTGCCAGTACTTCTTATTGGCGACGAGCTTAAGCTCTGTACCTGGTGTCCAGTGGTCAAACATGAATGGACCGGTACCAATTGGTGCCTTGAAGTATTCAGCAGCTGTAACGCCACCGAAATCCTTCTTCATGATTGAGTTGCTGAAAGAAGCCAAGTCAGCGAGCAATGGTGCCCACTTGAATTTTGTGGTGATAACAACTGTGTCAGCTGCAGGAGCATCTACGCTCGCAATTGCTGTGTTGAGGAAGCCCCAACCATCGCCCTTTGTTGCGCGATCGATTGAGAACTTTACGTCGCCTGATGTCAATGGAGTTCCATCTGAGAACTTCACATCTGTGCGTAGTTTGAATGTCCAGGTTAGGCCATTAGCTGAAGTTGTATAGCTCTTCGCCAACCATGGTTCAATTTTTGTTCCATCAGTGCTTGCGCGGTACAAGCCTTCGTAGATTTGTTGTTGTGGAAAGATCGAATCGTTCTGAGCAAGATCTGGATCAAATGTTGCAAAATCCTGATTACGCACGAGAACGAGATCACCCTTTGGTGCAGCATTATCGGCACTTGCCGGCAAAATGCTTGCAACCAAAGAACCGACGACCACCGCAGCGAGTGCAAGCGCTCGACGTGACTTCTTTGAAGTTACCATGTATTTCACTCCTATCGAGGGTAAATGTTTGAGGTGATCAAACATCAGATTGCTTCCGAAGTAGAGGTCAGCCCTGGATGAATGACCATCCACCTCGTTGCAATCACGACAGAGTATGTTAAAACCCCCCAAATAGCACTAGGTAAATGGGATTGATTTTTTGGGGTGGGCTGGTCTAGGAGGGTATTCCCTGCAGATGTTACAAAGTTGTAATAATGAACTTTGAAAATGACATGGATAAGACATGAACAAGACACATCAGGTAAATTCAGGTTGCAGGAGAGGAATCTGGTCTTACTCTTGCATCCTATGTCCAACCTGACTGAGATCTATGACGCCCTTCGAGGTAGGGGTTGCGAGCTCAATGCGGTTGTTGAGATTTTCGAACCTGCGATTGAAGGCCATTCTTCGGCCACTGACGCCATCCAGGGGGCACTGCACGGCCTACCTGTAGTCGTTAAGGACATGATCGCTCTCAAGGGATATCGCCGCGGCAATGGCAACCCTAGAGATATGGCAGATTCGTCACGAGAAGTTGCTACAGCCTCTGCAATCACTTCTCTCCTTGATGCAGGTGTGAAAATTGTTGCCACATCATCCTTGCTGGAATATGCCGCTGGCGCGCAGCATCCAGAGATCCCAGAGACGAGAAACCCCATTGACTCGCGGCTCACTGCTGGTGGGTCGAGCGCAGGTTCAGCCGCACTCGTTGGGGCCGGAATTGTAAACTTGGCTATAGGCACAGACACTGGCGGATCGATTCGGATTCCGGCTGCGTATTGCGGTGTAATCGGATTGAAGCCCACCTCGCACGCGATCGCCTTGGATCTAGTGACGCCATTATCACCGACACTCGATCACCTCGGCTTTATCTCTGATTCTCTTGATCTTATTGAGGCAGCGCTTATCGCAGCCGCCTCTCTCCCGCTCACGCGAAGCAGCGCTCCCGCAAAAATAAGATTAGGTATCCCGAAAGCACTCATATCTGATCCGCGAAATAATCCTGAGATCATCGCTCGCTTCAACGAGATCATCGCAAATCTTCCGTCAGATCGATTCGAGATCATCTCTATTGGCTCAGAACTTCTAGAAGATTTTAGATCTGCTTTCTTGGCGATCGTCCTCTATGAGGCGTGGGAGATTTATGGGAAGAAGGCCAAGAACGAGCCAGGGCACTTTGGGGGCGAGACTTTGCGACTCTTCTTACTAGGAGAGGCCATAACGCGCGAAAGTTATGAAGAGAGCCTGCGAATCAGAGAGAGCTCACTTCTCGCGCTCCAGGAGTATATGACTGCGGTGGATGTGCTCATGATGCCGACCGTTCCATACTTTGCACCAGAGACCACGCCACCCATTGATTCTGACTTGGGTAGTTATGAGAGCCTCTATACCGAGATCTTCAATGTCAGCGGTCAACCAGCAATTACCTTGCCAGCTCGATGCTCTGCGCTCCCCATAGGTATACAACTTGTGGGCGATCTGAACGAGGACCTCTATCTCTTAGATATCGCTCGTATCATCGAGCCATATCTTCAATAAATTCGAGAAGTGTGAAACTCCTAGAAGAGTGAGTGGCCGCCATCGACAGATAGGCATTGACCAGTAACCCACGATGAATCCTCGGAAGTAAAGAATTTCACTGCATTCGCAATATCGTGAGGTTGACCTAAGCGGCGAGTTGCAATCGCATCGATAATCTTCTTCTGTCCATCACTGCCATAGCTCTCCCATTGTTTCTGGGTCGATGGATTGGAGAGAATAAAACCTGGGGCGATGCAATTCACTGTTATGCCGTGCTGTCCGAGTTCGAAGGCCATCTGTCGAGTAAAGGCGATCTGTGCTGACTTTGCAGTCGCATAGGCCTGAATACCAGTAAGGCTAACGCTACGTCCCGCACCGGATGAGATGGTGACGATTCTCCCCCACTTCTTCTCTTTCATAGATGGGACCACAGCTCTTGTGCAGTGGAAGGTGCTCATTATGTTCGCCCCAAAGATCGCCGCCCACATTGCATCTGTGATCTCTTCAAGTGGATGATGAACTTGTCCGACAACTCCGCCGGCGTTATTCACTAAAATATCTACGGGTCCAATCGAGGCAAAGAATTCATTGGTTGCCTGTGAATTAGATAGATCCACCTCTGGCAGGTCGACGCGATGGACGAGATGGCCTGCCTCAGCAAGTTCATCTGCAATCTGCTTCCCAATGCCGTGTCCTGCTCCTGTGACAACTGCAACTTTTTTCATGGTTTATCGGACTCCGATGGTCTCTGAGAGGAAATCTCTCATTGTCTTTTGGAAGAGCTCTGCCTCTTCCCGTTGAGGCGAATGTCCTGATTTCTCGAAGATGACGAGTTGTGCGCCTGGAATGAGATCGGCGATTACTTGCGAACTCTCGACTGGAGTAACCCAATCGGTGCGCCCAACAGTCACAAGTGTCGGTGCGGTCACTGAAGGCAATTGTGGCTTGAGGTCGTAGTTGGGCACATTATGAACGAAGCACCAATTATGTGACTCATGTCGGTAAAAGCCAGCCTCAACCGCCTTTGCGGAAGCAATGGGATCGTAGTTGAAGTCATAGAGCGGAATGAGTTCGGCCCAAAGTGCCTTTAAATCAGCATCATCACGAACTTGCCCTGACCAATATCGATCAAAGTTCTCCCAATTTAACTGGACTCGGTCTTGTTTGCGAGCATTCACAACCAAGGTTTCAAAGTTACTTTTATCTGCAGTGGTATCTCGCAGAATCATTGCGCTCACTCGATCGGGATAGGCAACTGTATATTCGAGAGCGATGATGCCACCGTAGGACCCACCTGCAATCACGATCTGCTCTGCACCCATCCATTCACGAAGTCCTTCGACATCATCTGCCCAGGCCTTATGTGAAAATGGCGCATCGCCCTTACTTATGCCACATCCGCGCGCATCAAAGACAACTACTTGAAAGAGGTCGGCAAGAGGGCCAAAGGTCGACTTGGGCTCGTGGAATGAACCGATACCTCCGCCGCCATGATGGGCGATCAGAACTGGCTTGCCCGCTCCGGCCCCAATGACTTCGACGTAGAGCTCTGCCCCATTAATAGTTACCCAGTGAGATGTAACCTCGAACTCTGACATGCGAACTCCTCTTCGATAGATCGAAGGGAACTCTAGTTGGCTCGTGCGGTTTTGGATAGATAGAACTCGTTACCGTGAAAGTTAGCGAACAGTTACCTTTTCGATGGCAATAGTCTGCTTCGGAGTTCCATCTTGCCCACCAGTTGTTGTGCCCTGAGCGGCGATAGCCTTCACAATATCTAAGCCCTTTGTGATGACTCCCCACCGGGTATATGAAGGTGGAAGCGAGGTGTTCGCATAGACCAAGAAGAATTGTGAACCGTTTGTATTAGGACCGGAATTCGCCATCGCGACGATCCCTGCTGGGTAATCAGTTGGATTCTCTTTTGTTGGCTGTGCTGGAAGGTTCTCATCACGATAACCCTGCCAATTAGGACCACCCGTACCAGTCGCAGTTGGGTCGCCACATTGCAAGACAAAGATTCCGGCAGTCGTTAAGCGATGACAGAGAGTCTGATCGAAGAATCCTTGCTTCGCCAAATAGGCCATAGCTGTTGTTGTCATAGGAGCAGATGCACCATCTGCCGCAATCACGATATCGCCACAGTTTGTTGTAAAAGTAAATGTGTAATTAGGGGTGACCTTTTTGATGGTCGGAATTCCGACTCTAATTGCCGGGTGTCCAACAGCTGAGGTTGGACGACACTTGAGAGCAGGCGCGGACTTTCCTTTACTCGACTTCTCGGAGGCGAAGGCCGATGACGAGAGTGATGAGATTAGAGAGAGCGCAACCATCGACGTTACCGCCACGATGCTTACACGCTTCATTCTTACTCCCATTTTTATTCCCATTCAATAGTTCCAGGTGGCTTGCTCGTGAGGTCGAGGGTCACTCGATTAATCTCACGCACTTCATTGGTGATGCGAGTTGAAATCTTCTCCAGTACATCGTACGGAAGACGACTCCAATCTGCAGTCATCGCATCTTCACTTGAGACCGGGCGAAGAACGATCGGATGACCGTACGTTCTTCCATCGCCCTGCACTCCTACACTGCGAACATCTGCAAGGAGAACCACTGGGCACTGCCAAATCTCACGATCCAACGAGGCTAACTTTAATTCCTCCCGGACGATTAAATCGGCTTTTCTTAGAATTGTAAGACGATTCTCAGTAACTTCACCGATGATGCGAATGGCTAAGCCAGGGCCCGGGAATGGTTGGCGCCAAACAATCTCACCTGGCAGGCCGAGTTCGAGGCCAGCTTCGCGAACTTCATCTTTAAAGAGGGTACGCAATGGCTCGATCAGTGCGAATTGAAGGTCATCAGGAAGGCCACCTACATTGTGGTGGGACTTAATATTTGCAGTCCCCTCTCCCCCGCCTGATTCAACGACATCAGGATAGAGAGTGCCCTGAACAAGAAAATCCACGGATTCATGAGCTGATAATTCACGAGCAGCCTCTTCAAAGGTGCGAATAAATTCGCGACCAATAATCTTTCGCTTCGTCTCTGGATCTGTTACGCCAGAAAGTGCGTCGAGGAATTTTTTGCGAGCATCAACGACCATGAGTGAAACTCCGGTAGCAGCTACAAAATCCTTCTCGACTTGTTCTGCTTCACCTTCACGTAAGAGACCGTGGTCAACAAAGACGCAGGTGAGTTGGCTTCCGATTGCCTTCTGCACAATGGCAGCAGCTACCGCTGAATCCACGCCACCTGATAAGCCGCAGATCACTCGCTTGGTTCCGACCTGCTCTTTAATCTTTGCAATCTCGGTCGCAACAATGTTCTGTGAATTCCAGATGGGTTTGCACCCAACGATATCGATCAACCATCGGCGAAGAATCTCTTGGCCATTTTCAGAGTGAAGAACCTCAGGATGGAATTGAACACCGGCAAGGAGTGCATCACTGCTTTCAAAGGCAACGATCGGTGTATCTTCAGTTGAAGCCGTCGATGTGAAACCAGCAGGAACAGTCGTCACGCTATCTCCGTGCGACATCCAGACACGAAATTCTGAATCAAGTCCGGCAAGCAACTGCGACGTGCCCGAATGGGTCATTGATGTTCGACCGAATTCTGATTTACCAGTTTGGCTAACAACACCACCGAGTGCAGCCGCCATTGCCTGGAAGCCATAACAGATACCAAAGATTGGTAGTTTGTGATCAAAGATCGCTGGATCAAGAGTTGGTGCGCCTTGGGCATAAACGCTTGAAGGCCCGCCCGAGAGAATGATCGCCTTCGGCTTCTTGGCAAGCATCTCTGATACCGGCATTGATGAAGGAACGATTTCGCTATAGACCTGTGCCTGGCGAACACGACGGGCAATTAATTGCGCGTACTGTGCACCAAAATCAACGACAAGTACCAGTTCTTGATCAGGCACGTGCGATAACAACTTCTACGCGCTGGAACTCTTTGAGATCTGAGTAACCAGATGTGGCCATGCCACGACGGAGCGCACCAAAGAGGTTCATCGAACCATCGGCGGTATGAGAAGGCCCAGTAAGAATCTCTTCTAGCGATCCAACTGTGCCGACGCGAACACGGTTACCTCGTGGCAACTCTTCATGAGCTGCTTCAAGTCCCCAGTGCCAACCCTTGCCTGGTGCCTCGTGCGCCTTAGCTAGCGGAGATCCCATCATGACGGCATCTGCGCCACACGCAATCGCTTTTGCGATATCGCCCGAACTTCCAACTGAACCATCTGCAATAACGTGAACATAACGTCCGCCAGATTCATCCAAATAATCGCGTCGTGCACTAGCTACTTCAGCGACAGCAGAGGCCATCGGTACTGAAATACCGAGAACAGTGCGAGTTGTATGAGCTGATCCGCCACCAAAGCCAACAAGTACACCAGCTGCGCCAGCACGCATGAGGTGAAGGGCGCCAGTGCCAGTGGCGCATCCGCCAACAACCACAGGTGCATCGAGTTCGTAGATAAACTTCTTCAAATTCAGTGGTTCACTCTTGGTCGCAACGTGTTCGGCCGAGACTGTGGTTCCGCGAATAACGAAGAGGTCCACGCCAGCCTTGATGACATCATTAGCAAATTGTGCGGTGCGTTGCGGTGAGAGTGCCGCTGCAACGGTAACGCCAGCGGCGCGAATTTCTGCGATGCGAGCTTTCATAAGTTCGACCTGGATCGGCGCAGAGTAAAGCTCTTGCATGCGCGAGATCGCTTGTTCTTGTGGGAGTGATGCAATCTCAGCGAGCGCAATCCGAGGATCCTCGTGACGCGTCCAGAGACCTTCGAGGTTCAAGACGCCAACGCCACCAAGTTTGCCGATCGCAATTGCGGTCTCTGGCGATACGACTGAATCCATAGGGGCAGCAAGCATGGGAAGGGCGAACTTGTAGGCATCGATCTGCCATGAGATCGAAACCTCTTCTGGGTCGCGGGTTCGACGGCTTGGGACTATCGCAATATCGTCAAAAGAGTATGCCTGGCGAGCGCGCTTTCCGGGCCCAATCTCAATCTCGTTCATTTATTTAGCACCTCGGTTGTAGTTTGGAGCATCGGCAATATCTAGAACATCGTGTGGGTGGCTCTCTTGTAGCCCTGCCGCAGTAATCTGAATGAGTTGGCCATTACGTTGGAGATCTTCGATGGTGGCAGCGCCTGCGTATCCCATTCCCGAACGAAGCCCACCAACGAGTTGGTGCAGAACAGTCCCGACTGGCCCGCGGTAAGCGACCTTGCCTTCAATTCCTTCTGGAACCAATTTATCTTCAGCGAGAACGTCATCTTGCATATAGCGATCTTTGGAATACGACTTTTGCTCGCCCCGAGATTGCATCGCACCAAGTGATCCCATGCCACGGTAACCCTTGTATTTGCGGCCATTGAGTTCGATTAATTCACCAGGTGATTCATCGCAACCAGCAAGGAGGGATCCAAGCATGACGGTATCGGCACCTGCAACGATCGCCTTGGCGATATCGCCTGAATATTGGAGACCACCATCTGCGATCAGTGGGACACCTGCAACGAAGCAGGCCTTATGCGCTTCCATAATTGCGGTCACTTGAGGTACGCCGACTCCTGCAACAACACGTGTGGTGCAAATTGATCCAGGACCAACACCAACTTTGACTGCATCGGCACCAGCATTAATGAGTGCCTGAGCGCCTGATCGAGTTGCAACATTGCCACCAATAATTTGAATCTGAGGGAAGCACTTTTTGATGCGTGCGATCGCATCGAGAACTGCGCGGTGATGTCCATGTGCCGTATCGACAACAACGACATCGACGCCTGCTTCTATGAGTGCGGATGCTCGAGCAAAACCATCATCGCCAACTCCGACTGCTGCGCCGACTATCCCCACTTTTTTCGCGGCAATCACATTTTCAACTTGGGCCGCGATTGGCAGATTGCGGTGAATGATTCCGATGCCACCGGCTTTCGCCACAGCAATAGCCATCTTGCTCTCTGTGACGGTATCCATCGCAGAGCTGACGATCGGGATTGATAACTCAATGCCTCGAGTAAGGCGAGTCTTCGTCTCGACTTCAGAAGGAACTACCTCGGAGGCGTCGGGCAGGAGCAGGACATCGTCGTAGGTAAGACCTAGGAGTACGACTTTTTCGCGAGCAGCCTCATGCATGGGCTTAAGTCTAGTAGGGCTTTATAGCCCTACTGCACGCTCAATATCAGCGCAGGCAGCCATCAGATCATCCACGCGTTGAGCTCCAGTGAGGTCACATGAATCCCAACCCGGACCACCGACAAGGACCAGCGGCTTTGGACGAATTGAGGGAATCCCCTTGATGATCTCGACATCGGCGTGAGTAATCATCTGCGCCCAGAGAAAGATCGCCGATGGCGCGACTTTGCGAACGACCTCATTGATTGCAACTGCTGGTGTTCGGGCTCCGAGGAACTGCACAGAGATACCTCGATCTGTGAGCGCAGCAGCAAGAGCGGTGATCGCTAATGAATGGGAATCTTCACCGACGCTGGCGATAAGTACTGGGCGCGGCATCGCGCTCTTTTCACAACCCGAGATTCGAGCATTCAATACTCGAAGAATTGCGCCAGAGATGAGATGTTCGACTTCAATGCCCTTGCCACTCTTCTCCCATTCGATGCCGACCCGAACGAGAAGTGGCGCCATGACCGATTGCCAGCATTGTTCGACCGTGTGATCGGCGAGGTACTGGGCCAAACCTTCTTCCAGAAGATCGCCATTTAAGGCAGAGGCAGCCCGATGAAGTTGTTCGATCAAGGCACTCTCATCCACGGCAGAGAAGATCTCGGTAGTGGTTAACGCTGACTCCGGAGTGGCTACCAGCGCTTCTTGAGCAGCATCCGCAGGTGCTACGCCAGAGATGATCAAGCGACGCATGACGATCAATCGAGCAAGGTCGGCCTCAGAGTATTTACGGTGGTGACCTTCACTGTGGTCAGATGGTCCCAAGCCATATCGCCGGTCCCAGGTCCGCAGCGTCCCCGGGGCTACCCCAAGGCGACGTGCGACCGCCGCCACCGTCAGGTGGCCGCTCTCCGGACTTCCGGAACTTTTAGGGGCGCTCACGCGCTAATCATGGTGCAGGTCACAGAAACTCTCTACTTCAAATCGCTTCATAACCGGTTCATATCGCGTCGGGGCTTGAACAACCTATGAATCGGTTGTAGCCTATGGCTATGAACGAAACAGCACGACTTCCAAGGCCCGTCGCCTCCGAATGGGAGTGGCAGTACGAGGGCGCATGCCGCGATCTGCCTACTGAACTCTTCTTCCATCCAGATGGCGAACGTGGTCCCCGCCGACGCAACCGTGAAAATAGCGCCAAAGCTATCTGCGCATCGTGTCCAGTGATCGAGGCCTGCCGAAAGCATGCGCTCGCTGTCCAGGAGCCATATGGCATCTGGGGTGGTCTCTCCGAAGATGATCGCCTCGCGATTATCGAAGGCCGCAACCCTGCAGTTGTTGCGGCTGTAAGCGAGTTCTCTACCGCTTCATAACTGAGATAAAAAAATCCCCCACCGATCTTCGGCGGGGGATTTTTTATTGGGTCAATTAATGTGAGTGCCCGCCAGGTCCATGAGAATGTCCATGTCCTGAAGCAGCCTCTTCCTTCTGATCATCTGGAGTTTCAAAGACCAGTGCTTCGGTTGTAATAAACATCGCTGCAATAGAAGCTGCATTAGCAAGTGCTGAACGTGTCACCTTTACTGGATCGATGACGCCATCTGCAACGAGATCACTATAAACCTCGGTTCCGGCATTGAAGCCTTCATTTGGCTTCATGCTGCGAACCTTAGCTACGACGACATAACCCTCGTGGCCAGCATTTTCTGCAATCCAACGAAGTGGTTCATCGCAAGCCTTCTTCACAAGACGCACACCAACAGCGCGATCACCAGTGAGTCCGAGGTCGCCATCGAGTGCTGATGCAGCGTGCACGAGTGCAGCTCCACCGCCAACAACGATGCCCTCTTCTACTGCTGCGCGAGTCGCTGATATTGCATCCTCAAGACGGTGCTTCTTCTCTTTGAGTTCAACTTCAGTATGTGCGCCAACTTTGATGACACAGACGCCACCGGCAAGTTTCGCAACGCGCTCTTGAAGCTTCTCACGATCCCAATCAGAGTCAGTGTTAGCAAGTTCGTTTCGGATCTCGCCTACGCGTGCTGCAACATCAGCCTTCTCGCCTGCGCCATCGACGATCGTGGTTGCATCTTTTGTGATGACAACGCGACGAGCGCGACCTAGGAGATCGAGTGTGACAGCATCAAGCTTTAAACCAACCTCGGCTGAAATAACCTGACCACCGGTAAGGATTGCAATATCTTGGAGCATCGCCTTGCGACGATCACCAAAACCTGGCGCCTTAACAGCAGCTGATGTGAATGTGCCGCGCATGCGGTTCACGACGAGAGTTGAAAGCGCTTCGCCTTCAACATCTTCAGCGATAATCAAGAGTGGCTTATTAGCCTGAGCCACCTTCTCAAGGACTGGCAGGATCTCACTGAGGGCTGAGATCTTCTGGCCAGAGATCAAGATGTAGGCATCATCGAGGACCGTCTCCATACGATCAGAGTCAGTCACGAAGTATGGCGAGATATAGCCCTTGTCGAACTGCATACCTTCAGTGAAGTCGAGTTCGAGGTTCGTTGTTGAAGATTCCTCAACAGTGATAACGCCATCTTTGCCGACCTTATCCATCGCTTCTGCAATGAGATCGCCAATCGCCTTATCTTGTGCAGAGATTGTTGCAACATCTGCAATCTGGGACTTTCCAGAAACTGCTTTTGAGTTCTTCTTGAGCTCTTCTGCGACTGCCTTAACAGCGGCTTCGATTCCAAGCTTGATCTCCATTGGCTGTGCACCGGCTGCAAGGTTACGTAGACCTTCCTTCACCATTGCTTGTGCCAAGACTGTGGCAGTTGTTGTTCCATCACCAGCGACATCATTGGTCTTTTCAGCAACTTGCTTCACAAGTTGTGCGCCCATGTTCTCGGCTGGATCAGAGAGTTCGATTTCTTTAGCGATGGTCACGCCATCGTTAGTGATGAGCGGGGCTCCGTATGATTTCGCGATAACCACATTGCGACCCTTAGGCCCGAGGGTTACTTTGACAGTGTCAGCGAGAATGTTGACACCGCGCTCCATTGCACGACGAGCGGTCTCATCAAATTGAAGACTCTTACCCATCGTGGTTAGTTCTTCTCAATGATGGCGAGTACATCGCGAGCAGAGAGTACGAGGTACTCCTCGTTGTTGTACTTCACTTCTGTTCCGCCGTACTTGCTGTAAAGAACGACATCGCCAACCTTGACATCCATTGGAGTGCGGACGCCGTCGTCGAAACGACCTGGTCCTACTGCAACAACGGTGCCTTCTTGTGGCTTCTCCTGTGCGGTATCTGGAATGACCAACCCGGAAGCAGTCTTCTGCTCGGCGGCGTTAGCCTGAACGACAATACGATCTTCAAGTGGCTTAATGGCGATGGCCATAATGCGCTCCTTCTCAGTAAAAGATTCGGTTACTTTCACCCTCGAGGGCCTGCAATTAGCAGACTAACCCCGCGAGTGCTAAAGCCGACTCTACTAGCGCCAGAGGAGCCTTTCCAATCCAGAGCTGGAATCAGCCCCAAAGCCCACCGGGCTCCCTTCTTGCCCCCCTTGGACCATCAGGCTGGTGAGAGCTGCGACCATCGCCCCATTGTCAGTACAGAGCGCAGCAGGCGGGGTTCGAAGCCTGATCTTGGCGCTTTCGCAGCGTCTGGCCGCCTCTGATCGAAGTCGGCTGTTAGCTGCCACGCCCCCGGCGATGATGAGGGATTCAAAGCCATTCGCCTTGGCTGCCCCAATCGCCTTAGTGAGCAGAACATCCACAACCGCCTCTTGAAAGGAGGCTGCCACATCGGCACGGATAGCAGCAGGAGTCTGCTGAAGATAACGCGAGACGGCGGTCTTTAAACCCGAGAATGAGAAGTCATAAAGATGCTCGCCCAGATCATTGGCATGGGTGAGGCCACGTGGAAAATCAATCGCAGCCGGATTCCCCGATTGAGCTAATCGATCAATCGCTGGTCCCCCTGGGAAATCCAATTCGAGCAATCTCGCAATCTTGTCGAAGGCTTCACCCGCCGCATCATCGATTGTCGAACCAAGAACCAAGACATCGGAAGCGAGATCTGCGACTTTGAGTATCGAACTATGTCCACCACTCACAAGAAGACCGATCGCCGGTTCTAACTCATCATCTTCTCCGAGTGCATCAACGGCAATATGTGACGATAGGTGGTTGACGCCATAGAGCGGTTTATCCAAGGCGAGGGCTAATCCAGATGCCGCAGATGTACCAACTAAGAGCGCGCCAATTAACCCAGGCCCGGCCGTAACACCAATCGCATCGAGATCGTTCAGTGAGATTTTCGCTTGGGTTAAGGCCTCGGCAATCACTGATTGCATCGCCTCTAAATGTGCACGACTGGCAATCTCTGGAACAACTCCACCAAATCGGGCATGTTCTTCCACACTCGAAGAGATGATATTTGCGAGCAAGGTTCGACCGCGGACGATTCCAACTGCAGTCTCATCACAGGATGTTTCGATTCCTAGAACAAGTGGGCCCGTCATGACCGCAATTCCTTGCGCATCACGATTGCAGTCTTGCCCGGGCCGTAATAATCGGCTCGCACTGAAATCTTTCTAAATCCGTGCGCTTCGTAGAGCGGAATTGCTTCGGCGTTATCTTTGCGCACTTCAAGCATCACCGCTTCAACCTTTTTATTGCGAGACCAATCAATGAGTCGCTTTAAGAATTCGCGAGCAATTCCTTTGCGGCGAAATGCTGGCGCTACCGTCATCGTCAAAATATCGGTGACATCGCCAGCGGGCATCACGCCGGCATAACCAATGACTTCACCGGCCGATAGCGCCACCAGGTAATAGCGATCGCTCGCCGCAATCTCTTCCTTAAATTGAGCAAGTGACCAGGGATCTTCACCTGCATAGATCTCTTGCTCCAGCGCATAGAGCGCGATGGCATCCATGGCATTCGCGGTTCGAAATGTGATTCCCGCAGGCAGTGGATAGGCATCTGGTCGACGAAGATAATCTGGTTCCCGTTGATTCTGCACTGAAGCAAGTTCAGCAATAGCTAATGCTCGAGGTGGGTTACGAATGATCGTCACGCCCATCTCTTCGACGATCTGATGAACACTCACTGCTGGCTCAGTGACGCGTTTGCCTTCAAAGTATCTGGCCCAAAAGAGTTCGCGCCGCCTCGCATCAATCGCAACTATGTAATCACTCTCACCCGCATCGACTGCGATGGCATCAAGTGAGGAGACACCCCGCCATTCGATCCCGCGACCAAGTGCAAAACTCTGACCAAAGGCGATCCCAACCCGAAGGCCGGTGAATGGACCAGGTCCCATTCCGATAGCAACAAGATCAATCTTGTTCTCTACGGCTAATGCCTCTTGAACTAACTTGGGAAGCACTTCACCATGAGCAAGTGGGTCATCGTGATGGAGTTCGATGAGCGCCTTGCCATCGTGAACAATCGCTACTGAAGTGCGATCAGTTGATGTATCAATCGCCAAAATTGTGGTCATAGATCAAATCCACGCCATCTGGCGCCGTGACCCTTTGATGTCACGACCCGATCGTTCTCACCAGTGCCAAATGCAATCGTTACTTCAAGGTATGAGTCGGCAAGGCGATCAACAAAACCCTCGCCCCACTCGATCACGATGATCGAACTTTGCAGATGTGAATCCAGATCTAAATCATCGAAGATCGCCAGCGGTTCGCCAATGAGTCGGTAGGCATCGACATGGACGAGATTTTCTTTGCCATGGTGGATCCGTGAAATTACGAATGTGGGTGAAGTGATTCCTGTAATCCCAAGAGCTGCACCTATTCCCTGGGTGAGCGCAGTCTTGCCGGCTCCTAGATCGCCCTTTAAGAGGAGGAGATCGCCGGCATGAAGATTCTCACCGAGGTGGCGACCAAGATCCTTCATCGCTTCCGGAGATCTCACAATGGCCATGGGGTAAGAGTAATCGGTGTTGAAATGAATGAAGGGCCCTGGTCTCCCAGGGCCCTTCATTCACACTACTTTCCGCAGATTAATCCTGGGAATAGTACTTAGGTAGCGCTGCTTGGAACTTCAGATCAACGGTTGAGCCGCCCATCTTGCGGACTGCGGTGAGCAGTTTTCCGCCTGAGAGGTGCTTGCCATTTTCTGAGGCGTAAGCGAGCAGATCAGCAACGGTCTTATATTGAGTCGTTGTGAAGTTACAGTGGTTTGTTCCATTCGCTGCAGGAGTTGATGTGACAGGTGAACCTGATGCATCAAAGGTCGAGTAGTGAGTTGGAGTCAAGCCATAGATTGAGATGAGATTTGATGGTCCACGTGCAACGTGTGCCTTCAAGTTCGCCTTAATCTGAGCTGCATATTGAGTTGCATATTGGTTTGCAAGGTAGGTTGAAGCACCTGCAGGTGTAATTGGATCTGAGACACCAACCATGGTTACTTCAGGGACGCTGATCTTTCCGGTCCACTGGAGCAAGCCGCGCATCTTTGTGACTGCAGCTGGAGTTGCTGTTGCACGTGGTGCAGCAGCAAGGTAAGCGAGCATGCCATTTGTGGCTGTTGAGCCACTGAGCGCTGCGCTATATGTGCTGGCCTCAGAAGCGACCTGTGCAGAGTAATCAGTCTTTGTGTTATCAAAGATTGCCCCGCCTGATTGCTGTTCGACATCGAGGGTCGCAAGGATTGCAAGTGCTGCAGCATTTGTTCCGTTTTCAAGGATCGCAAGTGATGGGCTACCAAGAAGTGCGAAACCGGTATAGCTTGAAGAGTTAGCAGATCCTGGTCCAGTTGTGCCATCAAAATGTGCACTCTGGGCTGGGATGCCAGCCATCAAACCGATCAACAAGAGAGCTGAACGTGATGGGACTGATCCCAACATGGTCTTCACTGCATCTGGTGTTGTATCAGGCCATGATGGTGTGCCTGTGACGAGTTCCTTGCCGATTCCGGCTTGGAGCTTGCCCATGACCGTGAAGACCTTTCCGAGGTCAACCATTGCTTCGCCATATCCCGCAGCGCCAGCCGAGTAGTTACCGGCCTTAATGCTTGGATCGAAGAAGGTCTTGACGCCCCAGAGGAAGTCTCCCGCCATCTTAAGTTCGGCTTCAACTGTCGAGGTCGCCATGCAGAGTGGAGCAGCAGCTGAGAGCTGAGTTCCAACCTTCTCTGCTAGACCCTGTGTGATAAATCCGCCAAGTGACTCACCCCACGCAATAACGTGAGTGGTCTTGGTGAATTGAGTCTTGAAGGTGTTGATCAGTTCGACATCGGTAGCAACGCCAGAATCAGCATTCCAACCTTGACGGGCGAAACCTGATCCCATTACTGCAAAACCCTTGCCGAGCAAGTATCCGATGACAGATGCATTTGGACCAGGCTGAGGTGTATTTGTGATCTTGTATCCACCGATAAGAGGGATAGCAGATGGAATATCAACGTTGTAGCGATATCCATGTGAGTAGAGGTAGACCGTTCCATTAAAGTTTGCAGGAACCATCATTGAGTATGGCGCACTATCTGAAGTTACGCCTACGCATGAATTGACTGGGAACTTGCCGTCACACAAAGGTGCTGCGTGTGCAGCGGTTGGTGCGGATGTAAAGGCAAGTGCTGCAAGTGCAGAAGTTGCGAGTACAGCGACCTTCTTATGCATAGATGAGATTTTCATTAGTTTTTAGGCAATCCCTTCGCTGGCATTGCTGGACGAGCTGCTGCTGCCTTAACGACGGCGCCGCTGCCAGAATCGGTTGTGTAGAGGGTGTACTTACCTGGACCATCAACAGAAACTGCGTTTCCATCAAGGCCAAGCTTTCCGAACCAGTAGCCGGTATATCCGACGTGGCTCTTAGCGCTGTAGAGAAGTGGGGAGAACGCGGCTGATGCCCAGGTTGAACCCTTAGTCTCAATCGCCTTGATCAGAGATGCCCGTGTTGGGCTCATGCCAGCAGCGCGAAGTGCTTGGACAGTCATCATTGCGGTATTCATACCTACAAGGACGTTGTTGTCGAAGGTTGCTCCTGCGTTGTACTGAGTGTTGATCGCCTTGAACTGAGTGATGTACTCATCAGTCGCATCTGAAGGTGAAGGCAAGAATGATGCTGCGATCGAACCAGCAAGTGCTGGCGCCAATGGTCCAAGGAGGCCCTTGAGCGTTGTTCCATCGCTACCGACTGATCCGAGGATCAACTGGACTTTGCCGATGAGGCCAGCCTTATATAGGCCGCCAGCGAGGGCACCAGTTGCGCTTGTCACACCAAACATCACTACGGTATCTGCACCTGAGGCGACGATTGAGGTAACCCACTTGCCGATCACTGAAGGATCAGCCTGTGAGAGTGCAGCGTAAGGAATCTTCGCGACGAAGGTTGTTCCAGCAGTGCTGAAGCCCTTGAGCGCATCCATTCCGAAATCATCATCTTGGTAGATGAGTGCGACCTTGTGGCCTGCGAAGTTATCGGAGAGGTATTTGCCCATGATCTTCGCTTCAGTTGCGTAAGAAGGGAAGAGTGGGAATGTTGTTGGGTACTTCTTCATATCGGCAAAACCACTGAAGCCGGTATTTACAAAGAGGCGTGGGACACCTTGGCTATTGACCAAGCGAGTTGTCGCTTCATTGTTTGCGGTTCCGAGGGTTCCGACCAATGCAAAAACTTTATCCTTAAGGATGAGGTCATTTGTCACTGAGAGTGTCTGTGATGGTGAGTATGCATCGTCTTTTACAACGAGCTTGATCTGACGACCATTTACTCCACCGTTGGCATTGACGTAGTCAAAGTAGGCCTTCATAGCAGCTGGAATCTTGTTATAGCCAGGTGCTGCTGCGCCGGTGAGAGGGAGTGTTACTCCGAGTTTAATTGTCGAGCTGGTTACACCAGTCTCTGCATGGGCAGGAAGTGCACTTGCAACAAGTGCTGCCGCAGCAACTACTGCTGCCGCAAAAATTCCGCCTTTTGTTCGACGCTGAACGAACATGTATTTCCTTCCATTGAGGGTATGTAGGAACTGCCGATATGAAGTTTTACTGGCGAGAGAGTTTCGGCATCTTCGGTCCATTCGGAATGAAGAGCACCGTCGCAATCAAGAGCACGCTCGTGATAACACCAGGTAGGTTTGCAGTCACTTTATCCGATCCCCCGAAGTGCGATGCTGCTGCATTCGAGAGTTCTGGAATCGAGACCAAAACCACTGCACCAACAATGCTACCCCCGAGGTTGCTGACTCCTGCAAGCACCGCACCTGTCACGAGAGTGAAAGAGAGGGTCAAGGTAAAGGCCAGTGGTGCGACCAATCCAAGGAGCATGGCAAATAACGAGCCAGCAAGCCCTGCAACGGTAGAACTGAGCGTAAATGCCAATACTTTTGCCCGTCCAACATTGATCCCAGCAAGCGCCGCTGCGGTCGGATTAGAACGAATCGCCCGCCAACGCCTTCCATAACGAGTTGATAACAAATTGCGAAGTAGCCAGAAAACGGCGATTGCGGCGATCACAGTGACGACAAAGAACCATCGATATTGTGAAAAGTCACTTCCGAGCCACGATGGCACATTGCCGGCATCAAAGGTCAGACCTTGTTCGCCACCAAGAACGTGGAATTGATTCGCCAGTGAAGGAAGCCCAACTGCGAGAGCGAGAGTTGTTCCAGCAAGGTAGGGACCCTTCAATCGCGCCGCTGCTATTCCAAGCAAGAAGCCAAATACTCCGGCGACCGCTGAGCCAATTATGAATGAGAGAGGATACGGAATATTCCAATGTGTTCGAGAGAGAACAGCTGCATATCCCCCGACCGCCATTAAGGCGCCATGTCCGAGTGAGATTTGACCCGAATATCCTGTTAAGAGAACGATTGCTGAAATCGCAATCGCAAAGATCGCAACCTGTGCACCTTGATAAGCGCGAAGTTGATCTACTCGACCACTTGCGGCAATGAGAAGTGCGCCAATGAAAAGCAAGATGGCTAATCTACGAATTGGAGATTTATGCTTCACGGCCACTCCTTCGTCCAAATATTCCTTGTGGCCTAATAAGAAGCACAATGACCAAGATGATGAAGGCGGCGCTAAAGGTCACAGAGGTTCCGATGTACTGCAAGATAAATGCAAATCCAAGGCCGAGAACTACTCCGCCCACAACTGCACCAATCAAACTTTCGAGTCCACCAATAACCGCTGCGACAAAGCCACTGACCAAGAGAAGGTCGAGTGAATTTGGCGAGAGATAACTTGTTGGTGTGACTAAGGCGCCAGCAACAGCTCCTGCTGCACCCGCAAAGGCCCACCCAATAGTGCGAATGCGATCTACTCGTACGCCTGCTAATCGCGAGATCTCGGGTTGGAAACTTGCTGCTCGCAGAGCAAGTCCGAGTCTGGTGAATTTAAAGATCGCAGCGAACATAGCCATCACGACAACTGCGCCAATAACGATCGCCGCATTTTGAGGTGAGAATGGAATCGTGGTCTGGCCGATCGTGTAACCCTTGCTAGAAAGCGGTGATGTGTATTGAATGAAGTTGTTGCCCCAGATCAATCCAGCCAGACTTCGAATTCCGCCCAATACGCCAAGAGTCGCAATGACTGGCGCAATAGCTTCGACTGGAGTGCCTTTACTTCGTTTCGCCAGCGGGCGCATCACTAGTGCCTCAACGAGTGCGCTAATTCCGGCACCGGCCAGGATCGCGACTGGCAGAGATAACCAATAATTGTGCATCGACGACATCGCCTCGTAGCCAATATAGGTCGAGAGGATTGCCTGACCTGCTGCCGCAAAGTTCACAACACGGGTAGAGCGCCAGACCAAGACCAAGGCGAGTGACATCAGTGAGTAGATCGCACCACTACTGAGTCCAACGAGAATCGTGTTAATAAATATTTGCATTAGTACCCCAAGTAAGCAGATCGAAGGGCTGGATCGTTGAGTAGCGCTTGCGCAGATCCTGATCCGACTACACGACCGAGGTTGATGATGATTCCACGGTCGGCAATGGAGAGCGCTGACATTGCATTCTGCTCGACCAAGACAACTGTCAATCCCAAGCGATGGCGTAGCGCATCGATTGCGGCGAAGATCTGTTCGATAATCAGAGGTGCAAGACCGAGTGATGGCTCATCTAAAAGAAGTAATTGCGGCCTGGCGATAATGGATCGACCGATTGCCAGCATCTGACGTTCGCCACCTGACAAGGTATCTGCGCCTTGCTTCAACCGCTCGCCAAGTCGCGGAAAGAGTTCGAGGACTTCAGCAGTTGCTGCTGCAACATCGCTCTTATCTTTACGCCAAATTCCACCCAACTCAAGATTCTCGGCCACGGTCAACTCGGGAATCACTGCCTTGCCTTCAGATACATGCACTATGCCTCGACGAACGAGATCTTCTGGGCGCTTACCAAGAATGGATTCACCCTTCCAACTCGCACTTCCGGCAGAGACTGGCAAGAGCCCCGACAGGGCGCGAAGGAGCGTCGTCTTGCCCGCGCCATTGCTGCCGATGATGGTGACTAGTTCGCCCTCATTGATCGTGAAAGTAAGATCTTCAATCGCCGTGATTGCGCCGTGCTGGACGTGAAGTTGTTCAACTTTGAGCGTCATGAGGAAGCCCCCTGAGTGCCAAGGTAGGCAGCGATAACTGCTGGGTTTTCGCGCACCTGCGCCGGTGTTCCTTCGGCAATCAACTCACCAAAGTTCAGGACATAGATTCGATCGCAGACATTCATGACGACATCCATATGGTGCTCAACGATGAGGACAGAGGTACGTCCGCGAATATTACGAATCATGCCCTTCATCCATTCGATATCGTGCGAACCTAAGCCACCTGCTGGTTCATCCAACATGAGCAGCTTTGGATTGCTCACAAGAGCACGGGCAATGGCGACTCGCTTGGTGATCGGATATGGAAGTGAATCCGCGCGGACATGAGCGATATCGGCGCAATAGGTATTTTCCAGCGCGATCTGAGCACGTGCCCGAAGATCATCTTCACTCTTCTTCGATGCACCAAAGATCGATCGCAACAATCCGGCCGATGCGTGCAGTTCGGCGCCAATCATGACATTTTCGAGAACAGTGAGATCGCCAAAGAGTCCAACACCCTGAAGTGTTCGGGAGATTTGATTCTCAACAAGTTCGTATGGTTCTAACCATTCCCGCTTCTGACCGTGGAGAGTAAGTGAGCCAGAATCGGGTTTAACAATTCCCGAGAGGACATTAAAGAGCGTCGTCTTGCCAGCGCCGTTGGGGCCGATTAAACCAACGACTTCACCGGGATTAACCGCACAGTGAATATCGGAGAGCGCCTTGAGCCCGCCGAAGTGAACGTTCACGCCTTCGACAGAGAGGAGCGATTGATCGTTGGTCACGAGATACTCCCCTTCATGAATTCTTCACCATTGAAGCTATTACCGAAGGTAGATTCTAGGCAGTCGGGTGGCGATTCTTGTGGTTATTTCATAATTAATCGTGCCCGCCGCGCTCGCCCAATCATCAGCGCTAAATCCATCTTCGCCGATCACTGTGACATATTCACCGGCTAACGCAGTCGAATCGGCCCCTAGATCCACAACACATTGATCCATCGATACTCGGCCAATTAACCGAGCTAGTTCTCCGTTATAAGAGACTCCTGCAGTCGAGTCTGCTCTTCGGGGAAGGCCATCGCTATATCCCATACAGACGATACCGAGTTGGGTATCGCGATCTGTCACACCAGTGCCGCCATAGCCCACGCGCGAAAGCGCCGGTACACGTTTCACATTGACGAGTTTTGCCTTGATGCTCATCGCCGGAATCAACCCAAGGTCAGCCGAACTTCCCATGGTCGTAACATCTGGGCTCAAGCCGTACATCGCAATTCCCAATCGAATCATCTGCTTATGTGACCCTGAATGAGCCAGCGATGCAGCTGAGTTCGCGGCATGGACGATCTCTGGATAGATAGCCTCGCTTTGCAGCGCATTGAGAAGCACATTGAAGAGAATCATCTGCTGGTCCGTGAAATCTGAATCAGGTTCATCAGCTCTGGCGAAGTGAGTCCAGAATCCAACGATATGAAGTGACCCTTTCACTTCGCGTAATCTCACAAGGAATGAATCCCACTCCTCCAAAAATCCACCACGTGTCATGCCGGTATCAACTTCAATATGGATACGTGGCGTGATTCCTGTTCTCTCACCCGCTGCTAGAACTTCTTCCAGGATCGCAAGGGAAGAGACCGAGAGATCGATGGATTGGTGAAGTGCGGCATCAAAGTCATCTCCGGGCGGGGTCAGCCACGCCAATACTGGTGTGGTGATGCCGGCGCTGCGAAGGAGTAGCGCCTCTTCTAAGAGCGCAGTGCCAAGCCACGATGCGCCTGATTCGATTGCAGTTCTGGCAACTTCCAAAAGTCCATGGCCGTAAGCATCTGCTTTAACGACTGCCATGATCTGCGCATCACTGATTGCCTTGAAGTGAGCGATATTTGATGCGATAGCTTTGAGATTGATCTCGACATAGGCGCGTGGCTCACTCACTCTTCGATCACCACCATTGCACTCGCTATTCCGACTTCATGCGAGAGTGAGAGGTGAATCTTCTTGCCTTCAAGATAGGCAGCAGTCTCACCTGAGAGGAGAAAGAGTGGCTTACCGCTCTCCGTATTCATCACTTCGACATCCTGCCAATGAAATCTCTCTTTTGCATCCATCGCCTTTGCGAGCGCCTCTTTTGCCGCAAACCGCGCCGCAAGGGCGTGAATGGGGCGATCAACTTCGCTGCCCTTAAAGAGGCGAAGCTTTAATCCAGGAGTGCGCACAAGTGACTCTTCAAATCGTTCGATATCGACCACATCGATTCCGGTTCCAAAGATCATGATGGCTGCCTCTCAGATGGCCAGGCGCGATCAATTGCTATCAAGAAGACCAAGAGCGATCCGCCAATGAGGACGCCACCTAAGAGATCAGAGAACCAATGGGTATTGCGAATCAGTGAGGCGCTGAAGACTCCGAAAGTAATGAGTGCGACTAACCAGTGAAGTGTGATGCCACGGAAGGGTTCGCGATGGGTGTAACGGAAGATTAAATATGCCGTCATCCCCCATGTGAGAAGGGCATTCGCTGAGTGACCACTTGGATAGGAGAGTCCTCCAGCATGAAGGAGATCAAGGGCGAGACGAGGCTTGCTTCTTCCAAAGATCAGCTTTGATAATCCAACGACCCCGTTGAGCAGCAGGAGCGCGCAGACCGAGAGATAGACCGGACGCCATGATTTAAAACGCCACGAGATCGAGGCGGCCGTAATAAGTAAGACGACTGCAGTGAGACTGCGTAGGCCTAAGTCATCGATCGCTAAAAGAATATGGCTCGATGTTCCTCTAAAGGTATGGTGCTTGAGTCCCTTCATCCAATGGTCAAAGCGATAGAGGTAACTCTTCGTCATCACTTGTTGGGTTACGAGCAAGAATCCAAGAAAGAGAAGGAGCGACCAACGAAATGCTTTATACATCGCAGCTTTACGTTGTGCCGGCAGGTCTGTGAACACTTATTCCACCGTGACAGATTTAGCCAAGTTGCGAGGCTGATCCACATCATTGCCTCGCGCAATCGCCATCTCATAGGCAATTACTTGCAATGGGACCACAGCAAGGACTGGCTCTAAGAATGGATGTGTGGCAGGGATGCGGATCATGTGATCAGCGCTCGGAAGATCACCATCACCAATCGCAATAATGATTGCACCGCGAGCCTTTACTTCCTGAACATTGCTCGCCATCTTCTCTGCAAGCAATGAACCAAAGGCAGGCATCACTGCAACGACTGGTGTCCCCTGGTCAATGAGTGCAATAGGCCCGTGTTTAAGTTCGCCGCCAGCAAAACCTTCAGCATGCATATAGGCAAGCTCTTTCAACTTCAGTGCGCCTTCAAGTGCAGTTGGGAATCCGACATGGCGTCCCAAGAAGAGCATGGAGGCTGCCTCCTTGAATTGGCGAGTGAGCGCCCGGAGTGGTTCGACCGTCTCTAATACTTGTTCGATCTTGCTTGGGAGTTCGGCAAGGTGGCCGACTATCTCATCATGTTCTGCCGAAGTAAGTGAACCCCGCACAGTTCCTAGATGGAGTGCGATTAAATACATGGCGATGAGCTGAGTGAGGAAAGCCTTGGTCGATGCGACCGCAATCTCCGGACCGGCATGGGTGTAGAGCACGGCATCTGATTCACGCGGAATCGTCGACCCATTTGTATTACAGACTGCAAAGACTCTGGCGCCTTTGCTGCGGGCATAACGCATCGCCATCAAGGTATCCATCGTCTCGCCAGATTGAGATATGGGAATCACCAAAGTATTGCCATCAACACTTGGTTCGCGATAACGATATTCAGAGGCGAGCTCGACATCGACTGAGATATTTGCCCACTTCTCGATCGCATACTTACCAACAAGGCCGGCGTGGAATGCGGTTCCACAAGCGATGATGACTACCTTGGAAATTCCTTCAAGGTTAATTCCTGCAGTGATCTCGGGATCAAGCCCTGCAGTACGGCCAATCAAGGTATCGGCAACCGCTTTTGGCTGCTCGTAGATCTCTTTCAGCATGAAGTGTTCGAAGCCACCTCTTTCAGCTGCTGATGCATCCCAGGAAATTTCATAAGCTTTCTGCGGAAGGATGTCGCCTTCAAGGTTTGTAATAACAATATTTGTCGCGGTGATATCGACGACCTCATCTTGTCCGAGTTCGAGCGCATGCTTGGTGTGAGCGATAAAGGCCGAGACATCAGATGCGAGGAAGTTCTCGCCATCGCCTACTCCTACAACGAGTGGTGAGTTGCGGCGTGCACCAACTATGCGACCTGGCTCATCAGAGTGGATCGCAAGGAGTGTGAAAGATCCACGAAGTTGGCTGCAGACCTCACGCATAGCGGCGGCTAAATCTCCGCCATGTTTTTTACGCGCATCGCTGAGCAGATGTACAACTGATTCGGTATCGGTCTCTGATTTAAAGGTGTGGCCGCGCTTCTCAAGTTCTTCGCGGAGTTCAACATAATTTTCGATAATGCCATTGTGAATCAGGGCGAGTTTGCCTTCATTATCTAGATGCGGATGTGCGTTGCGATCGGTCGGGCCACCATGGGTTGCCCACCGAGTATGACCGATGCCGCTGTGGGCATCTGGGACAGTCGTGAGAGTTGACTCTAGATTTCCGAGTTTGCCAGCGCGCTTCTCAATCCAGAGCGGTTCACCTTGTGTAACTGCCAGCGCAATACCTGCAGAGTCATATCCGCGATATTCCAGGCGACGAAGGCCTTCGAGGACTGGAGAGAGTGCTGTCGCCTTGCCGGTATATCCAACGATGCCACACATCCAGCCAGGCTCCTTAATACGTTACGAGAGTTCTGATCTTACTAGGGAGGCGATTTCCTCTGCCGCTTCTTCGGCATCTTTAATGCTCTCAGCTTCGACCATGACGCGGACGAGGGCTTCGGTACCAGATGCGCGAACCAAGATTCGCCCTTTATCCCCGAAATCTTCACTCTTCGCCTTGATGGCGCTATGGATCGCCGAAGATTCAGTGAGCTCTTCCTTCTTCACATCTTTCACATTGATCAAGACTTGTGGGAATCGGACCATGATAGAGGCGAGTTCTGCTAATGACTTCCCCGAACTCTTCATCGCCTGCATCAGGTGCAGCGCTGTGAGGAGACCATCGCCGGTATTTGCATGGTGGCGCATGATGATGTGGCCAGATTGTTCCCCGCCCAACATATGACCATCAGCGAGCATCTTCTCAAGGACGTAACGATCGCCAACCGCAGTGGTCTCAACAGTAATGCCGTTTTCGGCCATCGCCTTCATAAATCCGAGGTTGCTCATGACGGTGCCAACAACAGTCTCGTTAGTGAGTGCGCCACGTTGCTTAAGATCGGTAGCCAAAATCGCCATGATGAAATCACCATCGATCTCATTGCCTTGGGCATCTACTGCCAGACAACGATCTGCATCACCGTCGTGTGCGATGCCAAGATCGGCGCCTACTTCAATTACCTTTGCCTTGAGGTTTTCAAGGTGAGTCGAGCCACAACCATCATTGATATTTAAGCCATTTGGCGAGGCAGAGATCGCAATTACTTCTGCACCGGCTCGTTCATATGTCTTAGGCGCGACGCGAGATGATGCGCCATTTGCGCAATCAACGACCACTTTAATGCCGGAGAGATTGGTAGAGAGAGATGAGAGAAGGTGGAAGATATAACGCTCTGATGCGCTCTCATCAACAGTTACGCGACCGACATCTGCGCCAGTTGGTCGATCCCATGAATCTTTCAATCGCGCTTCGATCTTCGCTTCGAGGGCGTCATCGAGCTTTCCGCCGCCTTTAGCAAAGAATTTAATTCCATTATCTGGCATCGGATTATGTGATGCGCTGATCATGACGCCAAGGTCTGCGCCCGTCTCCGCAACGAGATGAGCGATAGCCGGTGTTGGGAGCACTCCTACGCGATAGACATCGACACCTGCGCTAGCAAGGCCCGCGATTACAGCTGCTTCAAGGAATTCACCTGATGCCCGCGAATCTTGACCGATGATCGCTTTGGGACGAGAAGTAGTAGAGATCGCTCCCACCTCAGCGAGGATATGGGCAGCCGAGACAGCGAGATCTAAGGCAAGTTCGGCGGTGAGTGCGCGATTGGCTAAACCTCGAACACCATCGGTGCCAAAGAGTGCCATCTATCTCCCCAATCCAAGCAGAGTATGCAAGAAAGGTAAGAGTGAAATTAACGCTTTGAGTATTGTGAACGCTTACGAGCCTTCTTAAGGCCGTACTTCTTGCGCTCGATAACACGTGGATCACGTGTAAGGAATCCAGCCTTCTTCAGTGCTGGACGGTTTGCATCGCGATCAATCTCATTGAGTGCGCGTGCAACGCCAAGACGAAGTGCACCAGCTTGACCTGATGTTCCGCCACCGTTGATGCGTGCAATAACGTCAAAGGCATTCTCTGCACCAACTGTGCGGAAAGGCTCTGAGACGAGTTGTTGGTGAACCTTATTTGGGAAGTAGACAGCAAGATCCTTGCCGTTAACAGTCCACTTGCCAGTACCTGGAATTAAACGGACGCGAGCAACAGCTTCTTTACGACGACCTGTTCCGCCACCTGGTGCCTTGATGGATGGGCGGTTAGTCGCAGCAGCTGGTGTGCTGCTTGTGTATGAAGTAAGGAGTTCATCCTGTGCGTCGACAGTTGTTTCGAGATCTGACATTTTCTATAGGCTCCTATTACTTCTTTACGATCTGGGAAATTTGGGTGAACTCAAATGGTGTTGGGTTCTGTGCAGCATGTGGATGTGTTGGTCCTGCATAGACCTTGAGCTTTGTACCGACTTGGCGGCCAAGCTTGTTCTTAGGGATCATGCCAAGGATTGCCTTCTCAACGATGCGAGTTGGATCTTGGTTGATCAAATCTGAGTAGACGATCGAGGTCATTCCACCTGGGAAACCAGAGTGATGGTGAGCCATCTTCTGTGCGGCCTTCTGGCCGGTGAGAACAATCTTCTCGGCATTGATAACGATGACGAAGTCACCCATATCGATATGCGGAGCGAATGTTGTCTTATGCTTTCCACGAAGTAGAACAGCAGCGTGTGAAGCGAGGCGACCGAGTACTACGCCTTCTGCATCGATGACATGCCACTTACGAGTAGTAGCTTGGTCACCAGCCTTCGGTGTAAATGTGCGCACGAGGTCTTCTCCTTTTAGCTTCAGTATTACTGAGGTATTACTTCGGTAATGATGGTTTATGCGATCTGTAAAGCGGGTTTAATGCAAGAGGTGCAGATTACCCGTCAGAGCGCTCTCGGGTCAAAATGAGTCCAGGGCTTAGAGGGCTTAGAGGGCTTAGAGGGCTTAGAGGGTTTAGCGAGCGCAGAAAAAGGTCGGAATTACGGCTTTTTGAGCGTATATCCGGTCGGGCACTTCGGGTTGAGACCCTTCACGACCTTCTTGGTGGCCCCTTTAACGCAGGTAATGGTTTTTTGGATGACGCTAGCGCCAGGTTTGAGGACGATCGGCGGAGTTGTCGCCTTGCTCGGGGTTGGCTTAGCCGTAGTCGTGGGCTTGGCCGTATTCGTGGGCTTGGCCGTAGTCGTGGGCTTAGCCGTAGTCGTGGGCTTAGCAGAAGGGGTAGGACTCTTCGAAGCTACTACAGGAGTCGGAGCAATTCCATCATCAGATCCTTCGTTCTCGTTACCTTCATTCTCATTACCTTCGTGCTCGCCTCGCACTCTTGTTGGTGAGATAACGGGTCTTGCTGAAGGTGGTGAGGAAGGAGATGAAGATACAACCGGAGTTACCGTCGGAGTTTGGGTTGGAGTTGGGGTTGGAGTGGGAGTAACCGCATGTGTTGGCGTTGGCGTTGGAGTCGACGTTGTAACAGCCCCCTTCTTTGCAATCGCCGAAGCAAGGGATGAGATCCAACCGCGCGAGAGATAGGAAGCACCTGACACCGCATTGATATTGGCGCTCTGTGCCTTGAGAGCTTCGCTGACCAAGATTGGCAGCGCATAATTTGTATAGGAAGCATTGGATCCGCGAGTGGATACTTGTGGCGTATCGATCTGCGTGATCTTGCCATTGCTATCAACAGTGATCTGAACTTGTACAGTTCCAAAATTATAATTAACCGCATTACCTAAATAGGTAGTTGCGGCATGAGCTAGATCAGAGATTGTTGCAAGAGAAGATGCGCCGAGCAGAGTCAGTACGAGTGCGGATAAGCCGCGTTTGCTGCTATTCACTTCCCTCATGGAAACTCTCATCTCTTCTCCCAAGTGTCATATCTATTCTCGCCAACAGATCTTCATCGGCAGGGTAATCGACCTGTATTAAGGTTAGCCCAGAAGAGGGGAAGACATAGGAGTCAGAAACCCGTGACTTTGCTGAGAGTATCTCCTTCATCCACTCGACTGGATAGCGCGACTCCCCCACGCAGACTGCAGCTCCCACCAAATTGCGGACCATATTCCAACCAAAGGCATCGGCAGAGAGTTCGGCGATAACAAAGCCATCGCTATCTCGACTCCAATGGAAGCGCTGGAGTTCTCTAATCGTCGTGCTATGTGGACGGAAGCGACAGAATGTAGCGAAATCGTGTTGGCCAATCATCTGCGCGCTCGCTTCGTTCATGAGATCAATATCTAACTCTCTGAACCAGGTCGTTGCATCCACGCGCGCAAGAGGTGAGAGCACGCGATTGTTATCAAGAATCTTGTATCGATAATGCCGAGCCTCGGCCGAGAATCGAGCATGAAAATTTGCAGGGGCTTCAACGACTGAGTTGATGCGAATATCTCGGCTGAGAATTTGATTGATCCGGAAGTAGAAATTATCAATATCCCATTCGGTCTCATCTGGCCGATACCGAGAGATGTGAGGAGTTGCTGGAATATCGACATGGATAATCTGATGAAGGGCGTGGACACCGGCATCTGTTCGTCCAGCTACGACTGTACTTACTTGGTGGCGCGTCATACGCGAGAGGGCATCTTCGATCTCGAATTGAATCGTGCGCTGGTCTGGTTGTTTTGCCCAGCCAGCGAAGGCAGTGCCGTCGTACGATAAATCAATCTTTAAACGACGAAACCCACTCTCGGGATTGAGAGTGGGTTGCGCCATATTAAACGAAGAGAAACGAGAAGGTTTGTTAAAACCTAGACGAGCTCGATAACTGCCATTGGCGCGTTATCGCCATTGCGTGGACCAACTTTGGTGATACGTGTGTATCCGCCATTGCGGGTTGCAAAGCGTGGACCGATCTCAGTGAAGAGAGTGTGAACAACACTCTTATTCTGAATGGTCTGCATGACGCGACGACGAGCAGCAAGATCGCCAGCCTTAGCGGCGGTGATGAGCTTCTCTGCTACTGGACGTAGGCGCTTAGCCTTGGTCTCAGTAGTTGTGATGCGGCCATGTTCAAAGAGCTGCTCAGCAAGGGTGCCTAGCAACAATCTTTCGTGTGCTGGTCCGCTTCCGAGACGTGGACCTCTACTTGGTGTTGGCATGCGTTTTCCCCTGTGCCTTAGACGTTCTCTGACTCGACGAGTTCATCGTCAACATCAGTTCCGTAGTTGTGGTGTTTTGTTGGATCGAATCCGATTGGGCTGTCCTTTAGTTGGAGTCCCATGGAGTGAAGCTTTGCCTTCACTTCATCGATTGACTTTGACCCAAAGTTGCGAATGTCGAGAAGGTCAGCTTCTGAACGGCCAACGAGCTCGCCGACAGTGTGGATTCCTTCACGCTTCAAGCAGTTGTATGAGCGAACGGTGAGATCGAGATCTTCGATAGGAAGAGCGAGATCAGCAGCGAGCGCAGCATCTTGGACGCTTGGTCCCATTTCGATGCCTTCTGCATTGACATTCAATTCACGAGCAAGTCCGAAGAGCTCAACAAGAGTCTTACCAGCAGATGCCATGGCATCGGAAGGCTTCATTGACTGCTTTGTCTCAACATCGACGATCAAGCGATCGAAGTCGGTGCGCTGCTCAACACGAGTCGCTTCAACCTTGTAGGTGACGCGAAGGACTGGAGAATAGATTGAGTCGACCGGGATACGGCCGATGTCTCCGCCAGCCTGCTTATTTGAGACAGCAGTGACATAACCGCGGCCACGCTCAATAGTGAGTTCGACTTCGAACTTCGCTGATGAGTTGAGAGTCGCGATATGAAGCTCTGGGTTGTGAACCTGTACGCCAGCAGGAGCAGCGATATCGGCACCAGTAACGACGCCTTCACCATTCTTGCGGATGTAGATCAGTGATGGCTCATCGTTATCCGATGAGATCACAAGGTTCTTGATGTTGAGGACGATCTCAGTGAGATCTTCCTTCACACCTTCGAGAGTGGTGAACTCATGGAGCGCACCATTCACACGAATGCTTGTTACAGCTGCACCAGGGATAGATGAGAGCAAGGTGCGGCGTAATGAGTTTCCGAGGGTGTAACCAAAACCAGGCTCTAGCGGCTCGATAATGAACCGTGAGCGGAATTCGGATACGACTTCCTCACTGAGGATGGGACGTTGTGCAATCAGCACTTATTTCCTCCGTACGTTAGGGAGATCCACTATTTGATCTCCGGTCTTCTTGAATGGATTAAAAAGTATTACTTGCTGTAGAGCTCAACAATGAGCTGCTCTTGGATCTGTGTGTCGATCACTGCACGATTTGGAGCGCCGTGAACCAAGATACGCATCTTTGATCCAACAACTTCCATCCATGCTGGGACTGACTTTTCACCGAGTTCAGCGCTTGCGACGATGAATGGTGTGAGATCAAGTGAGCCAGGTACGACATCAATGACATCCATTGGCGTGACGCGGAATGAAGGAATGTTGACCTTCTTACCGTTGACCAAGAAATGTCCGTGACGAACGAGCTGACGTGCCATGTCGCGGCTCTTTGCAAAGCCAGCGCGGTAGACGACGTTATCGAGACGGGTCTCGAGGATGATGAGCAAGTTCTCACCGGTCTTACCCTGAAGGCGGTTAGCCTCTTCGTAGTAACCACGGAACTGCTTCTCTAGAACGCCATACATACGTGCGCACTTCTGCTTTTCGCGCATCTGTAGAAGGTATTCAGATTCCTTTGAACGACCACGACCGTGCTGCCCTGGTGGGTAGGGACGTGATTCGATAGGACACTTTGGACCATCGCACTTCGAGCCCTTAAGAAAGAGCTTTACTTTTTCGCGACGGCAGCGCTTGCAATCTGCTCCGGTATAACGAGCCATTTATTCTCTTCCTTCCTTAAACTCGACGTGGCTTTGGTGGGCGGCAACCATTGTGTGGAGCTGGAGTGACATCTGAGATGGCTCCAACTTCAAGTCCTGCTGCCTGCAATGAACGGATAGCTGTTTCGCGACCTGAACCAGGTCCCTTAACAAAGACATCAACCTTCTTGAGGCCATGCTCTTGCGCACGACGTGCGGCAGCTTCTGCTGCGAGCTGGGCTGCGAATGGTGTTGATTTACGTGAACCCTTGAAGCCAACCTGACCAGCAGATGACCAAGAGATAACCGCACCACTTGGGTCGGTGATAGAGATGATGGTGTTGTTGAAGGTGCTCTTGATGTGAGCCTGGCCTGCAACGACGTTCTTCTTCTCTTTCTTACGAAGCTTAACTTTGCCCTTACCTGCGGCAACCTTTGATTTAGGAGCGGCCATTGTTACTTAGTCTCCTTCTTCTTACCAGCAATTGCCTTACGAGGACCCTTACGAGTACGGGCATTTGTGTGTGTGCGCTGACCACGAACAGGTAGTCCCTTACGGTGACGAATACCTTGGTAGCTCTGAATTTCAACTTTACGACGGATGTCGCCTGCGATTTCACGGCGAAGGTCACCCTCGATTTTGTAATTTGCTTCGATATATTCACGAAGCTTTGCCAATTCTGGCTCTTGAAGATCTTTGACGCGGGTATCTGGGTTGACGCCAGTCGCAGCAAGAGTTGCATGCGCGCGGGTCAATCCAATCCCGAAGATATATGTAAGTGCAATCTCAACGCGCTTCTCGCGTGGGAGATCGACACCAACTAAACGTGCCATATCGCTTACCCTTTTTCTTTAATCCGAAAGGTCCTTCGCAATGCATCCTGTTGGGTAACAGGCTCTGGCCTTCCGGTCCAGAGGTCTGATCCGAAGATCAGTCGCACCACGCGTTCTTTGTTATGTGGAACTACCTACCGGGGATGAGTTCTTACTTATCCCTGACGTTGCTTGTGACGAAGGTTTTCGCAAATGACCATGACGCGACCATTACGACGAATGACTTTGCACTTGTCGCAAATCTTCTTCACGCTTGGATTAACCTTCACGATTTTCCTCTTTCACTAATTACTTGTAACGGTATGTAATGCGACCTCGTGTGAGGTCATATGGACTCAGCTCTACAATCACACGATCTTCAGGCAAGATACGAATGTAGTTCTGTCGCATCTTTCCGCTGATGTGTGCAAGTACAACGTGTCCATTTGTAAGCGTTACCTTGAACATTGCGTTCGGTAAAGCTTCAGCTACGACGCCCTCGATCTCGATTGCGCCATCTTT
>CANBSP010000002.1 GCA_947372165.1 Actinomycetota bacterium | reverse complement strand
ACGGCCAACGCTGATGAAGGGTTCCTCATGTCTAGTTTTCTAATCGAAGCCAAAGATATTCAAGGCGAGTTAGTTGCACTTCGCCAGAAGATCCACCAAGAACCAGAGATTGGGTTGGATCTACCAAAGACTCAGGCAAAGATCGTGGCCGCACTTGATGGTCTAGGCCTAGAGGTATCGACTGGAAAATCTCTTACCTCGGTGACTGCAGTGTTGCGAGGGGCAAACTCGGAGAAGACTGTCCTCTTGCGCGCCGACATGGATGCCTTGCCAGTAACTGAATTAACCGACGTCGCCTTTAAAAGTCAGATTGATGGCGCCATGCACGCCTGTGGCCACGACCTACATGTCTCGATGCTCATAGGCGCTGCAAAATTACTTTCCATGAACAAAGCGAAGCTCAATGGTGATGTTGTCTTTATGTTCCAACCTGGTGAAGAGGGTTTTGATGGCGCTGGACATATGATCCAAGAGGGCGTCTTAACCGCGAGCGGCCGAAAGGCTGATGCAACATATGGCATCCATGTGATGTCATCAGCGATCCCGGCCGGAACATTCACCACTAAGGGAGGGACCATGATGGCCTCCAGTGATGAATTGCATGTCACTGTTATCGGTAAGGGCGGACATGGTTCGCAGCCTCATACCGCGAAGGATCCGATTCCCGTCGCTGCAGAGATGGTAAGTGCGCTGCAACTTTTGATCACTCGCTCCTTCAGCGCATTTGATCCAGTCGTTATAACGGTCGGTCAATTCCATGCTGGAACTAAGGCAAACATCATTCCCGACACGGCAGAGTTCCAAGCCACAATCCGAACATTCTCGGCCGAGAATAGAAGTCGCATTCAAAGCGAGGCAGTTCGCCTATGTCGATCAATCGCCGAAGGTTATGGACTGACCGCTGATGTGAAAGTTGTTGAGCAGTATCCGGTCACAGCCAATAACGATGCTCACGCGCAATTCGTGGGGAAAGTAGCGGCCGATCTCTTCGGCGAGGAAGCATTTATCGAAATGCCAAATCCCATCGCCGGGGCCGAGGATTACTCCCGCGTCTTGGAAGAAGTACCGGGCTCTTATGTCTTCCTTGGTGCATCAGTGGATGAAGATGTCACCGCCTCTGATGTGAATCACTCACCTCGAGCAAAGTTTGACGATGCGGTTTTATACCGCGGAGCAGCACTTCTTAGTGAACTAGCCGTTCGATCTCTCAACGAAATGGTTTGATTACTTCTAGGAGTATTGAGAAGAACGCCCGCTCATAGCGCTTCTGTTCTTTTCTCTTGATCAAAGATCATGAGAGGGGTCTTCCATAGTGAAGGGCTAAGAGATTCCATGCCTGCTTTTAGATGGGCGTTATGGATTGAGCTTCGAATTGCCTTTCGACTAAATCGTACAAGGAGAAATGAGGTAGGAAGTTCGATAAGGGAAGCCGATAGAACTGCTATTTTAAAATCCCAACCTGGATTAGATGTGATCACATCGAACCAAGAGTCAATAACCAAGAATGTCGCCGAGACTAAGGCTCCAGGGATCGCTGCTTGACGTTTATTCCACAGAGCCCAACTTGTGGAGAGCAGGGTTAAAAGCATCCCGAAGTCATAGCCAAACCACGCTGTATTCCAATGCTCAGCACGGTAAGAGCTGGGCAGCACATTCAGAATGTAGATCATCCAGCCAACAAGCGAAGCGCTAGCAATGACCAGGAGAAGGCTCTGTATTCGATGTCGATGCAAATCTTTGTCCCATCTGCGCTATGAGTGAATACTTGATGGTACGGGATGGAGAGATTCTCATGAAAGCAAGGCTTGGAGCCAGCACTCACTCCACCCTTTTGGCCAGGTTTTCTCTATAGTTTTCCCATGACCGAGAAGAGCTCACGCGCAGAGATTATCGAGACTGGTAACCCTAAAGTTAAGGCTGCAAGGATCCTTATTCAGGCAGAACCTTCACTCATCTTCTCTTTCCTGAACAATCCCAAGCTACACAAGGAGATTGACGGTAGCGCCACGATTACCGAGAATATCAGCGGTCCAGACGAACTTATCTTGGGATCAAAATTTGGCATGCAGATGCATCTTGGGATCAACTACCGAATCCTCAACACTGTAGTGGAGTACAAGAGGAATGAATGTATTGCTTGGCGACACCTTGGTCGATGGAGATGGCGATACGAATTGGTGGATCAGGGAGATGGTTCAACGCTTGTGACTGAAACTTTCGATGGGGCATGCGCACCTGCGATCGCCCATCTCTGGCTTACCTTCCGTAAGGCCTATCCATGGACGCAGATTGCTGTTGCAAAGACCCTCGTGCGGCTGAAGGAAGCGGCCGAGTCGAAGTAGTTTCCTCTCAACTTTAATCAGGCTTCTGAATCTTGATGATCCACTTTTCCAGCAAATTCAACGAGACGGACCAGAAACTTCAGATTGAAGAGGGTTATCAACGAGGCAATTACAGCACCAATAAAAATTGGAATGCGTAAGCCAAAGGTTGAGACATAGCCACCCAAAAGTGATCCAAATGGCATCATTCCCCAGACCAAGGTCCTGCGGGTTCCGTGGATTCGTCCGTAGAGATGGTTCGGGATGAGCTCTTGGTAGGTCGCCATAATCAAGATATTCCAGTACGTTCCAAGTCCAGTCATGATGATTCCCGTGAGGACGAAGACGACGATGTTCGTCATAAAGGCTGTGGCGACCCAGAGCAAGCATTGAACCAACATACTGAGCCCCATGACACGGCCTCGTCCGAATCGAGTGGACATCCGTGCCGCGGTTAAAGAAGCAATGATCGAGCCGCTGCCTTGGATAGCCATAGCAAGGCCGAAGTAGGTGGCCTTTAAGTGCAGAGTGTGAAGAATGAAGAGAACCATGGTTGCACTTGAGAAGTTGAAGCAGAATCCGATGCTGGTCGTCATGAGAACGAGATGGAACATCGGCTTATGGTTAAAAAGGTACTTGATTCCAAAGATCAGACTCGCAAGGAATGGTTCGTGGACCTTCGAAGCTCCACCCTCTTCACCTTCTTTATGAAGGTCATGAACGGCATGTAGCGGAATCAAGAGAATGAGAGATGCAGCAATAAGGTAACCGGCGCTGGATACAAAGAGTGGGATACCGATAGCCAGACCATAGAGGAACCCACCTGTCGGCCCGCCAATGAAATCTTGAACAACTGTCTCTGCCAGATAGAGGCGAGAATTTCCACGCTCTAACTCATCTTTGGCGAGTAGTTTTGGAATCAGAGTCTGAGCGGTTGTATCAGAAATTACTTCACATGTGCCAAAGAGTGCGACCGCGAGAAAGAGCCAGCCAATCGTGAGATGGTGAGTGGCGATTGCTAGTGAGACCGAAGCCGCCGTAAGGGTCCGGATGCCATGAGCGAAGGCAAGGAATGTGCGCCGATTGATGCGATCGGCAAGTCCGCCGATTGGTATTGCAAAGAGCAGCCAAGGCACCATCCCCAGGGCAGAGATAGCCGAGATCGAGACCGGTGCTGTCGTTAATTTAACTGCGATGAGCGGAATAGAGACGCGAAGAACGCCATCGGCAAAATTACTGGCAATTGCGGCCGACCACAGGCGATTGAAAGCCGACGAGAAAGAGGATCGAAAAGCCACGAAGGCACTCTACTGCAGGGTGATTCTTATTCCTGAGCCATAATCGCATCATGGACATATTGCGCTAATCCGCGAACTCGTCCATCGTAATACTCTTTGAAGCGCGCATCTTCGATATACATCACTGCTAATTGCTTCTGCATCTCGATCGAACATTCATAAAACCACTTGGTAATCGCTGCGCGATGCGCTTGGACCGCGTCTTGTGCCTGCGGCGTGTTGATTGGAAGAGAATTTCCATAGGCATAGACGAAGAGTTCGGTCGCTGCCTCCTGGTCCGCCTTTGCGGCTTGAAAATCAGCTTGCGTGTACTTTGAGGTCTTTGCCTTCGATTCTCGATAAGCATCGGTTTCGCCCCAGCGTTGAGCGGCTTCTTCATCGTAGGAATTCACCTCTCAATTCTATCTCGAGCATTTATACTCATGAGGTGGCTAAGAAGCGTGAGACCAAGAGCCCACCAATCCGAGGAGAGAGCGATCTCGAAAAGTACGATCTTCTCGATGGCGAGTGGCGCAAAATTGGACTCGCTGCACCGGCCCGTCGGGCACTTGTCGATGCCAAACTCTTACGAGTCTCTGACCTTCGCAAGATCTCACTCGCGGAACTCACAGGGCTACATGGCATGGGTAAATCCGCCATCGCTCGAATTCAGACCATCATGGATGCGAAAAAGATTCGCTTTCGTCCTTAGATCGCCCCTGAAAATAGTTCCAGGCTTGAGATCTAATAGTTTATACTTTGGGCATGAAGCGTTTTTTGATCTTTGTGATCGATCGTGAATCTAACCCGGCAGGCGGGGATGAGATTAAAGAGATCGATATCTTTAACGACTATCTCGAAAAAAATGGCCATTGGATCACGGCAGGCGGACTCGCCTCGCCAACTCAATCGATATTGATTGATAACCGAGATGATGCAGCGGTTGAAGCACCTGACTCTCTCTACTCAGGAGATGAGCACTACAGCGGCTTCTGGCTCATCTACGCCGAAGATATTGCACAGGCACGGACCCTCGCATTTGCTGGGTCAAAGGCCTGCAATCGAAAGGTTGAGATTCGTCCGCTTCACTAAGCAGATAAGCCACTTCTAATGCATCTTCCTACCCTCGTTACGCTCTGCGACTTTGTAGCAACCTTTGCATTTGCCTTGGTCGGGGCACGCATCGCAGCGGGTAAGGGAATGGATTTTGGTGGCATCGCCATGGTTGCAGCCGTCTCCTCGATCTCGGGTGGCACACTTCGCAATCTCTTCTTATTGCATCAACCACCGTGGATTGTTAATGCCTGGCTCTTATTGCCGATTCTGCTAGGAGTGCTTTTAACTATTACCTTCCGAAAAGTTGAACCGGTTGGACGATTCCTTCTTGCACTCGACACCTTCGGACTCGCAGTGGCGACCGCATCGAGTACTCAATTTGCGCTCAACCAGGGAGTTAATCCCGTAGTAGCAGTAATCCTTGGATTAATCGGTGGAATTGCTGGTGGTCTCTTCCGAGATCTTCTTGCTCAGATTCCACCTGTCGTGCTCCACCGCGAAACGATCGGAACTTCCTGCCTTCTCGGTTCAGCAACCATTGTCGCTCTTCGCGAATGTCACGTCCAGAAGATCATCGCAGTCTTAATCGGCGGCGCAGTCGTGGTGATATTCAGAGAGCTCTCTATCCACTTTGAATGGAATCTGCCCCGCGTCTCTTAGTTGAAGTAGGCGATTATTGCGCCAGCGATGGTGAGGTTGATGGCATCGTTGCTCGTCTCGATCAGCCAGACCTTAAAAGATTCACCGCTAAAGAGGCGATGGCTGAGTGAAGCACACATTCCGATTCCAACGCCCAAGGCAAAGCCCACACCAGCGCCATCGATAATTCCAAAATTCGAGTGACCGTTTTGCAGCGAGGTCACAATTAATCCAACCGTGAGAGTCTGAATGAGAACTCCGACGATGGTTCCACCAAAGAGTTTCACAGGCTTGTTCTGTGAAGTGGTGAGCTCGCCCGAACTATTTCCCTTGGCGCGCATCCAGATTGGGTAGAAGGTCTTAGGTCCAAACCAGAGTCCGCCGCTGGCAAAGGATACGAAGAAGGCAATGAGGATTCCTACAAAGCTGAGTCCATGAAATGTCATAAGAAAAATGATACAGATATCAGATAATTATTTGAGAACGCAACATCGTTCCACCTCTATTTTTATTACTTATCGAAGCAAAAGGAGGTCCAGAACTCCAGCCGCGACAAGTGCAATCGCGACTATTGCGCTCTTATTTCGGCCAATTCGCTGTGGCAGACCTAATACTCCTTGATCGATATCCCATTGGAGATCCTTGATGACATTGAGGAAGTGAAAAGCTAGAGCGAAGAGTGCGAATCCACTGTAAAGCCAGAAGGGAGGAGTGTCTCCCTTGGAGATATAGATCGCCCATGGCATCGCGCCAAAGGAGAAAATGTAGGGAAGTGGCGAGTAGACCGTCGACTTAAGTTTGAGGTTATAGATCGTTGCACTCAGCAGTCCTAGAAAGTGAATGAGCGTCCCCCGGATGCCGAGTGGACTGAGCAACGAGAGGATGAGAGCGGCAGTAGCGGCCACCCAGATGGATTTGGCTAAGAGCACCGAAGTAATACTGCCTCTAACCAATGGCTTCTTTATTCGCTGCGCAGCCCTGTCACGAGGTAGGTCAATAAGATCATTGCTCCACCCAACAACTAATTGGCCAGCAAATATTGCAACGGCAATACGAGCAGATCCTGCGGCTGAGTATTGCGATAAAGCAAGAATGAATGATGTCGACACTACAATCACTGTCGGCCCAAAGTGTGCTGCTTTGAGTAATCCCACGATTTTCAATGTCAAGAACTCTCCAAGAATGAATTAATCACTCGTTGATATTTCCCTGCTTCTTCTAAGTATGTGTAGTGAGCTGACTCTTCGAAGATCTCCCAGGTGGAATTTTCTATCTTCGCCCTGAAAATCTCATTGATGGCCGGAGTAGATTCATCGTGGCGGCCAGAGAGAATTAGGGTATCGACTGCGATATTTTCTAGTCTGTCGGTAACGATGTGACCCTTCAGAGTCCCGGTGCAATTCAATTCAGAACGACCCCACATCGAATGATAGACATTGGGATGCGCTGCGGATTGGGCCGAATACTCAATCACATGAGGTGGTTTTGGAATGCGGATGACATGAAGGTCATAAAATTTCTCTGCCGCAACCATATATTCGGGGTCATCTGTGGTGCCGCCATCTTCATGCTTGATGATTGTTTGCGCAATCGCCTCTGGCATCTGGTGTACTAACTTTCTTACTTCATCCATCCAGGTCTGGGTATCTCCAAGAGCGCTTGAGAGAATGAGTGATCTCAAGCCAGCAGGCTGAGTTATGGCGATCTCGGCTGCGAGTAGGCCGCCCCAAGAATGTCCCAAGAGTGAAAATTTCTCAGCGATACCGAGGTGAGCAATAAGTTCTTCAAATTCTTTTACGAAGAGTGAGATCTGCCAGAAATCCTGAGGCTTATCGAGGAGTTCAGATGATTCACCACAACCAATTTGATCATAGGTGATGGCAGGGCGCCCGGTAGCAAGAACATACTGCGCAATCGTTGCTGTCCCTTTTGAAGTTGAACCTGGTCCGCCGTGCAGAATCACAAGGGGAGCGAGAGGTGAGCTGAGGTCGCCAAAGACTGTGTAGGCAGTCTCACCATATTTCCATTGCATCCGGCCCGAGCGCATCTGTTAACTCTTCTTCTTAAAGAGAAGTTCTTCAACCTCAATACGGTGGGCACGGAAGGAGTTATCCTTCTTATCGCTGGGATATCCAACTGCAATGCCACAGAGCAATCGATATTCCGATGGGATATCAAATTCTTTGCGAACGACATCATCCCAAATAGCGACCGCCCCTTGTGCGCAAGTACCAAGACCATGAGCATGAGCCGAAAGCATCAGGTTCTCCATCATTAATCCGGCATCACTTGCTGCGAAGATCCCAAGACTCTTATGGATATAGACGAAGAGTTCGACCGGGGCGCCGTAGAAGTTGTAGTTAGTTGCCCACCAGGCATCGCGCGCCTTTCGGTCATCACGGGCAATGCCTAACGTGGTGAAGAGTTCTGCGCCAAGTCGCTTTGAACCTGGCATCAAATCCTTGTGATACTTCTTCGCAACTAAGCGATTGCTGGTTGGCAAACCCTTGCGAGTGAGTGCAATTCGAGCCTTTCCGAGCCAGCCATTCTTGAGATTGGTTGAGAGAAAGTCCCAGCGAGAGAGAAACTCACGACTGATGCGATCGCGTTGATCACCCGTTGCAACCGCAACTTTGAATGGACGAGTGTTGGACCAGCTCGGCGCAGTGAGGGCATCGGTTAGGATCTGGTTGAGCAACGACTCTGGCACCGGGGTGGAAAGAAAGTCACGAGTGGAATGACGAGAAGCTAGGAACTCGGAAACCCATGCGCCATCAGAATCCATGGGAATTTTCGAGAATGTGGTCATAGCGCCAGCCTAGCGCGTACGATTTATCCATGAAAGAAGTCACCGATCGCCTCTTTCGCCATATGGCGTGGGCCAACCAAAGAGTTTATGACGCAGTTCAACAACTGCCCGATGAAGCCCTCAGCGCATACATCAGTAATCCCGAGTGGACTGCCGCTCAGATACTTCAACATATCGTCGGTGGTGGTGACTGGTATGTCTACTGTCTAACCCAAGCTCCTTGGCGCGATATCCATGTTCCAAAGACGATGGCCGATCTAGATCTACTCAAAGAACAGCTCAAAGAGTTCGATGCAAAGATCGCAGCAGAGGCTCAACTGCCCGATGAATACATCACCATTGTTGAAGGGGAGAAGAGTTGGCCAAACCTTCGCTCAACGATCTTGGCTGAAGCCATTTATCACGCGGCCGAACATCGCACGCAGTTGATCGATGCCCTTGAGTCAAAGGGGTATACACCGATCAAACTCGATGATATTGATCTCTGGCAATTCGAACGATTTGAGAAGCAGGCTAAAGCTTAAATCTCGAAGGTGAGAGTTTCACCGTGATGGAACTTGCCGGTCTTACTTCCCGACAATAGGTGTGTGGCACCCTTACCTGTAACGTTCCATGTCGCTAAATCATCACTCCATAAAGCAGTGTCTTCATCGATGCCGGTGACCGTGATGTGATCCGGGGCTTTAAGAAAGAGTTGGGCTGCAGCATCTGGAATCCAGCCGAAGAATTTGTTGTAGTGGGGGATGGTTCGGATATAAGGGAGCACACCGAGCCCGATACTTCCTTCAGCCTTCATCTTTCTAAAGTTAGGAATATCAGGACCAAGAGCCATCGCGCCGGCACTGCAACCAGCAAGCGATGACCCTGCGCGCCAATTGCGTTCGATCGCTGCCCACACCGGTGTATCTCGCAAGGTCTCGGCAAGATAATGCGGATCTCCGCCACTGAGGTAGATCAAGCCGGCTCCATCAATCATCGCAGCGAGATCTTCTCGCATGGCATCTTCTCGGGTATAGACCGGAATGAAAATTTGTTCAGCACCGATTCGCTCGGCTTGCTCTTTTCCGATTCGCTCCCAATATCCGCGTCGGAGTTCGCTCTCGCGCCCTGCCGCTGTTGCCAGTTGGACGTAGCGCATGGATGGACCTCGGGAGATGAGCTTTCGCTCAAATTCCTGCATCACGGGCAGGTACTCGCCAGAGCCAACCAAGGCGAGGCGCCCAGGTTTGTTCATCTGACCTTCATCCTGACCCATAAGAGGATCTTATGGCTGCTCTACACTTTAACCATGGAAACCGTAAAGAAGCCAACCGTTCTCTTTGTTTGTGTACACAATGCAGGTCGTTCACAGATGGCAGCTGGCTTTATGCGCCAGATCGGTGGCGATCGCGTAGAGGTCCTCTCCGCTGGATCTGCTCCGAAGGATTCGATCAACCCAGTCGCCGTAGCGGCGATGGCAGAAGTCGGTATCGATATCACCGGCCAACAGCCAAAGATTCTCACAACGGAAGCGGTCATTGAATCAGATGCCGTGATCACAATGGGATGTGGCGATGCCTGCCCATTCTTCCCGGGTAAGCGATATGAAGATTGGGTTCTTGAAGACCCAGCAGGTCAAGATATCGAGTTTGTTCGAGTCGTACGCGATGACATCAAGGGCCGGGTCGAAAAGCTCCTTGCCGAACTCTTGGCATAATTTCGCTTCGCTTTGCGTAAACTGAAGGCATGAACAAGCGGGTCGATGTTGCTATTAGCCAATTAACTAAGTGGCAAGCTGAAACGAAAGCTCTTCGCAAGATTGCCCTTGACTCTGGTCTGACAGAAGAACTTAAGTGGGGTCAGCCTTGTTACGCCCTTGATGGGAAGAATGTCTTCCTGATCCATGGCTTTAAAAATTATTGTGCGATCCTTTTTATGAAAGGTGCACTCATGAAGGATCCAAAGAAGATCTTGATCCAACAGACTGAGAATGTGCAATCGGCTCGTCAAATTCGCTTCACATCCCTAGCCCAGGTAAAGAGTTCGACTGCAACGATCAAGAAATATCTCAATGAGGCAATTGCCATTGAAGAATCCGGCGTGCAAGTTTCGATGAAGAAGGCCGCTGATTTCGCAATTCCAGATGAGATCTCTACAGCTCTGAAGAAGACCACGGGGCTACTTCCGGCTTTCAAGAAACTCACGCCCGGACGGCAACGGGCCTATCTTCTTCATTTCACCTCTGCAAAACAAGAGGCGACTCGTCTGGCTCGTGTTGAGAAATGCGCACCAAAGATCTTGGCTGGCAAGGGTCTGAATGACTGAGCAGACCCCCGTCCACCTACTCACGGCAGATGATTGGCAACGGTATCGAGATATTCGACTTCGCTCACTCGAGATTAATCCTGAGGCCTTTGGTGGTAAGCACGAGGTTGAATCGCTCTGGTCAGAGGATCAGTGGCGTGAGCAACTTCAGAAGTTTTCGCCAGTAGTTGCATCAAGAAATGGCACCGACATTGCTGCCATGACAATTGAAGTACTCGAAGGAGATCACGGTGCTACCTGCTGGATTGGTGGATGCTGGAGCGATCCAGGCGCACGAGGTAGCGGCGCCTTCCGAGCGCTCTTTAATTTTGTAGATCAAGAGGCAGATGCACGTGGCTGGAACCGCCAGGGACTTGGCGTCTGGCGCCATAATGATTCGGCGATCGCGGCATACAAAGCGTTGGGCTTTGATTTCGCCGGCGAGCCAATGCCGAGCTCGAGCCGCCCTGGGCTCTTCTATATTCATATGATTCGCGATTCGCTTCCTTTAGATACCCTTCATCAATGATTAACGAGGATCCGGCCTCATTTGCCGAGACATTGCAAGAAGATGGCATCTTTCTCTTAGATGTTCGCACTCCTGAAGAATTTCTCGCCGGACATATTTCTGGGGCGACCTTGATTGATTACAACGATGCAAGTTTTGAGATCAAGATCGCCGATCTTGATCCATCCCTAACCTATGCCGTCTATTGTCGAAGTGGAAAGCGCTCGTTAGGTGCTATCGAATTACTCAATGCTCGAGGCATCATTGATATTCACCATCTTAAAGATGGAATCATGTCGTGGGTATGGGCTGGGCAACCAATTACTGAAGCAAGCAGCAACTAACTTCCTTATTACGAAACCTCGATCAAGAGATCGAGAAACCACGGTTCTTTTTTCTTGGCCGGAGTGAGAGTGCAGCGAAATTTCTGGCTGGCGATTTCATAGAGTTCTTCGGGTGTTGTGGGCGATTTCTTCTGGAGTATCCATCTCACGAGTTCACCGCGGTACTTCTTTGACATATGTGTGATGACACTCTTCTTTCCGCCTTTAATCTGGAAGACACGTATGCAGACCGTCTTCTCTGATGGGGGAGTCCAAATACCTTGATAGGTGGAAGATCTGGCATCGACGATCAGATCATCTTTTCTAGCTTCGAGATAGAAGGCGACCGGATCTCGCCAGATTGAATTCTTAATCTTCGCCTTGTATGAGCAAATAGCATCGTTTATTCCAACGATTCCAAAGAGCGCCGAGATAATAATGATGGATTTCTCACCTCGTGCCTGTGCTGCTGGGGGCAGGTTCTGCCAATCAAGGGATTGATAGAGAACACCACTGTAAATCTCATGGGCAGGTCTGGCGCACGAGCGATCGAGCGCTTGGAATCCTTGGAGCGCAATTGTTCGGGCATCACGTAACTCGCGTGCAGCGGTAAGTGTGTTGAGGTTGAGAGCCTTGCCAGTCTCGGGCGAACTTTTCCCCTCACTCGGAGGCAGCAGGATCAACATCTGGCGAGCCTACCTTTAGCCTCATCTATGCGAGATGATTACCGCGTGAGTGACTCTGCCGAGTATGTCTATGGACCGCCGATCGATGGCAAGCCTTTTAAGTTGGCAATGGGTCTTCGCACACTCGACCCATCCTCATGGCTAGAAGGAGGTCCAGATCTCTCTGCGCAATTACGCGAGCGAGCTCACCTCATCGCTACCAAGCGAGAGATTATCTACGGGAAATTACCTGGCTATGATGCCGAGGTTGATTATTTCATTGATGCGATGATCACTCATCTAAAAAACTTTCACGCATCTGATTACGAGTTCGGGGCTTCTTCCATTCGTCACAATGAGACTGGCCTATCGGCTGATCTCGATTCGACAGATCCACTCTTAGAACTCTCTCGAGTGATCGCCGAAGATCTCTGTCTTCTCAAGAAGATTGAAGGAGCTTGGACCCTTGTCGCAGGCGCCGTACTTTTTCCATCGCGTTGGCGGCTCTCTGAAAAACTTGGCAAAAACCTTGATCAGATTCATACGCCGGTGCCGGGCTATACCCAAGGGTTACAGCCATATATGACTCCAACCTTTGACAAGATCACATCAGATCGCGCAGTCTGGCGTAAGAACTGGTCGCTGCACTCAACGAGTGATCTCCACCAACCGGAATCGATTCACGAAGCGGTGGATCCGCAGATGTATTGGTGGCGTACCGAACGCCAGACTCTCACCCGAAGTGCCGAATCAGAATCGATCCTCTTTACGATTCGCAATCGAGCCGAACCGCTTTCGTGGATAATGGCGCGGCCAGATGAGGCAGGCGCCTTTGCCGCCACTCTCGAATCCATGTCCCCGGAAACCATTGAATATAAGGGCCTGAGTGCAGATCACCAGAGAATCGTCCGCACGCTTATGATTGCGCTATGAGCCACAAGAAGACCGCAGTCGTAACTGGTGCAAGTAGCGGAATAGGTGCTGCCACTGCACTGTTACTTGCCGAAAATGGTTACCAGGTCATAGCGGCTGCGCGCAGAACCGATCGCCTTGCCGAACTTGCGGCACAGAACAAGAACATTGAGACCGTCGCACTCGATGTCACAGACCAGGCGAGCGTCGATCTCTTAGCCGCGCTCTTTGCCGAACGTCCTTTGGATATTTTGATCAATTGCGCAGGGGGTGCATTCGATGCCTCACCCGTATTGGAGTCAGACCCAGCTATTTGGCAGAAGACCTATGACGTAAATGTCATCGGCACGGTTCGCGTCGTAAAGGCTTTGACACCTGTTCTTCGTAAAAATGGTGAGGGACATATCGTCATCATCTCCTCAACGGCAGGACATACCGCCTATGAAAATGGTGGAAGTTATGTTGCTGCAAAACATGCCGAGACATCTCTTGCCCGAACCCTTCGCCTGGAATTAAATGGCGAGCCAATCCGAGTCACAGAGATCGCGCCAGGGATGGTGAAGACTGAAGAGTTCTCACTTGTCCGACTTGGCGATGTGCAAAAAGCAGAGAATGTTTACAAGGGAGTGGCGGCACCACTAGTTGCCGAGGATGTGGCGGAAGCGATCCGTTGGTCCGTTATGTTGCCGGCACATTTCAATGTTGACTCCATGGTTATTCGCCCGATTGCGCAAGCGGCAAATCACAAAGTTCATCGCACACAGTGATGGCGATCGATCATGCTTGACCGTAATAAGGAACTCGCTGCAATCAAACGTCGAATTCCCAAAATCGATCCGGTCTTTGCCGAACCAATTAAGAAACTTGCACCCTGCACTTTCGGGTTAGAGAAACCCAAGCAGACCCATTACCAATCGCTCATCCGTGCTGTTATTGCTCAACAGGTAAGTTCGGCTGCGGCCCGCACTATCGGTGGCAGGCTTCGAGAAAGGTGCGGGGGTTCGATCACCGCCGCAAAAGTAGGTGCGCTATCGCCTCAAGAACTCCAATCTGTAGGACTGACTGGCGCGAAGGTTCGAACAATTGATGAACTCACGCAAGCAACGCTTTCAGGTGTTGTGAACTTCAAGCGCTTTCCTTTTATGAACGATCAGGAGATCATCAAAGAGCTCGTCCCACTCTTCGGCATTGGGCAATGGACCGTTGAAATGTTTCTCATCTTCCAACTCGGGCGCCTTGATATCTGGCCTGTCGGAGATCTTGCAGTTCGAAGGGGATGGGACATCCTTCATAAGAATGCCGATCCCATCAAGCCAAAGGCGCTTCATGAATTAGGCGAACAATTCTCCGGGATGCGAAGCGTCGTCGCGTGGTATTGCTGGCGGGCTTCCTAGTGACGATCGTGGCAGACTCTCGCCATGCATGAGTTCACTCCTGAGGTCGAATCCCTCGCGAAAGAGATTCTTGATTATTCACTCATTCGCTTAAAAGATAATCCACCACTTGATGGACCAAAGAGCGTTGAAGAACTCTTCGCATTAGTGGGAAATACGATTACATCGAATGGATTGGGCGGAAGCGCTGCTCTAGCGCTCTTTAAAGATGTCTTAGCCCCTGCATGTATCTCTACCGATCACCCTCGCTATTTAGCTTTTATTCCTTCTGCTCCTACCGAGGCGGCAAACTTATTCGACCTCGTTGTGGGTGCAAGTGCACTCTATGGCGGTTCATGGCTCGAAGGTGCCGGCGCGGTCTTTGCCGAGAATCAAGCACTTCGTTGGATCAGTGATCTCGCAGGACTCCCAGAATCTGCTGGTGGCGTCTTTGTTCAAGGCGGCACAATTGGAAATCTCTCAGCACTTGTGGCCGCTCGTCATCATGCGCGGACCTTATTCACAGATGTAACGCGGTGGGTTGTCGCATGTAGCGGTGAGGCTCATTCATCTATTAAATCTGCCGCCGATGTGATGGATATCGAACTTCTTAAAGTCGCGACTGATCGCGATGGCATCATGCAAGGCAAGGCGGCACAAAGCGCCATTGAGGAGTATGAGTCAAGCCATGCCGGCCACCGGGTCTTTGCAATCGTCGCTACCGCCGGCACGACAAATCTTGGCATTATTGATGATCTGCACGGCATTGCCGATTACGCGAATTCGCGCGGTATCTGGTTCCATGTCGATGGTGCATATGGGCTAGCAGCGCTCTGTTCTCCTACCGTTAAATCAAAATTCAGCGGGGTCGAGAAAGCTGACTCGTTGATAGTTGATCCGCACAAGTGGCTCTTCGCTCCCTTTGATGCATGCGCATTGATCTACCGCAATCCAGATCTAGCCAAGAAGGCTCACCTTCAACACGCCGAGTATCTGGATACCCTCAATGACGATGGTGAATGGAATCCATCGGATTACGCCATTCAACTCACTCGCAGATCACGTGGACTGCCGCTCTGGTTCTCACTCGCAACTCATGGCACAGATGCCTATGCCGAAGCGATGGATAAGACGATGGCAGTTGCCAGAACTGCGGCTGATCTCATTAAGGCCCATCCGCGACTCGAACTTCTCGTCAAACCAAAACTTTCGATCGTCGCTTTCACTCGCCCTGGTTGGGATGCTGCGGAGTATCAAGCGTGGAGCGATAAGTTGCTGGCAGATCAGATTGGTTTTGTTACGCCATCAGCGCACAAAGGTCAACCAATTTTGCGATTCGCAATTGTGAATCCTTGGACACAAGTCAGCGATATCGAAGCGATCCTCGCGACCCTATAAGCAGCCTTAACTTATCGATCGAGGAGATTGCGAACAGGGGAGTATGTCCCACCTTTGCGACGAAGTGCGATCGCACTCAGTGCCTCAAGGACAACTCGGTTTGCCAGCATTGCGGTGATATCCGAACTATCAAAGGCCGGTGCTACCTCAACGACATCGATTCCGACGATAGGAAGTTCGAGGCAGATGCGACGCACCGCTTCAAGAAGTTCGCGCGAAGTCATGCCGCCTGGTTCGGGAGTGCCAGTGCCAGGTGCCATGCCAGGATCAACAACATCGATATCGACAGAGAGGAAGACCCCGTCACATTCATTCGTCAATGTGGCAAAGGATTCATCAAGGACAGCAGTAAGACCTCGATGATGGATCTCGGTCATTTCGTAGGATCGCATCTTCTGATCGCGCATCCAATCAAGAGTGACAGGCTCGGGCCAGTATCCACGAAGACCAAGTTGCAAGAATCGATCCCCGCGCACCGCACCTGATTCAATTAATCGACGCATCGGAGTTCCGTGGCCAACGAGTGATCCATTCTGAGTATCACCAGTATCTGCATGGGCATCAAAGTGAATCATCGAGACTTTGCCCCAGCCAATCTTGTTGGCGATACCGACAACATCTGCCGAAGTGATGGAGTGATCTCCACCAAGAATGAGCGGGATCGCACCACTCGTGGTGATCTTCTCGGTCGCCTCTTCTAACATCTTGAGCGCCTTCACTAAATCATCTGGCGGCATAAGGAGATCGCCAGCATCAACGACCTTGAGATCTTTCAGGCCGTCGGTACGAAGTGCCATGTGAGGACGTTCGCCATCGTGAGGGAGATAATCAGTGCCACGAATTGCTTGTGGTCCAAACTTTGCACCTGATCGGAATGATGTTCCAGAATCGATTGGGGCGCCAATGATGACGACATCAGCACCAGCAAAACTCTCGGGGATCTCAAGATCACACGAAGGGATGCCTAGGAAGGTAAATGCTGGTCCATACATATTGCCGATATAAGCCATGAAATGATCCTACTTAACTACTCGATAGGTGGCGAGGGTGGCGTCGGTTGCATAAGCGATTCGAACTCCGGCTGCCTTTGATGCAGCGAGTCCATCGATGATCTGCTCGGTAAGGACTTCACCTGGTGCAACAACGGCAACTCCTGGTGGATACGGAGCAATGAGATCAGCTGAGATTCGACCCAGTGCCTTCGCGGCATCCACCATTTCGGTCTGCGCGAAGTAGGCATCGCGCATTGAGATACCGCGCTGTGGAATAACCGACCAACTCAGTGCTGTGGCAGAGGCTCTCGGGGCTTGTTGTTGACTCTTAATAATAGGAATGAGTACGTCGGCGAGGCGGTCGAAATCTCCTGATGAATCGGCGAGAGTTGCCAAGAAGACGACGGTGTCACGATCAGCCATCTCTACCCGAATCCCTGCCTTGCCCAGCGCCTGTTCAATCTCTATGCCAGATGCACCGAGTTGGTTAGCCCGCAGCACAATCTTCGATGGATCAAAACGGCCTGCCGGAAAATCTTTGACAGTAAGAAAGATTGGGAGTGCGAACTCGGCCGCAACTCTCGAAGTGAAATTTGCGATGTTGGCCATAAGGCTGCCAAGCAACTCTTCGCCTCGCGTTTCAAGTAAGGCACGAACGCTATCAATCGAGGCGAGTGGTGCGCCTGCAGGGGAAGTCGTGTGAGTTGTCTCGAAAGATTGTTCGATGCGGTCAAGATTGAGGTACTTACCTTGAGCGATCAAGAGTGCGCTCGCGCTATAACCCGGCAGAGCTTTGTGAACGCTGGTGATCAGCGCATCTGCGCCAAGCTGCAAGCAGTGTCGAGGCAGGTCGTTGTGGAAACCAAAGTGGCCACCCCACGCTGCATCAATGATGACGGGAATTGAGTGCGAGTGAGCTTCTGCGATCAGAGCTGGCAGATCAGAGATTGTCCCCAAGTACCCCGGTTCGGTCAGCAAGAGCGCGATTGGCTTCTGATCAATAACGCGTTGTAGTTCTGAGAGAGCGATTCCTGTCGGGACTCCAGTTGCTTCATCAATCTCGGGGGAGAGCCAGATCGGTTCGAGTCCAGCGAGGACAAGGGCTGAGAGAACTGATCGGTGAGCAGTGCGTGTGACCGCGATCTTCTCGCCAGGCTTGCCCAGAGCCAAGATGATCGCTTGATTCGCATGTGTCGATCCACCGGTCGAGAACCGCGCGTAGTCGGCACCCCACAAACGAGCTGCGAGACCTTCGGCTTGGCGCAGAACTTGGTTCGTTAACTTGATCTCATCGAGGCCACCGTAGAGCGGGGTATCGCTATCCACGATTGCGCCTAGTCCAGCATCTAAACGGGCTGCCTTCTGTTTATGCCCAGGGATGGTGAAGGGCAGGCGCTCGCTCTCGAAGTAGGAGAGGTAGGCATCCAGCAGTGGTGCGCTCGCTCGTAACTCGCTCATAAGGTTAAGCCTAACTTCACTTTTCTCGGCGCGCTGCACCACTCCCATGGCTTTAGACTTTACCCATGATCGATACAGATGCCCTTCCGCAGGTTCGCCGAGTAGTCACTGCTATTCCTGGACCCAAGTCAGCCGAGGTGCTTAAGCGCCGTACCGAAGCGACTTCTGGTGGACTTGGCATGGCGATCCCAGTCATCGTTGAAAAGGCGCATGATGCGATCATCCTCGATATCGATGGCAATCAGATCATCGATCTCGGTGCTGGTATCGGCGTTACCACTGTTGGCAATAGCGCACCTCGCGTAGTCGAGCGTGTCATCAAGCAGGTCCGCGAATTCACACATACAAATTTCACAACCGCGCCATATGAGAACTACATCGAAGTCTGCGAATGGCTCAATAAGAATACGCCCGGAACTTTTGCAAAGAAGTCAGTTCTCGTGAACTCTGGTGCCGAAGCAGTTGAAAATGCCATCAAGATTGCTCGCCACTTCACAAAACGTCAGGCGATCGTTGTCTTCGAGCATGCCTATCACGGTCGCACAAATCTTACGATGGCACTTACTGCAAAGAACATGCCTTACAAGGATGGCTTCGGTCCATTCGCACCCGAGATCTATCGCATGCCAATGCCATATCCATATCGTTATGAAGGCGATCTCGCGAATATCACTGCCGAGTCACTCGATCACATCACTCATAAGATTGAAAAGGAGATTGGCGCAAAGAATGTTGCAGCCATTCTGATCGAACCTATTCTTGGTGAAGGTGGATTTATCGTTCCACCGAAGGGATTCCTTCCAGGATTGCAGAAGTATGCAAACGAGAATGGCATTCTCTTTATCGCTGACGAAGTGCAATCTGGTTTTGCTCGCACTGGCCATCTCTTCGCATGTGAAGAGGAAGGCGTTGTCCCAGATCTCGTCACAACTGCAAAGGGCATTGGTGGTGGGTTGCCACTCGCTGCTGTCACAGGCCGAGCTGATGTTATGGACTCAAGCCATGTCGCAGGTCTTGGCGGAACGTATGGCGGAAATCCGCTCGCATGTGCTGCTGCACTTGGTGTCTTTGAGACGATTGAAGCCGAAGGTCTTGTGGCTCGTGGGCGAATGCTCGGTGAGATTCTCTCTACCCGCCTCAATGAGATGAAGTCGAAGTATTCAGTGATCGGTGAAGTTCGCGGCCGTGGCGCAATGCAGGCGATCGAACTCATCAAGCCAGGTTCAAAGGAGCCAAATCCTGAGGCGATGGCTAAGGTCATTAAGTACTGCCAGCAGAACGGTGTACTCATTCTTACCGCTGGAACTTATGCGAATGTCATTCGATTCTTGCCACCCGTCGTCATCACTGAAGAACTTCTTCGTGATGCACTCGATGTTCTTGAAGCTGGGTTTGCAACGCTCTAATCGCTGCAAGACTCACCTTTGATGAAGAATCGGATTGCGAATCGATTTCGGCAGATTGTCTCCGGATCACCAGATGGTCGACCCGATTGGGTAAAACAGATTGCGATCGGCGATGACGTTGGTCTCTTCGGCGTAGATAGTCCCGTATGGAAAGTTCATGGCGACATTGCAACACTCGTGGGTGGAGTTCGCGCTCTCTTATTGCAAGCTGCACACCCAGCCGCACTTACTGGGGTAGCCGAGCATTCGCGTTTCGAGAGTGACCCACTTGGAAGATTAGCCGGAACCTCTCGCTGGCTGACGATCACAACTTTTGGATCGACTGAGGCGATTGCCCGAGAAGCGGCGCGCGTCAATGAAATGCACAAACGAGTAACGGGCACCTACCAAAGTAAGTCGGGGGAGAGTGCGCCATATCAAGCTTCTGACCCACAATATTTGCTCTGGGTGCATTGCGCATTTACCGATTCGTTTCTGCAGACTCATCGTGAATTTCACCCCGAGTTCGCTGATGGTGATGAATATGTGAAGCAGTGGTCAAAGAGCGCAATAGGTCTTGGACTCACCAATGCGCCGCAGAACATGGCTGAATTGAAATCTGTGATGGATGAATTTGCCGATACGCAATTAGCGCCTTCAGTACACACTTCCAACGTTGTGCGATTTATCTTGAAGCCACCGCTCGGAAGTGCACCATTGCTCTTCTATCGATTCTTGGCGAAGTCAGCGGTCTACTCCTTAACACCGAAGCAGCGAGAAATTTTGGGGCTCAAGCAAGTGAGCAAAGGCTGGGTAGTTGCAACCTCGACGCTTTTAGCACTGCTCTCGTGGACCCTCGGCAAAGAATCACCAAGCCAACAGGTTGCACGCGAACGGATAGCGCGGATAGCGGGTTCTGTGATTTAGTTGAATATTCAACTAAATAGTATTACCCTCTGATCATGAGTGAGACCCAAGGCAGTACATCACGAGCTGCAGCGCTCTATCTGAGCCACGGCGCACCTCCACTTCTTGATGATGAGATCTGGGGTGGCGAACTTTCATCGTGGAGCAAGCAACTCGTAAAGCCGAAGGCGATCTTGATCGTGAGCGCCCACTGGGAATCAGAGCCGTTATCTTTGAGTGCTACCGAACCTGGAGTTCCGCTTATCTATGATTTTGGTGGCTTCGCTCCGCGCTATTACCAATTGCAATACCCAGCGCCTGTTGCGCCAGAGTTAGCGGCGCGAATTAAAGCGATTGTTGGTGAGCCAGTGGTCGAACATCGCCGCGGGCTAGACCATGGCGCATATGTCCCACTGATGAAGCTTTATCCAGAGGCCGATGTCCCTGTTATTCAGATGTCGATCCCTACTTTTGATCCAGAGAAACTCTTCGCACTTGGCAAGAAGTTAGCCCCGCTTCGCGATGAAGGAGTCATGATTATCGGTAGCGGCTTTATGACTCATGGCCTGCCATTTCTGAGGGATTGGTCTATCAATGCCACACCACCTGGCTGGTCGAAAGAGTTTGATATTTGGGCTGCAGAAGCTTTAGGTCGTGGGGCAGTAGATGAACTCATGAATTACAAATCGCTTGCACCAGGAATGCCATATGCGCATCCCACGGTCGAACACTTTGCGCCGATCTTCATCACACTCGGTGCCGCCGCAGTTGCTGACGTTGCGCCAGAGATAACGATCGATGGATATTGGATGGGGCTGAGCAAGCGCTCATTCCAGGTTGTCTAACGGTTCTTAGATTTTGGCGCTGTAGAAGCGTCCCAGAAACTCCGTCTTTAAGTTGTAGAACTCACCCTTGGTGATGGCCTCGCGCATCTGATCAACTAACCTCACAATAAATCGCTCGTTGTGAATGGTGGCCAAGGTTGATGCGAGCATCTCTTTAGCTTTAAAGAGATGGTTGAGATAGGCCGCCGTGTAGTGCTTGCAGGTATAGCAATCACAGCTCTCATCAATGGGAGAGAACTGGCGTTGATACTTACTATTTGTCAGGTTCACACGGCCATCCTGGGTAAAGACTGCACTGGTGCGAGCTTGGCGAGATGGCGCTACACAGTCAAAGGTATCTGCGCCATTTTCGACGCCAACAAAGAGATCATCAGGTTCGCCAATACCGAGCAGGTGACGTGGCTTGTTGACTGGCAACTCTTCGCAGAGCCATCCAACAATTGTGCCGAGCTTCTCTTTATCGAGTGCGCCACCAAGTCCAAAGCCATCAAAGGTAATGCCATCTTCATTGAGGCCTGATAAATCTTTTGCAGCCTTACGACGGAGATCTTCATATTGGGCGCCTTGCAAGACACCGAAGAGAGCCTGATAAGGCTTATCCGAACGCAACTCGGTGAGTCGACCATGTTCGGCTAAGCACCGTTTTGCCCAGAGCCGTGTTCGCTCGAGAGATTTCTGTTGATACCCACGAGTGTTATGAAGCGTTGTGCACTCGTCGAAGGCAAACATGATGTCGGCGCCGAGTTGGTGTTGAATTCCAATCGATACTTCGGGAGTAAAGCGATGCATCGATCCATCTAAGTGAGATTTGAAGGTAACTCCGTCGTCATCAACGTGGGCCAAGCGATCTTTACCGTCGGCTATCACCTGATCATCGCGAAAGGTATCTTCATTCATCGCGATCACTTTTTTGAAGCCGACTCCTAGTGAGAGAACTTGGAAACCACCGCTATCGGTGAAGGTCGGGCCAGACCAGTTCATGAACTTTCCGAGACCACCTGCCTCATCGACAATATCTGGTCCTGGTTGCAAATAGAGATGGTATGCATTTGCTAAGAGAGCTTGGGCGCCAAGATCGCCCATCGATTCAGGTAATACCGCTTTGACGGTCGCCTTGGTTCCGACCGGAATGAAGGCAGGGGTCTGAATAGTTCCGTGGGGAGTGGTGATCTCACCGGTACGACCCAAGGCGCCATCGAGTTGAATCTTTTGTGTGTAGGAAAAAGAGTTCTGGGATTTGGCGCTCACTCGGGTTACTCTACCTTTATGTCGAAAGCACGCTTGCCTCTTAACTATTGGAAGCTCTGGAGCGCCACCTTCATCTCCAATATCGGTAACGGGGTAAGCGCGATTGCCTTCCCGTGGCTCGCCTCTGCACTAACCAGATCTCCACTCACCATCGCCATTGTTGGTCTAATGAGCCAACTGCCATGGCTGCTCTTTACTCTTCCCGCTGGCGTCATCACTGATCGGTTAGATCGAAAGAAGATCATCGTGGCGACAGATGTCGTGCGGGGGGTTGTTACTTTATTGGCCACCGTCGTTCTAGTCATTCATCGCAATGAATTTAGCCACGTGAAGAATCCACTCGATGCCCATCAGGGATCTTCAACCCATCTCATCCTTGCAACCATGATGATCGCCAGTTTCTTGCTTGGGTCGGCAGAGGTGTTGGGAAATAACTCATCCCAAACATTCATGCCAGATGTTCTACCGGCCGAAGATCTCGCCAAAGGAAATGGCCAGATGTGGTCGGCTGAGTATCTAACGAATAGTTTTATCGGGCCAGCACTTGGTTCGCTCTTACTTGGCGTTGTGATCTATTTGCCTTTCCTCTTTGATGCTGGCTCCTTCTTTATCTCGGCCGCACTGATCTCGCTCATTTCGGTTCAAGCAAGAGCGATTGTTAAAAGTAAGAACGATGTAGATCTCAAGGGCGCCTCGGCTTTTATTGCAGAGCTGAAAGAGGGTTTCGCTTGGCTCATGGGCCACGAGATATTGCGGCCGATGGCATTCACATTAGGAACCTTGAACTTCTTCAGTCAGATAGCTTTCGCCTCATACATCCTCTATGTACAAGAGGTGTTGCATGTATCTGTCTTCATCTTTGCTGCCCTTGGTACGGCAGGAGCTGCTGGTGGATTCCTTGGGGGATTGGTAAGCCCGAAGATCATCAAGAAGATTGGCGACGGAAGGGCTCTCACCTGCGCGCTCATTGGCATGCCGGCGATTACGGCGCTCTGCTTCTTCATCCATACCTGGTACATCCTTTATTTGGCGATTTTTCTTGAGACCTTCCTTTCGCTCATGTGGAACATTGTTACGGTCAGTTTTAGGCAGACGATCATTCCGTCGGAGTTACTCGGCCGGGTCAATAGCGGCTATCGCTTCTTTGGCTGGGGGTCGATGCCTCTTGGCTCGATCACGGGAGGCCTGCTCGTCTCGATCTTGGCCCGCCACATTGACCGCGAATTGGCCCTTCGGGTGCCCTTCTTGGTGGCCGGGGCCATTGGTTTGCTGAACTGGCTTGTTGTCCGAAACTCCTTTACCAGCGCCAAGTTGCAAGCAGCTCGCGATAGCGCTACGTAAGGCCCCAGCGGCCATCACCCTCAGCGTGGGGCCAGGTTAAGTTTTCGTTACATTGCCCCAAAATCTTGCCCATATTCGGACATATAGTGCAGACTTCCTCCACTACCGCAGCGTCGGGGTGGACACTAGCTAGGCCCACTTCACTTGCGGTCCCTCGATAAGGAGAATAAATGAAAGCACGCATTTCCGCGCGCACTGTTCTCGCTCTTGCATCAGCATCAGCGATCGCAGTAACCGGTGTAATTGTTGCACCGGCACATGCCGCAACTAAGACAACAGTCGTTATGACTGAGCCAACACCTATTAACAGCCTTAACTATGGCGTTAATAACATGAACCTCGCATCAAACGAGGATCTTGTTTACCCAACAGGTTTTGGTTTCTACTATGCAAACAACCAAAAGCAAGTTGTTCCAAACACAAAGTTTGGTTCATGGAAGGTTGTTAAGAATGGCGCAACTGATTTCCAGGTTGCGTACACAATTAACAAGGGATTGATCTGGAACGATGGCGCACCAATCACTGCTGTCGATCTTCTTCTCTCACACGTCACAGGTTCATCTGTGTACTCAAAGGCTGCCGGTCTTGGTGACCCAGCATCTTCAGCTGGATCATCATTTGATTCAGGTGGATACGGTGGAGTTTACGACGAGCATGTCGCAGGCAACCCAGTCCTCTCAGCTGACAAGCTCACACTTACAGTTAAGTACGATGCACGTATTCCAGATTGGCAGCTCTATGCTCCTGGCGTATTCCCAGTGCACACACTCGAGCTCCTTGCTGCTGGAAAGAAGACTCTTCCTTCAGTCGCAGAAGCTAACGCTGCGACAGATAAGTTCCTCGCAGATTTCACATCGAAGAGCACAGCTTCACTCAAGGCAATGGGCGCAATCTGGTCAAAGAGCTTTAACATCTCAACTGTTAACTCTTCAACTAACCCACTTCTCCTTGTTGGAAACGGCGACTTCAAGATTGATAACTGCGTAGATCAGATCTCTTGCACACTCGTTATCGATGAGAAGACAAACGGTACTTCTGGTCCAAAGACCACAGGAATCACAAAGATTGTCTTCCGTTACGATGTTGCAGATACATCTGCTCCACAGGCACTTGGCAACAAGGAAGTTGACCTCTACCAGGGTCAGCCAACTGCTGACGCTGTAACTCAGCTCCAGGCAGTCAAGGGCATCTCACTCGTTCCAGGCCCATTGGCTACATACGAGCAGATGTCAATGCGTGTTGGTTCAGGTACTGGCGGCACATACACAGGTCCATTCGCTGGTGAATCAGCAAAGGCGATTGCAACTCGTAAGGCGTTCTTGCTTGCTCTTCCACGTGAAGATATGGTCAACAAGATCGTCACACCTGTTCAGTCAAACGCTGTTGTCCTCAACTCACGTTTCGTGATGCCTGACTCAACTGCTGCATATGCTGCACAGATTGCCGGTAACGGATCATCAATCTACACAGCAGGATCACAAGCTGATCGCACAGCACAGGCAATTCGTATCATGAAGCAGTACTACGGTGCTGACTTCTTGAAGAAGCCAATTAAGGTTCACACCTTGTTCCGTAACAATGCTCGTCGTACAGCTGAATTCCAGCTCTACCAGGCAGCAGAGGCCAAGGTTGGCTTCGATATGTACGGACCAGGAATTCCTGATTGGTCTGCTCATACATCTGATGACTCATACGATGTGAACTTCTACGCTTGGGGTGCAGGTCTTCCTGTCCAGGTCGGAGATTGCCCACAGGTCCAGACAACTGGTGGAAATAACCACTACGGCTGGTCAAATGCAACCATCGATAAGGTCTGTAAGGATCTAGGCGCTTCAGCGCTTTCAGATTCTGCTCGCAACGCGAAGTGGATCCAGGTTGAGCGTGCTCTCTATGCAGAGGCATACACAATCGGTCTCTTCCAGTGGCCTGGCGTTACAGCTGTTAACTCAGATCTCAAGGGTGTAAAGCCATCCTCAATTACTCCAAACCTCGTTTGGAACTATTGGGAGTGGACATACTAAGTCGACGATAAGTCACTTAGTATCACTTAGTAAGATCTAGTAATACCTGTAAAACTGATAAAACCTAGTAAGAATCAGTAAGACGATCGTGGAGTTCGAGAGTAATCTCGGACTCCACGATTTACTGTTACCCGTACTTTCCTGAAAGTCATCTGGGATAAAGTGAAGTAGAAAGAGGAGTTAGATGTTTGCATTTATTATGCGCCGACTTGGGACACTCGTTGTGATCCTCTTTGGCTCAAGCTTTATCCTCTATAACCTCACCGCTATCTCGGGCGACCCAACCGAGCAGTTGAAATTCTCGACTGACCCAAAGGCGAAGCAGCAGATGATCGCCCTTGTTCGCCAGCTCGACCTCAACACCCCGCCACCAGTTCGCTATTTCAAGTGGCTCAAGGGAATCCTGAAGGCCTTTACTGGTCACATTGATTTCGGCATGACCCGTACAAATGAATTTGTATCAGCACGTCTTGCTAGCGCGATCCCAACGACACTACGCCTCGTTACCGCAGCAGCTCTGATTGCGATTGTTCTTGGTATTGCTCTTGGAGTCACGACCGCTCTACGTCAATACAGCCGCTTTGACTATGTCGTCACATTCTTCTCATTCTTGATGTTCTCACTCCCAATTTTCTGGGTTGCCGTGCTTCTCAAGCAGTTCTTGGCGATCAAATTCAATGACTTCTTAGGGAAGGGGCAGATCCCAATGGGATGGGCGATCGGACTATCGATTGCAACCGCCTTCTTCTGGGCGGGAATCATCGGCAGCAAGCGCGAGACCTTCTTAAAGGTTCTCGGTGCTGCCTTTCTCTCAAACTTCGCCCTCCTTGAATTTCTCTCGCTTTCACATTGGTTCCTTACTCCCAAGCTTGGTCCGATTGTTGTCTTCATCTTTGCCGTCGGTATTGCTTATGGTGTAACTGCAATCTCAACAGGGCTGGAGCTTAAGCCGGCACTTCGCGCCGCACAGACCATGGCAGTAGTCACTCTCATCATGTACTACCCAGTGAATTATCTCTTCAATCACTACTCAAGCGTCTGGCTGCTCCTGGCTCTCCTTGCCGCGACATTTGCAACGGCTTGGGCTGCAGGGCTCTACTGGTCGAAGATTGATCGTGGTCCGGTTATCCGCACTGCAATGATCTCTGGTGGACTCATGGGCGCGATTATCGTGCTCGATCGTCTCATGCAGACGTGGACACCGTATCTTCAGATGGATGGCGTCAATGGTCGCCCAATTCCAACAGTTGGCCAACAGGATCCATTGCTCACCGAGCCTGATTTTTGGACCAACCTCTTGGATCGTTCGGTTCACTTATTCTTGCCAACTATCGCACTCACCTTGATCTCCTTCGCCGGATATATCCGCTTCTCTCGCGGCACACTCCTCGAAGTCTTGAATCAGGATTACATCCGTACCGCTCGCGCTAAGGGTCTTTCTGAGCGAACGGTGATTATGCGTCACGCATTCCGTAACACCATGATTCCGCTCACCACGATCATCGTGGTAGATCTCGCGGGAATTATCGGGGGAGCGATCATCACCGAGCGCGTCTTCGGATGGTCGGGTATGGGTACCCTCTTTAATGGTGCGATCTCAGGTCTTGATCTCAACCTCTTGATGGGCGTCTTCTTCTGTACCGCGACGCTTTCAGTACTCGCAAACTTGGTATCAGATCTTCTCTATTCCGCACTTGATCCACGTATTCGCGTAGGGAGCAAATAATGGCATTCGGTCGTAAGAAGAATTCAGTAGAAGTCTCACAGACAGATGGCGGCGAGAATGCCATCGCCAACAAAGAGGTCGAAGGCTTAAGCCAACGCCAAATTGTTCTCCGTCGTTTTGTCCGCCACCGCGCAGCGATGATCTCCCTCTTCGTCTTGATCTCTGTTGTGGTCTTCGTCTTCACTGCAAGTGAATTCCACATCGGACCAGTCGGTTGGAATGGCTGGTGGCACTACACGATCAACGATGCGCCAGACCTTCTCCGTTGCCCAAATGGAAATGTTGGCTGCCCAACTCTCACGATCACGCCAGGTAAGAACTTTGGCCTTGGAGCTCATCCATTCGGCCAGGACGATATCGGTCATGATTACTTTGCCCTTGTGATGCGCGGAGCCCAGCGCTCACTCCTCGTCACCTTCATCATTGGACTCATCGCCGGAACTATCGGAACTGTTATCGGTTCTATCGCAGGTTTCTACCGCGGCCGAGTAGACAATGCCTTGATGCGTCTCGTTGACTTCTTGATCACGATTCCATCAATCATCATCGGTTCAGTTATCGGTTACCACTTCGGTAATCTCGGCGCGACCTTCTTGGCGCTCTATCTTGGTCTCTTCGCCTGGACTGGGCTCTCTCGTCTTGTCCGTGGTGAATTCCTCACACTTCGTGAGCGCGACTTCGTCGATGCAGCTCGTGTGGCCGGTGCATCAAATCGTCGAATTATCTTCAAGCACATTCTCCCTAATGCAGTTGGTGTGATTATTGTTTCGGTCACCCTCCTGATGTCGGGTGCGATCTTGCTTGAGACTGCTCTCTCCTACCTTGGTTTTGGTGTGGTCGAGCCAGATGTCTCACTCGGTTTGCTGATCTCTAAGTATCAAGATTCGTTCACGACTCGTCCGTGGCTCTTCTGGTATCCAGGTCTCTTCATCATCACAATCGCCCTCAGCATTAACTTCATTGGCGATGGCCTTCGTGATGCCTTCGATCCTCGTCAGCGCCGGCGCATCACAAAGAAAGATCGTGCGCGCGCATCCGAGATTAAGAAGGAGCGTGAATCGCTCTCATGAGTGAAATTTCAAAAGCCCAGGTTTCAAAAGCCCAGGTTTCAAAAGCCCAGAGCGTAGAAGGCAAGGGAGATTATCAGGCTGCCCATCACAATTCCGGCACCCAGGTAATTGATGCTCACCTTGCTCTCGCAACCGATGAGACCCTTCTCCTCGAACTCTTTGAGGCGCAACTTCGCGAGGTAGCTGGCCTGTCCGCTATCACTGCGTGGGGATTCACCGGGTCTGATCTCGCCATTGAACCCAATATCCATCCCTTTGACCTCAGTGTGATGAACACTTCTGGCATGGTATCTACCTGGGGCTGGAGCAGCCCAGGCGTAGATGGTCTTTCCAGCGACTTGAATACTCATGGTGTATCGAGCTTCGATGGTCTCTACTCGATGCCAGCCAACGGTAATTTGTTGCAGGGGATTGGTAATACGAATTCCCTCATCGAAGATTTCGATCTTGGGATGGACGAAGAGCAGGTAAGCGCTGCTCAATACAAAGCTCGCCCAAGCGATCGCAACCAGATCGGCCTTGAGGCCGCGGCTCGCAATCGTCTCGACGACCAAGGCAAGAACAATGAAGGCAGTAACGCCGGCGGAGAGCCAGATCGTGCGCGGGCGATAACTAAAAACATTACTCATAACGCAATCTTCTCACAGCAACCTGGATTGGAAGGGTCACAAGAATGAGCGATCCAGTACTGAAAGTACAGAACTACACCGTTGAGTTCTGGGTAGATGGCACCTGGTATCCAGCCGCCATCGATATGAACTTTGAAGTCGCCGCTGGCCAAGTCCTCGCGATCGTGGGCGAGTCAGGCTCTGGTAAGTCGACGACTGCAATGGGCATCATGTCCTTGCTCGCAACCAATGCGCGCACATCGGGAAGTATCAAGATCAAGGGCTCTGAAGTTCTTGGCGCAGATAATGCGACCTTGCGTAAGTTCCGAGGCAAGGAAGTTGCTTACATCTTCCAGGAGCCAATGACTGCTCTGAATCCGGTCTATACCGTCGGTTTCCAGATCGTTGAGACACTTCGCACCCACTTTGATATCGGTCCAACCGAGGCTCGTCTTCGTGCCATCGAATTAATTGGCATGGTCGAAATTCCAGAGCCAGAGACCGCTTTTGATAAGTACCCACATCAGCTCTCAGGTGGACAGCGCCAACGTGCAATGATCGCGCAATCACTTGCCTGCGATCCTGCGCTCTTGGTTGCCGATGAGCCAACGACGGCACTTGATGTGACAGTCCAGGCCGAAATTCTCGATTTGATGCGTGGCCTCAAGACTCGTCTCAACTCTGCGATTCTCTTGATCACCCACGATATGGGCGTTGTCGCCGATATGGCCGATGAGATCTTGGTTATGAAGGATGGAAACACTGTCGAACATGGCAGCGCTGACCAGATCTTCAATCGCCCGCAGCATCCATACACCCAAGAACTTCTTGGCGCCGTTCCAAAGCTTGGCTCAACCAAGGCACGACCATTCCCTTACAAAGTGGATGCAAAGCCAGCTCCAGTCATCAAACTTGAGAATGTCACGATCGAATATCCCAAGCGTGGTCGAATTCCTGCCTTCACCGCAGTAAAAGATTTCTCGCTCGAGATCTATCCAGGTGAGATTGTCGGGCTCGTTGGTGAATCTGGTTCAGGTAAGACGACTGTCGGTCGTGCCTCGATTGGGTTAATTCCAATCAAGGAAGGCTCGATCAATATCGTTGGAAATGACATCTCTCAAGCGACGCTCAAGGAGCTCAAAGGCATCCGTCGCCACACAGGTATCGTCTTCCAGGATCCTGCCTCTTCATTAAACCCACGTCTGCCAATCGGTGAATCCATTGGCGAGCCGATCTTCTTAGCGGGCCTTGCAAAGGGTGCGGATCTCGACCACAAGGTTGAAGAACTTCTCAACTCAGTCGAACTCCCACGAAGCTATCGCAACCGTTATCCACACGAACTCTCTGGCGGACAGCGCCAACGTGTTGGCATTGCACGCGCTTTAGCTTTGACGCCAGATCTCTTGATCGCCGATGAACCAACATCAGCGCTCGATGTATCAGTCCAAGCTCGCTTCCTTGAATTGCTCCAAGAGCTTCAAGGTAAGTTGAACTTCGCATGTCTCTTCATTAGCCATGACTTAGCAGTCGTCGATATCTTGGCGCACCGCATTGCAGTAATGCAGAATGGTCGTTTGGTTGAATCAGGAGATCGTGATTCGATCTTGAAGAATCCTCAAGATCCTTACACTCAGCGATTGCTTGCAGCAGTTCCGGTACCAAACCCGGCTGAACAAGCGCTTCGCCGCGAAGCACGGCTCGCAGCTAAGTAATTCATTAATTCGGAGTGATCCGGATTATCCAGATCTAGCTCGACTTATCCAAGGGTTCGAACAACAACCCACATGATCGCCACACCAAGTGCTGTAGCCCCCATCGTAAAACGCGATGGGTGGCTGGCATGGGCTTCGGGCAAGATATGTGATGTCGCAATATAGATAACGAAGCCGCTGAAGAAGGCGAGATAGATCGCTACCGCATCTTGGCTGAGATGAATCGAGTTGCCCAAGGCAGCTCCTGAGATACGAACAATCGCATCGATTGCCAAAAGCGAGATCGCCTTCTGACTCCACGACCCGGCACGGACCAACATCGCCACGGTATTTAGGCCATCACTAAAGGCGTGAACGAGAAGGGCGAAGAAGACTGCCATTCCCAACGCGTGCGAGACATGGAAGGCGACGCCGAGAGCGACTCCATCCATAAAGACGTGGCCAGCCATTGCAACGGCTCCGAAGACCCCGGCGACATGGTCGGCATGGGTGTGATCATCTTCGTAATGGTGGGAGTGTCCTTCATGGCCACCAACCCACTTCTCGATGAAATGAAGAATAAGAAAGCCCAGACAGAAGGCGACTGGAACTGCCGGTAATCCGCCCCAGGTGATTGTCATATGGGTATAAATCTGCGGATTGAGGTCGAAGGCTACAAGTCCCAATAAAAGGCCCGCAGAGAGCCCTAGAACGAGGTGGAAACGGTCTTTTGTACGCAGGGTAAATAAACCACCCAGCGATGTAGAAATCGACGTGAGAGCCGCTAAGAGGACCGCATTCATGTGGTTAGCGTACTCGCATCGTTACCAGATTCGGACGCGCTCCTGCGGTGGCAGATAGAGACCATCTCCTGGCTTCACATCGAATGCGTCGTAGAACTCATTGACATTCTTCACGATCTGATTGGTGCGGAATTCATCAGGGGAGTGCGGATCTGATGAGATCAAAGTGCGGAGCATCTCGGGCCGCCACTTCGCCTTGTTGGATTGGCCGAAGGCGATAAAGAAGCGCTGGGCGCCGGTATATCCATCAATGACGGGCGCCGCTTCTCCACCTAGTGCTAGTTGGTAGGCCATGTAAGCGATACAGACTCCACCTAGGTCGCCAATATTTTCACCCACTGTGAGGGCGCCATTGACGTGCATCTCCGGCAGATCTTCTGGGAAGCATTCATCGAATTGTTTGATGAGCATCTCTGCCCGCTTCTCGAATTCTTCGAGATCCTCATCGCTCCACCAGTTCTGCAAGAAGCCATCGCCATCATATTTAGAACCTTGGTCATCAAAGCCATGGCCAATCTCATGGCCGATGGTTGAACCGACGCCGGCATAGTTGGCTGCATCATCGGCATCTAAATCAAAGAATGGTGGCTGAAGGTAGGCCGCCGGGAAGACGATCTCGTTGAGGTCTGGGCGATAGTACGCATTCACGGTCTGCGGGAACATGAGCCAGAGATCGCGATCAACGGGGCTGCCGATCTTGGCGAATTCAATCGCAAGTGAAAATGCATTGATACGAGCGAGATTACCGATTAGGTCATCGCCAACGATAGTCAGCGATGAATAATCTCGCCACTTATCTGGGTAACCAATCTTGCTGCGAAACTTCGAGAGTTTCTCAAGCGCCTTCACCTTCGTCGCCTCGGTCATCCAATCCAAATTGGTAATGCTCATTCGGTAGGCCTCGATCAGATTGGCAACGAGCTCTTCCATGCGATCTTTGGCAGCTTGCGGGAAGTGGCGTTCGACGTAGATCTGACCGATCGCCTCGCCGAGCCCACCCTCAGTCAATGAGATTGCCCGCTTCCAACGAGCCCGCATCTCTGGTGCACCACTTAAAGTCTTTCCGTAGAAATTAAAGTTCTCTTGAACCAGGGGAGTATGAAGATAAGCGGCACTGCCATGGATGATGTTCCAGATCAACCAAGAACGCCACTTCTCTAATTCAAACTTTTCAAGCATCGCGGAGATTCCTTCAAAGAAGGATGGCTCGGCAACGATCGCTTGGGAGAAGACATTGGCCGGGACCTTGCCGGCCGAAAGATAGAGATCCCAATCAAAGGCAGGTGAGATCGCCTTCAATTCGGCAAGGGTGAATTTGTTGTAGGTGAGGTTTGCATCGCGATCTTTGACCTGATCCCAATGGTGGGAAGCGATCTCACTCTCCAGATCCATGACTCGTGCCGCATGCTCATGAGCGTTCGCGATGCCGGCAATTTCTAACATCTTCTCCACGTGGGCGATGTAAGCAGTTCTAATCTGCGCAAACTCATCATCGGTGTAATAGGCCTCATCAGGCAGGCCGATTCCGCTTTGGCCAATATGGATAATGTTGGTCTCGACATCTTTCGCATCACCACTGATATATCCATAGAAGAGGCCACCAGTTCCGCGATTCTCCAGATCGGCCATGAAGGCGATGAACTCTGGGAGTGAAGAGATTCCAGCAGCCTTTGCGAGGTCTTCGCGAATAGGGTCGATCCCAGCCGCTTCGATCGCGCTCTCGTTCATAAATGATTTATAGAGATCGGCGATCTTCTGGCCATTTGTTCCAGTCGGCTGCGGCGTAGATGTGAGGTCATCGACGATCGCCTTGACTCTGGCTTCAGAGAGTTCGCGAAGTTCTACCGGGGCGCCCCACCAAGATCGGTCGGCAGGTATCTCCGTCGAATCTAGCCAAGTGCCATTTGTGAATCGGAAGAGGTCATCTTGTGGGCGGATAGAGCTCTTGATGTTCTGGAGATTGAGGCCTGATTTCATGGGGAAACGATAACTGAGAAGGGCCGTAGATGAAGTACTTTAACTTTCAACTATATCGATATCGGCGTACCCTTTACTCATGGCACCTACGAAGACCGATGTTCGCTGGCTCAATCCACGAGAGATGAAGGCCTGGCGCAGTTACATTATTGCTAGCCGTCGAATGCTCGAAGCCCTTGATGGCGACCTCGCTGGCTTTGAACTTACGATGGCTGATTACGAAGTTCTTGCCCAACTCTCCGATGCCCCAGGGCGCCGGCTTCGAATGTCCGAACTTGCCGAAATCGCCATGGTCTCAAAATCTCGCCTCTCCCACCGCATGAAGGTGATGGAGGCTGCCGGTTGGGTTCGGCGGGAGGAGTGTCCGGAAGATCGCCGTGGCTACTTCGCCGTGATGACTGATAAAGGTTTTAAGGCGATCGAGAAGGCTGCCCCAACTCATGTGGGGAGTGTGCGCAATCGCTTCCTTGATCACCTCACTGTGAAGGATCAAGAGGATTTAGCAAAGATTTTTGATCGCCTGCAATCGCAACTTCGCGGACAATTTATTGAGGAAGATGGAACGAGTAAATAACTTTCATCTGAGAATTAAAAAAGCCCGCCACTTTCGTGGCGGGCTTTTTTAATAAGGCAATTACTTCTTCTTTGCTACTGCCTTCTTGCGGCGCTTTGGAGCTGCCTTCTTAGCTGCGGCCTTCTTAGGAGCAGCCTTCTTTGCAGCTGCTGGCTTAGCAGCGGCCTTCTTGCGGCGCTTTGGAGCTGCCTTCTTAGCTGCTGGAGCAGCCTTCTTAGCAGCAGCCTTCTTACGACGCTTTGGAGCTGCCTTCTTAGCTGCTGGAGCAGCCTTCTTAGCAGCAGCCTTCTTGCGGCGCTTTGGAGCGGCCTTCTTTGCTGGAGCTGCCTTAGCAGCTGCCTTCTTACGACGCTTTGGAGCTGCCTTCTTAGCTGCTGGAGCAGCCTTCTTTGCAGCGGCCTTCTTACGACGCTTTGGAGCTGCCTTCTTAGCTGCAGGAGCAGCCTTCTTTGCAACAGCCTTGCGACGCTTTGGAGCAGTTTTCTTAGCTGCAGCCATAGTGAGTCTCCTATCAGAATAGTTCGATCCGTCACCGAACCTGTTCAAGGAGAAGCGTGTCATCAATTAGAGAAATGCGCCACTATTTTCGATAAAAAAACGAGTGCGTGTCGCAACATTATTTTTTTATTTTTTTATGCATTTTCGTAATTTTTACTCGAAAGACTAGAGAGACTAGAGAGAAATGAATTGCGAACCGGTTGTCGATACTCCTAAATCGTCCGAGAAATTAGAAGAAGGGGAAAATTATTGATTCTCAGGGCGAGAATCACGCTTCTCGAGCGCATATTTGTTGGTTCGGACGTCATATTTGAGGAAATCGGGCATCAGTTTGGCGGTCAAAGCGACAAATCCGAGGCACATCAATCCGCCGCCAGCGACAGAGATTCGCAGAGTTGTCCAGGCCGCCATGGTGCCGGCGCGAAGTTGACCACTCATTGGTCCGACCGCATAAGAGAGCAATTCGATTCCGGCCAGTCGACCGCGATATTCATCGGCGATCGATTGATTCCAGATATTTCCTCTCATCATCGCCGAGACCTGATCGGATGCCCCGGCCAGGGCTAAGAAGAAGAGGACTAGCCATAAATTATTGGTCGATGCCGAAAGTGCAATCGCCGCGGCCCAGCCCAATGCGGCATAGGTGATTGCCTTTCCATGAAATGGGTAGGACTTCATCCAGCCGCTGGTGAGAGTCACAACAATCGCACCGAGAATTCCCGCCGAGTAGAAGAGGCCAAGCGCCCACCGGGCATGGATGTGATCGGCCCAGAATGGAAAGAGTGCATTCGGCATTGCAAAGAACATCGCGGCAAAATCGATGAGATAGGTGCCCATCAAATCTTTGCGACCAACCGCATACTTCACGCCATCGATCAGCGACGAAAGTGAAGCGGGGGTGGCTTTTTCACTCGGTGGCACTGGCTTCATTCGGAAGATCAAAGCAAGGGAGATGATGTAAGTCGCGACATCCATGATGTATGCCGATTTCACACCCATGGTCGAGATCATGATTCCACCAATAGCTGGTGCAACTACGGCACCGACCTGCCAACGAATTCCCATAAGCGCCGTTACTGATGGCATGTCCTCGTGGTCAACAATCCGCGGAACGATCGCAGAAAGACTTGGGGTTTGTAGGCCATCGAGTGCGGTAAAGCTGGCTGCGATGAAATAGAGCAGGATGAGATGAGGCTTTGGTAGGAGGGAATTCACCAAGAGGAGAGAGGAGAGTGCGAGCGACCCAAACTCGGTAAGAAAGATCATCTTCTTGCGATCAAGAGAGTCGGCGAGAACGCCGCCATAGAGACTAAAGAGGATGAGCGGAATGATCTGGGCAGCACCCATGAGGCCCACTGCTACGTACGAGTTGGTGAGATCCTTAATCTGGAACGGCAGAGCCACATAGGTGACCATCGATCCAAGCCGGGTGATGAGTCCGGAAGTGAAGAGCAATCGGAGTTCGCGATACTTCTTCAGCGGTGTCAGGTCGATCGCAAATTTACTCATTGGAGCACCTTATTCAGGGTTTGGTGAAAATTAATGGAAGGTTTGTTCGGGTCCAGGAAAAGTCCCTTCGGCGACATCGGTCGCCCACCGACTGGCAGCCTCAACCATCAAGGCGCGACCATCGAGATAGGCCTTGGAAAACTTTGGGGCTCCAACAGTGAGGCCCATCAAATCAGTCCAGACAAGTACTTGTGCATCAACGCCTTTGCCCGCCCCGATTCCGATAATAGGGATGGAGAGTTCGGCAGCGATTTCTGCGGCCAACTCCTCAGGAACTAATTCCAAAACAATGGCGAAGACACCAGCGGCAGCAAGGGCCCTGGCATCGGCCTTGATCCGTTCGCCATCATCGCCGCGACCTTGGACCTTAAAGCCACCAAGTGCATGAACAGATTGCGGGGTTAAACCAAGGTGGCCCATAACGGGAATTCCAGCTGCGATAAGCGCCTGAATCTGCGGTGCGACCTTAGCGCCACCTTCCAATTTAACGGCCTGCACCTTCGCCTCTTTAAAGAATCTAATACCGGTAGCGAGCGCAGCATCGACGCCACTTTCGTATGAGCCAAATGGAAAGTCCGCCACAACCATCGCTGATTGGGATCCCAAGACAACTGCGCGAGAGAGGGCGATGAGGTGATCGACGGTGACTGGGATTGTGTTCTCTTCACCCAAGAAGTTATTGCCAGCAGAGTCGCCGACAAGGAGCACGGGAATCTTTGCCTGATCGAGGATCGAGGCAGTCATGGAGTCATAGGCAGTGAGCATGGCCCACTTTTCACCGCGGCGTTTACGGGCGGCAAGATCTGAGATGGTGGTGCGCATAGAAAACCCCTTCGAGCAATCGAGGCCAGAGTGGTCCCCGTTGCGCCTTACCGATGAGGCAAGGACGAGTAAGAAAATAGTAGCCCCTGTAGGCTCTACGTATGAGCAGTCAGCTACGGGTGGGATTAGCTCAGGTCAACCCTACGGTGGGCGACCTGATCAATAACCGTGCCTTGATTCTGGAGTATGCCGAGAAGGCTGCGCTCGCTGGCGCCCACCTTTTGCTCTTTCCGGAGATGGTTCTCACCGGCTATCCCGTTGAGGATCTCGCACTTCGCCAGACCTTTCGAAAAGCATCTCGTCGGGTCATCGCCGAAGTCGCAGATTCCTTGGGTGAGGTCGCACCGAATCTCGCCGCTGTCGTGGGGTATTTAGATGAAGATCGTAACGGCGCCCCGCAAAATGCAGTCGCAGTTATTTATCGAGGCCAGATCCGAGCCACTTATATCAAGCATCACCTTCCTAACTATGGCGTCTTTGATGAATTTAGAAATTTCGTTCCAGGATCGCAGTCACTCGTCTTTCGATTGCACGGCATCGATATCGGCGTAGCGATCTGTGAAGATATCTGGCACGCCCAAGGACCAGTAGCCGATCTCGCAGCTCGCAAACCTGGCCTGGTGGTTGTCCCTAATGGCAGTCCCTATGAACGCAAGAAAGATGATCGTCGTTCATCACTCGTCTCCCAACGAGCTCGAGATATCGGCGCGCCACTGTGCTACGTCAACATGACTGGCGCCCAAGATGATCTCGTCTTTGATGGTGACTCGATAGTCGTTGATGCACAAGGTCGCGCGATCGCACGTGCACCGCAATTTTATGATGGCTTGATGATGGTCGATCTCGACCTTGAGAATTCAACCTCAACACCAGATCTCATCCTCAGCGAAGTACCGCTGGCGAGGTACAAAGCTCTTACTCCCGGCATCGCCACACGGCTTGATGATCCAGCCGAGATTTGGCAGGCGCTCGTTGTTGGCTTGCGCGATTACGTCGAGAAGAATGGTTTTAAGAGCGTTCTCCTTGGGTTATCTGGCGGTATCGATTCGGCAGTGGTTGCAGCAATCGCAGTAGATGCCATTGGTCCGCGCCGGGTCTATGGAGTTTCACTTCCAAGTCAGTACTCAAGTCATCATTCACTGAGCGATGCAGAAGATTCGGCTTCGCGACTTGGTCTGCATTACTCAGTGATTCATATCCAGCCCATGGTCAACACCTTCTTAACTGAGCTTGGACTTACGGGCGTTGCCGAAGAGAATCTTCAGGCGCGGGTGCGCGGCACAACTTTGATGGGGCTCTCAAATCAAGATGGCCATCTCGTATTAGCCACCGGAAATAAATCTGAGTTAGCCGTTGGGTACTCAACACTGTATGGCGATGCGGTTGGGGGATATGCCCCCATCAAAGATCTCCTCAAGATGGAAGTTTGGGCGATCGCCAAGTGGCGTAATGCGCAGGCTCTGCGAGAAGGCGCAGTCGCGCCCATCCCCGAGAACTCGATTTCAAAAGAGCCATCAGCTGAATTGCGGCCAGATCAGAAGGACTCTGACTCTCTGCCGGATTACCCAACCCTTGATCGAATGCTCACCATTTACATCGATGATGATGGCGGCCTCGATGGATTGCTTGCAGCTGGCTTTGATCCAGAACTAGCGATGCGCACGATTCGAATGGTCGATCGAGCCGAATATAAACGTCGACAGTATCCACCTGGCACAAAGATCTCATCGCGCGCATTTGGAAAAGATCGGCGCCTACCCATCACCTCCCATTGGAGTGAGAGCAACTAGCCCTCGTCGGCCCCATTATTAACTCGTAATTCTTGAGGTATTATTGAGCCAGGTCACGAGTTCCAGTGTTTAGCCCCGGCTTACTGGACGGCAACCCTCCACCACGGCGGGGTGCTCCGGGTGAAGACCTGGCCGATTGCACAGTGCAACGGCAAGCGTGGGTCTCACAGAGCAGGTAAGACCCTCCTGAAGTATCTAAAGGAGTCATCATCGTTACGCATCGAGTCTCTGGGGCATGGTTTGAAGACCATGATCCTGGTGATCGCCTCTTTGCAAAGATCGGCGATCTCGAACTCGAATCTGGCGAAATTTTGACCGACATCACGATTGCTTATCAAAGTTGGGGAGAACTCAACTTGAATCGTGACAATGCCATTCTCGTGAATCATGCTCTCACTGGTTGGGCCGATGTCCCGGGCTGGTGGCCGTCGATGGTCGGGCCAGGTATGCCGCTGGACTCGGATAAATATTTCATCATCTGTCCCAATGTGATTGGTGGTTGCCAAGGAAGTACCGGGCCATCATCTCTTGCGCCAGATGGCAAGCGATGGGGATCGCGCTTTCCACGAATAACGATCCGCGACATGGTTGCGGCCGAACTCGCCCTTGCTGATCTGCTCGACATTAAGAAGTTTGTCCTTGCAGTAGGTCCATCCCTGGGTGGAATGCGCTCATTGGAATGGGCGATCAGCCATCCGGATCGAGTCGGCGCTATCGCCACTATCGGCTCATCGGCTGTCGCAACGGGCGATCAGATTGCTACCGCCTCGATTCAGATTCGGGCGATCCAGACCGATTCGCATTTCAACCATGGTGATTATTACGAACAAGCTGATGGACCTACCAATGGCATGGGCATCGCTCGCCGAATCGCCCACCTCACCTATCGGACTGAGTCGGAAATGGATGTCCGCTTTGGCCGCGAACTTCAAGGAGATGAGACGGGGCGTTGGGCGGTTGAGTCATATCTGGACCACCATGCCGAGAAGTTGGCCCGACGATTTGATGCCAATACCTATATCAGCCTCACCGATGCGATGAACTCTCATGATGTGGGCCGTGGCCGTGGGGGAGTTGCAGCTGCGCTCGCCACCATTACGACTCCGACCTTTGTCATGGCGATTGAGACCGATCGCCTCTTTCCGCCCAGGTTGCAGGAGGAGATTGCCGAACTTACGCCTAGCGCGGCTCCGATTGAGCGTCTTAACTCACCTTTTGGCCATGATGGCTTCCTCATTGAGGTCGAAACCGTGGGCGAATTCCTTCGGCGGGCGGTTGCGGCGGGGTCAAAACACCTGCAATAGCAAGGCAAGATGTGCAATTTACCCTGTGGACAATTTATAATATAGCCAGCAACTTTCCCTGACCCGACAGTGAGTCAGATAAACAAAAGGATGTCCTGTGCCTGGAACAAGTGCGCCCAAAAACGGCGCTAACGCAACAGCAAAGAAGGCTGCACCTGCAAAGAAGGTTGCTGCAAAGAAGGCGGTTGTCTCAAAATCTGCACCGGCTAAAAAGGTGGTAGCCAAGAAAGTTGCGCCTGCGAAGAAGGCTGCTCCAGCAAAGAAGGTTGTTGCAAAGAAAGTTGTTGCAAAGAAAGCGGGAGCAGGTCCACGAAAGTTTCCAACAAAGGCAGAGCTCGAAGCGCTCAAGGTAGCTAAGGCAGCAGAGGCAGAAGCGGCGGCTGCGAAGAAAGCTGCAGGACGCAAACTCTTCCCAACAAAGGCAGAACTTGAAGCAAAGCGCCTTGCAGAAGAAGCACTTAAGAATCCGAAGGCTGCAACACCTGCTGCAAAAGAAGCACCTGCTGCAGCGCCAGCCGGCAAGGGCGGCAAGACCGTCGTTACCAAGATTGATGGCGAAGAAGTTGAACTTGAAGAAGTTGAGCTCGAAGATCTTGAGACCCTCGTTGAAGAAGTTACCGAGATTGTTGCAACCGAAGATAAAGAGAATGAGATTCGCGTTGTCAATGTCGCAGAAGAATCTCAGAACGAGGCGAATGCCTTCACCATTAAAGATTCAGAGGAAGATGACGCACCTGTCCAGACGGTAATGACAGCGGGTGCAACTGCCGACCCGGTTAAGGATTACCTCAAACTTATCGGACGCGTTCCGCTTCTTAATGCGGAGATGGAAGTAGAACTCTCACTCCAGGTAGAGGCTGGTCTCTTTGCAGAAGAGAAGATCACCCTGGATAAGAAGATGGATAAGAAGTTAAAGCGTGAATATGAACAATTAGTTCTACAAGGAAAGCGCGCAAAGAATCACCTCCTTGAGGCGAACCTACGTCTGGTTGTATCGCTCGCAAAGCGTTATACCGGGCGCGGAATGCTCTTCTTAGACCTCATTCAAGAAGGCAACCTCGGTTTGATCCGTGCCGTTGAGAAATTCGATTACACCAAGGGCTATAAGTTCTCGACCTATGCAACCTGGTGGATTCGTCAGGCGATCACTCGTGCAATGGCAGATCAAGCTCGAACCATTCGTATCCCGGTCCACATGGTTGAAGTTATTAATAAACTCGCTCGCGTTCAGCGCCAGATGTTGCAAGACCTCGGCCGCGAACCGACTCCAGAAGAGCTCGCTAAAGAACTCGATATGACACCTGAAAAGGTCGTTGAAGTTCAGAAGTATGGCCGCGAGCCAATCTCACTTCACACACCATTGGGTGAAGAGGGCGATTCCGAGTTCGGTGATCTCATTGAAGACTCGGAAGCAATCGTTCCTGCAGATGCAGTCTCCTTCACTTTACTTCAAGAGCAGCTCCACTCAGTGCTCGATACGCTCTCAGAGCGTGAGGCTGGAGTAGTTGCTATGCGCTTTGGACTTACTGATGGCCAACCTAAGACACTCGATGAGATCGGAAAGGTTTACGGGGTAACTCGCGAACGTATTCGCCAGATCGAGAGCAAGACGATGTCGAAGTTGCGCCACCCATCGAGATCTCAAGTTCTTCGCGATTATCTCGATTAATCGGAATTAAAACTTGAACGAATCTGAAGAGAGTAAAACTCAGATCTTCATCAACCCGAAATCTGGATCGATCAGAATTTCGGGGGATGTGGATTTTATTGATGCAGAAGGTTCGGTTATTCGCAGCGAAAGTAACGTGAAATTATGTGGCTGCGGCCGCTCGAAAGATAAGCCATATTGCGATGGCTCACACAAAGAGATTAAAGAGTTAAAAGAGGTTACAGAGATTAAAGAGGCGCAGGCCTCTCAGGAGTAACGGTTATAAAAGGGGATTAATCCTCGTCAGGAATCGAGATAGCAGAAGCAGTGAGCTTTGCAGTCTCATCTTGAATCGCCGCAACAACCGGCTTTAAGCCCTCGGCATATTGCTTGGCGTGGTGGGCACAGAAGAGAAGTTCTCCGCCATTGAGCAAGGTTGCACGAACATAGGCCTGAGCTCCGCAACGATCGCAACGATCGACGGCATTCAAGGGTGTTGGTTCGAGAATCAACTGCTCTGACATCTTCACTCCTTCTGGCGATCGGTCGGACCGACTGCCCATCTTCTGGATCTTGGGAGATCCTAGGTGATACTGGAACAGTAAATCATGGATAGTTATTCCCTCGCTTGTTAAATTCTTATTTCAGCCCACATTCTGGGAGATATCTCACGATCTGAGCGGTCATTTTTGGCCAAGACGTGGAAAAAGCGAGCTACTCGGCGCGTGATGGGCTCCTTTGGGGGATTCCAGAGATAGCCTCTGCACCCGTGGCGACTAAAAGTAATAAAACCAACAATACGAACAATGAGGTATCTGCCGATAACCAATATACGGCGAAGGATCTCTCTGTTCTCGAAGGCTTAGATGCCGTTCGTAAGCGCCCTGGTATGTATATCGGTACCACCGATTCTCGTGGCCTCATGCACTGCCTCTGGGAGATTATTGATAACTCCGTCGATGAGGCGCTCGCTGGATTTTGTACCAGCATTGAAATTAATCTTGAAGCAGATGGTTCGGTTGAAGTACATGACAATGGTCGAGGTATCCCGGTTGATAAGGAACCAAAGACTGGCTTAACCGGCGTTGAAGTTGTCTTCACCAAATTGCACGCAGGTGGAAAGTTCGGTGGCGGTTCATACGCAGCCTCCGGCGGACTCCACGGTGTTGGTGCATCGGTCGTGAATGCACTCGCTTCTCGGTTAGATGTTGAAGTTGATCGCAATGGCAAGATTTATTGGATGTCATTCCAGCGTGGAAATGCCGGAATCTTTGATGGCGATGGACCAAAAGCTGCCTTTGAAGAGTCATCTGGCCTTCGCCAGATTGGCAAGGTCGCTGCCAAGGTAACTGGTACCCGTGTGAAGTGGTGGTTCGACCGGCAGATCTTCCTCAAAGAGGCCGAACTTTCGATTGAAGATATCTATGCTCGCGCCAGACAGACTTCTTATCTCGTCCCAGGCCTCACCCTCGTCGTCAACGATAATCGCACCAAGAGCAAGACATCAGAGACCTTCTTCCATAAGGGCGGCATCTCTGAGTTCTGTTCCTTCTTGCGACCTGATGAACCCGTCGGTGAAGTTATTCGAATCTCTGGCACGGGCGATTACACCGAGACTGTCCCAGTACTCGATGAAAAGGGCCACATGATGCCAACTGAGGTTGAGCGGACCATGGGCGTCGATATCGCCATGCAGTGGGGCAATGGCTACGAAGCTACAGGTGCCTCATTTGTAAACATCATCTCCACTCCAAAGGGTGGAACCCATACTCAAGGATTTGAACGCGCCATCACTAAGGTGATGAACGATATGTTGCGATCAACCAAGACTTTAAAGAATAACGAAGCAGATGTTATTAAAGACGATGTGCTCGAAGGCCTCACGGCAGTCGTCACTGTCCGAATGTCTGAACCACAATTTGAAGGCCAGACGAAGGAAGTTCTCGGAACTGCCGCTGCGACCAAGATTGTCGCCGCAGTAGTAACTGAAGAGATGGAGAAGTTCTTCAACACGACCAAGCGCATTGAGAAGGCGACTGGAAAGTTAATCCTGGAGAAGATTGCTAATGCTTCTCGTACTCGCGTCTCTGCTCGCGCACATAAAGATCTTCAGCGCCGGAAGAATGCCCTTGAATCATCCTCACTTCCAACCAAGCTCTCTGATTGCCGTTCGGACGATACCGATCGGACCGAGCTCTTTATCGTTGAGGGAGATTCTGCTCTCGGTACAACAAAGGCTGCTCGAAACTCTGAGTTCCAAGCGATCCTCCCGATTCGCGGAAAAATTCTCAATGTTCAGAAGGCTTCACTCTCGCAGATGCTCGAAAATACCGAGTGCGCTTCGATCATCCAGGTGATCGGTGCCGGCTCTGGCAAATCATTCACGCTCGAAGATGCCCGCTATGGCCGCATCATCTTGATGTCTGATGCGGATGTCGATGGCGCGCATATTCGATGCCTCTTGCTCACCTTGCTTTGTCGTTACATGCGCCCACTCATTGAAGATGGTCGAGTCTTTGCCGCGATCCCACCACTCCATCGCATTGATGTCGTGGGAGGCAAGCGGGGCGAGGTCCATTACACCTACTCTGATGATGAGATGAAGCGCGTCTTGGCTGATCTCACGAAGAATGGCAAGCGTTGGAAAGAACCGGTCCAGCGTTACAAAGGCCTAGGCGAGATGGATGCCGATCAACTTCGCGAGACCACGATGGATCCCGATAAGCGCACCCTTCGCCGAATTACGATGAAGGATGCGACTGCAGCCGAAGCTATGTTCGAACTCTTGATGGGTAATGATGTGGCGCCTCGTAAGGAATTTATTGCGACTGCCGAGATCGACCGCGATCGGATCGACGCTTAATCTTCCGCACCTTCCGCACCTTCTGCACCTTCTCCACCTTGTGCCGGATTGTCGCGCTAGAGTTTCGACCATGAAGCGCAGAGATATCCAGGCGCTTCGCGGCTTCTCCGTTCTGGCGGTCCTGCTATTCCATCTTCAGATTGCTTCCTTTAAGGGTGGCTTCCTCGGTGTCGATATCTTCTTTGTCATCTCTGGCTTTGTCATTACCGAACGTCTCGCGCAGGCGGATGGCGCTATCCCGAATCAGATTCTGAACTTCTACCGCCGCCGAGCAAAACGCATCTTGCCTGCATCACTCGTCACTATTCTCCTGACGGCATTTCTCTCATGGATCTTTCTCGCACCGATCGCCCTTGCACAATTTACGCATGATGGCATCGCCGCAACGTTATTCGCCGGGAACTTTCGATTCGCCAGCCAAGGCAACGACTATCTCAATCAATCGACGAGCCCAACCCCCTATCTTCACTATTGGTCTTTGGGTGTTGAGGAGCAGTTCTATCTTCTCTGGCCGATCCTCTTTCTTCTCTTGATCAAGGCCCGTAAATATTTAATCCTGCCACTTTTTGTACTCTCCACTGGTTTCGCCATTTGGTACACATCAGTCTCGCCAGTTAATTCCTTCTATCTGCCCATCTCTCGTGCCTGGGAATTCTTGGCCGGCATTTTTGTTGCACTTCTCGTACCGAAAAGTCTTCGCTCTGGTAGATATCTAGCGTTCGGTGGCTGGGCCGTTCTCGCCTTCTCGATTCTATTCATCGGCACTGATCTTCCTGTGCCTGGCGTGAGCACCTTGCTTCCGATTGCTGGAGCAATGGCAGTCTTGGTCGGATCTACCACAAGCCCATGGGATCGGCTCTTAGGATGGTTCGGCGACTACTCATTCTCTATTTATCTCGTTCACTGGCCATTGATCGTGATAGCGCTCTCTCGTTATCAAGGATTGAGCGCCACTGCGAAAATTCTTCTCGCAGGACTTTCGATCATCCTCGGATTCGTCATTGCGAAGATAGTTGAACGACCTTTCCGCTTTAATCAACGCTTTGCTTGGAAAATGCCGACGTGGGGCGTTGCTATCGGCTGTGTCGCTCTTCTTCTCTTTGGTGCAAGTTCTTTCGAAGCAGCGGCCGCGAAGAATTCAAAGATTCAACTCGATCGCAGCGAGCCGATCATTTATCACGATGGCTGCCACCTCGACTTTGGAGTATCAGCGCCAACCTCACCGTGTCTCTTCGGTGATCTGAGATCGAAGAGCGAGGTGGTCCTGGCTGGCGATTCACATTCGGCACAGTGGTTTAACGCCGTCGAAGCTGCCGCGATTCACAATCATTGGAAGTTGCTGGTCTTCACAAAGTCCTCATGCCCGGCGAGTTTTCTTCCCACAAAACGCAGCGCTATTGCGGATACGAGTTGTGCGAAGTGGCAGAGATATATTTCAGCTCGGATCGCGGCCGATAAGCCAGATCGAGTGATCCTTACCTCCTATAGCGAGTATTCATATGCTCTCGTTGGGGGAGGGGATTACGCCACCCGTTATGCCGAAGGCGAAGTGAGTTTTATCGCCTCACTCAAAGCCCCGAAGAGTTCGATCTACCTCATTGAAGATACGCCCCACCCGCCGCAGTCGCCGGCAGAATGTCTCTCAAAGAACGCTGGGCAGATCAATACCTGTAATTTCGCATTGACGAGATCTGCAGCAACCTTGGCAATTCGCAAGGGGCTTTCGAGATCTGGAATTCACTACCTCAACCTCAATGGGTTGCTCTGTCCGGCAGATATCTGTACCGCCCTCTTTGCCGGTCGCAATACCTACCGAGATGGCTCACATATCAGCGTGAGTACGTCGCGATCTCTCGCGCCAACCTTGATCTCACTTCTCAAGTAGTGTGGAAAAAGGTCTTATTCACCAATTCGACTGCGACGAGGTGTAGCAAAATTCTTTGCAACTTCGGTGAGTTCGGCTGAAACCTGCTTGCGAATCGCTTCTTCAGAATTCAGGAGTGTTGTGAGCGCCTTGATCGTGCTGCTCAACTCCTTCTGCTCGGTCTCTAGTTCGAGCTTGCTCATCTTGGTGAGACGGCGAAGTGGCATATCGAGGATGTAGGTCGCCTGCTCATCTGAGAGCTTAAATGACTTAATCAAATCAGCCTTGGCGGTTGCGGCATCATCTGATGCGCGAATAATCTTGATGACCTTATCGATATCAATGATTGCCTTAAGCAATCCATCGACGAGGTTGAGGCGAGCCTGCGCCTTCTCGAGTCGGAATGCCGAACGACGTCGAACGACATCGATACGGTGATCGATAAATACCTGCAGCAGATCCTTCAGTCCAAGTGTCAGCGGACGACCATTGACGAGCGCAACGGCATTGACTGAGAATTGATCTTCCATTGGAGTGAGCTTGTAGAGCTTTTCAAGGATCTCTTCTGGTTCGTAGCCATTCTTAATCTCTACGACAACCTTGGTTCCTTGCTGACCATCAGAGAGATCGACGATATCTGAGATGCCCTGGATCTTCTTTGCCTTCACGAGATCGGCAATCTTCTCGACGACCTTCTCAGGTCCAATGTTGAATGGAAATTCAGTGATAACGATGCCTTGCTTGCGAGTGGTTACCTTTTCAATCACGGCAGTTGCGCGGACCTTGAAGGATCCACGACCAGTCGCATATGCCTCTTCAACACCAGAGAGTCCAACAATTTCGCCACCTGTAGGGAAATCAGGTGCGGGGACAAACTTCATCAACGCTTTAAGAGTCGCCTTTGGATTATCAATGAGGTGCTTGGTCGCAGCGACTACCTCACCGAGATTGTGCGGTGCCATATTTGTCGCCATACCCACGGCAATACCGGTTGCGCCATTGACGAGCAGATTTGGAAATGCGGCAGGGAGAACGAGTGGCTCAAGAAGTTGGCCATCGTAATTGCCGCCGAAGTCGACCGTATTCTCATCGGACTCGTTGACCATGGCGAGTGCTGCAGGTGCCAGCCTGGCCTCGGTGTAACGCATCGCGGCAGGACCGGCATCGAGTGAGCCAAAATTTCCGTGGCCATCGATCAGCGGAAGTCTCGTTGTGAAAGGCTGCGCCAATCGAACGGCGGCATCGTAGATCGCGCCATCGCCATGTGGGTGCAACTTACCCATCACTTCACCGACGACTCGAGCACACTTGACGTGGCCCTTATCCGGGCGAAGACCCATATCGAACATCATGTGAAGAATTCGTCGTTGAACCGGCTTCAAGCCATCGCGGGCATCAGGAAGCGCGCGAGAGTAAATAACCGAATACGCATATTCGAGGAAAGAGTCGGACATCTCGGCCGATACATCAATATCGACGATCTTTCCTGGGTTCTCACCGGGCTTTGGGAGAACGACTTTTGGGGTCTTTGTTGCCATGGTGCGTATCTTGCCAACTAAGCCTACGAAAGCAGGGGAGCGACTCGTTTTCGACGCCAGATAGCTCTTCGATGGGATGATATGCCCATGATGGATTCCGGCCCGATTCACGGTGAAGAGATAGCGCAACTGGCCCACCTCTCTCAATCCATCTTTGCCTCCCTCGGCCTTCCTAGTGCCATCAATTACTGTGCCTTCGACCAGAGTTCAAAAGTTGCACTCATTCTTATCGATGGTCTTGGTTACAACTCACTCGTTGCCTATCGCGAAGAATTTCCGATCTTTAAAGAATTTATCGAACATCTACCACTTCATTCACACTTCCCGACTACAACTGCGACCAATCTCGTCTCACTTGGAACAGGTGTGATGCCCGGCCTTCACGGCATGTTGGGTTACACCGTTCGAGTCCCGAGATCTGGCGAACCCGGAAGATTGCTTAATGCTTTGAAATGGGATGAACGCGTTGATCCGGTGGTGTGGCAGAAAGTGCCGACGATGTATGAGCGAGCGATCGCGCACGGAATTCACGTGTCACATATCGCGGAGAAGCGATATGAAGGAAGTGGCTTCACACGAGCTGGCATGCGCGGAGCAGATTACCTTGGCGCAAATTACATCACCGATATGGTTGATAAGGCAGTCATTGCACATGGCCGTGAAAAATCCTTCTCTTATATTTATCTCAACGTGCTCGATGTTGCAGGTCACAGTGATGGAGTGGGTTCAGATAAGTGGCTGGCCGCCCTTGGGGCTGTTGCGCAGTTGTTGACATTGTTATTGGAGAAATTGCCAAAAGGTGTTCAGATCTATCTCACCGCTGATCACGGCATGATTAACGCAGGAGAGAAGATCATTCTTGGTGATGGAAATTCACTCCTTGATAATGTGACACTCATTGGCGGGGAAGCGCGGGCAAGACATATCTACATCCGCGAAGGTGCGGTGGAGGAGACGGTAATCGCTTGGCGGTCAACCTTTGGTGAGAGCGTGGATATCTTCACGCGAAGCGATGCTGCGAAACTCTTTGGTGATGAGGTAAGCGAAGACTCCCTCGATCGGATGGGAGATATCGTTGCCGTGCCGCGCGGAACTTTATTGTTGCTAGATCCGGCAATCGCTGATCGAGAAGGCAAGATGGTTGGCCATCACGGCGGATTTACTCGGGACGAGGTTCTGATCCCTCTTCTTTCTTGCCGAACATAATGTCATCCCATGATGGAATGCGAATTCGCTTGGTTATTCCATCACGCTTAGCATCTGGCTCAACTTCTTCTTTTATATCGGCTGTCGCAATATCACCGGGTGCTTGTTCGGCTTGAACAGCTTGAACGGCTTGAATAGTCGGTGTCGTTGAAATGCGAATCGGCTCTTCTGGCTTCACTGCAACAAGACGCGGGGCAGGTGATGTGGCCTCGGTTGGAAAGACCATACCGTGAGTTGGGGTGGTTGGCCGAGAAGGCTTTTCTTCACCACTAATCCATCGCGCGCCCTCATCTTCAGAGAGCAGAGTTCGGTTATTAGGATCAAAGGTCCAATTAGCAACACTTGAACCTGTTGAAATTGGATAGGTAAGGATGATGTTCCATAGGCCATCATCGCGACGCCAGGTGTTCCATTCAACGAGTTGCATATCAACGCCGCGTGGTGAGAGTTGAGCAATTGTTGCAGCCATCAAGGTTGGTGAATGTGGATCACGGCGTAATGGCGTTTCTAGCGCCTGACCAATGAGGAATGCCCGCTCTTGCATAATAGGCCCAGAGAATTTTTCAATCTTCTCAATATCCCATTCAGTAGAGCGCGCGATTGAATCTGCAGATTCACCACTGCGTAGCCGAGATTGAATCTCTTTTACAGGGGTGAAGATCACCTCATCTGGTGATGCGACGGCGACGAGACGTGGTTGATTGATCGTTGCGCGAAGTTGATCGCTGATCCGAAGTGAATAGGTTGCGCCATCGTTATCAGTGAGCTCGAGCTCTGTGCCATCTTCAGAGCGCCCTACCAACCGCAGATCTGTCATGCCCAAAGGATAGCGACTCACCTGCACCGAGCCCAGCACCGCTAAGATCTGTCCTATGAGTGATATCACGGTAAACCTCTCGGATCTTTTGGCGTTGGCGATCGAGGTGGCCACAGATGCCGCAACCCTTCTCTCTGATCGCCCCTCAAACTTTGAGATTAACCAGAAGAGTTCGACGGTGGATTTTGCAACACAAATGGATCATGCGAGTGAGAAGTTAATCGTCGAGCGGTTGCTCGCGGCACGGCCAGACGATGGCATCATCGGCGAAGAAGGCGCGGCCCGGGATTCACAATCAGGAATTACCTGGGTCATTGATCCACTCGACGGTACGGTTAATTACTTCTACGGCTTACCCGGTTGGAATGTGTCGATTGCCGCAAAGGATGCTGATGGCGTCCTGGTTGGAGTGGTCGCTGCGCCGACTATCAACTCGCTCTGGAGCGCTACTCGAGGTGGCGGAGCTTTCTGGAATTCAAAGCCGATCGCCTGTAACGACCCGATTACCCTAGATCGCGCTCTACTTGCCACGGGCTTCTCCTATTCGCTCGAGAAGCGGATCGGCCAGGCCGAGTTCGCCAAAAATCTGATTCCGCACGTCCGAGATATTCGCCGGGCTGGGGCGGCAGCCGTTGATCTCTGCCACGTGGCTATGGGAGCCGTCGATGGCTACTTCGAGATCGACCTGAAAGAGTGGGATTTAGCGGCAGGAGGCCTGATCGCCCGTGAGGCGGGGGCGGTCGTCGCTGGTCGCAACGGGGGCGAAGCTGGGGAGGCGATGGTGATCGCCGCTGGGCCTGCCCTCCACCGGGAGCTCACCGCTCGAATTGGGTGATCAGCCCCAAATATGGCAGGATTGGGCCTTCGCAGGCAGACCTGCGACTTAAATATTTACGAAAACGTTAGGACCCACAGATGAACGTGTTAGATGCAGTCGATGCTGCTTCACTCCGCAAGGATGTTGTTAACTTCCGCCCAGGAGATGAAATCAAGATCCACGTTCGTGTTATCGAGGGTAACAAGAGCCGTATCCAGCTCTTCCAGGGAATTGTCATCCGTCGCCAGGGATCTGGCGTGCGTGAGACCTTCACAATCCGCAAGCTTGCTTACGGTGTCGGAGTAGAACGTACCTTCCCAGTACACACACCAGTTATTGAGAAGTACGAGATGGTTCGCCGTGGCGATGTCCGTCGTGCCAAGCTCTACTACCTCCGTGATCTTCGCGGTAAGGCTGCAAAGATTAAAGAGAAGCGCGGCGCCGGTGGTGCATTTATCGTTGAAGATGTTATCGAAGCACCTGTTGTCGAAGCAGTGGTCGAGACTCCAGTAGTCGAGACGGTTGTTGAGACTCCAGTAGTCGAGACGGTTGTTGAAGCAGTGGTCGAAACTCCTGCAGAAGCACCTGTAGCTGAGGTTGTTGCTGAAGCAACTCCTGAAGCAACTCCAGAAGCTTAAGAAGCTTTTCATGCGCCTTCCTAAGAAGGGCTCAGTACTTCGCGAAATTCCCATCATTGTCGTGGCGGCTCTTGTCGTTTCGATCTTTGTGAAGACCTTCTTGATTCACTTCTTCTACATTCCTTCGGGCTCGATGGAGAACACACTCAAAATTGGCGATCGAATCGCTGTTAATAAATTTGCGAATTATTTCTCAGATATCAAGCGCGGCGAAGTTGTTGTCTTTAAAGATCCGGCAAAGTGGCTCGGCCAAGCTCCAGGGGAGACTGGCTCGAAGACTGTCGTCGCAATCAAGAATGCACTCGTAACCGTCGGAGTTCTTCCTGATCCAGCCAAGCAGTACCTCATTAAGCGAGTCATTGGCGTCGGGGGTGACACCGTCATCTGTTGTGATGCAAAAGATCGCATCACGGTAAATGGCAAAGCCATTAATGAGCCTTATATCTTTGCTGGGAATAAGCCAAGCGACTCAACTTTCAAAGTAATTGTCCCGAAGAATTTCATCTGGGTGATGGGTGATCATCGCGGTGCCTCTGCAGATTCACGATTCCACACTGATGATATTCACCATGGCATGGTCCCGCTCGGAGATGTCGTCGGTCGAGCCTTTGCGACAGTCTGGCCGATCAAAGATGTGAAATTCTTATCGGTATCCCATGATCTCTCTAAGGTAGCCGCTAAGAAGTAAAGCGATGACAGCGATAGAGCAGACACTTCGTGTTGCTGGCATGAATGCAATAGCTGGAGTTGATGAGGCTGGCAGAGGACCATGTGCTGGACCACTTGTCGTTGTTGCCCTCATTCTCAAAGATCCATTTTCGCCTGCCTTAGCTGAAGTTCGAGATTCTAAAGCGCTGACCGCGAATAAGCGTGAGAAGTTATACGAGATCATCCTTGAGAACTCTCTTGCCTATTCCATTATCGAAATATCGAGCGAAGAGATCGATCAGATCGGATTGCATAAATCAAATCTCGCGGGATTTAGGCGGGCAGTCAGTGCGCTTGAGATCACGCCGGACTATGTCTTAACTGATGGTTATGCCATTGAAGGAATGTCGATGCCAACACTTGGCATCTGGAAAGGCGATCAAGTGGCAATAACAATTAGCGCAGCCTCAGTTATTGCAAAGGTTTATCGAGATCGCATCATGATCGAAATGGATAAGCAGTATCCTGGATATGGCTTTGCATCACATAAGGGATATAGCGCAGCGACTCATTTGGAAGCGATTCGAACTCTCGGCGTCACACCAATTCATCGAAAGAGTTTTGCGAATATCGCTGCTTTGCTCGCCTGACAATCCTTCTGCAGTTTCCCAACAGCGAAGGCATATCCACAGTTGCGATAACTCTCATCTTCTAGCAACTCTCTCGGATCTACCCTCCGGTCATGAACAAGCAGTTGTTAGGCGCACGCGGGGAAGAAGAGATCCGGCGCTACTTAGAGGGTAAAGGGGCGGCAGTACTTGATCGCAATTGGCGAATCAAGGAGGGCGAGATAGATCTCGTTGCTCTTACCCCAGATGGTGAAATCATCTTTGTTGAGGTAAAAAGTAGAACATCCCGAAAATATGGTGATCCGCTTGAAGCGATCACTCCGATAAAAGCCGAACGTTTGCAGCGATTGGCCCTCGCCTGGCTTGCAGTCCACGGTCACTGGGGGAGTCCCTTCCGAATTGATTGCGCCGGAGTTCTCTACTTATCGGATGGTCGAACAGAGATCGACTATCGCGAAGGCGTTCTGTAGTGGCGCTGGCAAAGGTTCACACCGTCGCCCTCGTTGGGCTAGTCGGCCATCTCATCGATGTAGAGGTAGATATCTCTGATGGTCTGCCAGGTTATTCACTCCTTGGCCTTCCAGATGCAGCGCTCTCTGAATCAAGAGAACGACTCCGCTCGGCCCTTCTGAATAGCGGTTTTCTCTGGCCAAATAAGAAGGTAACAATCTCGCTCTCACCTGCTTGGCTTCCAAAGAGCGGTTCGCATTACGACCTACCCATTGCAATTGCAATCCTTGCGGCAATGGGAGTGATCACCGCTGAGATTCCTGAGTCACTCGTCATCTTGGGCGAGCTTGGCCTCGATGGTGCTGTGAAATTTGTTCGCGGAGTCTTACCAACAATGATTTCTGCACTCTCATTCGGCTCCGATACTGCGATTGTGCCCTTTGAAAACTTGCATGAAGCGCGTGCTGTTCCTGGGATTGAGGTTGCACCAAGTCGATCGCTAGCGGATGCGATCTCTTTCTTAAGTACGGGCGAGAGAGTAGAAGATCATTCGCAGACCGACAATCCCAAACATAACTATGAATTGGATTTACTCGATGTTGTGGGTCAGATACCAGCGAGGCAGGCGCTAGAAATTGCTGCGATCGGAGGACATCACTTGTTGCTGATCGGCCCACCAGGTACCGGGAAGACGATGCTGGCAGAACGCATTCCAACAATTCTTCCTGAATTAACACCAACTCAATCACTAGAAGTGAGCGCTATTCATTCCGTCGCGGGTTCATTAACCGAGCGTGGGGTATTGACGAAGCAACCGCCCTTTGTCGCACCTCATCACACAACGACGATCACTGCCATGGTTGGCGGGGGATCCCATGCTGTGAGGCCAGGTGTTGTCTCACTTGCCCATGCTGGGGTTCTCTTTATTGATGAAGCACCGGAGTGCGCAAGCGGCGTACTTGATTCGCTCCGACAGCCGCTTGAATCTGGAAAGATCACGATCTCTCGATCGGTAAGTACTGTTACTTATCCGGCTAATTTCTTACTTGTTCTTGCCGCTAACCCCTGTCCCTGTGGTCGATTTAATGGCCGAGGTAGGGCCTGTTCGTGCTCGGCGATGCAGATCAGAAATTACTTGAAGAAATTATCTGGCCCGCTGCTCGATCGCATAGATATCCGAACCTTTGTCGAGGCGCCAACTCGGGTAGAGATGGCATCGCCGGTGCGGGGAGAGTCGAGCCACGAGGTAAGGAATCGCGTCAATATCTCTCGAGCGATTGCGGCAGAACGATTTAAGGCAGAGAGATGGTCGATCAACTCTCAGATTCCATCGAGTGAATTGCGTGGCAGGTTCAAAGCGAGCCGTGAGGGCATGGCTTTTCTGCACAATGAATTAGATTCCGAACGTTTAAGTGCCCGCGGCTTTCATAAAGTACTCCGTGTTGCCTGGTCTCTGGCAGACCGAGATGGCAGGTCTATTCCATCTCGAGATGATGTCGAAGCTGCTTTTGCGATGCGCGAGGGGACGCTCTTGTGACGAGCCAGCCATCCCTCATCACCAGCGACGATGAGAAAGCCCGACTCCTTTTGATGGCCACAATAGAGGGAAATTCCAAGTACTGGTCGAAGGAGGTTTCCACCTACGGCGCCCCTGAAGTAGTTGATCGATTACGTAAGAACTCCTATTCAACGGGAATTCATTCTGGTGAGAAGATTTCGGCGAGGTTGCAGAAGATTTCATCTGAAGAGGTGATCGATAACTTGCAGGACTCCTTTCTGCTCACGCCCTCATCACTTGATTGGCCATCACAATTAGATGATCTTCCTGCGCCACCGTTTGGGCTGATAGGCCTTGGTGAACGGGAAATCCTTCCCACTCTAAGCCGTGCGATAGGAATAGTCGGAACTCGCAATCCCACTCATTACGGATCTCGAATTGCCAGTGAATTTGCAGCGTCGCTCTGTGATCGTGGCTGGGCGATCGCGAGCGGTGGCGCATTTGGAATTGATAGCGCAGCTCATAGAGGCGCGCTAGCGGTAGAGGGCGAGACAGTTGCCATCTTGGGTGGGGGAGTGCGAAGTATCTTCCCTTCTGGAAATGATCGCCTCTTCACCGAGATAGCGACGCACGGACTTCTGCTCTCTGAAGTACTTCCGACTGTTCCGGCCGTTCCCCATAGGTTTTTGATTCGCAATCGATTGATCGCAGCACTCTCGCGTGGACTCCTTGTAGTCGAAGCAGCCCACCGCAGCGGTTCACTTCGCACAGCTCGAGATGCGGCAGAGTTGATGCGCCCAGTTATGGCCATTCCAGGACCCATTAATACACCGACGAGCGAAGGGTGCCATCGCCTTATCAATGAACGGAAGGCAGAACTCGTCTCATCGGTCGAGGAGATAGTGGGTTTGGTCTCGCCGTTATAGTGAGATGATTGGCCAATGAGTGAACATAGAGCTGGATTTGTAGCCGTCATTGGGCGTCCCAATGTAGGAAAATCCACCTTGGTCAATGCGCTCGTGGGTAAGAAGATTGTTATCACTTCCCATCACCCCAATACGACCCGTAACCCAATTCGTGGGATTATCTCTAAGCCCGATTATCAGATGATCCTGGTAGATACTCCTGGCGTCCATAAGCCAAAGACACTCCTCGGAACTCGTCTGAATGCAATGGTCGCCGAGAATTTGGAATCAGTAGATGCAGCGCTGATCTGTCTTCCAGTCGATGAAGCAATCGGTGCTGGCGATGAATTTATCGTCAAGCAATTAGGGCATATTCGAAATATCTTTATCGCTGTCACAAAGGTAGATAAGGCGACGAAGCCCGAGATTCTGATTGCAAAGCTTGTTGAAGTATCTTCCTTCATTGATCGACTCGGCATATCTGTTCGAGAAGTTGTACCGGTTTCGGCAAAGCGTGAAGAGCAGACCGAACTCTTAATGGAGCTCCTCTCTGGCGCGCTTCCGCTCTCACCTTCGCTCTACCCAGAAGATATCTCAACCGATCAAGCGGCCGAACTCACTATCACTGAGTTGATCCGGGAAGCAGCGATCGAAGATCTCTACGAAGAGTTGCCCCACTCAGTCATGATCACCATTGATGAATTTTCTAAACGTGAAGGTAAGAACTTCTTCGATATCCACGCCACATTGCATGTGGAGCGCGATAGTCAGAAATCAATCATTATTGGACCGCAGGGCTCACGCTTGAAAGCAATTGGTACGACAGCTCGCGGGAATATCGAGAACTTCCTTGGTGGAAAAGCTTTCCTCGGACTACACGTCAAGGTATCGAAAGAGTGGCAACGCGACCCTAAAGCCCTGGCACGAATGGGTTTTACTGAGTAACGAGTTTTCGCCCGGCAAAGTATGAGCCGATCAAAACCAACGGCAATCCAATGAGGATGCCGATCGTGAGTGGCTCGCCCAAGATAAAGACACCAAGGACCACTGCAAATGCGGTATTCAAATAGGTGACCATCGAAGCGCGAGCCGAACCGACCTCACGCAGTAATTCAAAGAAGAGTATGAAGGCAAGGGCGGTGGGCAGAAGTCCGAGCGCACCTTGAGCAGCGATCACCTTCATGGATGGCAGGTGGTGAGGCAGGCTGGCGAGCGCGAATGGCAGATAGAAGAGAGAGGTAGCAGCCATCGCTAGCCCATTGATGGCGGTCGGATTGATCTCGGGAATCTTCGTCGTGACAGTCATAACCGCGGTTGCGTAGGAGAGGGCGGCGATAAGAATCATGCAAATAGCAATCGGATTGACTTGAGATTTAATGCTTTCAATACCAACGACCAAGAGCACTCCAATGAAGCCAACGATCATTCCGCCCAGTCGTTTTGAATGCCAGACCGTTTTATCGCCTTTGAGTGAGGCGAGAATTGAGGCCCAGATTGGAACAGTGGCGACAAGGAGTCCCGCAAGACCAGATGAGATTTTCTGCTCTGCAGATGTAATCAGCATCCAAGGTACAAACATCTCAAGCACGGCATAGAGCAGAACGTAATGAAACTTCTTCAATGCTGGAAGCAATCCCTTTTGATGAATCGCGAGTGGAATCAAAATCAAAGCGCCGATAAAGGTGCGGCTACAGACGATCACTGGAACCGAGAGTTCGGCTACAGATACTTTGAGAAGCAGGTAAGGAATTCCCCACAAGAGTCCAATTGTGATGAAGAGCGCCCAGTTCTTGCGACTCATTACTTTCGTCCCGCGATGACTGCTTTATACAAGTCAATGGTTTGATCGGCAATCGCATCCCAGGAGAAATCCGCAATCGCGCGCTTGCGTCCAGCAACGCCAAATAATGAGAGTTTTGCTGGGTCTGCGAGAAGAACATTTGCTGCCTCGGCAAAGGCTCTTTCAAAAGCGTCGCCATCGCCAGAATAGGGAACGAGTTTTCCAGTAATGCCATCTTGCACAACTTCAGGAATTCCACCCACGGCTGATGCGAGAACAGCAGTTTCGCACGCCATTGCTTCTAGATTTACGATGCCCAGAGGTTCGTAGATAGATGGGCAGAGAAAGAGATCTGCGCCAGTGAGAAGAACTTTCATGTGATCAAGGCGCAGGCGTTCTTGGATCCACCAGACATTGGTACGTTCGCTGTGAAGTTCTTCGATCAGCGATGCTATTTCAGCGCCAATTCCCGGTTCGTCGGCGTTACCTGCTGCAATGACAAGCCCAACGTCAGGATTTACCTTCTTCCATGCGCGAAGCAGATGCGCTAAACCCTTTTGTCGAGTGATCCGCCCGATAAAGATCGCATATCTGCCAGTGATTCCATATTCGCTTTGAATACCTGGATCTACGGTGGGAGTGAAAGATTGGGTATCTACTCCATTAAGAATCACATGGACTTTCTCTGGATTAAGGTCTGGATAGGCTTTCAAGACATCGGCTCTCATGCCATTGCTCACGGCGATAATCGCATCAGCACTCTCATACGCAGTTTTCTCGGCCCACGAGGAGATTCGATAGCCACCGCCAAGTTGTTCAGCTTTCCACGGACGATCTGGTTCAAGCGAGTGTGCGGTGATGACATGCGGCACTCCATGAAGGAGTCCACCAAGGTGACCGGCCATATTGGCGTACCACGTATGAGAGTGAAGAAGCTCAAGACCAGATGCTGCTTGAGCGATCTCAATATCGGTGAGGAGCGCTGTGAGTGCCGGATTGAAAGCAGAGTATTGAGGGGGCAGGGGATGAATAGTTGCATCAGGGGTATCTAGATCTGCGTTGTTGCCAAAGGTATGCACATCGACTTCGATCTTTGCTCGAAGCGCAGTGGTCAATTGAAGCGCATGGACACCGGCGCCGCCGTAGATATGAGGGGGCCACTCTTTGGTGAACAAACCAATCTTCACAATGAACCTTCCCGAAGCTAGACCGTAAGGGTATCGTTAAGCCATGAGCCGACGCGAAGTACCCCTAGGAATCGTGCTCGCGGGTGGCGAGGGCAAGCGTCTGATGCCGCTCACTGCAGATCGTGCCAAGCCAGCGGTGCCATTTGGTGGCGCCTATCGCCTCATCGATTTTGTTCTATCGAACTTGGTCAATGCAGATCTTCGCAAGATCGCCGTTTTGACTCAATATAAGTCTCATTCTCTCGATCGGCACATCACAACCACCTGGCGGATGTCCACCTTGCTTGGAAATTACATCACGCCGGTACCGGCCCAACAACGACTAGGACCTCGGTGGTATACCGGTTCGGCCGATGCGATTTTGCAAAATTTCAATCTCATTCAGGATGAAGACCCACGTCACATTCTCGTCTTCGGCGCAGATCACGTGTACCGCATGGATCCCGAGCAGATGTTTGATTTCCATTTAGAGACTGGCGCAGGCGTCACGGTCGCTGCAATTCGCGTCAAGCGATCAGAAGCATCTGAATTCGGCTGCATTGAATTAGCTCAGGATGGAATCACAATCAAGGCCTTCCATGAGAAGCCAGTTAATCCGCCGGCAATGCCAGGTAATCCGGATTACACATTAGTCTCGATGGGCAATTACATCTTTAAGCGAGATGTCATGGAAGAAGCACTTCTTGAAGATGCTGATGATCTCGCTAGCCGACATGATCTTGGTGCAAATATTATTCCGATGCTGACAGCCCAAGGACGCGCATTTGCTTATGACTTTGCTAATAATCATGTGCCAGGTGAGACCGAGCGCGATAAGGGTTATTGGCGAGATGTAGGAAGCATCGATGCATATTACGAAGCACATATGGATCTCGTCTCGATCCATCCAATCTTTAATCTTTACAACCGTGATTGGCCTTTGCTGACTAATCCACCATCGCTTCCACCCGCGAAATTCTCAGAGAATGGCTCGGCTGTCGATTCGATCGTTGGCGCTGGTTCGATCATCGCTGGTGGCCGAATGGAACGAAGCGTTGCATCCTTCGACGTCTTAGTTGGAGATCATGCGATCGTTCAAGGGGCAGTCTTGATGCCTTCGGTTCGAGTTGGACGCGGTGCCATCGTTCGCAACGCCATCCTCGATAAGAATGTTGTTGTCGAGCCAGGTGCCCAGATCGGCGTTGATCTCGAGCGCGATCGTCAGCGTTACACCATCTCTCCGGCGGGAATTGTCGTTGTTGGCAAGGGTGAGATAGTTACTCGTTAATTATTGATTTCGCTCTTCTACCAAGTATGCGCTCTTCTACCAAGTCACGGTGTGATCCTTGAGCTCGCGATAGCGCTTAAGAACGTCGGGAGTATGTGGCGCGCTTACGCTTTCGACCTTCCCTAGCTCCCACTTAGGAGCATCTTCGCCACCAAGCAGTGCCCATGCAGCTTGGCGAGCAGCGCCATCTGCAACATATTCGCCAGCGGGTGGAATCAAGACTTCGCGGCCAAAGAGTGATGATGCGATCTCGGCGATCGCGGGGTTCTTAGCTGCGCCACCGATGAGCATGATGCGGTTTACTGCAACACCAGATGCGATGAGTGATTGCGCTGCATCAACTAACCCGCAGAGCATGCCTTCAATATAGGCACGTGCGATATCGGCACGATTGGAGTTCGCTAAGGTGATTCCCGCGAGCACACCTGTTGCATCAGGACGATTAGGAGTGCGTTCTCCTTCAAAGTAGGGGAGAAGTGTTAAGCCATGAGCACCAGCAGGTGCGGTAAGGGCTAGAGCACCCAACTCATCATGAGTGCATCCCAAAATATCTTTAGCGGCATCGAGAATTCGTGCTGCATTTAATGTGCAGACTAGCGGCAGGAAGCGACCAGTAAGATCTGCGAATCCTGCAATTTCACCAGTTGAATCATGAGTAGCAGTCTGTGATACGGCAAATGCCGTGCCGCTTGTACCAAGTGAGATGATGAGATCTCCTGGTTCGGCTTGTAAGCCAAAGGCAGCTCCAGCGTTATCGCCACAACCAGCACCAATTTTTAAGCCGGTCGATGTTGTTGTGCCCCATTCATCACTCTTGATAATCCTCGGAAGGATTACTGGTTGGGAAGAGCGGATGATCTTTGAAAAGAGTTCGTAGTCATACTCAGAACTCACTGGATTGAAGTATCCGGTGCCTGATGCATCGCTGCGATCGGTAAAGATTTCAGTGAGGTTTGTACCTGCGCCAAGTTTCCAAGAGAGCCAATCATGAGGGAGGCAGATTGCCGCAACCCTCTGCGCGTTTGCAGGCTCGTTATCTGCCAGCCAGCGAACTTTGCTCGCCGTAAAAGATGCGACTAGCCGAGAGCCAGAACGGTTGGCGATATCTGGGAATTCGTCATTGATTGCCTCAGCAGCCTGTGCTGATCTGGTGTCATTCCATAATAGTGCCGGGCGAATAACAGCGCCGTTCCGATCGAGAGCAACCATGCCATGTTGTTGCCCGCCGATGGAGATGGCGGCGACATCATTCAGACCGCCTGCTGCAACGATCGCACTCTGAAGGGCGGCCCACCATTGCTCGGGGTCAACCTCTGTCCCCGCCGGATGAGCGGCGCGACCTTCGCGGATCAGCTCGCCCGTCTGGGCATCTCGAATAACGATCTTGACCGATTGGGTTGAACTATCGACACCGGCGACTAATGGCATGGGGCAAGGGTAGACTTATTTCGTCAACGTTGACCATCCTGCCCGAATCTTGGGCAAAGTTTTATCTGACCTTATTTGGAGATTTTCATGCGTATTGGTGTTCTTACTGGGGGCGGAGATTGCCCGGGCCTCAATGGCGTTATTCGTGCGGCTGTAACCAAGGGCGTCAAAGAGTACGGCTACGACTTTGTTGGTTTTCGTGATGGCTGGAAGGGTCCACTTGAAGGACTCACCATGGAGCTCAACCTCGAGACCGTTCGCGACATCCTTCCTAAGGGTGGAACCATTCTCGGTTCATCGCGCACCAACCCTTTTAAGATCGATGGCGGCGTAGAGAAGATCAAAGAGAATCTCGCAAAGCATGGAATTGATGCTCTCATTGCGATCGGTGGCGAAGATACGCTCGGCGTTGCTACCAAGCTCGATGCGCTTGGCGTCAAGGTCATTGGCGTTCCAAAGACTATTGATAATGATTTGAACAACACTGATTACACCTTCGGATTCGACACTGCCGTAAACATTGCAGTCGAGGCGATCGATCGCCTCCACACAACTGCCGAGTCACATCACCGACCAATCGTCGTAGAAGTGATGGGACGCCATGCAGGCTGGATCGCTCTCCATTCAGGTATGGCCAGCAGTGGTGCTGCTGTACTCATCCCAGAAGTGAAGTTCTCAGTTGAGAAGGTCTGCGAATATGTTCTCTCTTCCTTTAAGGCCAATCGCGCACCCATCATTGTGATCGCCGAAGGCGCAATCCCTCAAGATGGCGATATGGTGATTAAAGATCAGAGCCTTGATGCCTTTGGGCATGTAAAGCTCTCTGGTATCGGCGATTGGCTCGCAGCTGAAATTACCGAGCGCACAAAGTATGAGACTCGCTGCACCGTCCTTGGACATATTCAACGCGGTGGAACACCAACGGCCTTTGACCGAGTACTTTCCACACGTTTTGGTCTCCAGGCCATTACCGCAATCCACGAAGGTGATTTCGGCAAGATGATGGCGCTCCACGGGACAACGATTGCTCGCGTTCCGCTCGCCTCAGCGACAAGTGAGTTGAAGCTTGTTCAGCCTTCGCTCTACGCGGAAGCAGAGGTCTTCTTCGGATAATTGCCCAGCGAGAGCTTGGCAGTAATGCGTACGATTCACTTATGACTACTTTGGATAACCTCTTTACTCCGGGTCTCGTTGCCGCCCAACAGCCGCAATGGCCCGGAGGCGTTGAGGGCGAGGCTGTAAAGGCCGCCGTCGCCACTCTCTCAAAGTTGCCACCTCTAGTCTTCGCTGGCGAATGCGACAACCTCAAAGCCCGCATTGCTCAAGCTCAAGAAGGTAAAGCATTCTGGCTGCAAGGTGGCGATTGCGCCGAGACCTTCGTCGCTGCAACAGCTGACTCCATCCGAAATCGCATTAAAACAATATTGCAGATGGCTGCCGTTCTCCAATATTTCGCCAGCCTGCCAGTGATCAAGGTTGGTCGCATGGCTGGCCAATTCGCTAAGCCGCGCAGCAACAATGATGAGACCCGAGATGGCGTGACACTTCCGGCATATCGCGGCGACGCCGTAAACGATCTTGCATTTACACTTGAAGCTCGTACCCCAAATCCAGAACGACTCGTTCAGGTCTACAACACCTCGTCTGCGACTCTTAATTTGGTACGTGCATTTACTCAGGGCGGCTTTGCCGATCTGCGCCAAGTTCATACGTGGAACAAGGGCTTTGCAAATGACCCACGTTTTGGCGCACGATACGAAGAGATGGCGAATGAGATCAGCCGAGCACTTGCCTTTATGGAATCTGCCGGCGTTGATCCAGAATCTTTCAAGTCGGTCGATTTCTACTCGAGCCATGAAGCACTCATTCTCGAATATGAACGCCCACTAACACGTATCGATTCGCGGACCAATCTTCCTTACGATGTCTCGGCGCACTTCCTCTGGATCGGTGAACGCACCCGCCAGATGGATGGCGCACATATGGATTTTGCCGCAAAGATTCAGAATCCGATCGGCATCAAGCTTGGTCCAAAGACAACTCCAGAAGATGCACTTGCGATGATCGCAAAGCTCAATCCATCGAATGAACCGGGTCGCCTGACCTTCATCACTCGCATGGGTGCAGGTGCAATCCGCGAAAAGCTCCCACCTCTCCTCAAGGCGATAAATGATTCTGGCGCAAAGGTCTTGTGGGTCTGCGACCCTATGCATGGAAATACCTTTGAGACATCGACCGGATATAAGACTCGTCGATTCGATGATGTTATGGATGAAGTTCGCGGATTCTTCGAATCTCATAAAGCAGTTGGCACCCATCCTGGCGGAGTTCATATTGAATTAACCGGTGATGATGTCACTGAATGTCTGGGCGGGGGAGAGCAGATCTCCGAAGCAGATTTGGCTAACCGCTATGAATCAGCCTGCGATCCTCGCTTAAATCACACACAATCTCTCGAGCTCTCCTTTTTAGTGGCCGAGATGTTGCGTGATCGCTGACGCCTGAGATATTCCCACGCGCTCAATAGGTAGTTAATATCGGGTTGTGATCGCACAGACCTCGATGAAGACCCCGGCTGGGACTCTCTATCTGATCGCCCGCGAGCATGTGCTCTTAGCTGCAGGATTTCGAAGCTTCGCCGATCTTCACCAGCGCATGGATGATTCAGAGTTTGCACTTGGCTTCAAAGATGTCAAGCGCATCCCGATACTGAGCGATCTCATCTCAGATTATTTCGAGGGTAATTTATCAGCCATTAATGCCATAACCGTGCGACAACCTGGATCAGAATTTTCCCAGAGCGTCTGGAAGGCGATGCGCAAAGTGCCAGCTGGTAAGACGTGGAGTTATGGCGACTTAGCAAAGAAGATCGGTTCACCTGCCGCAGTAAGAGCGGTAGGAACAGCGTGCGGAAAGAATCTCATCGCGCCGATTATTCCATGTCACCGCATCGTAAAAAGTGATGGCGCTATTGGGAACTACGGTTTCGGAGTAGCGACGAAGGAGATCTTATTACGCCACGAGGGAGCGCTTGAGTAGATCAGGTAAGAGTTCTAGTACTCGATCTAGTTGCTGGTCATCAAAATCCATATGAGTGACTAATCGAAGTAACTTAGATCCCATAGCGCCAGCCAGAATTCCAACCTCAGCTAATTCGGCGACAAGTTCACCAGCAGTACGCGAGCAACCAGTTACATCGATAGCAACAATGTTGGTGTGAGTAAGTTCTGGGTCAACCAGAGTGGGGGAGACCTGGGCGCATGCTGTGGCAATTACTTTGGCTCGGTGATGATCTTCTGCTAATCGCTCAATGTTGTGCGTGAATGCGTAATCAACAGCGGCTGCCAAGATGCCGATCTGACGCATTCCGGCACCGTATCGCTTGCGCCATCGCCTCGCCTCAGCAATACGATCGCTGGTGCTGAGCATCATTGATCCAACGGGGGCGCCTAGGCCCTTGGAGAAGCAGACACTTACTGTGTCAAAATGAGAACCAAACTCTGCAAATGATGTGCCGGTGGCAACATGCGCATTCCAAATCCGAGCGCCATCTAAATGCATAGTCAATCCAAGCTTTAACGATTCCCTGCGAAGTTCGGCGATCTCGTGCATCGATTGGACCGTACCGCCACCAAAATTATGGGTATTTTCCAGTGCGATTGCAGTCGTCGAGACCAGGTATGGGCCGGCGTTAGGAGAAGCGATTTCGAGCGGTTCGGATGCCTTGAGAATTCCGTTGCGTGATGGCCAGGTGCGGGTGGTAATTCCGCTAAAGACCGCACCGGCGCCGAGCTCGGCCCGAACAATATGAGATTGAGTCTCCGTCAATAACTCTTCGCCCGGCTTTACCAAAGATCGAATCGCCAGTTGGTTACTCAATGACCCGGTGGGTGTAAAGAGACCAGCCTCTTTACCAAAGAGTGCCGCAACTCGCTCTTGCAGGGCATTTACGGTTGGGTCATCGCCATAAACATCATCTCCGACCGGTGCCTGAGCGATCACCTCACGCATCGCTTCAGAGGGTCTTGTTACTGTATCTGAACGTAGATCAATCATGATGAGACCTCCTCGACTGCCTTTTCCGAACCGATGATCACAAGCAATGCAATGATGACTAGTGTTCCACCGATGAGAGTGCGAAGGCCAAGGCTTTCATGGCCAAAGATCACTCCAAAGATGGCAGCGAAGATATATTCCATAGTAAAGAGAATCCCAATGGTCGTCGCTGACATAAAAGATTGAGTCCAGGTCTGAATGAGAAAGGCGAAGGCGCTGGCAAAGAGCGCAGTGAAGAGGATTGCCTTCCAGACGCCGGCATCATGTGGGGCTTGCGTCTTGGTTGTGAGGCTGGCAAGAAATGAGATCGCGCCGACAGTCGCCATCTGGATAATGGTGAGGGCGTAAGTATCCATGCCCGAGCTCCACTCGCTGAGCGCGATGATATGACCAGCAAAAAGGAGTGCACTTATTAAGACGAGTGATTCGCCCAATCCGAGCGAGAGACCTTTAAAGGAGAGCATGGCAAGACCGGCAAATGCGAGAGCGGTTGCAGCCCACTGAATCTTGGTGACATTCTTCTTAAAGAGTCCCGCAGCAATGAGGGGCGTGAAGATGGCGTATAGGCCGGTGATAAAACCGGTCTTTGCGACTGTAGTTTGGGTAAGGCCGAATGTTTGAAAGATGTAGCCGCTACCTAATAGTGAGCCAACTGCAACGCCTTTGAGAAGGAATTTTCCGCGAATATGGCGAAGGGCTTGAGGGCGTAATGCAATGAGAACCACGGTTGCGATGAGGAAGCGCCACCCAAGAAATGAATTCACATTAATGCGCGCCAACGTATCTTTCATGATGACGAAAGAGCCACCCCAAATTGCCGTGACGATAAGTACAAGTGAGATGACGAGAAAGCGATTGCGACTTCCTGTCATGCGAGCTTCGCTCTCATCTTCTTAAGGAGTGCGATCTCAGCGCCATGTTCTGGCTCCATTCCTGGTGTCTCCAAGATGAGAGGGGCGTTTGCGACCGCTGGGTGGGCGAGGAGTTCGGAAAATGGCTTCTCGCCGATCTCACCTTTGCCAATATTTTGATGGCGGTCTTTGAGTGCGCCGCAGATATCCATGGAGTCATTAGCGTGGATAAGTTGGATTCGCTCGATGCCAACGAGATCAACGAGGAGATCGAGCGTCTTAGTCATTCCACCCTTCGTCGCAATATCGTGACCAGCGGCGAAGACATGGCAGGTATCGAGACAGACGCCAACCTTAGGATGCCACTCAAGGGCATCAAAGTACTTTGTGAGATCTTCAAGTTTCTTCACCAGGGATTGGCCTTGTCCCGCTGTTGGTTCCAAGAGCAGCCATGGATCATCATCGGTCAGAGCGCTCAAGACGGGCATCATGCCTTCGTGAATCTGCTTCCATGCAGTTGGCAGGTGCTTCTCATCGACAGCTGATCCGGTATGGATGACGACGCCTTTGGCGCCAATCTGACGTCCGCGGGTGAGAGAGTAGGCCGTTGATGCAAGCGAGTTCTCGTAAGTACCGACAGTTGGCGAACCGAGGTTGATGAGAAATGGTGCGTGTACATAACTTTCGATATCAAATTCGAGACATTTTTCGATGAAGAGTGAGTCTGCGACTGGATTAGCTTCTGGCATCGCCCAGCCACGTGGGTTGGATGCGAAGACTTGAATCGCTTCGGCCTCTGTCGTGAGCGCATACTCAATGGAGCGCTTGGCCATGCCGCCAGAAGTCGGAGTGTGAGCGCCAATTCTCGGCTTCAAAGATCCTGAAGATCCTGAAGATTGAGAAGTTTTTGTAGGTGTTTTCGACTGTGCAGCCATTGCGCCACCCTATAGGAAGTTATCCCAGGGTGATGGTTACCGTCGAGCCACGCTTCACTTTGCTGCCGACCTTTGGCGAGATGTTGGTGACGTGCTTTACCTTCTTGGCCGTTGTTGTCCGTACCTTGACCTTCAAGCCCAGATTCTCGAGCGCCGCTGTGGCCGCACCTTGCGTGAGGCTGTAGAGATTTGGCACAAATGCTGTGGCCGAACCTTGGGAGACAACTATGGCGATGTCCGATCCAATCGGAGCTACTGCGCCACCCGCAGGAGATTGTGAAATGACATGTCCAGCTTGAACGGAGTCGCTATATCCGAAGGTGGAGTGAACCTTAAATCCGGCAGTTGTAAGTTCGTTCGTCGCCTGATCTCCGCCAAGTCCAACATAAGATGTGAGTTGAACTGTCTGCACACCTTTACTTATAACAATATTCACAAGCGAGTTTCGTCTAACTGGAGTCTGCGCTACTGGATCACCATCGACGACCATGCCACTTGCAATGGTCGAGCTATAACTTTGTGACGTTGTGCCAACTCTTAATCCAGCAGATATCAAAGCCGCGGAGGCTGCATCCGGTGTCATGCCAGCGATAGTTGGCACTTTGATTCGCTCTGGCCCCTTGGACAGTACGAGTTCGACAACCCCGCCTTTGCTGAGATGTCCACCGCCACCAGGATTAGAGGAGATGATCTCACCCGCCGGAACATCTTCGCTAAATGCTCGGCTTATCACTGCGACAGTGAGACCAAGTGGCGTAAGAGTTCTTCGTGCCTCTTTTTCACTCAGGCCCACAATGGAAGGGATAGAAATCTTCGACCCGATCAATTCATACCAAGCCCCACCGATGCCGATAGTGAAGAGAAGAGCGATCGCGACGAAGCGGTTACGTACTACCCGACGCGATGTGCGGCGTCTTACCTCGGCAGTTGATTCCGCTGATTGAGTTGGCTTCTTCACATCAGTCACAGATGACTCCGATACAGGTGTTTGAGACGTGATATTTGTCAGGGTCCGAACGCGATCTATAACGGCGTTCCCGATTCGCACTTCACCTTTAGGTCGACGTGTTGGCTTCTTCGATGTCATCACTGGAATATCGAGTTCCAAGGTGAGTTGGCGCTTACGAGGGTCAATCTCAATCTGAGCCGATCGCATTTCAAGGAGCAATACTCCCGCATCCTTGTGGCGATGGTCAGGATTAGGCGAAGTCGCCTTTAACACAATGGCATCGAGTGCTGGTGCGATTCCAGGCTTGAGAGTCGAGGGTGCTGGAATCCTTTCATTGACATGCTTATAAGCAATCTGGATCGGTGATTCACCCTCATATGGCTTGCGTCCCGTGAGAAGTTCGAAGAGAACAACGCCTACCGAGTAGATATCACTTCGTGGATCAGAAATTCCACGTTGCACTTGTTCGGGTGATAAGTAAGAGACGCTCCCGAGAACGACGCTTGATTCAACCGTCATGGTCGCACCAAGTTGTTCACCTCGAGCCAGACCGAAGTCGGCGAGTTTTACTCGGCCATCTTTGGAGATCAAAATATTCTCGGGCTTGATATCTCGATGAACGATTCCTAATTTGTGAGCCTCGGCTAGTGCGCTGACGATGGGCACCATGTAGCGAAGGAGATCTTCACTGGAGAGCGGACCGCCGTCGTGAAGAAGTTCGCGCAAGGTGAAACCGTCGATATATTCCATGACGATGAAGACTGCCGGACTTCCGCCCTCGTTCCATCCTTGGTCCTGAATTGCAACAACGTTTGGGTGGGAGAGCACAGCAGCGGCTTTTGCTTCTCGGATAAAACGATTGACGAACTCTTCATCATTGGCCAGATGGGGATGCATGATCTTGACTGCAACAAGACGGTCGAGTCGAGTATCGAGGCCGACATAAATGGAGGCCATGCCTCCGGCTGCTACTAGACGCTGAAGTTGATAGCGACCATCAATGAGCTCGCCAGTTAGATCAGACACAATCAAAGTTTAAGGAGGCGGAGCGAAGAAGATGGTCTAAGGCGCGCTCTTTACGCGGTAATCCGCAACACTCTCACTCTGCTCCTTGGCGAAATGTTCAGCCTCAAGAACCAGCCAGTGAAGTAACTCTTCGAGGAGTTCGGGGCCATCGCGTTCGATCGCCCGCGCCAACGCAATCTCTTCTGGGGCATCGAGCCAGAGCTTGATTCTGGCAGCCGCGCGTGTGGCGGATTGCCCACTGCCCACACCTTCGATGATGAGAGTACTTGGAGTATCAACAGTGATTGGTTCGCCAAATATGCCGAGGTGCCAGTCATATCGGGGAATGGTGATCTGCGAGGCGCTCTCTCCCTGCTCAATGATGGCAACGAGCCTCTGGGTTAGTTCATCACTGAGAGCGTTACTCCACCCGTCGTAGAGATCATCCATATGGAGGGTGTAGACGCTTTCGCCAGCACTTTCCAACGCCGCTTCAATGAGCCCAGCAAGAGATGTCTTGCCAGATCCTGCTGGACCATCGATTGTAATGATGAACATTAAGAGAGGGTGATCTGCTTTTTTGATTCGCGATTCCAACGGACCCATCCAGCGATCGCAATGGCGACAAAGATGAGATAAAGAATCGAAGTCAAGTACTGCCCACCACGCGCGAACTGGTAGGTATAGACAGCATCCACAACAAACCAGAGTGGCCAGGTTTCGAACTTCTCTTTGACCATTAAGACTTGTGCGATACAGCTTCCAACAAATCCAAATGAATCTGTAAGAGTCGCCGCAGCGCCCAAGTGAATCAGCAATGGATTAAGTGCGATCCAGCTAACGGCAAATCCGGCTAGCCAATAGGAGGCGTTACGCCGAGAGAGTTTTCCAGGTCGAGCACCTTCTGCGCCCCAGCCAAACCAACCCCAGAACCCACCTGCGATAAAGATAAATTGGAGAAATCCGCTTGCATAATATTTCTCTTCAAAGAAGAGCACGGCATAGAGCAAACTGCTGATGTTCCACCAGGGCCAGGTTGAGCGCGGACCAAAGACGCCGAGCGCAACGCCTACAACAGATGTTATGAAGGCGAAGAATTCGAGGTAACTCAAGTGATAACCCCACGCGGTGAAGAGCGTTGTCATCAGGATGTTGTTAAGTGAATGCACGATTGAACCCCTTTTCCAATTCGCATTACCGAACTGGTCATACGGTCGACTTGGATTTCAAGTCCTCTCAGCCAAAGAGCGGCTCCCGTTGATTGAAGGTTACCATTAGCCCCATGGGTAAGTGGGGTTATGTCGGGATGCTCGCCTTTACGGTTGCGGGTTCCTTCTGGCTCGAACTTGTCTTGAAGGTAGGCGTGCTTCGCAGAATCGGCAGGGCGCTACGAGCAATTCTCCCGATTGCAATTCTCTTTCTCATCTGGGATGCACTCGCAATAGGCCATCACGATTGGTATTTCGATATCCATCAAATTCTCGGACTCTACGGGCCCTTTAAAATTCCGATTGAAGAATATGCATTCTTCCTCGTCGTCCCGCTTGCTGCGATTATGACGATTGAGGCGGTGCGCAGGGTGAAGAAGAACTGGCTCATCGGGGATGAATCATGAGTTATACCTTCACCGCACTTGGGTTCCTCATCGCAAGCATCCTCTTTGATCGCTTTGGTACGCAGATCCGTCTCATTGAGCGTCGTGCATTCTGGACCTCTTACGCGATTATTCTGCCCTTTCAGTTGCTCACCAATTGGTGGCTGACCTCGCGCGATATTGTGATGTATCGAAGTGGCGCGATCATTGGGGTTCGTATCGCCGCCGCACCTCTTGAAGATCTGATCTTTGGTTTTGCACTGATCTTGGGCGTACTTACCCTGTGGGTGCGATTAGGCCGTCGAAGGTAATTACCTCCTTGCTGCAACTGCTCGTGCATATGCCGGCAGCGCAACCTTCATCCGTCGCCATTGAGATGTCGTAGCGCGTGCGGTAAAGATTTGATAATCAATATTTTCGACTTCATCGACGATTCCGCAGTAAAGCTCGCTTGCAGCTTCAATGCAGGGACGACTTGATGGTTCTAAGAGATGGATACCGGCGGCTGCCTCCCGCTGCAATCTGCGCACTCGTTCAATCTGTTCTTTCAGTGCGCTTCGAAGTTGCGGAGTAACCACTCGGTCATTGAGCATCTCCCAGGTAACCCCATGTGCATTGAGTTCTTCGATGGGGAGATAGATTCGACCACGATCAAGATCTTCAGATACATCGCGAATGAAGTTTGCTAGTTGGAATGCGGTTCCGAGTTTCTCGGCAAGTGGATAGGCATCAGGGGAGAGGGCGCCGAGGATTGGCACCATCTGCAGGCCAATGACACTGGCACTGCCATAGACATATTCCATGAGATCGTCATAGCTCTGATATTCAGCGACGGTGAGATCCATCGTCATTGAGTGGAGAAAAGCTTCAAAGTGTTCGATCGGGATCTGAAAGCGATTGACGGTATCAGAGAGCGCCATGCCGATCGCATCGTGGCTTTCACCCGCACGTAGATCGGCGAGGACACCTTCTCCCCAGGTGGAAAGAGCTGCCGCCTTCTCATCCAAAGTGAGAGTTGATTCGAGGTCATCGACTATCTCATCGGCGTAGCGAGCGAAACCATAGAGCGCGTGAACATAAGGACGCTTAGCTTGGGGGAGTAAGAGTGTGGCGAGATAGTAGGTCTTGCCGTGAAGTGAATTCAGTCGCTTGCATTCGGCATAGGAGGCGCGCAGATCATCGCCAGTTATCCCGGCCGCATCGAGCTCTCTCATTCTGGAGAGTGTAACGAAATATCCCTCAGTTTTACGCGTAACTCTCAACCCAAAGTCGAGAGTGGGATACCTGAGAAAGTACGTTCTGTCTTCTACCCTTTACCCATTCCCCGGTCTGTGAGCCGTCACTTCACACGAGGTCGCAACCACCCTCGTTAAAAAATTAGAAAGGTCCCTCATGCTTGATTCGTTCTTCAAGATCTCTGAGCGCGGATCGACTGTAGCTCGTGAAATTCGTGGCGGTTTCGTCACCTTCTTCACTATGGCTTACATCGTCGCGTTAAACCCACTTATTCTTGGTGGCGCTAAAGACTCAACTGGCCACTACCTCGGTGGTGGAACCACTGGTGCAAACTTTGCAGCAATCGCTGCGATGACCGCACTCATGGCTGGGTTACTTACCCTGCTTATGGGCGCATTTGCTAACTTCCCGTTAGCGCTTGCAACCGGACTTGGTCTTAACACCTTCGTCGCAGTTGGAATTGCTTCTCGAATGACTTGGGCAGATGCAATGGGCCTTATCGTCGTTGAGGGAATCATCATTACCGTTTTGGTACTCACCGGATTCCGCACCGCGGTCTTCCGTGCTGTGCCACAACAACTCAAAATTGCTATTTCAGTCGGTATCGGACTCTTCATTACTTTGATCGGTCTTGTCGACTCCGGATTCGTTCGTCGTACAGGTCAAGGACCAGTTCCTGTAACCCTTGGCGATAACGGAAACCTCGTTGGCTGGCCAATCCTCGTCTTCGCTTTTGGACTCATCTTGATGATCATCCTCATGGTTCGTAAGATCAAGGGTGCGATCTTGATCGGAGTTGTAGCTTCAACAGTTCTCTCCATCATCGTCGAGAAGGCCTTCAAGATCGGTGAAAACTATCTTCCTGCAGGCGTGGTCACGAATGTATTCGGCGGCAAGATGCCCGCTGATTACAAGGGTTTCGTCATTCCATCGGGCGATTACATCAACCCAAAGGGTTGGGGACTCAACGTTCCTTCGATCCCTCACAACATTGTTGCTAAGCCAGATTTCAGCCTCTTTGGTCACTTCAGCCTTTTCGGTGGATTCCATGTAGCTGGAGTATCTATCGTTGCAGCAGTGCTCCTCGTCTTCACACTTCTCCTCTCTGACTTCTTCGATACAGTCGGAACCGTCACAGCGATTGGTACCGAAGCTGGATTGATCGATGCTCAGGGCAATATCCCTAATAACAACAAGATCCTCTTTGTTGACTCACTTGCAGCAGCTGCAGGCGGCGTTGGAAGCATCTCCTCCAACACCTCTTACATTGAATCAGCTTCAGGTGTTGGTGAAGGTGCTCGGACCGGCCTTGCCTCAGTCGTGACTGGAGTTCTCTTCCTGCTCACAACATTCCTCGCACCTCTCGTTAAGGTCATTCCTTACGAGGCTGCAACCCCTGCTCTCGTCATCGTTGGTTTCTTGATGATGTCTCAGATCAAGGAAGTTGAATGGTCTGATTACGGCATTGGAATCCCAGCGTTCTTGAGCATCATTCTGATGCCATTTACCTACAACATCTCAGTAGGTATCGGTGCAGGATTCTTGTCTCACGTCTTAGTCCGCGTAGTTCAAGGTCGCGCTAAGGAAGTCCATGCGCTTCTTTACGTAGTATCTGGACTCTTCGTGATCTACTTCTTGCAATCTCCAATTAATCTTTGGATTAGCAAGTAATTAATACCTCACATATCACCGATCAGGCTCTGAAGGATCTCCTTCGGGGCCTGATTCGTGATGTTCCGAACTTTCCAAGTGAAGGCATCCTCTTCAAGGACATCACGCCACTGCTTCGCGAAGGAGCAGCTTTTGCGAAGACGGTTCGCGCCTTCTCTGAAGTCAGTGACTCCTACGATCTTGTTGCCGGAGTAGAAGCACGTGGCTTCATCTTTGCAAGTGCTATTGCGCAATTAACAGGTAAGGGTTTCGTTCCCATCCGCAAGAGCGGCAAGTTGCCCTATGAGGCGTACTCACATAGCTATGCCCTTGAATATGGCGAAGCGACACTTCAAATTCATATTGATGCTCTTAAAACCGGCGAGCGCGTTCTCCTCATCGATGATGTTTTAGCAACCGGCGGGACACTTGGCGCTGCTGCAAAGTTGATCGAACAATGCGGGGCGATCGTCGATAGCGTCGCAGTACTTATGGAGATCGATGGCCTGGGCGGACGCGAAAAGTTCTTAGCCTCAGGGATCAAGGTTCCGATTACGGTCTTGATTTAAGAAGTCTTACTTGATGCTTCCGACGATACGTTCGGCAGCAAGGCGTCCCGAGATTAAGACCATGGGTACGCCAACGCCAGGTTGAGTACCGGACCCAGCAAAGACCACATTCTCAAAACCTTGCGCGATATTGCGGGGTCTAAAGGGCCCGGTCTGCATAAATGTATGGGCGCTAGCAAATGGTGCGCCAGCCTCCATTCCCATTGCCTGCCAATCAAGCGGGGTGATCATATGTTCGACTTCAATTGAGTCACCAAAGCCCTCGTACCCTCGTGCCTCCAAAGTGGCAATCATCTGGTCGCGATAGCGTGGGCCGATCTTCTTCCAATCAATATCTGCGGTGAGATTAGGGGTAGGGAAGAGTACGTAATAGGAGTTCTTTCCAGCAGGTGCAAGTGATGGATCGTCCATGCTTGGCACCGTGACAAGCAGACTTGGGTCGGTCATCAAGATCTTCTTATTGATCAACTCATCAAAGACGCCATCCCAAGACTTTCCAAAGTGGATATTGTGATGAGCGAGTCGGTCGTAGGACTTATTTGATCCAACAAGGAGTGTCACGCAAGAAGGGGAGTACTGCAGCTTTGCAACCTTTCGCGGCGTCTTGCCGAGCAGTTCTCGCCACGCAACAGGTAGATCTGGATTTAAGACAACAACATCGCATTCAAAGCGTTCGCCCGCCTCGGTTATGACCGCAGTTGCACGTCCATTATGGTGTTCGACCTCTGCAACAGTCGTGTTGTAATGGAAATCAACGCCGTGCTTTGCTGCTGCAGCAGCGAGTGCGCGAGGGACGGCATGCATGCCACCCTTAGGGAAGAAGACACCATTGACTGAATCCATGTAAGCGATCACAGCATAGATAGCGAGAGCTTGCTGCGGGCTCACGCCGGCATACATCGCTTGAAAGGAGTAGACGCGTTGGGTGCGAGGGTCTTTAAGGAATTGTTCAACCTTCGGAGCTAATCGGCGGAATCCACCTAGTGCGACAAGTCGCGCTAGGTTTGGGGTGACCAGATTGAGCGGGCTATCGATATTGCGATCGATGAAATCATTCATCTCATACTTATAAAGCTTCGTGACGAAATCGACATACTTGGCATAGCCGCGCGCCTCATCTTCGCCAATGACGTTTCGAATCTCTTCTTGCATTCGCGCAGTATCTGCATGGACATCGAGCTGGGAGCCATCGTCATAGAAGGCACGATAGAGCGGTGAGACTGGAATAAGTTCGAGCCAATCCTTCATATCCTCCCCGACACAGGCAAAGGCATCTGCGATGAGCGATGGCATGGTGAGCACGGTTGGACCTGTGTCGAAGGCATAGCCTTCTTTATTGAGAAGACCATTTCGCCCACCCGGGACGCTCTCGCGCTCGAGAACAGTGACTTTGCGGCCAGCGCCAGCTAACCGAAGCGCTGTACTGAGCCCGGCAAGACCTGCGCCGACAATAACGACGTGATCGGTTGGTCCCTTGATCTGCTTTGCCATTAAATCTTCACACACTTCTCTTGGTAGCGATTGTCGCCATTTGATGGAGTAGTTCTTGCGCATGCTTCGTAACAAGCGGGTTATCGATGGCAGCACAGGCCTCATCCGTGAGCTTTGTGATGAGAAGTTCGACTTCATCATGTGCGCCACTATCCATGATGATTGACCGAAGCGCCTCGATATCGCTTGCTGAAAGATCTGGCCGACCGAAGAGCTCCTTTATTGTTGCGCGTTGAGTTGAGGATGCTCGCTCATGTGTCATCGCCATCATGACCGTACGCTTTCCTTCTCGGAGATCATCGCCAGCTGGCTTGCCAGTCGAAGCAGCATCACCAAAGACGCCGAGTAGATCATCGCGAAGTTGGAAAGCCTCACCGAGTGGAATCCCATAGGCAGAATAGATGGGATAGAGAGACTCGGGATTCCTATTTGCCACTGCTGCACCAAAGTGAAGTGGACGCTCGATGCTGTACTTACCTGATTTGTACCGAGCGACGCGAAGTGATCGTTCAACGCTCTCACTCGCGAGCGCTTGCTCATGGATATCAAGATATTGACCGGCCATAAGCTCGACCTGCATCTCATCAAAGATTGGCAAGGAAGAGATAATCTGATCTGAAGAGATCTTTGATTCATGCAACATCTTTGCCGCCCAGATCAGGGCAAGATCTCCGAGCAGAATCGCACTTGCAACCCCAAATTGTTCGGCCGAGCCACTGAGAGATTTGGCGCCATGCATTCCTTCGAAGAGTTTATGAATAGCAGGTGCACCGCGTCGAGTATCTGATGCATCCATCACATCATCGTGGATGAGTGCACAGACGTGGATGAGCTCGACGCTAGAGAGCGCGGTAAAGATCTGAGGGGAGAGCTCGGCACCAGTTCCGAGATATCCCACAGCTGCGAAGAGTGGCCGAAACCTCTTGCCGCTATCGAGTAAGAAATTCTTTAAGGCATCAGCCACAGGGAGGAGTTCTGGGCCGATCGATGTGAGGTAATGGTTATCAGCCTCAATAAATGCGGCGAGTGCGGTATTGATCGATTCTCGGAGCGCAGGCAGAGTGGGATATTCGCGCGATTCCATGCGGTAAAGGTACCCTGCCTCTCTATGGTTACGCCTGTTGAGACTCCGAGAACCACCTTCTCGGTCGAGCTATTTCCTCCCAAGGATGCCGAGGGAGAGGCCCGACTCTGGAGTGCGGTCGAGAGCCTGCGGACCCTTGCCTTGGATTTTGTATCGGTCACCTATGGTGCTGGTGGAAGCACTCGAGATCGAACAATCAGGATCGCCGAAGAGTTCACAACAAAGACGGGCTTATCAACTGTGGCTCACTTGACCTGCGTTGGTTCAACAAAGGATGAGCTCACCGAGATTCTTCGTCATTACAAGAGTGCGGGTATTACTCGCATCTTGGCTCTTCGCGGGGATCCCGTAGGCGGACCACGCGCACCGTGGGTCACGACGCCCGGTGGATTTGATCATGCTGATCAACTCGTTGACTTGGCTATGAGCGAAGGCGGCATCGAGGTGGGTGTAGCGGCATTTCCAGATGGCCACCCAGCATCGAACGGTGATTTTGCACGCGATATCGATACCTTGATTCGAAAAGAGGAACGCGGTGCGACCTTTGCAACGACGCAGTTCTTCTTTGAGAGCTCTTCCTATGAGCGCATGATCGACGCCCTCGCCGCGCGCGGATCCACGTTGCCCGTTATTGCTGGAATCTTGCCGATCACCAATGGCAAAGGCTTAACGAGAATGGCCGAACTCTCCGGTACTCCAATCCCCGAAGAAATCCGTCTTCGAGTGAGTGAACTTGGCGAAGATGCTGCTGGTATTCGAAGCTATGGCATCGAACTCGCAACTGAGTTAGCCGAGAAATTACTTGCACTTAAGGTGCCAGGCTTACATTTCTACACGATGAATAATGCCTCATCGATGACGGAGATTGCGAAAAACTTAGGCCTTCACAACCGTGGATAGAGAAGAGTTCTTCAGGGCATGGAGTGGACTCCATGGAAATGTACCTGTCACAGGATTTATAAAGGGATGGCTCACGATCTCTTTCCTTCTCGTTAAACCACTCCACTTCCTCAAGATATCTCCTGATCTCATTACCTATCTGGGACTTGGGCTCGGCGTACTCACGTGGTACCAATCAGAACGCAGTGCTGCGATCTTCCTCGTCTTACTCTCCTTGATTGCCGATGGCATCGATGGATCTCTTGCCATTGTGGCGAAGAAGGTAACGCTCTGGGGAGCCGAACTTGATTCAGTCGTTGATCGGGTGGTTGAGTTCTTCTGGGCGCTCACCTTCTATCGAATTGGTGCACCAGTCCTTGTTATTGCCTTGGCCTGGACGGCAGCTTTGATTCAAGAGTATGTCCGGGCGCGTGCGGCAGGACTTGGCCATAGCGCAATTGGGGTTGTAACAATCTGCGAACGTCCCGTTCGCGCGATCTTCTTAGCCGTCGCACTTCTTGAGTTCTCAATCGGTTTGAAGGCAGTAACTTTCACGGCCATCCTCTGGCTTGTGATGCAATTGATCGCGCTAGTGGTAGTCCTTCGCGATTCCTACTCCGCCTTGCGCCTTAATAATCGCCTCAGCAACTAATTCACCACTCATCCCAACTAACGGGAGGCCGCCACCTGGATGGGCCGACCCACCAACACAATAGAGATTCTCAATATCGCTCGTATTCTTTGCGCGTGTGAATGCGGCCCGACTGCCATTGCTCGATGTTCCGTAGATCGAACCACCTGGTGCGTTGGCAGATACCTCAAGGTCATAAGGGGTTCGAAACTCCATAAGGTCTAAACGTTCAGAGACTTTTAGACCGAGCGAATCAAGTTTCGCCAGAATCTTCGCAGCATATTTCTCGGGCTCCTTCGTCCAATCCCAGCCATTCTCGGGATCATGTCGCGGTGCATTCACTAAGACAAACCAGGCTTCTTTATTCTCGCCCTTCACCATCGATGAATCGCGCGGGGCACAAATATAGATTGTGGGATCTTCAACGGGTTGATTCTTATCGAAGATATCAATGAACTCAGCATCGTATTCTTCTGGGAAGAAGACGTTGTGATGAGATAACTCCGGCAGATCGCCTTTCACCTTTGAGTTATCGAGGCCAAGGAGAAGTGAGAAGCCAGCGAGCGATCGAGTCGCCTTGCGCAGCTTGCGACGCTCACGCTTGGCGCCTTTCTCCTGTGATGAAATGAGGCTATTGAAAGTAATTTCCGAATCAGCATTGGAGATGATGTAGTCAGCCTCGATCACTTGGCCTGCGACGGTTATCGACCTCGCAATCCCTGATTCGGTGTTGATCTTCTCAACGGGAGTGTTGAGGTGGAAGGTCACACCTAACTCGTTACAACGATCGGCAAGTGCTTGGGCCAATGTGCCGAGGCCACCTTTGACATGCCAGGCACCGAATGTGATTTCGACAAAGGCGATGGTGAGCAGAACGGCAGGTGCCTTTCGTGGGTCAGATCCCGTATATGTTGCATAGCGATGAATGATCTTCTTTAAATAAGGATTTGAGGTGTAATGGTCAGTGATCTGATCGAGTGATGTGAAGGGCGCAATTTGCTTGAGCTCCTTCAAGAAGCCCTTTCGCCGCAGGAGTGCAGGAATCGAGGGGAGTTCAGATTCGATGAAGGGACCACGAGCCACATCCCACATCGCTTCTGCTCGCTGCATGATTGCATGCCATTCATCGCCAGCCTTCTTGCCCAAGGTAAGGTCTAAGGTTTGGCTGATCTGGGGGAGATCCACGTTGGCAAAATTAAAAGAGGTGCCATCGGCGAAGTGATAGGCGAAGGCTGGATCAACGGGTTCAATCTCTTTCACAAGCTCGAGGCGCTTGCCAGTCTTTTTAAAGAGATCGCGATAGACCGCTGGAATGGTGAGTAGGGATGGACCTGTATCAAAAGCGTAATCGCCGATCCATTCAGTCCGACATTTTCCGCCTATGCGATCTGATGCTTCAAAAACTTCAACGCTTAAGCCTGCTCTAGCTAGACGCGCTGCTGCCGCCATCCCGCCCATACCCGCGCCAATCACAATAACTTTACGCATTAGATAACTCTACGGCCTCGCCATTCCAACTGCCCACGTGATTTTCTTCGATAAGACTCACAAATAAGCGCTATCAGAATGAGCGTTGCAAGTGGGTGCAGAAGGAGATTAATCGGAGCAGTCCGAACGCGGATCGCGGCAAGAAGGTGGGTGGTGCCGACAAGCAGAAATGGAATGAATGCGGCTTGAACTCCTGCAATGATGAGAATAATCGGGAGAACTTGGGTAAGAACGAGTATCGCCATTGTTGCGATGGTTCCACCGAGACCACCAAAAGCAGTCCAGAGCGATTTGGTATAGCCAGAGATGAGATCAGCATTCTCTTCATACATGGTGCATTCGGCGATCGCGCTTGCCTCTGCCACACCGCCCTTAAATCCAGCTGCGACGAGGTTGCGTGCCAAGCAGAGATCTTCAAGAACTTCGCCTTTGACGCTTTCGTGCCCGCCAATACTTTCGTATGCATCTCGCCGCACGATAAAGAATTGGCCATTTGCAATCACCATTGAGGCACGGCCAGTACGTTCGGCGAGCCGAAGTGGAACAGAAGCCAGCCAGGACCACTGCAAGAGTGGTTGGAAGATCCGCATGAGGAAAGTTTTACCGTGCTCGGCTGGATAGGGTGAGATGAAATCCCATCCCGTTTTCTCCATGAAGGAGATCGAGGCAGCGATGGCGTTAGGTCTTACTCGAAGATCGGCATCAATGAAGACGAGATACTTGCTCTTAGATTCCTGAGAAAGTTGCTGGCAGGCATATGGCTTGCCCAGCCACCCTTGTGGTAATTGCGCGCCTTGAAGAGTGCGCACTCGATCGCGATAGCCGGAGACCAATTCACCGGTCTGGTCAGTCGAACCATCATTGAGAACGGAATACTCCACCTCGGTAAGGCCCCGAGATGCAAGAAGTGAAGTTAAGAGAGCCTCGACATTGAACTCCTCATTGCGCATAGGAACAAGTACCGCGACGGATTCAGTGACTCGGGACTCTCTATCTACAACCTTGCGCATCGTGATGAAGTTCAGAACTGTGATCAGAAAAGAGAGGGTCGCGAGGACGGAGATAATGAAAAGAGGTGAGTGCAGAGAGCTCATGAGATGCTAGAAAGTATCCGGGCGGCCAAAACGAAGTTCGAAGAAATATGGGGCGAGCGCTAAACCAAAGGCGAGCCCTCCGATGAGCGCGACCCCAGGACGATGGAAGAAGAAGAGATTTCCGACGATCCCAGAGAAGAGCAACCAGCCCAAGAAGATATTTGGAATAAGGAGTGATGCGCCATGTTTTCTGCGAGCTTCAGGGAGCGCCCAATGGAGAAGCGCCATGATTCCCATGCCAGTTAAGAGCCAGCCGACGCTATTGGATAATGGAATTTCTGGTTCAAAGGGAGTGGCTCTTCCTTTAAAAACCCACTGCCATCTATGCGCACTCACCATCTGTGGGTCGAGGAATAAATCCCAGGCCATGAGAGCAAAGCCACCATAGAGGAAGACCCAACCCTTTCCTATGCGTCTGGCAACAATAAGGAGTGGATATGTAGCCATGATCCAGGCGAATGGAACAGCAAGAGGAACTCCCGCGATAGCAAGACCGAGTGAGTGGTCGTAGTGATAGGTACCGAACGGCCAACCAGTTTTACTTCCGATTATCTCAACTGCGAGTGCATAGATAAAAGTAATGATGAGAAGTGAAGATGAGAACCGAAGACCAAAGGCGAAGTGTGAATGGATAATCATTGTTGCTGCACCGAAATAGACGGTGAGTACAGTCACGATGGTGAGTGCAGAGCCATGGATGAGTGGGTAGGACATCTGCAGTGCAATGGAAAGAACTAAGAGCAAGTTAAGAGTTAAAGCCATCTTGCCAGAGAGCAGCCGGCGACTTCTTGCGCGCGGGCGGTACTGGCGAAGGGACATGGGGCAATTCTGCCCTAATAAGGGCTAGTTCGGTCGCAGAATGGATAGTTCGTGCTTGCGAACAGCAAAGCGAGCGAAGAGCTCTTCGGCATACCAATTGCGCTCGGCAGTCATTTCAATCGCTCGTTGATGGGCGGCGCCTTTATAAGCGAAGGCCCGAAGGTCCTCTTGCGAGCGCCAATAGGAGAAAGTGCCTTGCAATCCAATGGGGGCTTCACCAATGCCGATCGCTTTTATAAGGCCGTCCGAATCATGGAGTGAGCGCGTCACCTCTGGAACTGCTCGCCAGAAGCGAAGATTCTCGTGCCACTTAATTCGCGCGCGAGTAATCGTCGCAACTTCACCGATCCACTTCTCTGATCTCATCGAATCTGATGGCAGAAAGGGATCGCGCTTTGCCCAGAGTCCATGTGAAGCGATTGGATCAAGATGGAAGAGCTCTTCACTTACTGCAAAACTGCGCCAAGCAGAGATCGCTCTCATGGCTGAGATTGAATCAGTGGAATCTTCACTCCCATTCAGCGTCACCAAGAGTCCCCAGGTGGAGATATCAGCATCGGTAGGAGTAAAGGTGGTGCCGGTCCCGGTTCCTAAAGATTTAAAGAAGGCGACTCGTGGATCCCTGGTGAGTGATATTCGATCAATCGCCATATGAAAGAGTGCGCGCGAGAGATTGCGACGTTCTATCTTCCAGAGGAAGAGATAGGTCATCATGTGGCAGAAGTTATCTGGTGAATTTCTTCAAGAACAGCAGGCACGCTATCCCACATAGGCGCATGGCCAGCTTGGGGGAGTGTGATCCAGCGAGCATGTTCGGGCACAAGAGAACGCTCTTGCGAATATCGGGCTGGAAGAGTGTTATCGGTATCTCCGAAGAGAATTGTGATGGGAATGCTCGGTGAGATCTCTTTATCAAAACGCAGACCAAGCATCGCATCCCATGCTGGGAAGTATCCCTTCGAGCTACCCATTGCTCGCGCAGCATCGATGCAGATTTCCAGCGGGAGTGATTCCCATTGAGGGCTCACCATGGCGAAACCAATTTTTCTCGCCCAGGTATAACGAAGTAAGTGTGGGGCAATTGGATGGGTTGTCGATGCCATGTAGCGAGAGACTGCTGAGATCGGGTGACGTCTTGTCTCTGGGACCAACCAGAGTCCTGCTGGCGCCAAGCCCGTTAAGGAGCGTACTCGATCAGGATTTGCCGCAGCCATCTCCAGCGCAATCCACCCACCGAGTGAACTTCCAACAACGTGGAACTTCTCATAGCCCCATCGACTCATATGATCAAAGATTAATTGGCCAAGTGATGCGGCATCCATCCGCATGCCGCCTGGCAAACTACTGAAGCCATGGCCAGGTAGGTCGATTGTGATAACTTCAAATTTTTTTGCGAGCTCGGGAGTGATGAGCTTCCATGCCGTGTGATCTGAGCCCATGCCGTGGATGAGCAGGAGCGGCTCGCCACTTCCCACCCGGGAATTCCAGAGTTCAAACATGTGTGCAGTTTATCTCAGAGAAGAAAGAAGAGAGCCCCTGGGATTGGCAGGGGCTCTCTTCTCAACCTTCTCAACCCTCTAAAAGGTTGGAAGCGTTAAATTGCATCCTCTTCAGAGGCTCTGCGTGAATGAGCAAAGCCCATGAGTGCCAAGATCAAGAAGAGCAATCCGCCAAAGTAGGTGACCCAAGAAGCGATCATTGCTATCTGACCGAGTTGCCAGAAGGCATATGCATTCAAGAGCATTCCGCGTAGCGATTCACCCTTGAAGACGGTATTTACTTGGCCGTCAAGTGCGGCAACCTTTGCAGAGAGCACAGCATTTGTTGGATCTGCTGTGAGCGCCGCTTTCACACCCATCTCTTCACCTGAGAGTTCAGAGTAGACCTTGCCGCCACCAATGCCTTGAAGGTGGAAGGCGATGTAGTGATCTGCGTACATCTGTGCTTGCTTACCAGTAGTCATCATTTTTCCGCCATTAGCCTTGAAAAAGGCTGTGACATCGGCACTCTCTTTTGGATTATGTGTAGCGGCAGGGAGTGTGATCTTCTGTGCTGCAAGTTGGTCCTTCACTTGGTTATTAGCAAACGTTCCACCCCACGTAAGGAGGCCGCCACCGATCAATAAAATAACGGCTAGAAGTAGACCTACTGTGCTTGTTATTCTATCGAAAGCTCTTCTCTTCATTTTGCAATCCCCGTCTCTACTCATGTCTATTCGACTTGTACAAGATGAGATAGGAAGAAATCTCATCTGGCGCTAAGTATTGAGGAGTGTTAGGTCATTCGATAGGAAAAATACGAGTGCTATCCCTACAGCAGATGTGATCTAGAGAATAGTGTGTGAAGTGAAGCCGCGATTAATCGAGGTGGCGATTGCAGTAGGTGCGCCCATCTGGACCAACTTCGGCATGAACACAGTCGAGCCCAAGCTTCTCAAATGATCCATCCCCAAAGTGCGCGCGATAGGCGAGTGCAAGGAGGACTCGCAGATTTACATCAGGCCCGGATTGGATGCTAAAAGCTTTAGACATGCGGGAGATTGTGTTCTCAATAACCTTTTCAGTGTGAGCGGTCTCGCGCGCAATCGCGGCGTTTGAGAGTCCATCGCACATGTGCTCGGCAACAAGGCGTTCAAAGGGTGTGAGATCTCGCATCAATATTCTGATATCCATGGTGATCTCCTCTGGCCTGAGCCGAGTGGCTCGTTGTAATTTTCATCATCCTCTTAATTGAGTGCTAGCACAAGTAAATTATCTAACAACTCTCAATCGTTGGGCAATTATTGAGCCTGTAAGTCACGCATGTAAGGCCCGGCCAGCAAGAGAATCAAGAAGGAGAGCCAAAGATTATGTTGAAAATATTCTCAATTGACCTTAACCACCCTGCCCATTATCTGAGCTTCGGCCCATTTTCGGTCTCGGCCGGAAACCTCACCATCATTATTTCGATGGCGGTTCTCTTCCTGATCGCGCTCTTTCTGCCCTTTCCCAATCATGAAAAGACTACTGATGAAAAGCCTAAAAGCCAGAGCGCGAAAGCAGGAGGTAAAAAGTGAGCGCGAAAGCATCATGGACTGGTCGTGTTAGGGCGGCCACTTTAGAGAAGTTTGAGCCTGAGGATCTCCTTCCCGATCATCAACCTGCCTACGTTGCTTCCTGGATTTATATCTTTGGCGTCGCCACTCTCGCAGCCTTTATTATGCTAATCGCCTCTGGCCTCTATCTCACCCTTGAAGGTCCAGAATGGTGGCACACCTCCAAGATCGGCCACTATGTGAACTCAGTTCACCTCTGGAGCGTCGAACTCTTCTTCGTCTTCATGGTTGTGCACCTTTGGGGCAAATTCTGGATGGCAGCATGGCGTGGTCGAAGACTCGCTACCTGGATCACAGGGTGTCTTGCATTCTTCGCATCGATCATCACGGGTTTTACCGGTTACATTATTCAAACTAACTTCGATTCACAGTGGATTGCCACCCAGGCTAAAGATGGCTTCAATGCGGTAGGCATCGGCGCCTTCTTTAACACTCTCAATACTGGCCAGGCGATTCTGCTGCACGTTTCACTCCTTCCACTTGCACTTGGCGCGATTGTGATCTGGCACGTAATACTGGTTCGCAAAAGAGGCGTTGTACCACCTATTGATGAGGCAGGAGAGTAACGATGAAATATAACCGTTCAAGTATTGATCCATCGAAAAAATGGAGTGGCCCGCTTCGTGAATATGATCTTGTGAAAGAGATCGTCATTGCAGTCGTCGTGGTCGGTTTCCTTGCTCTCTCACTCGCTGCACTCTTCAGTTCTCCGGATGAGAAGGCGCTCACGATGCAATCCTGGGCGACCGAGGCTCCGGCAGATTTCGTGCAGACAGCGGCAGGTGAGCTCGCTGGAACGACTACGAGCGCTTCCTATGGTCCGCCATATAACACCAATGGCAGCGGTCAAAATATTGGCCCAGTGAACCTGGGGAAGATCGCAGGCGTTCGCATTCCAATCGACCCAGCAAAGAGTTTTGTGATTGAACCGCTCTCAATCGAGCCTGATAGCGTGACGAAATCCGCCATCGCTACCTGGGGCGCAGCTTCTGCGAAGCAGGAGATTGAGTGGGCAAGTGCATACGCCGACGCACTCTCAAAGGATGGAAAAGCCTTATCGATCGCCGACCCCACTGGAAAGTTTGGACCGGTTCCAACACTTGTGACATCGCTCTTTTCGATGGCCAAGAGTGGCGCGCTCGACGGCGCACTCACAACAAGTGATACCAACCTCCCTACTAACTTTACAAAGCCTCTACTCTTCTTGGCAGATAGTGGTACTTATTTCCCAGATAAAGCTGCAGCTCAACATTTAAGTGGCGATCAATGGGGCGTCATGAATGAGACTGGATCATGGCCGGGCCAATCATGGTTGTGGCTCTATTCACTCTGGTATCAGATCGAACCATTCAAATCGTCAGGCAATGCTGACATCCTTGTGATGTCACTGATGGGAGTCTTGAGCCTTGGTTTGATCTTCTTGCCATTGTTACCGATTATCTCTCGAATCCCTTACTGGATACCGGTTCATCGACTGATCTGGCGAAAGTGGTATCAGCGCAAGAGCTAGATACGGACTTAACTGAGGTTAGTTGAGGAAGAAAGTTTTAAGGATGGTGAATGCCGAGAGGCTAAAGAGCAGATAACCAAATGCTCTACGTAGCAGCTTGGCATTTACCTTTCCGCTCCGCTGAGATGCCAGGCGCGAGATGACGATTGCAACCAGTGCAATGGTGAAGGGTGTCTTCCACTCCACGACGTGCCAACTCTTATAGCGTTCAAAAAATGATGTTGCACAGTTCATCGTGATGATCAGCAGTGATGTCCCGGCCGCCTTATTTTGGGGCGTGTTATAAAAGAGGACGAGTACTGGAATGGCAAGAAAGCCGCCACCGATACCGAAGAGGCCAGTGAGTGTGCCGACAATCAGTGATACGAGGATGAGAACTGGTAGAGACATCCGGTGTTCTGGGTCTGCCGTGATGGGTCCACGAAGCATTGAGCCACCTGCAACAATGAGAACGAGTGCAAAACCGATGTGCAGAACGTTGGGATGTATATGGCTTGCCAGCGCTGTCATGGAGAGGGTTGCGACCAGGCCAATCGCCCAGATGGAGACCGCTTCTCGAACAAGAACTTCTTTGCTCTTGAATTTTGGAATGACCCCAGATGCTGCAGCAAGACCCACAATGACAAGAGCTGCGATCGTCGCCTGCTGGTTCGTGAAGTGGAAGATGTAGAGCAGGATGGGGACAGAGACCATCGCACCGCCTGCGCCTACAAAACCCAATACCGAGCCGATAAAGCAGCCGGCAAGGAGCGCCTGTATGAGGACCATGGGCTTATGGTGGCAGGTATGTGAGCTTCTGCCTGCCAATCAGGGGAATCAGGGGAATCAGGGGAATCAGGGGAATCAGGCCAGCCTTGCCACTGTCGGTGGGGAGGACTATCTTTCGAACATATGTTCGAATCAACTCAAACCCCAGCCACCCCCGCCCGCTCAGCCGAGCCAGTGGGTCCCTCTGTATCGGCCGTACCAGCTGTGTCAGCTGTATCAGCCATACCAGCCATACCAGCCATACCAGCCATACCAGCTGTATTGGCGCCCGAAGGTGAACCCATCGAGTTCCTCTACAAAGGCAAGCGCTTTCATATCCATGCCGTTCTCTCTCGCTGGCGCGAATCTGGTGGGTGGTGGAATCGGATCGATGATGGGATGCGTCTGCACCACCAGAAGCATCTCGAACAATCCATCTTTGATGATGGGGCTCGCGCAATCTGGCGAGTAGAGGCGGCACCGGTTGGTGCGCTCGCTACCTTTGAGATCGAACTCGATGAGATCACTGGACAGTGGCAGATCCGCCCGACATCACGGCCGGCATAAGGAAGAGCACTTCGCATTCGCCATGTTTACTCACCTGCACCTCTCAAGTGGCTACTCCTTTAAATATGGAACAGCCCAACCTGACGCGCTCGTTGCTAAGGCGGCAGATTTGGGGATGGGATCACTTGCCCTCACTGATCGTGATGGAATGGCTGGCGCGATTCGTTTTGCACAAAGTTGTGAAGCTCATGGGATCGCACCCATCCTGGGAGTAAATCTCAGTTTTATTCAGAAGAAGTATCGCGTGACACTTCTTGCTCAATCAGGAAAGCTCTCGGCGCTCTATCGCCTCATCAGCGCCATCAATAGATCAAATAGCGAGAACCTTCTTACCTATGAAATTCTCGAGCAGGAATCTCGCTACTCTTCAGATCTCTTCATTATGCATGGCCACGATTCACAACTTGCGCAGAGTATCGCCGCACGTAAATATGACTCTGCGATCTCAATCTATAACGCCACTCGAGATCTCTTTGCCGAACAGATTATTGAGTGCACATCGCATCTTGTGAGAGGTGATGGTCCACTCTCAACTCCCTATGCAGCAAAGGCGCTCGGCTTTGCGCGCGACCATAAGATTCCTGCAGTACTCACCAATGCAGCGCGAATGCTCGACCGTTGCGATGGTCCAGTCGCAGATGTCTTAGATTCAGCCAGACTCTTAGTTCCGCTCCATCAGAGCAATGTCGAACGGCGCAATAGCGAGGGATATCTCAAGAGTGATGAGGAGATGGCCTTTGTTGCTCATGAGATTGCAAGGATGGCTGGTGAGCGAGATGGCAGCTCTCTTCTCAGAGATACCCAACTCTTTGCCGAGAGATCTCACCTCTCACCCCGCCGCGATATTGGATTGGGGGGAGTCCACCTGCCAGAGAGCAGCGTTGTAGGAGCAAAGAACCATGCAGATATGACGCGCCAACTTCGCAGTCGGGCAGAGAGTGGGCTCTTGCGCAGATACTCAGCCGCCGACTCGGTCGCTGCTGCTACAAGACTCGAAGAAGAGTTAGCAACGATTAGCACTCTCGGTTTTGAATCCTACTTTCTCACCGTCGCCGATATTACGGATATGGCACGCGAACGAGGAATCCGCGTAGCGGCACGGGGAAGTGGTGCGGGATCCCTCATCTGCTATCTCTTAGGGATCTCTGGCGTCGAACCAATAGAGCAAGGCCTCTTGATGGAACGATTCTGCTCAACCCTGCGAGGTGAGTTACCAGATATCGATATCGATGTTGAGTCGGCGAGAAGGCTTGAGATCTACGATGCAATCTTTGATCGATATGGCAGCGAACGAACTGCCACGGTTGCGATGGTTGATACCTATCGAGCTCGCCATGCCATCCGAGATGTCGGTGCCGCTCTCGGCATATCTCCGATGGAGATCGATCTCATTGCAAAATCGATGCCTCATATTCGAGCGAAGAATATTGGTAAGGCGCTAGCCAATCTGCCAGAGCTTAAGCATCTCAAACTAGATACGCCGATTATGAAGATGGCGATCGAGCTAGCAGGGCGAATTGATGGCCTGCCTCGCCACCTCTCGATGCACCCATGTGCGATTGTGCTCTCTGATGCAAAGTTAATGGATGTTTCTCCAACGCTAAGAAATGCTAGCAACTATCCGATGCTCTACTTCGATAAAGATGATGTCGAGGCGATTGGACTCTTAAAGCTTGATGTCCTTGGCGTGCGCATGCAATCTGCGATCTCCTATGCGCTCTCTGAGATTGAGAGAGTGGAGGGCGAGGCGGTTGATATCGATGCAATCTCGCTCAAGGATAAAGAGACATTTGATCTTATAAAATCAACTCGCACCTTAGGAATCTTCCAAGTAGAGAGCCCTGGTCAACGCGAGCTGGTCGGAAAATTTGCGCCCTCAACCTTTACCGATTTGATTATCGATATCTCTCTCTTCCGGCCAGGCCCGGTGAAGAGCGACATGATTACCCCCTTCATCAATACTCGCCACGGCCATCGATCTCGCATGACGCTGCACCCAGCACTTGATCCGATCTTGGATGAGACCGAGGGAGTGGTTGTCTTCCATGAGCAGGTAATACGCCTTATCGCAGCGATGACTGGCTCGACGCTGGCTGAATCAGATGAACGCCGCCGCCAACTAGGCACCTTCGAGGGTCAACAGATTGTCTGTGATTGGTTCTATCCGATATCCCTCGCCCAAGGCTTTGAGATGAAAGTGATCGATAAGGTCTGGGAGGTTCTGCGCGCCTTCGCCTCCTTTGGATTCTGTAAAGCACATGCCGCCGCCTTTGCACTCCCTACCTATCAATCTGCATGGCTTAAAGCCCATCACACTGCAGCTTTTATTGCAGGTGCACTTACTCATGATCCAGGGATGTACCCAAAGCGATTAATTCTCGATGAAGCTCGCCAATGGGGAATCGCAATTGCGCCTATCGATATCAATGCATCTGATCGTAGCTATCGAGTAGAGAAGATAGATAGCCAATCTCCTCATGTAGTACGGGCACCCTACCTTGCACCAGATCTTGCGAGTACTGGGTCGCCACTTTCATTACCGGATGCTCGAGGTTATGCGATTCGTATGGCTATCAGCGATATTGCAGGAATTAGTGAGAATGAGATTGAGAAGATTCTTCGCGCTCGCCCTTACCTTGATCTGGGTGATTTTGTTATCCGTTCTGGCTCTTCATATCCAACTGCACAAGCGCTGATCTTGGTCGGTGCCTTTGATCACTTGCATGGACTTCATGCCGAACCAGTAGAGGGATCACTCAATAGAAGAGATCTCATGCTCTATGCCCAGGATCTCTATAAATTATCCTCATCAAAGAGCTCTAGGAACTCTAGGAACTCTAGGAACTCTAGGAACTCTAGGAGTTCTAATAGCCAACTCACCCTCGGGTTAACACCACCACCTCTTCAGCCAACCGGGCTTGCCGATCTCACGCAGTCAGAGAAAGTTCAGAACGAGATCAATCTCACCGGCATGGATATCTCTCATCACATGCTTCATTTCTATGGTGATTTCCTCAATGAGATCGGAGCAGTGAAATCCTCTGAGTTGATCCACCATCGCGCAGGAAGCACAGTCCTTGTTGCTGGCGTGAAAGTTGCGCTTCAAACCCCGCCAGTTCGTTCTGGCCGAAGGGTCATCTTCCTCACTATCGATGATAGTTATGGTTGTAATGACATTACCTTCTTTGAAGATGTCCAAGAGAGCTCTGCCGCACTGCTCTATAGCTCACAACTCTTCTTAGTCCGCGGGGAGATTCGCCGAACCGGCCCGCGAGGCCTATCTATTCGGGCCACAAAGGCGTGGGAGCTAGGTGCATCGTATGAGAAGTGGCGTAATCTCAACTCTCGTGAGCGAGCAGTTAGTGAGTGAGATGAACGAACTCACCATCCTCCATATTGATATGGATGCCTTCTATGCCTCTGTCGCAGAGCGAGATGATCCGACACTCAAAGGTAAGGCGGTCGTCGTTGGCATGGGTGCGCGAGGAGTTGTCTCTTCGGCAAATTATGCAGCACGCAAGTTAGGTGTCAGATCTGCAATGCCACTTGGGCAAGCTCGACGGTTAGCGCCACAGGCAGTCTTCGTGCCTGTCAATATGGAACGTAATGCCGAAGTCTCAAGTCACATCATGGAGGTCTTTCAAGCATTTACCCCGCTCGTCGAACCAATCTCACTGGATGAAGCATTCCTTGATGTCACAGGAAGTAAGAGATTGCACGGAGATGGCAGAACAATCGGCGCAAAGATTCGCGCCAGAATCGAGAGCGAAGAGGGGATAACCTGCTCGGTTGGAATCGCTTCCTCAAAATTCATAGCAAAACTTGCATCGACCTATGCCAAGCCGAATGGCATGTTAGAGATTCACCCCGATCGAGTACTCGAGTTCTTGCATCCGCTTCCTGTTGGTGCAATGTGGGGAGTTGGACCAAAGACCAATGAAGAGTTGCAGAAGATCGGATTACGAACGATTGGTGATATCGCCAAGACACCACGTCAGACATTGATACGAGCACTTGGTCAGGCGAGTGGTGAGACACTCTTCGAACTTGCTTGGGGCCGAGATTATCGAAGCGTCTCCATCGATGAACCTGATAAGAGCATCGGCGCCGAAGAGACCTTTCTCATCGATCTTGATAATCACGAAGAGATTTTGCGCGAGCTACTCCATATGGTGGAGAGATCTACTCATCGACTGCGCGAACGCGGGCTAGTAGCCCGAACCGTTGCAATCAAGATTCGCTTTGCAGATTTCACAACGATCAGCCGATCCAAGACTCTCGCGCTGCCCATCAGCGGAGTGCATGAATGTTATGAAGTAGTTCGGACTCTCTATCGCGCCCTCGGCCTAGATCGAGCCCGCATCCGCTTGGTAGGTGTCTCCTTGGAGAATCTCAGCGATGGCACAGGGGCGCCGCAGCAATTACTTCTTGGCGAGCGTGAAAAGGGCTGGCGCGAAGCCACTCAGGCGATGGATGCGGCGATTCGCCGCTTTGGCCAGGGGAGCGTGAGGCCCGCTAGCCTGGTCGATAATTCCGAGGCTGACGATTCCGCTGAATAGAGATAATCTATCTACGTGGCACTCTCCGAACATGAACAGAAGCTCCTCGCCGAGATGGAGGCAGCTCTTGCTGCTGACGATCCAAGGCTTGTTGGCGCGCTGACAGGTAAGGCCCGTACCCGCCAAGCTTCACGGGTCCTCTTCGGCTTCGTTGCAGTGCTCGCCGGACTTGCTGTTCTGATTGCTGGCCTCATCGCGAAGAGCACTCCTATCGGAGTCATCGGATTTGTGATCGCTCTCGCAGGTGCATTTACTGCGATCTCGAATTTTTCACTACGCCAGATCCGCGGATCCGGAGCAGTAGGCAAATCTGCTGGCAAGGGTAATGGTGGATCTGGTGGATCTGGTGGATCTGGATGGGGCGATCGATTAGAGCGTCGCTGGGATGACCGCAACAACAAGTAATTGCTCGCTAGAACAAGTATTAAGTAAGAAAAATCAGTTAGCGCATAAAGAGCGCACGCATGCGTCGGGTTGTGAATGTCACGCCAATCCCAATCATCACGACAAAGTATGCAACATGGACGAGCAAACTCCACTGAATGATCCCAAGGGATAGGCAGCGAACAATCTGAATGCCGTGATAGAGCGGCAGGGCTTCAATCACATAGCGAAGCCACTCGGGATAGATAGAGAGTGGATAGAGAGATCCCGAGAAGAGGAAGAGCGGGAGCATCACGATATTGACCCAATCCATCTGCGCGAAGGATTTTGCATAGGTTGTGTAGAGCATGCCGATCGATGCAAAACCGAAGGCGATGATGACCGCTGCCGGAATCGCGAGGAGTCCATACCAACCCTTGATAATGCCAAGAGGCATAACAATCGCGGTAAATCCTGTTGCGTAAATCAGTCCTCGGAAGAGCGCCCAGCCGATCTCGCCCAATGCGACATCCAAAGGTCCAAGTGAGGTGGCGAGCATCGCCTTATATGTCCCGTCATATTTCAAGCGAAAGAAGACATTCCAGGTCGAGTCGTAGATTGCGCCATTCATCGCTGATGTTGCAAGAAGTGCTGGTGCGATGAATTGAGCATAAGAGACCCAATGTCCAGGAGTGACCTGAATTCTCCCGACCAACTTTCCAACGCCATAGCCAAATGAGAAGAGGTAGAGAATTGGTTCTACGAAGCCACTGAGTACAACGATCCAATGTCCTTGTTTGAAGGCGATTCGGCGATGCTCGAGCACGGCACGAGCCCGACGTGAATATGTACCTTCAGCAAATCTCCCCTTGAGAGATTCGGCAATTAATACTGCATCGCTCGTCTTCATTTTGCCAGTCGCTTCACAAAGAAGTGATGTGAGACTTTAAAACCGACGATTGTCATGATGGTCATATAGGAGAAGTGGAAGAGTAGAGCCCCATGGCTGATGTGATGGCCATAGGAGATCCAACGGCCAACCTCGGTTGCGTGCCAGAGCGGTGATGCCCAACCAATAATCTGAAGAAATTTCGGCATAGAGGAGAGTGAGTAAAAGGTTCCAGAGAAGAGAAAGAGCGGCATGATGAGGAAGCGCTGAACCATATTGAGAAAGAGATCATCATTCTTAATCGCTGCGCAGATGCCCATCATCAAGACTGCAAAGGAATTTGCAGCAAAGAGTGTCATCGGGATAAGCCAGAGCGTATGCAATCCGTGAACTGCGCCAAAGCTATAGAGCGCTGTGTAGTAGATAACGCATCCAAAGGTTACTCGCGCCATTGCGCCAAGAAGTACGCCATTGGCAATCTGCTCGCCCGTGATCGGCGTTGCATTCATAGCGAAGAATCCCTTTGCCCACTTAAAACCTTCAAGCACGGGGTGGGTGGCTTCGCCCACTGCGCCTTGAATACAGGTTGCGGCAAGGAGTGCCGGAGCTAGGAAAGTCAGGTATTTCACGCCATCGACGCCTACGGATTGATGAGAATTTACAATCTTGCCAATTCCAATGCCGATCGAGAGCAGGTAGAACATCGGGTTCGCTACCGCTTCACCAAGTACCGACCATTTCCACTGCCAGATATTGCGAATTCGAGCTTGTGCAACATAGAAAGAACCCATGCGGAGAATCTTTTCGACATTGATGATCTGCAACGATCCCTTACGGCTGAAATCAGTAGTAGACATTATTCAACCAGCGAACGTCCGGTGAGGCGCAAGAAGACATCCTCAAGAGAGCTTCGACGCACTAATGATGTCGTTGGTTGCATACCCTTGCTAACAATCTCGTGAAGGAGAGATTCGCAATCATCGGAATACATCAAGACGCGATCGGGAAGAACTTCGATGCGGTCACTCATCGAACGAAGTTGATCAGCAAATTGCGCATTGCGATCTGAGCCAAAGCGAACTTCAAGGACTTCCTTAGTGGAGTAAGTCTTAATGAGGTTTGCGGGGGAGTCCTCCGCCATGATGCGACCTTTATCCATCACCATGAGGCGATCGCAGAGTTGCTCTGCTTCATCCATGTAGTGGGTTGTAATAAGAAGAGTGACGCCTTGTTCTTTCAAGCGGAAGAGTCGGTCCCAAAGAATATGTCGCGCCTGCGGATCTAATCCCGTCGTCGGTTCATCGAGCATTAAAATTTCTGGTTCGCTGACAAGCGCGCGTGCGATCGTAAGTCGGCGCTTCATTCCGCCTGAGAGGGCTTCAACTTTTACGCCGCGCTTCTCCTCAAGTTGTGCGAATGCGAGAAGCTCTTCAATCTTGTTGCGAATAAAAGTTCTTGAGAGCCCAAAGTAGCGACCGTAGACATAGAGATTATCTTCAACAGTAAGTGAGTTATCTAAATTATCTTGTTGAGGAACAACACCGAGGTGGGCACGAATTTCTGGCCCGCGCACTTCTGGGTCTTTACCCAAGATGGAGATATCTCCGCCAGAGCGGGTGAGGGTGGCGGCGATGATGCGCATCGTCGTGGATTTTCCGGCGCCATTTGGCCCGAGAAAGCCAAAGGAATCCCCTCGATTGACCTGGAAATCGATCCCATCGACCGCTGTGAAGTCGCCGTACTCCTTGCGCAGGCCTCGGGCGATGATCAGAGGCTCTTTTCCGCCTGTGGCGGGATCAATTGTGCTCATTTGGCGAACTCTAGCCCCAGAAAGTGCCCGAATTGTGAAGCTTTGGCTGGTGGAGTCCGATGGGGTGCATGGGGGGGTAAAAGGGAAAGAAAGTGGTCGTAGATGGTTGAAAATGGAGAAAAGTGGAGTAAAGTGGTGCCACGACCTTAAATCGGGGGATTTAAGCGTAAAAGCAAGAGCTCGTAGGAATAAAACGGGCGCAAAGGGCGCAACAGGCGTAAAGGGGAGGTGGGCACGATGTTTCTCGGTACCCATGAACCCAAGCTCGATGAAAAAGGGCGCATTATTTTGCCCGCCAGATTCCGAGAAGAGCTTGCAAAAGGCCTCGTCATTACCAAGGGCCAAGAGCGTTGCCTCTATGTCTTTCCAGCACGTGAATTTTCAGCAATCACCGACCGCCTTCGTCAAGCACCCGTCACCGAGAAGGCGGCTCGAGATTACATGCGCGTCATGTTCGCCGGAGCCCACGATGAGACTCCTGACAAACAAGGACGCGTCACTATTCCTGCCGGTCTGCGCACCTATGCCGGCCTCGAAAAAGAGTGCGTCGTTATCGGCGCCAATACCCGGTTAGAGATTTGGGATGCAACTGCATGGAACACCTACCTCGCAGATCGCGAGAAGGGCTTTGCAGATGTATCGACGGAGGTGCTTCCAGGACTCTTCTAAATCTTTATTTAGGCCACTGCCGATCTTCAGTTATCGACGCCTCTTCCCCGGCGCCGATATCCCCCCAAGATCCGTCGGTCGGTAGTGACCTAAGTAAAGAAGCAGGGGTGTGGAGCAGATCCACGAGTAGATCAAGAAGTACATCACGAGAAGTAGATCAAGAGAAGAAAAAGAAAAAAGCGAATAGCAAGAAAGGGGAAGCAGATGCAACATGTACCAGTCGCACTTGACCGATGCATCGCCCTGCTTGCTCCTGCCATCGAGAAGGCAATTTCCGAGAAGAAGAGTGCATATGTCATCGATGCAACTCTCGGACTTGCGGGCCACACCTTCGAATTACTTACTCGCTACCCAGAACTTACCGTTATTGGTTTGGATCGAGATCTCGCCGCAATTGAAATAGCTCGTACTCGCACTGCAGAATTTGGCTCTCGAATCATTATTGTTCACGCCGTTTACAGTGAAATAGAAGAAGTATTGGCCTCACTAGAGATCGAGTCAGTGGATGGAATTCTCTTCGATCTCGGCGTCTCATCAATGCAACTCGATGTGGCAGATCGCGGTTTCGCTTACTCCCAAGATGCACCACTTGATATGCGCATGGATCAATCTCGTGGCATTTCAGCCTTTGAAGTTTTAATGACATACGAGCGAAATGCATTGATTCGCGTACTCCGAAATTACGGCGATGAAAAATTTGCGCCACGTATTGTCGACCGAATTATTGAGGCACGTGCTGCAGGCACCCTAAACAGCACAAAAGTACTTGCTGATCTTGTGAAAGAGAGCATCCCGGCAGCTACCCGTCGTACTGGTGGCAACCCTGCAAAACGCACCTTCCAAGCACTTCGTATCGAGGTCAATCAAGAACTTGAAATCTTAACGAAGGCAATTCCGGCTGCGCTCTCACTTCTCACGATTGATGGTCGACTTGTCGTCATGTCTTATCAATCCTTAGAAGACAAGATTGTGAAATCGGCGATCGCTGAAGTCTGTAAGTCAGGGACCCCACTTGGCCTACCCATTGATCTTCCAAATTCGGCAGCGAAATATCGTTTGCTCATCTCCGGAAGCGAATCGGCAAGTGATGAAGAGATTGAAGTCAATCCACGTGCTCAATCGATGCGGCTTCGTGCAGTTGAACGGGTGGCGGCATAATGGCAATTGCGCTCTTTGCTCCTATAGCTCCAACAATCGCTCGGTCACGAGCCGCGGTCGTTAATGGTTCGACGAAAGTCGTTCTTCGTCTCGTCCCCGAACTTAGAGTCGAAGCGGGCGAAGAGATCCAGTTGCGGGCATTCATCACCATTCTCGCTTCAGTCTTTATGGCAAGCCTGGTCGCACTCCTTGTCATCAATACCTCATTGAACCAAGATGCATTTGTTTTACAACGCCTGAAGCATCAGATGAATACAGTCAATGATGAACGAGATGCGATCTTACGAGCAGCTGCTCAGAAGAGTTCGCCGGTCGCACTCTCCGCCTCGGCTATTAAACTTGGAATGACACCAACTTCTTCACCATCATTCATTGAATTGAGCGGCGCCCAGAAATGAGTGAATCGCAACTAACCACTAAACGCATTATGCAATTGGTTAGTTTTGCTGCCGGTGTATTCCTGCTTTTCGGCCTTCGTCTTATTGATGTTCAGGCAGTTCAAGCCGGTGGATATACCGCTCGAGCTAACTCCGAGCTTCTTAACTCCTCTGTCCTGCTTGCTCCGCGTGGCACGATCACCGATATCAACGGCGTTCAACTCGCTCGAAGCGTTGTGGCGATCAATATTGTGGTCGACCAAGTTCAAATCTCAGATCCAGCAAAAACTGCGGCCTTCGTCGCGCCATATTTATCCATGGCTTCCAGTGATCTCCTTCCCTTGCTCACTGGAATTAAGCGCTACCAAATAGTCGCCAAACAGGTTCAACCGGCGATTTGGAATACCCTCAATCAAGCGCTCACCGATTACAACAACCAGGTCACAAAGCAACCTGGTGGGTTAGCGAATCGATTGCTCGGCTTCTATTCCGAACGATCCTATGTTCGGGACTATCCCACTGGGACGCTGGCTGCATCGCTGATTGGAAAGATCAATGACGCGGGCGTCGGAGCTGGTGGAATCGAAGAGAGCCTGGAATCAACGCTTGCTGGCACCAATGGTCGTTACCTCTTTGCCAATGGCGCTGGAACAGTGATTCCCGGTTCGAAAGAGGTGATCACCGAAGTCAAACCTGGCACTGGTGTTCAACTCACAATCGACCGCGATATCCAGTGGGTTGCACAAGATGCCATCTCGGCTGCAGTAAAGAAAGCCCATGCAGTCTCAGGAACTGTTGTTGTGATGGATCCAAAAACCGGTCAGATTTTGGCACAAGCTTCAGCTCCAACTTTTGATCCAAGTAAGTCCATCAAAGATCTCGCTGTGTTGCGCAATCCAGCTGTCACCGATGCTTACGAACCAGGATCGGTTGGAAAGATCATTACCTATTCAGCGGCGATGGAGGAAGGGAAGATCACTCCAACGTCGGTACTGACAATCCCTTACACACTTAAAGTAGGTGGAACGGTCTTCCACGACCACCAGCCGCATGCGACTAAATCATTGACAATTACTGGAGCACTTGCAGAATCCAGTAATACAGGTGCAATTCAAGTTGGCGCAATGATGAGCAATGACACGATCTTCTCGTATCTTCAAAAATTTGGAATTGGCCAATTCACCGGATCACACTTACCGGGAGAGACGCAGGGAATTCTTCATCCTGTATCAACCTGGTCTGCAACGTCTGCGCCAACTATCGCCTTTGGCCAGGGATATTCGCTGACGGCACTTCAAGCAACAAGCGTATTTGCAACTATTGCCAATGATGGCGTGCGTGTGACTCCCAATGTGGTCTCTGGTTACTTTGATCCAAGTGGAAATTTCACCGCGTCAAAACCAGCATCGACGACTCGAGTTGTGAGTTCTGCGACTGCTACCCAAATGCGCCTCATGATGGAGAGCGTTGTAGGACCTGAAGGAACTGCTCCGGAAGCAGCGATTGCCGGTTATCGAGTCGCAGGTAAGACGGGAACTGCGATGCGAGCAAATGGCAACGGCAGATACAGCGGATACACCGCTTCATTTATCGGCTTCGCGCCTGCAGATGCACCTCGTTACGTTGTGAGTGTGGTTGTACAAGCTCCACAAGGTCAACACTTCGGCGGAATGGTTGCCGGTCCAGTCTTCAAGAAAGTAATGAGCTTTGTCTTGCAATCAAAACATATTGCGCCAACTGCTCCATCGACCATTCATTATCCGCTTACCGCTGCAGCATTGAAGGTGGCGAATGCGACCCATTAATCACCACTCAAAAGCATTTTCAGAGCTTTCTCGATTCCTCGCAATCGATTCTTCTATTCCGGGGGAGTTCCAAGGATTATCGAGTAGCACTCGATATTTACAACCAGGAGATCTCTTTATCGCCTTGCCTGGAAGCAAGGCTCATGGTGCAACCTTTATTGATAATGCAATTACATCCGGCGCAGTTGCGGTTCTCACTGATCCTGCTGGTGCCCAGATTATTGGCGAGAGGCTGCCACTCATCGTGCACCCAAATCCTAGGTCTGTGGCAGCGGATATCGCCTCGTGGTTCTACGGCCGTCCGTTCTCGGCCATGATGAGTGTCGGCATAACGGGCACGAATGGAAAGACTACGACCGCTTCGCTGCTCTACCAGCTCTGGCGATTGCAACAACGAGATGTTGGCATGATCGGCACGGTCGGTATCAATATCGGAAGCGACTTCTATCCTGCATCCTTTACAACACCCGAAGGAACCGAACTTCAGGCAATCGCTGCAGCGATGCGCGAACGTGCTCTGAGCCATCTAGTGATGGAAGTTAGTTCTCACGCGCTTGCAAATAACCGAGCTGTAGGTGCTCATTTCGAGTTGGTCGCATTTACGAATCTCACTCAAGATCATCTCGATTTTCATGGATCGATGGAAAATTATTTTGCGGCGAAGAGTTCACTCTTTACCGGTGAATATGCCAATCGAGCCCTCGTTAATATTGATGACACGTGGGGAAGAATTCTTTATGAGAAGGCCGAGATTCCGACCGAATCCATCTCTCGTGATGATAAGGATGCTGATTGGCACTACACATCTATCCACCCGATCAACGGTGGTTATGAAGTAGCGATCCGAGGTATCGGCGGGATTTTGATTGAAGGAACCGTCCCACTTGTGGGCGCTCATAATCTCGACAACACCTTGCTTGCCGTGGCACTTGGTGTATCTACCGGGTTAGACCATCTCGCCGTTGGGCGAGATCTCGAAAAATTAGTCGGGGCACCAGGCAGACTCGAACGAGTCGACATTGGCCAGAACTTTCTTGCGCTCGTGGATTTTGCTCACACACCAGATGCCGTATCGCGGGTCTTGGCTGCGGTGCGCGAAATTACTCCTGGTCGAGTCATCGCACTCTTGGGATGCGGGGGAGATCGTGATGCCGGTAAGCGCCCATTGATGGGTGATGCACTTGTGACTGGCAGCGATCTAGCAATCTTTACAAGTGATAACCCGCGAAGTGAAGATCCAGAGCTTATTCTCGCCCATATGCTCAATGGAAAGAGCGCTAACGAGAAAATCTCAATCGAAGTTGATCGTCGTGGCGCTATCGCAATAGCAGTGAGTGAGGCAGTGCAGGGTGACACTGTCATTATTCTGGGCAAGGGTCACGAATCTGGGCAAGAGATAAATGGCGTTAAGCATCCTTTTGAAGATCGAATTGAATTGGCCCGAGCGATTGAGAGGCTTGGATGATTTCATTAACTGTAGGTGAGATTGCAGCTGCGATCGAAGCAGAGGTAGTTGGATTAGATCTCGAGACGATTATTACTGATTACCCGGTCATTGATTCACGTGATGCACAGCCTGGCACATTCTTTATCGCTATGCCGGGTGAGCAAGCCGATGGCAATGACTTTGCAGAAGCAGCTATCGCATCTGGTGCACATTTCGCTATAACGACTCGAAAGATTTCGGGACCGTCATTTCTCGTCCAAGATTCCCATAGAGCATTGAGCGCGTTAGCGCAATTGGCTCGATCAAAGAGTCAGGGTTGCACCTTTATCGCAATTACTGGATCACAAGGAAAGACGACGACAAAAGAACTGCTGGGTCATATTCTGATGACGCAAGGTGAGACGGTCGTGCCTGCCGGATCCTTTAATAATGAAATTGGTTTACCGCTGACGATCTTGCGCTGTACCGATCAAACGAAGTACTGCGTTCTCGAGATGGGTGCACGCCATCAAGGCGATATCGAGGCGCTATGTGAAATCGCCTCGCCCACAATTGGTGCGGTGTTAGTCGTTGGCAGCGCGCATATCGGTGAATTTGGAAATAAGGAGGCGATCGCCGCCACAAAGGCAGAGTTGATCGATTCGCTTCCAAGTGGGTCGATCGCAATTCTTGGTACCTACGATGAATTCACTCCTCACATGGGATCTGGGAGATCGGATCTCACTCGCATCACTTTTGGCGAGAGATCTCAATGCGAAGTCCGAGCTGCAGATGTTGAGATTCGCGAGGGTCGTGCCCACTTTGATCTTGTCACCCGCGCAGGTCGCGCAGCTGTAAGCCTGCGGTTGCTTGGGGCACATCAGATAGCAAATGCCTTGGCTGCGGCTGCGATCGCCACAGCACTCGACATTCCAATCGAAACTATCGCTGCAACTCTCTCCACCGCCGAAAGTTCGAGTAAGTGGCGGATGGAACTCCACGATATGGGAGATTACGTTCTCATTAACGATTCGTACAATGCCAACCCAGAGAGCATGGCGGCGGCGCTACGCACCTTGGCACTCTTTGCGCAAGAGCGGGGCGGATCATCCTGGGCATTCCTCGGGAAGATGCACGAGCTCGGCGAGTCCGAACGAGAATCCCATCAGGAAATTGGCAGACTTGCTGATGCGTTGGGAGTAGATCACCTGGTCACCGTTGGAAGTAATCTTTACGACACAACCGGAGGAGAGATCACTGTGCACCATTGTGCGCAAGTTTCTGATGCAGTCGAGCTTGCCGAGAATATTGAAGCCGGAGATTGCATACTTGTGAAAGCCTCTCGAGCTGAGGGGCTCAATGAACTTTCAGATCAACTTGTTCAATCATTGATGAAGAGAGAAGGAGGGAGCCACTCATGAAGGGCATTCTCTACGCTGGCGCATCCGGACTGTTTCTATCGATGTTCCTTACCCCACTCTTCATTCGTCTCGTCACAAAGCGCGGCTATGGTCAACAGATTCGAAACGATGGCCCAACTGCTCACCAAGTAAAACGTGGTACGCCGACCATGGGTGGATTTGTCATCTTAGTCTCAGTACTCATTGCATACCTGACCTCCCACCTGCTTGCAGGATCTGATATCAGCACCTCAGCACTCCTCATTCTTGCAATGGTCGGCGGGTTAGGAGTTGTCGGCTTCCTCGACGACTGGCTGAAAATTGTTAAACAACGCTCATTAGGATTAACCGCTCGTGCCAAAATTGCCGGTCAAACTTTGGTGGCGGGTGCATTCGGTTACGCCGGACTTCACTTCGTTGATAAGTATGGCTTAGCGCCGATCTCCAAGCATCTATCAACCGTTCGAGATACCTCATTGATCCTAGGTAGCGCGCTTGTCGTTCTCTGGATTCTCCTGCTCATTATCGGCACAAGTAATGCCGTGAACCTCACCGATGGCCTAGATGGCTTGGCGAGTGGCGCAGCGATTATGGCTTTCTTGGCCTTCGTCCTCATTGGCATCTGGGAGTTCAGGCAGAGTTGTGACTACACGCAAGCTGCGCATTGTTATGCCGTTCGTGACCCACTCGATGTTGCAGTTCTTGCAGCTGCATTCGCTGGATCATGTACCGGATTTCTCTGGTGGAATACTTCGCCAGCGAAGGTATTTATGGGTGATGTCGGATCACTCTCACTAGGTGGAGCTATTGCTGGCATGGCGATCACGCTTCGAACCCAATTACTTCTGATTCCCCTCGGGGGACTCTTCATCATCATCACTCTTTCAGTGATTATCCAAGTCTTGTACTTCAAGGCGACCAAAGGAAAACGTTTCTTCAAGATGGCGCCGCTTCAGCATCACTTTGAATTGTCAGGGTGGGGCGAGGTGACGATCGTTGTTCGATTCTGGATCATCGCAGGAATCTGTGTCGCATCCGGCCTCGGACTCTTTTACGCTCAGTGGGTTGTTCGATAAGTGAAATCTCTTCAAGAGTTACTCAGTAAACCGATTGCGGTACTTGGTGCTGGTGTAAGCGGTCGTGCGATCATTGCATTCCTGGAGAGCAAAGGCACGGAGTATGACATTTATGACGAACGTGAAACGATAACGTCAGGATCGAAAGCTTTAGCATCGCTCGTAACACCTGAAAAATATGGAGTTGCGATTGTCTCACCTGGTTGGCGCAAGGATCATCCAATGGTGGAGAGCCTTCGGTCGGCTGGAGTGCAGCTCATCTCTGATATTGATCTGGCTTGGCTCTATAAGAATGAAGTGGCACCAGACCAACGATGGATCGCGCTCACCGGCACAAATGGCAAGACGACAACTATTCAGATGATGGCCGCCATCTTGCAGGCCTCTCACCTCACTGGCGTTGCGTGCGGCAATGTCGGCGATCCAGTCATCTCAGCACTGATGGCCAACCCAGAACTCAATATTCTTGCATTAGAGCTATCTTCCTTTCAGATTGAATGGAGCTTGCTACCTGAATATGCGGCGGTAGCGGTACTCAACATCGCGGAAGACCATATTGATTGGCATGGGTCATTCGACTCTTATGCAAACTCGAAGATGCAACTCTTAGCAAGCTCTGATCGCGCGATCTTGAATGCCATGGACTCTGAAGTAGTTGCACGAAGTACCTCCTTCAAAGGAGAGAAGATCTTCTACTCACTTGAGACGCCAGCACCGGGGGAGTTGGGCCTGGTCGAGGATTTATTGATAGACCGTGCCTTTGGAACAGATCCGCGGGAGGCTCATGTCTTGGCCGAACTCGCAGATATCACTCCGCAAGTTCCGCATAATGTTTCTAATGCCTTAGCAGCCGCAGGCTTGGCCCGATCTATTGGTATTTCACACGAAGAGATCAAGCGCGGCCTTTCTTCATTTCTTCTCGACCACCATCGACTCGAGCTCGTACTCGAATTGAATGGAATCTCATGGATTAACGATTCCAAGGCGACAAATCCCCACGCGGCGATCGCGGGAATCCTCTCGCATACTTCAGTCATCTGGATCGCTGGTGGTTTGGCGAAGGGTGCCAAGATGGATCAGCTGGTCAAGCGAGCAGCACCTCGTCTTAAGGCAGCGCTCTTAATCGGAAGCGATCGAGAGTTGATCGCTGCGGCGCTGGCTGAATATGCGCCGAGCGTTCCAGTCATTCGTATCAATGGCGACGGAACACCAGAGGATCTGATGAACGAGATTGTTAGCAAGGCAAAGTCACTCGCAACATCAGGGGATACCGTCTTACTCGCTCCGGCTTGTGCCTCAATGGATCAATTCACTTCGTATGCCCATCGTGGCGACCTCTTCGCCAAGACCGTGCGCGATCAGATCAAAGCTGGGAGCGCCCATGAGTAAGGAAGAGGAATACTCACGCACTAATTACGGAAGAACTGCTTATGTTAATTTCTTTCAGAAACCCACTGCAGCGTATTTCTTAATCGTCGCCTCAACCTCTCTTCTCACGGGTTTGGGTATCGTCATGGTGCTCTCCTCGTCATCCGTAAAGGCCTTTGAGACGACCGGATCAACGTATTCGATCTTCCTTAAGCAACTTCTCTTTATCGCACTCGGCGGATCAGCGCTCTATCTCGCGATCCACTTAAAGCGCGCATTGTGGGAGAAGGTGGCTCGAACCGCTCTGGTCATTGGCGGAGTTACTTTGATTCTTCCCTTCGCTCCAGTAATTGGAAAAAATATCAACGGCAATCGTGCTTGGATTGGATTTGGCTCCTTCACAATTCAACCCAGTGAATTTGCAAAGATACTTTTGATTCTCTGGTGTTCTCTGATCATGCGTCGATTCCACGATCGAAACGAAGAGCGTGGGCCATTCGACCTTTTAAAGACTCTGGCACCTGCACCGATGATCTTCTTAGTAGTCATCATGGCGGGAAAGGATCTTGGAACTGCTCTGATCGTTATGGGAATAGCCTTTGTGATGCTCTTTATCGCCGGCGTTGATTCTCGAGTTCTTTTAGGTACGGCGCTTCTTGGAATGATGGGTGTTGCATTCTTCGTCGTAACATCGCCAAATCGCCTTCAGCGCTTCAGCGCATTCCTCCACCCGTTCTCACCAAGTGTCTACAAACTTGCTGGTTGGCAGACCGCGCACTCGATTATGGGTCTAGCAAGTGGGGGATTCTTCGGAGTAGGGCTCGGGGCTAGTCGACAGAAATGGGCGAACCTCTCTGAAGCAAACACTGACTTTATCTTCTCGGTCATTGGGGAAGAGCTTGGCCTCTTGGGCACTCTTATTGTTCTCACTATGTATGCCGCACTCATCTACGGCATCCTGCGGACGGCGCTCCACACAAAGGATCTCTTCTATAAATATGCCTGTGCTGGTATCGGAGCCTGGTTCTTACTTCAGGTTATTGTAAATATTGGTTCAGATATCGGACTCTTGCCAGTAGTTGGTGTGAGCCTGCCCTTTATTTCTTATGGTGGATCGGCGCTGATTGCCGATTTCATAGGCGTTGGCTTTGTGCTTTCGGTGATCAGACGTGACCCAGAAGTTCGCGCCGCGCTACGTGCAAAGCGTCAAGCAAAGGCAGAATAGGGCTCTATGAGAGTCGCATTAGCTGCAGCTGGCACCGCTGGCCATATCGAGCCTGCGCTTGCTCTCGCACGTTGGTTAACGGGTGAAGAGCCATCGCTTGAATGTGAATTTATCGGAACGTCGGCCGCGTTGGACTCCTCACTCATGCACGAGAGTGGTTTCCATCTCCACCCCATCACGAAGGCGCCATTTCCTCGAAAGATCAGGATTTCAACTCTGCTCTGGCCATTTCGCTTTACGAGATCACTGCTAGAAATCTCGCGAGCGCTTACTGGCACTGATCTCATCGTGGGATTTGGTGGATATGTCTGCGCTCCAACCTACATCGTGGGTCGATTGAAGCGAATACCGATCCTGATCCACGAAGCTAATACAAAACCAGGTATGGCAAATAATCTTGGTCGACGATTAGGAGCGAGGCTCACAGTTGCCTTTTCGAGCACTCAAGAAGTGGATAGTCATTGGGCCGGGGCGACGGTAGTGGGAATGCCCGTTCGAGAGAGCATACGTACACTTGCACATGCATCACAGGGCGATCGGAACTCTCTGAGAGAATCGAAGGCGCAGCAATGGGGATTTGACCCGGCTCAACCAATTATTGTGATCTTCGGAGGATCCCAAGGATCTCGCAGAATCAATGAAGTTATCCAAGAAATTTTGCCTCAAACCCAATTGGCTGGGATTCAGATCGTGCATGCGATGGGCAAGGGCAACCCACTTCCCGAGAGAAGTAAAAATTACCTGCCACTTTCCTATATCTCAGATATGGCCGAGTCGATGGTCGCTGCTGATTTTGTTATCTCGCGAGGTGGCGCAGTGACTTGCGCAGAACTTGGAATCTTGCAGACCTTTGCGGTGATAGTTCCACTGGGTATCGGAAATGGTGAACAACGGACAAATGCGCGGGAATTAACCGCTATTGGTGCCGCAGTCTCGATCCCAGAGGGGGATTTCTCAGCACGTTACCTCTCTGAACACTTTATCTCGTATGTGAAAATGGCGGCTGATTTTAGATCTCGATCAAGCCAGCCAGCATTCGTCCTTGATGCAGATGAGCGTCTCGGGGCTATCGTTTTAGCCGAACTCAAGCAACGAGGGTTACGATGAATAGTTCTGGGCTCTCATTAACGTCGCTGCGTCAGATGAAGGTGCACTTCATAGGAATCGGCGGGGCGGGCATGAGCGGTATCGCCAAGATCATGCTTTCGCAGGGAATCACCGTCTCGGGATCTGATGTTAAAGATTCCACGGTCACGGAAAATCTACGCACCATGGGCGCCGAGATCTTTATTGGTCATCATGGAAAAAATATTGAAGGCGTCGATCTATTAGTTCTCTCCACTGCGATCTCTGCCGCTAATCCGGAACGAATTGCCGCTGAAGTTGCCGGCCTTCCCATGATCGCTCGAGCGCAAGCTCTGGCACTCCTGATGGAAGGCAAACGTTCTGTTGCAGTTGCTGGGACACATGGAAAGACCACAACGACATCAATGTTGACGGTCGCTCTCCAGAACGCCGGCCTGGATCCATCCTTTGCAATCGGGGGCATGATCAATGCATCCGGCGTGAATGCCTATGCTGGATCGGGCGATATATTTGTCGCAGAAGCAGATGAGAGTGATGGCTCATTCCTGGCCTATAAACCGCTTGGTGCGATCATTACAAATATCGAACTCGATCACGTTGACCATTTCGCAACTCTTGAATCGATCTACGAACTCTTCTTAGAGTTTGTACATTCAATTCAGAGCGGTGGATTCCTTGTTCTCTGTGCTGACGATTTAGGAGTACAAGAACTCCTGCGCCGAATCACTCGTACAGATATCACCATCGCCAGCTATGGTGAGGGGGAGTGTGATTGGCAGATATCTCGAGTAGGTCTGACTGCGGATCGCGGTGCTGCTCGAATTCTTCATAATGGCAAGGTTCTAGGAGAGCTCGAACTCATGGTCCCTGGCAGACACAATCTCTTTAATGCCACAGCGGCACTTGCTGTTAGTACTTTTCTGGAAGTTCCCGCACGTTCTGCGATGGATGGCCTTGCCTCATTCTCAGGATCGCGTCGCCGCTTTGAACTCAAAGGCGAGGTCAATGGCATAAGAGTCATCGACGACTATGGCCATCACCCAACAGAGATCCGGGTCACCTTGGAAACTGCCCGGCGCTTTGCCGAAGCAGGGCGAGTGATCGTCATTTTCCAGCCTCATCGATATAGCCGAACTTTAGCCTTTGCCGCAGAGTTTGCGGAGGCACTCGAGTTAGCTGACGAGGTTTATCTGCTCGAGGTTTATGCAGCGAGTGAAGAGCCGATCCCAGGAGTCTCATCCTTACTCATCGCCTCGAAGATGGATCCAGCAAAGGTCCACTTTGAACCATCTATGGTGACCGTCGTTGAAAATATCGCTGCCACGGCAAAGGGCGGTGATGTTGTGATGACAATGGGTGCAGGCGATGTCAATGCACTTGCTCCAGTAATTTTGAAATCTCTCTGATTTATGAGAATTCCACGACGAAAGCGTTCAAAACGCACTCTCTCTCGAATCCGACATTTCCCCGGAATCGTGCTCTCACTCCTGCTGATCGTTCTCTTGGCATATGTCCTTGGTTGGTCGCAGTTGCTCTCACTCAAAGAGATTGCGATCAATGGCACTGGGCAAGTATCGGTAATCACGGAAGAGATCTCTTCGGTGAAACCATCGATTCGAATCGGAGAACCACTTGCGCGCATCGATGTCCACGCAATCGAGAGAGCAATTACAAAGAGTACGTGGATTGAGAATGTTCGCGTCGGACGCAACTGGCTCAATGGAAAACTGACCATCGCAGTTGTTGAGAAGAAGCCGGTCGCTTCCTATCTCTTGCCAGATTCATCCATGGGATATTTCGATGCCAAGGGTGAGGATTTCACTTCGCCACTGAGCTACTCCGGTGTTCCGATCATCAACCTTTACTCGACCTCAATCTCAGCCAAGCAATCCATTGCCAATTTGTTGACGGCATTGCCAGGCTCATTCTTAGAGAAAGCGCAGTCTTTCGCTGTCAAAAGTGCGAATGATCTCGAGATGACAGTGGCGCTCTCAAAGAAGCGAACCATAAGGATTATCTGGGGAGATAGCAGCGATCTCTCTTTAAAGATTCAGGTCTACGAGAAGCTCTTGGCGATGAAAGAGAATTCACAATCAAAGATCTTTAATCTCTCGGATCCACTTTCACCTATTACAAAATAAGTTCAGCCATTTCGTGTCGGTCATTGCACGAGGGCGGTCCCACCTTTACTTTCTGCTATCGGAATAACTTTTACTTTAACTCTCAAGTAGAGATTTAGAGAACAGGAAGAGGCACATTGTGGCAACACCGCAGAACTATTTGGCAGTAATCAAAGTCGTAGGTATCGGCGGCGGTGGAGTCAATGCAGTCAATCGAATGATTGAAGCCGGACTCAAAGGTGTTGAGTTCATTGCAATCAATACAGATGCACAACAGTTGATCATGTCTGATGCAGATGTGAAGTTAGATATTGGACGCAAATCAACACGGGGTCTTGGCGCAGGTGCCGCACCGGAAGTTGGTCGTCAAGCTGCTCTTGATCACATCGATGAAATTGAAGAGATGTTGCGTGGCGCCGATATGGTCTTTGTGACTGCAGGTGAGGGTGGCGGAACAGGTACCGGCGGTGCGCCCGTAGTTGCGAAAGTTGCAAAAGAGTTGGGCGCGTTAACAGTCGGCGTAGTGACAAAGCCATTCTCATTCGAAGCAAAACATCGCACTGCTCAAGCCGAAGAAGGTATTGCGAATCTTCGAGCAGAAGTAGATACATTGATTGTTATTCCTAATGATCGACTACTCGCAATCTCTGATCGCACAATCACTACCGTTGATGCATTTAAGAGTGCAGATGCAGTCTTGCTCGCTGGCGTCCAGGGAATTACGGATCTGATCACGACACCAGGGTTGATTAATCTCGACTTCGCTGATGTGAAGAGTGTGATGTCAGGTGCAGGATCTGCCCTCATGGGTATTGGATCAGCAAGGGGAGAGGCACGAGCAGTGCGCGCCGCTGAACTCGCTATCGCGAGTCCTCTCTTGGAAGCTTCCATCGATGGCGCCCGTGGCGTCTTGATGTTGATCGCCGGCGGATCTGATCTTGGTCTCTTCGAACTCTCAGAAGCCGCTGAAATGGTTGAAAAGTGCGCGCACCCAGATGCAAACTTCATCCTTGGTGCAGTGATCGACGATGCACTTGGTGATGAAGTCCGTATCACTGTAATCGCCGCGGGATTCGATGGGGGAGAGCCTAAGAAGGTAGATATGCCGGTTATCAATGCCGCATCGCTCTCGGGTCAAGCAGACCCAATCCCGGCCAATGATCCGCTGGCGGTAGCCCTTGATCTCGGCATCAATGAGAACACTGGCGGTATCCCGACCGTGCAGAGCCCACGTCGGAAGATCACCTTTGAAGATCTCGTCGCTCAAGATGACGAAGATGTTGATGTGCCTGATTTCATGAAGTAACTCTTTGGCATGCCAAAGATCCATTTCACGTCAGCTCCGCATAACTTAGCCTTACACACAGGAGAAGATCCGATCACGGTTCACGCCAATCGATCTTCGCTCTCTCGCGATCTACAAATTCCAACTATTCAATTCATGCACCAAACCCATAGCGATGTTGTTCTCACCGTGAACTCGGCAAGCGAGATCGACTTAGAGGCTGATGCCCTTGTTACGCAACAGCCCGGTCTTGGCTTGGCTGTTCTAGTGGCCGATTGCATCCCACTACTTCTCAGTTCTCCGACATGTGTTGCAGCGGTTCACGTGGGCAGAGTGGGGATGACAAATGGCATCATTGATAAGACGCTCGATTTGATGGAAGGGCTAGGAGCCCGCGGAATTTTTGCCTGGATTGGGCCATCGATCTGTGGCAATTGTTATGAGGTATCGCCAGAGATGTACGACGAAGTGACCACCTTCTTCCCGGGATCTGCCACATCCGCCACGCAACATGCATTGGATCTACCGCGCGGAACGATCCAGATTCTGCGCGAACGCGGGATTGATACTCATGCCCTTGGTCTCTGCACTCGTGAAAATTCCCAGTTCTTCTCCTTTCGTCGTGACAAATCGACCGGTAGGCAGGCGGGAGTAATTTCATTATGAGTGCCCGGCACGAAGAGATTCGAGAAAATCTCGAAGCAGTTCAACAACGCATCCTGGCTGCCGCTACGGCTGCCGGTCGAGGAGTCGATGAGATCACATTGATAGCGGTCTCGAAGTTCTTCCCGATAGAGGATGCGCAATCACTCTATGAACTCGGTATCCGAGACTTTGGCGAGAATCGGGATGATGAGGGAGCTTCGAAGTCAGTCCTTTTGCCGACGGATGCCAGATGGCATTTCCAAGGCCAGATTCAGAGCCGAAAGATCTCCTCCATTATGGGTTGGGCGGACTCAATCCATTCACTCGATTCTCTCGAGCATGCTGCTAAATGCGAGAGAGCCCTGATCGAGTGGGGGGAGAATCGTGAATTTTTCATCCAGATCAACCTTGAACCGCAGCGCCGCGACCGGGGTGGCATCGCTCTCGATGAACTCCCGCAATTTCTACAATCGACCGAAAAATTCTCACAGGTGAGGCCAGTTGGAGTGATGGCGGTGCTGCCAATCGCTGCCGATCCTCGCCACTCCTTTGAAACTATTGCGACGGCAGCTTCTCGCTGCGGATTGAGCAAACTCTCATTGGGGATGAGTGGAGATTTTGAGGAGGCGATCGCCAGCGGTGCGACACATATCCGGGTGGGCAGTTCAATCCTCGGTTCACGCCCGACTCCCGCATAAACTTCACCCATGGCAAAAGGATTTAAGAAGATTGCAGGCTACCTCGGACTTGTTGATGACGAGGCAGATTTTGAGACAACCGTTGCATTGGAGATTCCGCAAAAGAGCGTTCGCGTGACGCCTCCTGCTGCTGCTGTGCGTGTAAGCGCATCAGCTCCCATTCGCGAGCGAGTTACGTCGGTGACACCCGTTGCCGCAGCGCCTGTGTTGCAGACCGAATTGCCGATCTTGGATTCAATCTTCACCATCCATCCACGTTTTTACAGTGAAGCTCGTACTGTGGGCGAACACTTCCGTGAAGGTCAACCAGTGCTCATGAATCTCACTGATATGGATGATTCAGAACGTAAGCGCATTGTTGATTTTGCATCTGGTCTCGTATTCGGCCACCACGGCAGCATCGAACGCGTCACCTCAAAGGTTTTTCTCCTCACTCCAGCAAATGTGCGCGTCTCATCCGAGCATAAGGCCGCTGCCGCTGAGGCGAGTTTCTTTAACCAGAGCTGAAGGAAGCTTCACTTATGACGCTCATCATTCTTCTCATTCATCTTCTTCTTCGACTCTTCGTCCTCGCACTCTTTGGCCGATTGATTCTCGATTACATCAGAGTATTTGCTGCCCAGTGGCGACCTAAGGGAATCATCTTGGCGATTGCCGAAGCTATCTACGCAATTACAGATCCGGTCATTGGCTTTGTTCGTCGATTCATTCCACCGCTTCGGTTGGGACCAGTCGCGATCGATCTCTCATTTATCTTGATCTTTATCGTTGTGCAGATGCTCTCTAACTTTGTTAGCACTCTGTAAGCAGTTTGTAAGCAGTTTGTAAGCACTCTATAAGCGCTTTGTAACGTCAGAAACCTCTCGATCTACTCACTCTTCTTGAGTGAGAGCGCAAGCCCAATCTCAAGATCTTTGATCTCAAGAGTTTTGTCCTGAGAAATCTCACGTGCGAGAACTTCTTCGCCGATAAATGGTGATTGCGCGGTGAATGCTGCAACTACCTCAGGTGTGCCATTCCATTGAACGACGATGCGATCTGAGATATCAAAATCTGAACTCTTGCGCTCTTCTTGGATTGCACGAATAATCTCGCGAACCAGACCGGCTTGGATGAGTTCTGCGGTGAGCTCTAGATCGAGCGCAACGCTCTCGCCACCGTGGGAGGCGACCGACCAGCCGCTCTTCGGAGTTTCAGTAATAACGAGATCCTCTAACTCAAGCTCTGCGACCTTACCGTCGTAGGAGATCTCAAGTGAGCCAGTGCTTCGGATTGTTCGCACGCTAGTGGTGTGATCGGTAGCGAGGAGCGCCTTTGCAATCGCTTGGACATCAGCGCCGTAACGAGCGCCAATTGTGCGGAAGTTTGCCTTGATCGAAACATCAACGAGATCACCATCTGCTTTGGCGAGATCATCGAGATCAAGAACGTTGAGTTCGTCAGCAATATGGGCACGAATCTCTGGATCCATGGCATCGAAACCCTGGGCTGCAACCAAGGCGCGGCCGAGCGGTTGGCGAATTTTAATCTTTGACTCAGCTCGCGCTGCTCGTCCAAGTTCGACTAACCGCCGAGAGAGTTGGACTGAATGGGAGAGTGGGAGATCTACGAGCGCCGAATCGGCAACCGGGAAATCTGTGAGATGGACAGATTCTGGTGCTGTCGGATCAGCGCTTCGAATTAACTCTTGCCAGACATGCTCGGTGATAAAAGGAATCATTGGAGCAAGAAGTTGGGTGAGTACCTTAAGCGCTTCAAAGAGCGTGGTCAGCGCTGCAGCGTCGCCATCCCAGAAACGTCGACGTGAGCGGCGGACATACCAATTGGAGAGATCGTCGATAAATGCAGCTAAGAGCTTTCCGGCCTGTTGTGAATCGAATTCGGCATATGCCTTATCGACGTTGGAGATGAGGAGGTTTAACTCCGAGAGAATCCATCGGTCCATAGTGGCAGTCGATGTAGTGACGTTCTGATCTAAGATGAAGTCGGCTGCCTTGGCGTAGAGCGCAAAGAAGGAGACTGTGTTCCAATAGGTGAGAAGTGTCTTACGCACGACATCAGAGAGCGCATCGTGGCCCACGCGTCGGGAAGACCATGGGGATCCGGCGGCAAGCATGTACCAACGCACTGCATCAGCACCATGTTGATCCATAAGCGGGATAGGTTCAAGAACATTTCCGAGATGCTTGCTCATCTTGCGACCATCTTTATCCAAGATGTGTCCAAGGCAGAGTACGGTCTCGTACGAACTCTGATCGAAGACTAAGGTGCCGATCGTCATGAGTGTGTAGAACCAGCCACGAGTCTGATCGATCGCTTCAGCGATGAAGTCAGCCGGGTAGGCAGCCTGGAATTTTTCGACCGAACCTTCTTTGTGAGGATAACCCCACTGTGCAAATGGCATAGCGCCAGAGTCATACCAACAGTCAATGACTTCATTGACTCGAACCATAGTCCCCGAACACTCAGTGCAAGGGATGGTGATGTCATCAACAAATGGTCGATGTGGGTCAGTCGCTGCCAACTCTCTTCCACTGAGAGTGGAGAGTTCGGCTAATGAACCAACGCAATAAAGGTGGCCTTCTGGGCAACGCCAGATTGGCAGCGGAGTTCCCCAATAACGGTTTCGAGAGACCGCCCAGTCAATATTGTTGTTGAGCCAGTCACCGAAGCGGCCAGTCTTAATAGTCTCAGGATGCCAATTAGTCTTGGCATTCTCGCGAAGAAGGGCATCCTTAATCGCAGTTGTACGGATATACCAAGAAGGTTGTGCGTAATAGATAAGTACGGTGTGGCAGCGCCAGCAATGTGGGTAGGAGTGCTCGTATTGAGTGTGCTTAAACATCAAGCCCCGAGCTTTGAGATCCTTAATGAGAATCTTGTCGGCATCCTTAAAGAAGATTCCCCCTACGAGATCTACTTCTGGAAGAAATGTGCCATCTGGTGCGACTGGATTAACCACGGGAAGTCCGTATGAGCGACAGACTTGTAAATCATCTGCGCCGAACGCTGGTGCTTGGTGAACGAGACCAGTTCCATCCTCGATCGTGACATAGTCAGCGAGCACAATGAAGTGTGCATCGGGAATCTCGAGAAGATCAAAGGGGCGGGTATAGGTTGCACGCTCTAGATCACTTCCGAGGATATTTGCGATGACAGTAATCTCATCAGCCTTTGCGATAGTCGCGACGAGATTTTCAGCGACGACCAATCTCTCTGTCCCATCTTCATTCTTCACTTCAATAATCTGGTAGTTCACAGATGGGTTGACGGCGATTGCAGTATTTGAAACGAGAGTCCATGGCGTCGTCGTCCATACTAAGAATGAGGCGCCATATTCGGCCGCGATTCCTGATGTTGCTTTGAAACGGATATAGACCGATGGATCCTGCACCGTCTCGTATCCTTGAGCCAACTCGTGATCAGAGAGTCCAGTTCCGCATCGAGGGCAGTACGGAGCTACTCGATGATCTTGTACCAAGAGTCCCTTTTTGAAAATCTGTTGGAGTGACCACCAAACGCTCTCGACATACTCTGGTGACATTGTCCAATATGCATCGTCGAAATCAACCCAGAATCCCATTCGATGTGTCATCTGGCTAAATTCACTCACATGGCGTTGAACTGATTCACGGCACTTCTCGTTAAATGCGGCAATGCCAAATTTCTCGATATCGCCCTTACCGGTGAAGCCGAGTTCTTTCTCGACCGCAATCTCGACTGGGAGTCCGTGGCAATCCCACCCTGCTTTACGGATTACCTGATTTCCCTTCATCGTCTGATAACGAGGAAAGAGATCTTTGAAGACGCGAGCTTCGATGTGGTGGGTACCAGGCTTGCCATTGGCAGTAGGCGGGCCTTCATAGAATGTCCATCGAGGTGCGCCATCACGAGCGGCAATACTTTTGGCGAAGATGGAGTTCTGCTCCCAAAAGGAGAGGATCTCGTGCTCGGTCGCGGGCAGGTCAATAGCAGGGGCGAGCGCTTTAAATCTGCCTACTCCTGCTTCAGCCACAATCTCCGCCTTTTCTCATAACTCTTCAGTGGGTCTTGGTGGGCATTACTGCTGCGCCCGCGTAGAAGGGGAAGTCTAGCGCGGCGAAGTTGGCGTTTAGTGCTTATAAGTTCTAGCCTGTGCCTCTCGCGCATCAGAGGTAACCCAAAGAGGTAACAATGAAGAAGGCAGTGACTAAAGCATTGAATAAATTGAAAGCTGGAAAGAAGCCTGCCGCGCCTGCCAAGAAAGCCGCGCCTGCCAAGAAAGCAGCCCCAGTTAAAAAGGCTGCCCCAGTGAAGAAGGCGGCACCAGTGAAGAAAGCTGCGCCTGCCAAGAAAGCCGCGCCTGCCAAGAAAGCTGCCCCAGTTAAGAAGGCTGCCCCTGCGAAGAAAGCGGCACCCGCTAAGACAGCCAATACAGTCAAGAAGGCTGCACCTACTACTCGCTCACCAAATATTGTGAAGCCACAATTGGCAAAGAAGAAGGCGCCAGGCAAACCATTTCCTGCGAAACTCCAAAGCACCACTACTGGTGATTCCACAACTATTACCGTCACTCCACGTGAAGTAAATAATGGTCCAGAGGTTGTCGTTGAAGAGCGCCGCCTGGTCATGCCACCTCCTCCTCGGCCAATCAAGGCTGGTAAGAAAGTTGCACCTCTTAAGCCGATTAAGGCTGCACCTGCACCCTTTGTCATCTCAGAGAGTGAAGGAACATGGACTGCCGCTGAGTTAAAGTCCATGCGCTCTGAACTCGCGAAGGATCTCCTCCGTTTGAAAGCTGAACTGCAAGAGGCCGAAGGCGAGATGGAAGATCTCATTGTCTCTGCTGGCGTTGGCGCTGGCGATGACCAAGCCGATGCAGGTACAAAGACATTTGAACGCGAACACGAGATGTCACTTGTCTACAACGCCCAAGATATGGTTCTTCAAACCGAACGCGCGATTGCCCGTATCGATTCGAAGAGTTATGGTCGCTGCGAAGAGTGCGCTAATCCGATTGGCAAGGCTCGCCTCCAAGTCTTCCCACGAGCAACACTCTGCATGGCATGCAAGCAAAAAGAAGAACGTCGCTGATCGCGCCAAAGCGCCAGCTTCTCCTCACACTCTTCCTCGTTGCTGGTCTCGACTGTGCGACGAAATCTCTTGCCCTTTCATCGCTGGGGGACGAACCAGTGCGGGTCATCGGCAATCTCCTCACCTTTCACCTTCGCTATAACTCGGGAGCAGCCTTTAGCATCGCTACAAATAGGACGACACTTCTGAGCGCATTCTCGCTCGCTGTGGCAACTTTGATCCTGATTCGAGCCAGCCGCATGACCCACAGGGGCTGGATTGCCGGTGCCGGTCTGGTGGTCGGTGGAATCACTGGAAATATGATCGATCGGATCATGCGCCCACCTGGTGCACTCTCAGGGCAGGTCATCGATTGGATCGAAATTCCTGATTGGCCGACATTTAACCTGGCAGATTCCTCTATTGTTATCGGAGCAATTCTTGTGGCGGTCCTCGTTATAAGAAATATCCCGCCAGAAACACCTCGTGCCGATGACCAGACGGTCGATCACAAAAGTCACAAAAGTCACAAAAGTCACAGAGGCGTTGATGATGGAAGAAATAAAGGCGGCGGAAAAAGTGAGTGATCGCGAAGTAAAGATTCTGGCCATTCCCGAGGGATTGGATCAAGAGCGAGCCGATGCTGCTCTGGCACGCCTCTTAGGACTCTCTCGATCAGTAGTGGTTCTACTTCTCGAAGCTGGGGAGGTCACTCGCAAAGGTAAGCCACTCGGTAAATCTGAGAAGGTTGGAACTGGAGATCTGCTCGAGATCATCATGCCTGCAGCGAAGAGCGCACCGACGCTCACACCTACACCGGTCGAAGGTCTGAGTGTCATCTACAACGATGACCACATTATTGTTATTGATAAGCCTGCTGGTGTTGCAGCACATCCAAGTCCAGGATGGACCGGACCAACAGTTATTGGTGCCGTGATTGCGGCTGGTTATAACGTCTCGACAAGTGGTGCCGCAGAGCGACAAGGCATCGTGCATCGTCTCGATGTTGGAACAACAGGGTTGATGGTCGTTGCGAAAGATGAGGCTTCCTACGCACATCTCAAAGATCAATTTAGAGATCGCACAGTAGGAAAGGTTTATCACGCACTCGTGCAAGGACACATGGATCCATCAGAGGGCACGATTGATGCGCCGATTGATCGCCATCCAAAAGAGGATTATCGATTTGCTGTGGTGGCGGAAGGTAAGCCGAGCATCACCCATTACAAGGCACTGGAATATTTCCGCGCCGTCTCCTTGCTCGAGATTGAGTTGGAGACAGGTCGGACCCACCAGATTCGCGTTCACTTCTCGGCTTTGCATCACCCATTGGTAGGCGATCTCACCTATGGGGCGGACCACACCATCGCCGACCGCCTCGAGATGAACCGCCCATGGCTGCACGCTCGCGAGCTCTCCCTGAAGCACCCCATTACCGGTGCCGATCTCCACTTCTCATCCCCATACCCAGCCGACCTGACACGCACCTTGAGCCTGCTCGAGGCCAATCAAGAGCGCGACTAAGAGAGAGTAGTAATCTCACCAATCGTGTCCAATCTGCCAGCACCCGAAAAGAGTGGAGAGAACTTCGTTCATCTCCACGTACATACTGAGTACTCGATGCTCGATGGTGCTGCGCGCGTTGAAGAACTTGTTAAAGAAGTTGCTCGCCTTGAAATGCCGGCAATTGCGATCACCGATCATGGAAATGTCTTCGGTGCCTATGAATTTGATAAGCAAGCACGCAAGGCTGGCGTTAAGCCGATCATCGGTATTGAGGCATATGTCGCCCCAGATTCTCGTTTCAATAAGAGTCGAGTGAAGTGGGCCGACGGCGGCGAGGATGATGTCTCCGGCGGTGGCGCATATACACATATGACGCTCCTTGCTGAGAATAATGAAGGTCTCGGAAATCTCTTCCGGCTCTCATCGCTCGCATCCCTGGAAGGCTTCTATTACAAGCCACGCATGGATCGCGAACTTCTCGCTCAATATTCCAAAGGGATCATCGCAACAACAGGGTGTCCTGGTGGCGAAGTGCAGACTCGTCTTCGGATGGGCGCGTATAAAGAGGCGAAGCAGGCAGCGAGTGAGCTCCGGGATATCTTCGGCAAAGAGAACTTCTTCCTCGAAGTTATGGATCATGGGATCGAGATTGAATCCCGAGTGAAGGCCGACCTTCTCAAATTAGGCAAAGATCTTGGATTGCCATTACTTGCGACCAATGATCTCCATTACACAAAGCATGAAGATGCCGGCGCACATGCCGCACTTCTCTGCGTCCAGAGCGGATCGACGATCGCCGACCCGAAGCGATTTAAATTCGATAACGACGAGTTCTACCTCAAATCAGCGGCTCAGATGCGTGAAGCATTCTCTGAGCTTGAAGGAGCCTGCGATAACACGCTCCTAATCGCCGAACGCTGTAATACAACCATGCGCGATCACGAGAATCTCTTGCCACAATTCGAGGTTCCTGCCGGGGAGAGTGAAGATTCATGGCTTCGCAAAAAGGCCACTGACGGAATGAAGCAGCACCTTGGGGGAGAGCTTCCCGTGGAATACCAAGAGCGACTTGATTACGAGCTATCGACCATGATCAGCATGGGCTTCCCGGGTTACTTCCTCGTTGTTGCAGACCTTTGCGAGCATGCCCGTGAGGTAGGAATTCGAGTTGGGCCAGGACGTGGTTCTGCTGCCGGTTCACTGGTCTCCTATGCACTCGGCATCACTCAACTCGATCCAATCCGTCACGGATTACTCTTCGAGCGCTTCCTCAATCCAGAACGTATCTCAATGCCGGATATCGACTTGGACTTTGATGAACGTCGACGTAGCGAAATGATTGCTTACGCAACTGATAAATATGGTGAGGATCGCGTTGCGCAGATCATCACATATTCCAATATTAAATCGAAGCAGGCGCTGAAAGATTCCACTCGAGTTCTTGGTTATCCCTACGTAAATGGCGAGAAGCTAACGAAGGCACTTCCTCCAACAGTGATGGGCAAAGACATCACCTTGTCAGGCATCTTTAATCCAAAAGATGAGCGATATGGCGAAGCCGGTGAATTCCGCGCTATGTATGAGACGGATCCGGATTCAAAGCGAATCGTAGATACCGCTCGAGGATTAGAAGGGTTGAAGCGCCAATCTGGAGTCCATGCCGCTGGTGTCATCTTAAGTAAGTACCCACTCCTTGATGTGATCCCTATCCATCGCCGCGAAGCAGATGGTGCAATCATCACGCAATTCGATATGGGCGCATGCGAATCGATCGGTCTCTTGAAGATGGACTTCCTCGGCCTGCGCAATCTCTCTGTCTTGGATGAAGCTCTCTTAAATATCAAAGCGAATCAAGGCATAGATGTCGTCCTAGAAGATCTTGAACTTGCGGATCAGAAAACATTTGAGCTTCTCGGTCGTGGCGATACTCTCGGTGTATTCCAACTCGATGGTGGGCCGATGCGTGCACTTCTTCGACAGATGGCACCTGACTCCTTTGAAGATATCTCGGCAGTGATCGCTCTCTATCGCCCGGGTCCTATGGGTGTGAATGCGCATAATGATTATGCCGACCGTAAAAACAAACGAAAAGCCGTTGTCCCGATCCATCCCGAACTCTCAGAGCCACTCGCGGAGATCCTAGGAAATACATATGGTTTGATCGTTTATCAAGAGCAGGTGATGGCGATCGCCCAGAAGGTAGCGGGCTTCTCGCTCGGTCGTGCGGATCTGCTCCGTAAGGCGATGGGTAAGAAGCAGAAAGATATTCTGGATAAAGAGTTTGTGAACTTCGAAGCAGGAATGATTGAGAATGGCTTCTCGAAGGCTGCGATCGCCAAGCTCTGGGAGACGTTGATCCCATTCGCTGACTATGCCTTTAACAGAGCGCATAGCGCAGGATATGGCGTCGTATCTTTCTGGACCGCCTACCTCAAGGCCAATTTCCCAACCGAATATATGGCTGCGCTTCTCACCAGCGTACGTGACGATAAAGATAAGAGTGCGCTCTACTTGAGCGAGTGCCGCCGTATGGGAATCAAAGTACTTCCACCAGATGTAAATGAATCAGAATCCGATTACACCCCTCGTGGTACTGATATTCGCTTCGGGCTCAGCGCGATCCGCAATGTTGGCGAAAATGTCACGGCGTCGATTGTGGCCGCTCGCAAAGAGAGGGGCCGCTATGAATCCTTTGGTGATTTCTTAGCAAAGGCGGATCAACAAGTCTGTAATAAGAAGACAATTGAATCTCTCATCAAAGCCGGCGCCTTTGACTCACTAGGCCATACCCGACGAGGTTTGATGATGGTTTACCTTTCTGCGATTGACTCCGTCATGGAGAGCAAGCGAGCAGAGTCGATCGGTCAATACGATCTCTTTGGCGCATCGCCCGAAAGTTCGGCAGTCAGTGGCGTTGAACTCGATATTCCAAAGGATGAGTGGGATAAGACCCTGCTGCTCAGTTATGAGCGAGAGATGTTAGGACTCTACGTCTCAGACCACCCACTCTTTGGCGTTGAACATATTTTGCGCGCGGCGGTGGATTTGCCGATCTCTGCACTCTCTGATGATTCGGTAGGCCACGAAGCTGTCGTATCTATTGGTGGACTTATTACACAAGTACAACGCAAGGTCTCCAAAAATGGCAACTCGTGGGCGATTGTCACCATCGAAGATCTTGAAGGATCCGCGGATGTCATGTTCTTTGCCAATACGTACACCACCCATGCCATGAACTTGATCGAGGATCGAGTCGTTGTGATACGTGGGCGTATAGATCGCCGAGAAGAGAATCTTCGTATTACTGCTCTTGATATGTCGATGCCTGATGTGAGCGCTGCACCAACAGGACCGGTATTGATCACGATCGACTCGACGCGAGTAACGGCACCTATTGTTGAACGGATGAAGGAGATCCTTCGATCCCACCCTGGCAATCGCGAAGTGCACCTGCGCATCGAAGATAGCAAGGGGAGTACCGTCATGGCTATTGATGACAATCTCCGCGTTACATCGTCACCGAGCCTCTCCGCTGATCTGAAACAGATTCTTGGGGCAGATTGCCTGCTGGCCTAGCTTCCTGACGTTAAATGGCGGGGCGACCAAGCCTTCGCAACCTCTAGACTTCTCCTGTGAACCCCGTGAATCCCGAGAATCTCGAGCCGTTGGCTATCCGCAGCCTGGATTTGCGCGGGAAGGGGCTCTCAAAATCTGAATATCAGAGCGAGCTTCCTCGGGCGACACTGGATATTGCGACTGCGATGCGAGCTATCGAGCCGATCTTGGAGCAGGTCAAGAATGGCACTGAAGCTGACTTAATCGAACTGGGTAAAAAGTTTGACGGTATTGCCCCGGTGCAGGTCCGTGTTCCGGAATCAGTGATTGCGCAATCTCTTGCGGCGTTAGACCCAGCGATTCGTTCTGCACTGGAAGAGGCAATTCGCCGGATCACCAAAGTGCATGCCGACCAAGTACGTAGGGTTACACATACTGACGTGGTTGATGGTGCGAGCGTCGAACAAAAATGGATTCCCGTTGACCGAGTGGGACTCTACGTACCCGGTGGGCGAGCGGTCTACCCAAGTTCGGTCATCATGAATGTTGTACCTGCGCAGATCGCTAAAGTTCCTAGCATCGCCGTCGCATCGCCTCCGCAGATTGATAATGGCGGATATCCCAATGCAACCATCCTTGCTACCTGTGCACTCCTTGGTATCACTGAGGTCTATGCCGTCGGTGGCGCTCAAGCAGTTGCGATGTTTGCCTATGGAGTTGCTGGACTCTGTGAAAGCGCAGATATGGTCACCGGCCCGGGAAATATTTATGTAGCAGCAGCGAAGCGAGCTCTGCGTGGCAAGATCGGTATCGATTCAGAAGCTGGGCCAACAGAGATTGCGATCCTTGCCGATGAGAGCGCGATTGCGAGCGAAGTTGCGGCTGATCTCATTAGTCAGGCCGAGCACGACACGATTGCAGCTTCAGTATTGGTCACGACATCAGAGAAGCTTCTTAGTGAAGTGCGTGCACAATTGGATATTCGAAGCGCTGATACAAAGCACCACGAACGAGTACGAATTGCACTCTCTGGAATTCAATCCGCTCTTGTTCTCGTCGACTCACTCGAACAAGGCATTGATGTAGTGAATGCGTATGCAGCCGAACACCTAGAACTCATCGTCGCAGACCCACGGGCAGTTGCAGCCAAAATCAGAAATGCTGGCGCAGTATTCCTCGGTCGTTTCTCGCCCGTCTCTCTTGGAGATTATTCGGCGGGTTCAAATCACGTCCTTCCCACTGGGGGATGTGCCTGCCACTCCAGTGGCCTTTCGGTCCAAAGCTTCTTGCGCGGCGTCTCCTTTATTGAATATGGCGAGCAAGCCTTTCGCGATATTTCTCAGAATGTCATCACCTTGGCAAATGCCGAAGATTTACCAGCGCACGGTCAGGCGATCAGTGTACGAATCGAGAATCTGGGAGTATTAGAGTGAGTTCGAAGGATCCATCATCTCAAGCAGCTAACTGGCCAACCTGGTCAACCTGGTCAACCTGGCCAACCTGGCTACCGCTTCGCGCTGGCCTGAAATCATCAACTCCTTACGGTGCGCCACAGATGAGTGATGTCATTGCTCTGAATACAAATGAGAATCCCCACTCACTGCCCGATGAAGTCCGTGATGCAATGATGGATGCGTTAGCAAACGTCGCTTCTGGGCTCAATCGATATCCAGATCGTGATGCTCTCGCACTTCGTTCGGCACTTGCCAAGTACATCAACGATCGTTCGGAGACATTCTTTACCGCCGACAATATCTGGGCCGCGAACGGCAGCAATGAGATTCTTCAAACTCTCTTCCTAGCATTTGGCGGAAGCGCTCGTACCGCAATCGGTTTCACACCTTCTTATTCAGTCCATCCAATGATCGCCAATATCACCGGTACATCGTGGATCGTTGGCAGTAGAGATTCTGAATTTGCCATTGATGCAGCAGGGGCTGCCGCCGGCATTCGAGAGGTGAAACCATCATTGGTCTTCCTCACAACTCCCAACAACCCCTCGGGAACTCCAACCTCGATTTCGGATATTGAAACTATCGCTCGTGCGGCTGGCGATGTTCGCGCACTCCTCGTTGTAGATGAGGCATATGCGGAGTTCTCAGATGAAGAATCAGCAGTCACCCTCATTAAGCGATATCCGCAGATAGTTGTTTCGCGAACAATGAGTAAGGCCTTTGCCTTCGCCGGCGTTCGAGTCGGATACCTGGTTGCGCACCCATCCGTTGTTGATGCAATGCTGGTTACTCGCTTGCCGTACCACCTGAGCGCTTTGACTCAAGCTGCTGCGCAGGTTGCCATCGCACATGCCGATGTGATGCAAGCAGGTCTGGATGAGATTAAAAGTGAACGCGAGCGAGTGAGAGCGGCTCTCACCTTGGCTGGTTTAAAGCCGCTTCCTAGCGCCGCCAATTTCATCCTCTTCACCGGCTTTGATATTCCCAGCCACGAACTCTGGCAGAGGATTCTCGATCAGGGAGTCTTGATTCGAGATATCGGCCTAGAAGGCTATCTGCGCGTAACAATTGGAACTGCGGCCGAGAATGATGAATTTTTAGCGGCAATCCATGCGCGTGAGTCATAATAAGCACCTGAAAGTTTTAACCGAATCAATTCGGCGGTAGGTAATCGGAAAGAGGAGCTATGAGCGCAGGTACATCCCGTATTGCTAAGGTCGTTCGCGAGACCAAAGAGTCGAGTGTGAGCGTTGAGATTAATCTCGACGGCAGCGGCCAGATTAGCGTGGAGACAGGCGTCCCCTTCTTTGACCATATGCTCTCGCAACTTGGAAAGCACTCTGGCTTTGATCTCACCGTCCTGACAAAGGGTGATGTCGATGTTGATTCACACCACAGCGTTGAAGATACCTCTCTCGCCTTTGGCCAGGCACTTCGCGAAGCACTAGGCGATAAGGCCGGTATCCGTCGATTTGGTGATGCCATGGTTCCACTCGATGAAGTTTTGGTTCAAGCGGCAGTTGATCTCTCTGGTCGCCCTTACCTCGTTCACCGCCAACCTGAAATTGTTGAATTGATCGGAACCTTCGACACAACTCTTGGTCGTCATATTTGGGAGTCGATTGTCGCCGAAGCTCACATTGCATTGCATGTGCGTGTTCTTGAGGGACGAAATGCCCACCACGTCTTTGAAGCGCAGTTCAAGGCAGTTGCTCGAGCCTTGCGCGATGCTGTCTCACGTGATGGCGTTGCTGGAATCCCGTCAACTAAAGGCGTTCTTTGATAGCGATTCTTGACTATGGATCCGGGAATCTGCGCTCTGCTGAACGCGCCTTTGAACTCTCGGGCCAGAAAGTCATCATCACTTCAGATGCTGATCATGCGCTGAACGCAGATGGCCTTGTAGTCCCTGGCGTAGGTGCATTTGGTGCCTGTATGGCACAACTTCATGCCATCGGCGGAGCTGAGATTATTCGCGAACGTGTGAGTGCTGGACGTCCCACACTTGGTATTTGTGTCGGGATGCAGATTCTCTTTTCGGCAGGAAATGAAAAGGGCGAACATGAGGGAGTAGGAGTACTTCCTGGTTCCGTTTCACAGATCGACGCACCCGTATTGCCCCATATTGGCTGGAATACCGTCGATGTCGCGGATGGGTCGTATCTCTTCGCCGGAGTGGAAAATGAATCGTTCTACTTTGTTCACTCGTATGCGGCGAAAGGATCGGTTGCTGATGCGAGAATTACACGAACCACCTACGGCGAACCATTTATTGCCGCCATTGAAAAGGGACCACTAAGCGCGACGCAATTCCACCCAGAGAAGAGTGGAAGAGCCGGCGCGCGATTAATTAAGAATTGGGCAGAGACCTTATGAGCAAGCTAGAACTCCTACCTGCAATTGATGTTAAAGGTGGCAAAGCAGTGCGCCTGGTTCAAGGCGAACTTGCCGCGGAAAGCCAATATGGCGATCCTCGTGAAGTCGCACGTGAATTTCTTGCAGCTGGCGCCGAGTGGATCCACCTCGTTGATCTCGATGCCGCTTTTGGTATTGGCACCAACGCCTCACTTCTCGAAGAGGTCATTAAGAGCGTAGATCTGCGTGTCGAACTCTCAGGCGGAATCAGGGATGACGAATCACTTCGTCGTGCACTTGCCACTGGATGCGAGCGCGTGAATCTTGGTACAGCTGCCTTAGAAGATCCAGAGTGGACTGCAAAGGTCATCTCGGAATTCGGCGATCGGATTGCAGTAGGGCTAGATGTTCGAGGCCACACACTTGCAGCACGTGGTTGGACGCGCGAAGGCGGAGATCTCTTCGAGACTCTCACTCGTTTGGATCGCGATGGCTGCGCGCGATATATCGTCACAGATGTTGCAAAAGATGGAACTCTTACCGGCCCAAATCTCGAACTCTTACGTGAGGTCTGCGCAGCAACATCAAAACCTGTTGTTGCAAGCGGTGGTGTATCTACGTTGGCCGATCTCGAAGCAATTAAATCTCTCACGAGCATCGGAGTCGAAGGTGCAATTGTCGGCAAGGCGTTATATGCAGGAGCTTTCACATTGGAAGAAGCGATTGCGACGTGTCATTAATGCTCGCTAAGCGGATCATTCCCTGCCTTGATGTAGCAGGCGGACGAGTGGTCAAAGGTGTGAATTTTGAGAACCTGCGTGATGCTGGTGACCCGGTCGAATTAGCGAAACTTTATGGAGATGCCGGAGCCGACGAACTCACATTTCTGGATATTTCTGCCTCGGTTGAAGATCGATCGACAACTCTTGAGATGGTGAGTCGAACAGCAGAACAAGTCTTCATCCCATTGACTGTTGGTGGCGGAATTCGCGAAGTGAGTGATGTCGATCAATTGCTGCGCGCCGGTGCAGATAAGGTCTCGATTAATACTGCTGCGTTGGGGCGACCAACACTCATCAATGAGATTGCTGATCGCTTTGGCAACCAAGTTCTTGTTCTATCGGTAGATGCGAGACGAGCATCGACCCCTTCTGGTTATGAAGTAACCACTCATGGTGGTCGAAAGAGCGCGGGTATCGATGCGCTGGCCTGGATTGAAGAAGGCATTAGTCGGGGCGTCGGTGAGATCCTCCTTAACTCGATGGATGCTGATGGCACAGGCGCCGGATTTGATCTCGAGATGATCCGTGCGGTTCGGGCGGTCTCTCACGTCCCAGTGATCGCAAGTGGCGGCGCTGGTAAGTTGGAAGATTTCGCTGCAGCCCTCGATGCCGGAGCTGATGCGCTCCTTGCGGCAAGTGTCTTCCATTTTGGGACTTTCACAATTGAGCAAGTGAAGGCTGACCTTGCCGATAAAGGCTATGCAATCAGGTTGTAGTCAGTTGTAGTCGGTTGAAGGCGCCGTTGCCCGCAAATAGGGCAGAATAAGCCCATGAGTTCGAGTAGCCCGGTTCTTCCATCAGAGATTGAAGCAATATTGAATCGTGGGGATTTGATCGCTGCAGTCGCTCAGGATCATCAGACGAAAGAGGTCTTGATGGTTGCCTGGATGAATCGTGAAGCTTTGAATCTCACCCTTGCCACCTCGCGCGTCACATACTGGAGCAGAAGTCGGAATGAACTCTGGGAGAAGGGCCTCACATCTGGTCACACTCAAAGACTCATCTCGCTCTCTTATGACTGTGACGGTGATGCAGTGCTCCTCATGGTTGATCAAAGCGGAGCTGCTTGTCATACCGGTGAACGCACCTGCTTTCATCGAGGGATCGAGTTAGAGAAATGATGACCCTTGAGCAGTTCAGAGATTATGCGCGCAACCACAATGTGATCCCTGTTTGGCGAACGATTCTTGCCGATCAAGAGAGTCCGCTCACGGTCTATCGCAAACTTGCCGGCGAACGTAGCGGCACATTCTTGTTGGAATCTGCCGAACATGGTGGCGTCTGGTCGCGTTACTCATTTATTGGCGTAAACAATTTAGCGACGCTCACAGAAGAGAATGGCTTGGCAATATGGAAGGGGAGAGCACCAGCTGGAGTCCCACAGGGGATTGATCCACTTGAAGCTCTAAAAAATACTGCCGGCCATCTTAAAAGTCCGATCATTCCTGGCCTGCCACCCCTTACTGGAGGTCTCGTTGGCTATGCCGGTTACGACATCGTCCGTCGATTAGAGAAACTTCCATCACTTGCGACAGAGGATGTATCGCTACCCGAAATTGCCTACATGCTGACTTCGGATCTGGCGATCTTTGATCACCTGACTGGTTCACTTACCTTAATTGCTAATGCAATCAACTGGGATGGCACTGAAGATCGCATCGATGAGGCATATAACGAATCATTGGCCCGACTCGATCAGATGGTTGGCGCATTAAACACTTCGATTGAACCGACCATCTTCGAACCACTCGAGAAGGTCGAGCCTACCTATACTCGAAATATCTCCTCGGAAGATTATCGAAGCAAGGTAGAACTCATCAAGGAAGAGATCCGTTCAGGCGAAGCTTTCCAGGTGGTCTTATCGCAACGTTTTACTATGGATGCCACGGCAGATGCCTTTGACATCTATCGCACTTTGCGACTGCGTAACCCAAGTCCTTATATGTATCTATTCCGATTCGATGACGGTTTGGAGATTGTTGGATCAAGCCCAGAAGCCTTGGTAAAGATCACAGGTGATGAGGTCATGGTTCACCCCATAGCCGGCACACGTCCACGTTCACATGATCCTGAGATCGATCAACGAAATGGTGAAGAGCTCTTGGCGGATCCCAAGGAGCGAGCCGAACATTTGATGTTAGTAGATCTGGGACGTAATGATCTTGGCCGAGTCTGCGAAGCTGGATCAGTGGATGTTGTCGAGTTCATGCATTTAGAGCGCTACTCACACGTGATGCACATCGTCTCTACTGTAATAGGAAAACTGTCTCGGTCCTCATCTCCGGCTGACGCACTCTTTGCGGTATTCCCTGCAGGCACGCTCTCCGGCGCACCAAAACCTCGTGCCATGGAGATCATTGAGAGATTAGAACCTACGCGTCGTGGAATCTATGGCGGAACAATCGGCTACTTCGATTTCTGCGGAAATATTGACTCGTGTATCGCAATCCGAACCGCTGTTATTAAAGGTGGCAAGGCATATGTCCAAGCTGGTGCAGGAATTGTCGCCGATTCCGTCCCGGAGTCAGAAGATCTTGAATGTCAGAACAAGGCTGCCGCGGTATTAGGCGCTATCGCAGCAGCGAATAATTTAGTGAGGATTCCATGAGCAAGAGCGCACTTTTAATGGTCATGATTCTGGCTGTTGGTTTTCTCCTTCGCCGATCTAGAAAGAGCGAGAAGCGACGCACCTACGAACGCAAACCACAGACACCCTGGGCTGATCTCAATGAGGATAAGGATCCAACCTTATGAGTACGGTCCTTGAATCAATTATCGAAGGCGTCTTAGAAGATCTTGAACGACGCGCAATTCCGCTCGCGCAGTTAACCGCACAACTGGGAGATGCAGAGCCACTTCGTGGTGCAAAGCAAGCCTTAACTGGATCGGACATGAAGATTATCTCCGAGGTTAAACGCGCTTCACCGTCTAAGGGTGACCTCAGCGCGATCGCAGACCCCATTGGCCTTGCTCTGCAATACGAAGAAGCCGGTGCGAGCGTGATCAGCGTCTTGACGGAAGAGCGCAGGTTTAAAGGATCCATCAAAGATTTTCTCGATGTTCGATCTGCAGTTTCTATTCCCATGCTTCGCAAGGATTTTATTGTTACCGAGTACCAAGTGTTGGAGTCTCGAGTTCTTGGTGCCGATCTTCTCCTCTTGATCGTCGCTGGTCTGAGCCAATCTCAGTACCTCGATTTTCACCAGATGGCGAAAGAGCTCGGGATGGATATCTTGGTTGAGATTCATAATCAAGAAGAGCTCGAGCGCGCGATGGCGGCCTCACCTGAAATTATTGGTGTCAATGCCCGCAATCTCAAGACTCTCGAAGTTAGCGCCGCGGCCTTCACGGAGTTACTTCCGTTGATCCCGGCTGGCATCATCAAAGTCGCCGAATCTGGAATATCTCAGCGCAGCGAGGTTGAATCGGTTGAATCCCTCGGTGCCAATGCGATTCTGGTAGGGGAAACGCTCGTTCGCGCTGGGGATCCCCGCGCTGCCATTTCGACCCTGCTCGCTTTATAGGCTGCTGGTACTTTACGTCTATGACTCCAGAGGCCACTGCGCAGGTAAGAGCAATCCTTGGCCACTTTGGCAATTACGGGGGACGTTTCGTCCCAGAGGCGCTCATCGGCGCTCTTGATCAATTAGAGGCAGCCCATCTTGCGGCAAAGAGTGACCCATCTTTTCAAGCCGAACTCGCAGAGCTTCACCGCACATATACCGGTCGACCAAGCATCATTACTGAGGCGAAGCGTTTTGCTGAACATGCTGGTGGCGCACGAATATTTTTAAAGCGCGAAGATCTCAATCACACCGGTAGCCACAAGATCAACAATGTCTTAGGTCAAGCTCTCCTCACAAAACGCATGGGGAAGAAGCGCATCATCGCCGAGACTGGCGCAGGTCAGCATGGCGTTGCATCAGCAACTGCGGCTGCCTTGATGGGTCTTGAATGTGTCGTCTACATGGGCGAAGAAGATACAAAGCGCCAGGCGCTCAATGTAGCTCGCATGAAGTTACTCGGTGCCGAAGTTGTGCCAGTGACTCAAGGATCTAAGACGCTCAAGGATGCCATTAATGAAGCGATGCGCGACTGGGTCACCAATGTTGAGACCACACATTACTTATTGGGAACGGTTGCAGGTCCGCATCCATTCCCCGAGATGGTGCGCGATTTCCATAGAGTGATTGGAGTCGAGGCGAGAGCACAAATGCTCGCCGAAGTAGGACGTCTTCCTGATGCCGTTCTCGCCTGCGTTGGTGGCGGGTCAAATGCGATTGGGATTTTCCATCCCTTCATCGATGATGCAGATGTTCGGTTGATTGGTTTTGAAGCAGGCGGAAGTGGCGTTGAGACCGGAAAGCATGCGGCCACAATAACTGGTGGATCTCCTGGAGTTCTCCACGGAACACGTACCTATGTTTTGCAAGATGCAAACGGTCAGACCATCGAATCTCATTCAATCTCAGCAGGTTTGGATTATCCAGGCGTAGGACCTGAGCATGCCTACCTTCATGACATTGGCCGAGCCGAGTACCGTGCGATAAACGACGATCAGGCGATGCAAGCTTTCTCTCTTCTCTCTCGAACAGAGGGAATCATCCCTGCGATTGAGACTGCGCATGCGTTAGCTGGCGCTCTGATCGTGGGTCGCGAGTTAGGTCCCGATGCAATTCTTCTCATTAACAACTCTGGTCGCGGCGATAAGGATGTTCAGACAGCCGCCCAGTACTTTGGAATTCCACTCTAATGGTCAGTTATTCAACACCGCTCTCTGATCTCTTTATTCGAGTGAAGGCAGAGAATCGCGCTGCGCTTATCGGATATTTACCTGCTGGCTTTCCTTCCATCGCCCACTCTTCACGAGTAATCGCTGCGATGGTCGAGGGCGGGGTTGATGCGATAGAAATTGGATTCCCTTATAGCGATCCAGTTATGGATGGGCCAGTCATTCAAGATGCAGCAGAGCAATCGTTAAAGAATGGCACCGGAGCAAGCGATGTCTTTGATCTCATGGCTGCAACGACAAAACTCGGAGTGCCAGCTGTCGTGATGACATATTGGAATCCCATCGAGCGTTACGGTGTTGAAGCCTTTGCTGCCTCGCTGAAGGCCGCTGGTGGTTCGGGTGTCATTACGCCGGATCTCACTGTTGAGGAATCATCTCAATGGTCAAAGGCCGCAGAAGATTCAGAGATCAACCGAATCTATGTTGTCGCGCCCAGTACATCAGAGAACCGGATGCCACTTGTGACATCACAGTGCTCGGGCTTTATTTATGCCGCATCCCTTATGGGTGTAACAGGAACTCGCACTTCTGTTTCAGGAGATGCTCGAGATCTTGTTTCCCGAATCAGATCGACCAGTGATTTGCCAGTAGCGGTAGGGCTCGGTGTCTCAAATGCCACTCAAGCGCATGAAGTTGCCGCCTATGCAGATGGTGTCATTGTGGGATCAGCATTCATCCGCGAGGTTCAAGAGAGTGCGACTATCGATGAGGCCTGCGAGCGCGTACGAGCACTCGCGTCATCACTTGCGCAAGGAGTTCGTCGATGAAGCCTGGCGCAAAGATCCAACCGTGGCTCACACTCATTGGACGAATTCTCCTTGGGGCTGTCCTTATTCTTGCGGGTTACCTCAAAGTTAAATCTCCAGCCGAGGCGCAGATGGCGGTGCGCGCTTACAAGTTGCTACCTGTCACAATCGCCAATCTCTTCGGGCTCGCACTTCCATGGCTCGAAATGGGGGCAGGGCTCCTGCTGGTCGTTGGATTAGCAGTTCGGTATGCCGCGATCTTTGGGGGATTGTTGATGCTCCTCTTTGTTGGGGCAATCTCACAAGCGTGGGCTCGCGGGCTGAGCATCGATTGTGGTTGCTTCGGTGGCGGAGGTCAGGTCGCAGCCGGCCATACCAAATATCTGCAAGAGATCCTGAGAGATTTAGGACTCACGCTTACCGCTATTTATCTCTACCGCTTCCCTCAGGGTAAGTTTGGCATTGATAAAGAGGATAAAGAGATCGAATTAGAGCCAAAGAATGATGGAGACCACAGTGAGTGAGAAGAAGAACTCTGTAAAGAAGGCTAAAGAGAGCACAACAAGAAACCTTGCCATCGGCATGGTCCTCTTCGTGGTCGCGGTCGGAGTGATCTTCTCCGTTCTCTCCAATAAAACCAATAGCCACGTCGCCATTCCTTCATCGGTCTCAGCTACAGATGGTTACGGAATTGTCTTCAATAAAGATGCGAAGACCCGGATCGATATTTGGGAAGATTTCCAATGCCCACATTGCCGTGAATTTGAAGATATTGCGGGCAATTACCTCAATGGGTTGATTCGCGCCGGCAAAATCAAGGCAGTTTTCCATCCGATGACATTCATTGGACCTGAGTCGATCCTTGCAGCATCTGCTGCGGCTTGTACTGCAGATAACGGAAAATTCTTAGATATGCATACCGCTCTTTATAACAACCAACCCGGATCAGAGAACTCTGGCACGTGGACCAATGCAACTCTCAAACTTTTGGCAATAACCGCAGGCGATACAAGCAAGAGAACACAGTCGTGCATCGATGCAGGCAAGTACACAAAGTGGACGAATAACGTTGAGGCCGATGCCGCGAAGAAGAATGTGAACTCGACGCCAACACTGTTCATTAATGGCGTTCAACTTAACCAAGCGCATTATCTAGATCTCGCAGCTCTCAAGAAAGATTTAGCTGCAGCTGGAGTGAAGTAAACCGAGTGAAGAGTTTTATCCCGACGCCATCGCACTCCGCGGTGGCGTTTGGTCCGTTTACTCTTCATTTCTACGCGCTCTGCATTCTTCTCGGAGTTATCGCAGCGATTCTCATTGGTCGTGCACGCTATAGAGATATCGGCGGCAATCCAGATGAGATTACAGATATCGCAGTATTCGCTATTCCTGCCGGAGTTATTGGTGGGCGCCTCTATCACGTTGTGACATCCCCGCAGAGATATTTTGGTAAAGGTGGCCATCCACTCGACGCCATCAAGATTTGGGATGGCGGTATGGGTATCTGGGGAGCCATTGCCCTCGGCACCCTCGTCGCTTATTTCGTCTTCAGATCAAAAGCTCGATCGGCGAGCTTTGCGCACTTCGCTGATGCGCTTGCTCCTGGCTTACTTGTAGCACAAGGTATTGGTCGAATCGGAAATTGGTTTAACGGTGAACTCTTTGGCCGCCCAACAGATCTTCCGTGGGGGCTAGAAATTCCACAACAACTTCGTCCGCTCGGTTTTGAAAAATTCTCGACCTTCCACCCAACCTTTCTCTATGAGGCGCTCTGGTGTTTCCTCTGTGCCGCGGTACTTATCTATCTCACCCCTCGATTTAAGGCCAGACCAGGAAATATCTTCTACGCCTATATCGCCCTCTACTGTCTCGGGCGATCTGGGACGGAATATCTGCGCATTGATGCCGCCGCACATATCTTTGGCTTGCGACTGAATCAATGGGTGAGTCTGGGTGGACTAATTTCTGCTGTGTTCACCTTGTTGCGAAGCCGCGCACTAGAGAGATTAGAGGGAAATGAATCAGCGGGAGAGGTAGACTGAGGCCATGATTGATGATGTCTACCAACGCAATCTCCACCACAAGACGCATAACTCCGGCTGGTTGCGAGCTGCCGTCCTCGGAGCAAATGATGGACTGGTCGCAACTGCTTCGCTCATGATTGGTATTGCAACCGCAGCGCCAACAGCGAGCCTGACTGTTACCGGTGTTGCAGCAATCGCCGCAGGTGCAATGTCTATGGCTGTAGGCGAATACATCTCCGTTCAATCACAAAGTGATATTGAAGAGAGTGATCGTCGCATGGAGATCGAGCATCTCGCTCTTGATCCAGAAGGTGAAGAGGCAGAGCTTGCCCAGATCTATGTCGAACGTGGACTCTCACCCGAGCTTGCCAAAGAGGTTGCCCGCGTCATGCATGAGAAGGATCCGCTCGAGGCGCATCTACGAGATGAACTTGGACAGTTTGAGCACACCATGGCTCGTCCGACCCAAGCCGCAATCGCTTCGGCGATTAGCTACACCGCAGGCGGGATCATTCCGCTCTTCGGGGCGCTCTCCTGGCACTTCGCTCATAAATCCTTGGGAATCGTAATTGCCACCATGCTCGGCTTGGCTGGAACAGGCTTGATTAGCTCGCGCCTATCGGGGTCAAAGCTTGGAATTACCGTCCTGCGCGTCACAATTGGCGGCGGACTAGGCATGGCGATCACAGCCGGAATTGGCTCATTGGTTCACCTTTCTGGTCTCTAATTGGTAGCCTTTCCTACTCGCTGATCCAGCAGCCCGGCAAGCCCGGTGGATCAGCCAGTAGTTCTCCATCAAGTAATGGGCCATTGTCGTCCCAATCGTTCACTCTCGATTAATCCAGACAATGGGAGCAGTTGTGACTCTTTTCAGTGCTTTGCCAGCCCAGCAGGGGCTCTACAACCCTGCCGATGAACATGATGCGTGCGGCGTTGCTCTTGTAGCAACCTTAAATAAGGTCGCAACACATGAGATCGTGGCGCAGGCGCTGCAAGCACTTCGCAATCTCGAGCATCGCGGTGCAACTGGCGCTGAGCCAGATAGTGGTGATGGTGCCGGAATTTTGATCCGAATTCCTGATGAGTTTTATCGAGAAGTCGCAGGGTTCTCACTTCCTGAAGTAGGAAGTTATGCAACGGGTATCGCATTTATCGATCCATCTTTCTCTGATTACGAAGCGATTCGCGAAATCGTTGAATCAGAGAGCGCTGCTGTTCTTGGTTGGCGCGAACTTCCAATTGATTCAGAAGGTCTTGGAAAGACTGCGCTCTCGGTTATGCCGAAGTTCATGCAGATCTTTATCGCGGGTAAAAACCAAGAGTCTGGTCTCGATCTTGATCGACTCGCATTTGTAATTCGTAAGCGCATCGAACATGCGCTCCCGATCTACTTCCCGTCACTCTCTTCTGCCACGATTGTTTATAAGGGCATGCTTACAACTGGCCAACTTGAAGAGTTCTTCCCAGATCTCTCCGATGAGCGCGTGACTTCACCGCTTGCTCTTGTTCACTCTCGCTTCTCCACAAATACCTTCCCATCATGGCCACTTGCGCACCCATATCGTTTTATCGCCCACAACGGTGAAATCAATACCGTTAAGGGAAATCGCAATTGGATGCGTGCTCGTGAGGCGCTACTTTCGAGTGATCTGATTCCTGGCGATATCAATCGCATCTTCCCAATCATTGATGCAGAGGGAAGCGATACTGCCTCATTTGATGAAGTTCTTGAACTGCTCTACCTCGGCGGTCGATCACTTCCACACTCAATCTTGATGATGATTCCTGAAGCGTGGGAGAACCATGCGACGATGTCGAAAGAGCGTAGAGATTTCTATGCATTCCATGCAACGATGATGGAGCCATGGGATGGTCCAGCATGCGTCACCTTTACAGATGGCAAGCAGGTCGGAGCAGTCCTTGATCGCAATGGTCTTCGCCCATCTCGCTTCTGGGTAACAGATGATGGACTCGTGGTCTTGGCCTCAGAAGTAGGCGTGCTTGATATTCCAGCGGAGAAGATCGTCCGAAAGGGTCGATTACAGCCTGGCCGAATGTTCTTAGTCGATATTGAAGCTGGCCGAATCATTGAAGATGATGAGATCAAGGATCAGTTAGCAACGGCCCAGCCTTATGGAAAATGGCTCGCTGATGGCTTGGTGAAACTCGCCGATCTTCCTGCGCGCGAACATATTATTTATCCGCACTCATCCGTCGTGCGTAGACAACGTGCCTTCGGGTATACCGAAGAAGAGCTCCGCATCATCGTTGCTCCGATGGCACGAAACGGCATGGAGCCACTTGGTTCGATGGGAACCGATACGCCAATCGCGGCCCTCTCCGATAAGCCTCGTCTGATTTACGATTACTTCGCCCAACTCTTTGCACAGGTGACAAATCCTCCACTTGATGCGATCCGTGAAGAACTTGTGACAAGCCTTGGTGGAAGCATTGGACCAGAGTCCAATCTTCTGAACCCAACTCCGGATTCATGTCGACAGATTTCACTCGACTTTCCAGTGATCGACAATGACGAACTCGCAAAGATCATTCACGTCAATGCCGATGGCGATAACCCAGGATTCCAGGCACATGTTGTCCGTGGCCTCTTCCCAGCAAGTGGCGGGGGAGAAGCGCTACGTGAGCGGATTGATGAGATCCGTAAGGAAGTTTCACAGGCGATCGCAGATGGCGCACACATCATCGTGCTGTCAGATCGCGACGGCGACTCTGAAGATGCACCGATTCCGTCACTGCTTCTGACATCTGCTATTCATCACCACCTCATTCGCGAGAAGACTCGAACCCAAGTCGGCCTCATTGTTGAATCAGGTGAAGTTCGCGAGGTTCACCACGTTGCGCTCCTGATCGGTTTCGGAGCAGCTGCGGTGAATCCATATCTCGCCATGGAATCTGCAGAGGATCTTGTGCGTCAAGGCGTCATCACTGGTATCACACCAGAGAAGGCGGTAGCGAATCTCATCAAGTCCTTAGGTAAGGGCGTTCTTAAGGTGATGTCGAAGATGGGTATTTCTACCATCGCTTCCTACACCGGTGCTCAGGTCTTTGAAGCGATCGGTCTCTCACGTGAAGTAGTCGATGAGTACTTCGTTGGCCTTACCTCCCGTCTTGGTGGCGTTTCACTTGATGTGATCGCAGAAGAGACCATCAAGCGACACCACATTGCCTATCCACCAGGTGGCGAAGTTCCAGGCACTAAGAAGTTGCCGATCGGCGGGGAGTATCAGTGGCGTCGCGAGGGCGAGCCTCATCTCTTCGATCCAGAGACGGTCTTCACACTTCAGCATTCAACTCGTGCGAAGCGTTATGACATCTTCAAGCGCTACACCCGTCACATCGATGATCAATCGCAACGTCTCATGACACTGCGCGGTCTCTTTGAATTTAAGCAAGGCATCCGGCCAGAAGTTCCGCTTGATCAGGTTGAGCCATCCTCATCGATCATTAAGCGCTTTGCGACTGGTGCGATGTCCTATGGATCGATCTCGCAAGAGGCGCACGAGACTCTTGCTATTGCAATGAACCGAATCGGCGGAAAGTCGAATACGGGCGAGGGTGGAGAAGATCCAGATCGCTTCACTCGGGATGCAAATGGCGATCTTCGTCGATCAGCTGTGAAGCAGGTTGCTTCCGGCCGATTTGGCGTCACATCAAACTACCTCGTGAATGCCGATGATATTCAGATCAAGATGGCGCAAGGCGCCAAGCCTGGTGAAGGTGGCCAGCTCCCTGGAAACAAGGTCTATCCATGGATCGCCCAGGTTCGTTACTCAACACCTGGCGTTGGCTTAATCTCACCACCGCCACACCACGATATCTATTCGATCGAAGATTTAGCGCAATTGATTCACGATCTCAAGAATGCAAATCGCAATGCCCGCGTTCACGTGAAGCTTGTCGCTGAAGTCGGCGTCGGAACTGTTGCAGCTGGTGTATCCAAGGCGCATGCTGATGTCGTCTTGATCTCAGGCCACGATGGTGGAACTGGTGCATCGCCATTGACATCACTCAAGCACGCTGGTGCGCCTTGGGAGTTGGGTCTTGCTGAAACTCAACAAACCTTGATGCTCAACGGATTGCGTGATCGAATCGTTGTTCAGGTTGATGGTCAGATGAAGACTGGCCGCGATGTTGTCATCGCTGCCCTTCTCGGTGCTGAAGAGTTTGGCTTCGCAACTGCGCCACTGGTTGTCTCTGGTTGCGTCATGATGCGCGTCTGCCATCTTGATACCTGCCCAGTGGGCGTCGCAACGCAGAACCCAACGTTGCGCGCAAAGTTCTCGGGCAAGCCTGAATTCGTCGAAACCTTCTTTGAATATATTGCCGAAGAAGTTCGCGAGTGGTTATCAAAGCTTGGTTTCCGCACAATTGATGAGGCAATCGGTCAGGTCGAACTTCTCGATACAAAGGCTGCCGTTGACCACTGGAAGGCGAGCGGGCTCGATCTCGCACCACTTCTTGCGGCTCCGGCCAGCATGGCATATCCCGATCGCAAGAACACTACGACTCAAGATCACAATCTTGATGCTGCGCTAGATAATGAATTGATCAAGCTCGCCGCCACCGCACTCATGGATGCAAAGCCGGTAAAGCTTTCAGTTGATGTCCGCAATGTGAACCGCACAGTCGGAACAATGCTTGGCGCAGAACTCACTCGTAAATACGGGGGAGCGGGAATGCCACACGACACCATCGATATCACTTTGAATGGTGCAGTGGGGCAGTCACTTGGCGCCTTCCTTCCACAAGGAATCACGCTTCGCCTCTTTGGCGATGCAAATGATCACGTGGGCAAAGGCCTTTCTGGTGGTCGGGTGATCGTTCGCCAGAGCGAGAAAGCGATCGTTAAATCTGAAGAGAATGTCATCGCTGGCAATGTCGTTGGCTATGGCGCGACAAGCGGTCAGATCTTTATTCGCGGCAAGGTCGGCGAACGTTTCTGCGTTCGAAATTCAGGCGCGGTCGCGATCGTTGAAGGCGTTGGCGACCACGGTTGTGAATATATGACCGGTGGAATCGCAATCGTGCTGGGCGAGACAGGTCGCAACTTTGCGGCTGGTATGTCCGGCGGACGTGCCTTCGTACTCGATCTCGATCCACGTCTGGTCAATACCGAGATGGTGGATGTTCTTACACTCCCTGCTGATCAAGATACAAAGGTAAAGGATCTCATTGAGAGTTTTGCCATTGAGACCGGGTCAGAGGTAGCAAAGAATCTCGTTGCGAACTGGGCTACTGAGAAATCACGTATCTCTCTTGTGATGCCACGGGACTATGCGCGAGTACTTGCCGCAATGGAGCGTGCCGAACGTGAAGGCCTTGACGTTAATAAAGTAGTTATGGAGGCATTGTAAAAATGGCTGATCCAAAGGGATTCCTTACTACACCGCGCGAAACACCCACACGTCGCCCGGTTGATGTTCGCATCAAGGATTGGAAAGAGGTTTACGAGCCGCAGGAGTTCGGCGACTTGCAGAAGCAAGCTGGTCGTTGCATGGATTGCGGCATTCCGTTCTGTCATAACGGTTGCCCTCTAGGGAATCTAATCCCAGAGTGGAACGATTTAATCTGGCGGGGCGAGAAGCGCGAAGCGATTGATCGCCTTCATGCCACAAATAACTTCCCAGAGTTCACCGGCCGCCTCTGCCCAGCGCCGTGCGAAACTGCATGTGTTGTTGGAATCAACGCAGATGCAGTCACGATCAAGCAGGTAGAGCTTCGTACGATTGAAGAAGCGTTTGGCGCAGGTACCGTCGTGCCTCTTCCACCGGATCGCCTCACGGGCAAGACTGTTGCGGTCGTTGGATCAGGGCCAGCCGGCCTTGCGGTAGCTCAGCAGTTAACCCGTGCTGGACATACTGTCGCCGTCTACGAGCGCGCTGATCGCATCGGCGGATTACTCCGTTATGGCATTCCAGAGTTCAAGATGGAGAAGTCGATCGTCGATCGACGCCTGACTCAGATGGAGGCGGAAGGCACTCGATTCCGTGCTGGCGTCAACGTCGGCGTTGACATCACCGGCGATCAACTTCGTTCAAAGTACGACGCAGTGGTCCTATCTGTTGGTTCGACGAATTGGCGCGATATCCAGGTCCCGGGTCGTGAATTCACTGGCATCTATCAAGCGATGGAATATCTGCCTTGGGGTAATAAGCAAGGCCTCTCCGAACTTGATGGCACACCGCCAATCAATGCAACCGGAAAACATGTTGTGATTCTTGGCGGCGGTGATACCGGCGCAGATTGCCTCGGCACAGCGATTCGCCAGGGCGCAGCGAGTGTGACCCAACTTGAGATCATGCCGCGCCCAACTGAGGAACGACCATCATCTCAACCATGGCCTACCTATCCAATGATCTATCGTGTGAGTTCTGCACATGAAGAAGCGGGCGAACGACTCTATGCCGTCTCGACCGAAAAATTCCTCGGAGATGAGCAAGGAAATGTTCGAGCACTTCAACTCGTCGAAACTGAATTCGCCAACGGAAAGTTTGAGAAAGTTGAAGGATCTGAACGCGAGATTCCAGCCGACCTCGTCTTTCTAGCAATGGGCTTTGTTGGTCCTGAGAAGAGCGAACTCTTAGCTCAATTAGAAGTCGAACTTGATGATCGTGGAAATATCAAACGCGATAAGAACTTTGCAACAAATATCGAGGGAGTCTTTGTCGCCGGAGATGCTGGTCGCGGTCAATCACTCATCGTCTGGGCGATCGCAGAAGGTCGAAGTTGCGCAGCATCAGTTGATGAGTTCCTCGAAGGTTCAACGCAACTCCCTGCCCCAATCTTGCCTACTGCACGTCCATTGATGGTGTAGTTCACTCCGAATTCTTCTCAATCCACTTCAAATACTCGGATTACCGTGCGGTAATAGATTAAGGTTGAACCATGCGTAGAGCGAAAATTGTGTGCACGATGGGCCCAGCAGTTGAGGCCCCAGAGAAGGTCGATGAGTTAATCGCGGCAGGCATGAATATGGCCCGCCTCAATCTCTCACACGGGGGATACGAGGAGCACCAGAACCGCCTCGATCGCGTCCGGGAGTCAGCGGCGAAGAGCGGTAAAGCAGTGGCTATCTTGGTCGATCTTCAAGGACCAAAGATCCGTCTGGCTCGCTTCAAGGATGGTCCACACGAGCTCTTCCGTGGCGATATCTTCACCATCACAACCGATGAGGTCGAAGGTACAAAAGATCGTTGCGGCACCACCTATAAGGGTCTTCCTGGAGATTGCAAGCCTGGCGATCGTATTCTGATCGACGACGGCAAAGTCTCGGTCGAGGTCGTTGAAGTCAAGGGCAATGATGTTGTTACGAAGGTGACACAACCTGGATTTGTCTCAAACAATAAGGGAATTAACTTGCCAGGGGTTGCAGTCTCTGTACCTGCGATGTCAGAGAAAGATATCGATGATCTACGCTGGGGTCTTCGCGCGGGTGCGGATTTCATCGCACTCTCATTTGTTCGCAGCGCAAAAGACATTGATGATGTTCATGCGATCATGGATGAAGTTGGAATCCGTCGCCCTGTTATTGCAAAGATCGAGAAGCCACAAGCAGTCGACAATCTTGAAGAGATCGTTGCGGCCTTTGATGGCATCATGGTTGCTCGTGGCGACCTTGGCGTAGAGATGCCGATTGAAGAAGTTCCACTTGTTCAGAAGCGTTGCATCACTCTCTGCCGCGAGGCAGCAAAGCCGGTCATCGTTGCTACCCAGATGCTTGACTCCATGATCACCAATTCATCGCCAACACGTGCAGAGGCAACAGACTGTGCCAATGCTGTGCTTGATGGCGCAGATGCGTTGATGCTTTCAGGTGAGACCTCAGTCGGTGCATTTGCCATCGAAGCAGTAAAGACAATGGGTCGCATCATCGAACGCACTGAAGAGGCGATGCTTGATCGCATTCCTGCAATTCAAGGCGCGCCAACAACAAAAGGTGGAGCGATCACGAAAGCGGCTACCGAAATCGGCGCCACAGTCGGAGCGAAGTACCTGGTCGCCTTCACGCAAAGTGGTGAATCAGCACGCAGAATCTCTCGCTTCCGCTCGCATATCCCAATCTTGGCGCTCACCCCTGAAGTGCCGGTCTATAACCAACTTGCCTTGAGCTGGGGCGTAGAGCCACTTATCACCCCAACCGTCTCTCATACCGACGAGATGGTGAAGCAGGTAGATAACCTCCTCCTGGATTCAGGCCGCGGAACAAAGGGTGAAGCTGTTGTGATCGTCGCAGGTGCGCCTCCGGGAATCCCTGGTTCTACCAATGCTGTGCGCGTGCATATCATCGGTGATGCCGTCGATGGCGTTGCTGCTGCCTACCGCAGCTAATTGGGCAGATAAATATCTCGAGAAATTCGCTGATTAAGGGCAAGGGTTATAAACTCTTGCCCTTCATGCATTGAGACCCAATTCATGTCAGAACGAATGTTTCAATGGATGAAAGTGAAAGATCGGCCTCGGTACTCCAACGGTAGAGAGGGCGGACTCAAAATCCGCACAGTGTCGGTTCAAATCCGACTCGAGGCACATGTCAGATAAAACAGGATCGACCGAACTCCCATCGCAAGGCGATGGCGAAGTTCGCAGCGCCCGAATTCTCGTCGCTGAAGATGAGGCAATCATTCGACTCGATCTCGTTGAAATGCTCACCGAAGCTGGGTATACCGTTGTGGCAGAAGCGACAAATGGTGTGGAAGCAATCGCCTTAGCGCAAGAGCACAAGCCCGATCTAGCAATCCTTGATGTGAAGATGCCAGAGCTTGATGGTATTTCTGCTGCTGAGAAAATTATTGAGATCGCACCAGTATTAATGCTCACTGCATTTAGTCAGCGCGAGTTAGTTGAACGAGCTCGAGATGCTGGCGTGATGGCATATGTTGTGAAGCCATTTGGAATCGCAGATTTAATTCCAGCAATTGAGATTGCAATGAGTCGCCATATTCAGATGAAGACACTTGCGGAAGAAGTTGCTGATCTCCATGAGAGATTGGAGAGTCGTAAAGTCATTGATCGTGCAAAGGGAATCTTGATGGCCGCCCTTAATCTCACAGAGCCGCAAGCATTTACCTGGATCCAACGTGCCGCTATGGATCGACGCATTTCAATGAAGCAAGTTGCTGAGGCCGTCATCTCACCTGACGCCGTCCCTGATAACGCCAAGAACTAGCTACTTTCGCAAAGAGTTTGCATGAGCCTGTCCACATATTGGATTTAACGTAAAAGAAAGAAAAAAGCTGGCCAATTACGCGTAATTGGGGCCCTCAAAGGCTTGTCCACTTTAGGTGGAACGGGCTACCCTTCTCTCCTCCCTGTCCCGGGAAACAACAGGTTAGTAAGAAAGGTTTACATGAACAAGAAGACAAAGATTGGCGTAGCTCTTGCAGCAGTTGCCGCACTTGTTTCAGGTGGCGCAGTTGCAACATCAGCACACGCTGTAACTTATAAGTATTACATCGCATACCAAGGTCCATTGACTGGCGATAACAAGCAGACTGGTCTTGATGAGATTGCAGGCGTTAAGTACGCACTTGCTCTCTACAACAAGGCTCACCCAACTGCTCAGGTTGGACTTAAGCAAGTTGATGATCAGGGTTCAGGCCCAGGCGCATCAGTTGTTGCTCCAGGAACAGCAAAAGATAAGACAATCCTCGCAATCGTAGGACCTGCGTTCTCTGGTGCTTCTGTTGCATCATTCCCTTATTACAAGGCTGCTGGTCTTCCTTTGATCTCTCCATCAGCAACTCGCGTTACATTGACAGATCCAGCATCACCTGACTTTGGCGGACCGGTCTTCCACCGTTTGCCATCGAAGGATGATAAGCAGGGTCCAGCTCTTGCTAAGTTCGCAATCCAGGGTGTCAAGACTCCTGTTGTCTATGTAGTCAACGATCAGTCTTCATACGGAACCGGACTTGATGGATACGTCCAGTCAGCACTCACAACTCTTGGCGCAAAGATCGCTGGAAAAGATTCAGTTGATGGAACAAACACAACTCTTGACTTCTCAGCAACAATCTCAAAGATCAAGAATGGTGCAGCTAACGTTGTCATCTACTCTGGTTACTACGCACAGGCAGCTGGCTTCGTAAAGCAGCTCCGCAACTCTGGCTACACAGGTATCTTCGCATCAGGCGACGGTACATATGATCCAGGATTCATCGATGGTGCTGGAGATGCAGCTGAAGGCGCACGCCTTACCGCTTCATCAGCAGTATTCCAGGATGCTGGCAAGGCAATCTCTGCTGACTTCAAGAAGGTCACAGGAAATGCTCCAGGAACCTATGCAACAGAAGACTTCGATGCTGCAAATATCATCCTTGCTGGTATCGCAAAGGGAAATACAACTCGCGCGAAGCTCTTGGCATACATCAACACCGGTTCATGGACTGGCTTGATGGGCAACAAGATCAAGTTCGATAAGAATGGCGATACAGCTGGCGCAGGATTCATCAATGGATTCCTCGTCACCGGTGGAACCATCATCTCAAAGGGTCAGATCGGTTAATTGATCTGATTTAGTACTTACTAGTACTTGTTAAAAGGGTCGCTCGGTTTACTGGGCGGCCCTTTTTTCGGATAGAGTTCGTTCATTCTCTGCGGCCAATCGGGGCCCGGAGCGATTTTTTTGGTTATCTAGGAGGCCGACTTGCATACCCTCATAAGTCAGTTCTGGCAGTTGACCTTCTCTGGGGCGGTCCAAGGATTGATCTACGTCCTGATCTCTCTCGGTTACACCATGGTCTACGGCGTACTTCGCATGATCAACTTTGCGAACTCAGAAATCTTTATGGTCGGAACCTTTGCGACCATCGTTATGTCACGAGATATTCTCGGCCATCAGCCAAACTCCGCAAATCTCCACGGATTCACTCTTCTCTATTCCATGTTCTTCTGTCTTCTTGCCTCAATGCTCGCATCGGGATTGACAGCTGTGGTCGTTGAGCTTGTCGCCTATCGACGACTGCGTTCCCGGGGAACAAATCGTCTCGCACCTCTTATCTCAGCGATTGGTATCTCGATCGTTTTGAGCGAATCTGTTTCGCTACTCACGGCAGGCCGCGCAGTGATCGCACCCGAGTTGCTCCATAAGAGCTCGCTCTTCACCGTATTGGGTGCAAATATCCGAGTCGATCAACTTCTCGTCTTTATTGTTGCTCCAATCATGTTCTTCTCACTTCAACGCTTCGTGAACCACACCCGCCTGGGGAAGGGAATTCGCGCTGTTTCTATGAATGAAGAGACTGCAAAGCTCATGGGCGTGAACCTCAACCGAGTCATCTCCATTACCTTCCTCATTGGTGGTTTGATGACTGGCGCAGCCGCCTTCTTCTTTGAGACGGTATATGAAGCGACCAAGTTCAATATCGGATTTAATATCGGTATCGCCGCCTTCACCGCCGCAGTCCTGGGTGGTATCGGCAATATCCGAGGTGCATTTGTCGGGGGATTGGCTCTTGGCTTGCTTGAGACTTACGCATCTGCGGTTTTGGGTTCTCAGTGGAAGTCGATCACCGTCTTCGTTGTGCTTGTCGTTGTTCTCCTCTTCCGTCCTAACGGCCTCTTTGGTGAAGCCATTCAGCAGACAAGGGTGTGATGATGTCTAAAATCTCTAGCCTGAAAAATTTCAATCTCCGCGATAAAGGTGCCGCGTTCTGGGCCGGGTTAAATCTGCCGCAGCGCGCGATCTTCGCCGTCGCCATGATCTTCCTCGCAGGAGCTCTTCCTTTTGCGGGCGATCACTCCTTCACAAACTTCCTCAATACTCCAATTAGTAACTTTGCCGATGTCTTGGTCTATCCCGTGGGCATGTTCGTCTTGATGTCACTCGGACTCAACATCGTCGTGGGTAAGTCAGGAATGCTCGATCTCGGTTATGTCGCATTCTTCGCAATTGGCGCCTACAGCATGGCGATCTTTGGAAAGTACACCCATCTCAATACCTGGGAGATCCTTCCGATTGGTATTGGATTTGCAATGCTTGCAGGTGTTCTCTTGGGAATTCCAACACTTCGACTTCGCGGAGATTACTTGGCAATTGTCACCATGGGCTTTGGCGAGATTGTTCGTATTACGGCTTTGAATACTCAGAAGATCGGTGGACCAAATGGAATGGCAAACGTTCCAAATCCGCCATCGATCCACACTCCGGTAGGCCAGCTCGATTTCAATATCATGACACCGAACTCTTTCTATTGGTTCGTTCTCGTCCTTATCTTGCTCACTATCTGGATGATTCGTCGCCTTTCGGTGCGACGTCCAGGAAGAGCGTGGGAAGCGATTCGCCAGGATGAAGATGCTGCCGAACTTATGGGAGTTCCAACTCTTCGCTACAAGATCTGGTCATTCGTCTTGGGCGCTGGTGTAGGTGGGGCAGCTGGCGTGGTCTACGCATCAAAGACCCTCTACGTCTCTCCAGAAGCCTTCACCTTCAATATCTCTGTCCTGATCCTCTCATGTATCGTCTTTGGTGGAATCGGAAATATCTGGGGAGTTGTGCTCGGCGGAGTATTCCTCGCCTATCTACCAGAGCGCATCCGCTTTATCTCCAATGCTCGTCAACTCGTCTTCGGCTTGACGCTTATCGTCATTATGAATTTCCGCCCAGATGGAATCTTGCCTCGAAAGAAGCGCGAGAAAATTCTGAAGAGTAAATCAGAAGCCGAGGTGAAGTAATGTCTGAGAAGCTTTTAGAATTAAAGGGGCTCACCAAGAACTTTGGTGGTGTGACAGCTCTCAACGCTGTCGATCTTCACGTCAATAAGCAAGAGATCCTCGCACTCATTGGTCCGAATGGTGCTGGCAAGACAACGGTCTTCAATATGATCACTGGCGTCTATCAGCCCACATCAGGTGAGATCCTCTTCAAAGGAAAATCCCTCGTAGGAAAGAAGCGATTCCGCATCACCCAATCAGGTGTCGCACGAACCTTCCAGAATATTCGCCTCTGGGGCGATATGACCGCGCTCGAGAATGTCATTACAGCGACGGATGTTCATAGCAAAGCCGGACTTGTCGGGTCACTCTTTGGTTCGATTCGCTCTCGCAAGACAGAGAGAGAAGCCCGAGCCAAGGCCCATGAGATCCTGGAATTCATTGGCATCGCTGAATATGAAGATCGCCTCGCCCGCAACTTGCCTTATGGAGTTCAACGTCGGTTGGAGATTGCTCGTGCCATGGGTACGGGTGCTGACCTGCTACTCCTTGACGAACCTGCCGCTGGATTTAACCCAGCAGAGAAGGTCGAACTTGCCAACACCATCAAGCGTATTCGCGATGCGGGCTACACCGTTCTTCTGATCGAACACGATATGTCGCTCATCATGGGTATCTCTGATCGCGTAGTGGTCTTAGATTTCGGTGTAAAGATCGCCGATGATCTACCTTCAATAGTTCAAAATGACCCAAAGGTCATCGAAGCGTATTTGGGAGTGGCCACAGATGAATCTTGAAATTAAAGACCTCAGAGTTTTCTACGGCAAGATTGAAGCGATTAAAGGCATCAACATCACCGTCAATCAAGGCGAAATTGTTACCCTCATCGGGGCAAATGGCGCTGGTAAGACCACAACGCTGAAGACAATCTCGGGCCTGCGTCCAGTCACTAGTGGTGCGATCATCTTCAACGGTCAAGATATCTCCAAGGTGCCAGCCCACGAGCGGGTAGAGCTTGGAATTTCGCAGGCGCCAGAAGGCCGTGGAATCTTCCCTGGAATGAGCGTTCTTGAAAATCTTGAGATCGGAAAGTATTTCCGTAAAGATCGCAAGATCGAGATGGCTGAAGATCTCGAGAAAGTCTTCACACTCTTTCCGCGCCTCAAAGAGCGCATCACTCAAGCCGGCGGAACGCTCTCCGGTGGCGAACAGCAGATGCTTGCGATCGGTCGCGCGCTAATGGCACGTCCTCAGGTTCTGCTTCTCGATGAACCATCAATGGGCCTTGCCCCAATGATGATCCAGAATATCTTTAACATCATTACGACGATTAACAAAGAATTGGGAACGACGATCCTGCTCGTTGAGCAGAATGCTCAGCAGGCACTTCGTCGCGCTGATCGCGCCTATATCCTTGAAATCGGAAAGGTTGTTAAAGAGGCGAAGGCGTCAGATCTTCTTGATGACCCAGCTGTTCGCGAGGCCTATCTCGGAACAGGTGCGCACTAAACTTAAAAGTTATTTACGTTCTGCCAAGATGAGGCAGGTGATGCGCGAAGTACATGTGCGCTCACCTGCCTCATTTGTAATGACAATCTCATAGACGCAGAGCGTCTTGCCAAGCGAGATAGCAGTTGCAACACCTGTAACAAATCCTTCGGTTGCCGATTTATGGTGTGTGGCATTGATATCGACTCCGACAATGCGGCGATCTGGGCCAGCATGAAGTTGGGTACCAATCGAACCAAGGCTCTCGGCTAAGACCACATTCGCTCCGCCATGGAGTAGGCCGACCGGTTGGGTATTTCCTGCCACGGGCATACGGCCAACAAGGCGTTGGGGAGAAGCTTCGAGGATCTCGATCCCCATTTTCTGATCTAGGGCACCGCTGCCACGCTCTCGAATAATTTCTAGATAGTCGGTCATGACGGTAAGTCTAACTAGACTCCACCTCGTGACTGTAGAGAAACGCTTACTCCTCGTAGATGGCCACTCCCTGGCATACCGTGCTTTCTACGCATTGCCGGTCGAAAACTTCTCCACCGCCGCAGGGCAAGCAACCAATGCCGTCTACGGCTTTACCTCAATGTTGATCAACCTCATTAAGGAAGAGAAGCCCACTCATATTGCCACGGCCTTCGACGTCTCTCGTAAAACCTTCCGCTCTGAAAAGTTCCCCGAGTACAAAGCCAATCGCAGTGCGACTCCGGATGAGTTCAAATCCCAGATGAGTTATATCTTCGAGGCGGTCGCGGCTTTAGGTGTCCGACATTTCGCCATGGAAGGATTTGAAGCCGACGACATTATCGCCACGATCTCAACCCATGCTGCAGACCAAGGTTATGAAGTACTTATCTGCACGGGGGATCGAGATTCATTCCAACTCGTGAATGAAAATATCACCGTGCTCTACCCCAAGAAGGGGATGACAGATTTAGCGCGAATGACGCCGGCTGCCGTAGAAGAGAAATATGGTTTGACGCCGACACAGTATCCAGATTTTGCTGCGCTGCGCGGCGATCCAAGCGACAATCTACCTTCTGTACCAGGTGTCGGCGAAAAGACAGCGACGAAGTGGATTCAAGAGTACGGCTCCCTTGCTGCACTTCTTGATCGTGCTGATGAGATCTCTGGCAAGGTGGGTGATTCACTCCGTGCTCATCTCGATCCGATTCGACTCAATCGCGAACTTACCCAATTACGTCACGATCTCTCCTTTGGTGCAAGCGTCACCGAACTCGAATGGCCTGGTGTCGACTTTCCCAAACTGAACGCACTGATGGATCAATTGGAGATTAAAGCCCTGAAAGAGAAGGCGAAGATCCTTGGTGGGGGATCGACCGTTCTTCCGATGCCCGAGATGGCACCAATGGATAAAGTCACATCCCATGAGAGCACAAATGCAGCGCTCTCAAAGATTCTCAAGGGACGCACAGATCCCATTGCTTTCTTTATTGAGAGCATCAGTGATGAGATCACCGCCTTTGCCGTTGCTGTGAGCGAATCTGAAATTTATACCGTGATGGGATCACCGGCAGGGGATTGGTTGGTAGATCCGGCCCTGCCGAAATGGGTGCACGGTGGCAAGGATCTCTGTAGATGCCTAGAAGTGCGGGGCATCGACTTTGATACTGAATTGGCGGCTTACTTGATCAACCCTGGGGGCCGTAATTTAGAGGTCTCTGATCTCTCTGAACGCTACCTTGGACAGAGCATCACGGTAGAGAGCGAAGACCTCTTCACATCCTTCGACGGTTCGCTTGCAGCAGTAATCTTCACGCTCGTCCCAATCTTGGCGCAAGAGATTAAAGATCGCGATATGCAATCACTTCTCTCCGACATGGAGATTCCTACTATGATCGAGTTGGCCGCAATGGAACGAGATGGCATCGCGGTCGATAAGAAGAAACTCACCGCACTCTCTGAGTTCTTCCGAGGAGAAGTCGAACGCGAAACAAGTGCAGCACATAATGAGGCCGGCAGAGAATTTAATGTGGGATCCCCGAAGCAGCTGCAAGTCATTCTCTTTGATGAACTTGGCTTACCGAAGACGAAGAAGATCAAGACTGGATACACCACCGATGCCGAAAGCCTTGAAACGCTCTTCGCTAAAACCTCGCATCCCATACTCTCTCATCTCCTACGCATCCGTGAAACAACAAAGCTACTGACCACCATCGATGGCTTGCTCAACGCGATCGCAACTGATGGCCGGATTCACACCACCTTCCAACAAACAACTACCGCTACTGGTCGTCTCTCGTCGACCGATCCCAACCTGCAAAATATTCCAGTTCGCACCGAAGAAGGACGCAAGATCAGAGATTGTTTCGTTGCGGCTAAACCCTTCGTAGACCTGCTCACAGCCGACTACAGCCAGATTGAGATGCGCATCATGGCCCACCTCTCCAAAGATGCTGCGCTGATTGCCGCCTTTAAGAGTGGTGAAGATTTGCATACGACTGTCGGCGCCCAAGTTTTTGGCGTGAAAGCATCAGAGGTCGATCCTGAAATGCGCAGACAGATTAAGGCGATGTCGTATGGATTGGCTTATGGATTATCTGCCTTTGGCCTGGCGCAGCAATTGAACCTTTCGCCGACCGAAGCCTCAGCCTTAATGGGAAGTTACTTCGATCGCTTTGGCGGAATCCGCGATTACTTAAAGAGCGTCGTAATTGAAGCTCGCGAGCGTGGTTATACCGAGACGATTTTGGGGCGCAGGCGTTACTTGCCAGATCTGAACTCTGAGAACCGCCAACAACGTGAGGTGGCCGAACGCATGGCCCTGAACGCTCCGATTCAAGGGTCAGCCGCTGACATTATGAAGGTAGCAATGCTCAACGTCGCGAAGCGAATGAAGAGTGAGAAGCTGAAATCACGATTGCTGCTCCAGGTGCATGATGAACTTATCTTTGAGATCGCTGCAGGGGAGAGCGAGAAGCTCTCTGCATTGGTTAAAGAGGAGATGGGTAACGCGGTAGAGCTATCTCTTCCACTTGATGTCAATGTTGGTATTGGTACGAGCTGGGATCTAGCGGCCCACTAATCGTTGCGCCCACCAAAGGTGTCGGCATCTTTCAAAAGAGCACGACCGCGATGCACGATGAACGCGCCAATCACCACTGAAGCGCTCGTAATTGCGAAACAGAATTGTGGTGAGAAGGCCTGCGAGAAGGAACCGCCAAGCCATGCGCCTACTGATGCCGCACTTCCCTCGACAGTCCACATCCATCCAAGTGCAGACGCGGCGGTTCCTCGAGGCCTTACTGCTTCGACTACTTCTAGGTAGAAGACAGATTGCGATCCCACGGTGAGTCCGACGAGTCCACCGACGAGTATCAATGACCACCCCGGGGTTGTGAAGCAGAGCGGCAAACCGACCATTGCCCAGAGATAGTAATTGCGAACAAATGCTCGTAATGGAGTCAGACGCTTTCCCACTAATCCAGCAAGGAGCGACCCGACAATGCTGCAGGCGCTACTCACAGCAAAAATAGTTCCGGTCAGATGCTCTTGATGTCTGATCGATGTGAATGCCGGAACTGCAATTTGAAAGATTCCTGCACCTAATCCGATGATGATGCCCTCGATCATCATGAGACGAATTCCCGGAACTCGGAAGATTCCGATCTCATTTCCGGTCTTTACTTCCGGTTTCCATTCTTTCGTTACCGAGAGCATTGAAAGGGAGATTCCGCCAATAAAGATCAGGAGTGAACAGGTGATGAGCGCAGATGCTGGGTGCTTTGACAATGAGAGGAAGGTGACCAGAACCGGACCAAGAATGGTGGATGTCGTCATGACAGATGTGTCGATGGCGAGCGCACGGCGCATATCTTCTTGCGGAACGATATTGCGCCAGAGGGGACGGATTGAGAGATTGATCGGTGGAGCGGCGAGACCCAAGAGCAGTGCAGCCAGTAAGAGGAGTCCTCGAGAGTGGACGAAGCTCAGAATTAATATGGCGGCGGCATAAGATGGAACAAAGATGCGAATGGGCGTACGCATGCCGAATCTATCTAAGAGCGATGAGCGAAGGCTGGTGGTGAGCGATCCTGCAATGCCATTGACGCCAGCTACAAAGCCAGCAAAAGCGATCGAGTGCACCGCGTGATAGGTCTTGAAGTAGAGGCCTAAGCCGATCATGCCGTAGGCGAGTCGAGCCGGAAATGAGGCGAGAATCATCGACGGGGCGCCCGGATACCGGAAGACCCTCATATATTCACGCACGAAACCATCGTATCTCCTACCGCTTCTGGATGTCCCCGATAGGCCGAGCCCTCCTTTTGGCGGTTTGACCCAGTTTTCCAGGGTGCGTACCCTTAGCCGTTCACCCCTCAGCCAGTGGGGTCGAATGCAAGATCTGTCCTATTCCTACTACTTCTATTCACCTACGGAGCAACTTGAGCACTCACGCTATTAACGACATCGGTTCAGCAGAAGATTTCCTCGCCGCAATCGAAGGCACAATTAAGAATTTTAACGATGGAGACTTAGTCTCAGGCATCGTCGTACAAATCGACCGCGAAGAAGTTCTTCTTGATATCGGTTACAAAACTGAAGGTGTTATTCCTTCACGTGAACTTTCCATCCGCCACGATGTAGCTCCATCCGAGCTCGTCAAGGTTGGCGATCGCATTGAAGCGCTCGTTCTCCAAAAGGAAGATAAAGAAGGCCGTCTCATCCTCTCCAAGAAGCGTGCTCAGTACGAGCGTGCCTGGGGCGAGATCGAAGGCAAGAAGGAGCGCGACGAAGTCGTGACCGGAACTGTCATCGAAGTAGTTAAGGGTGGACTTATCGTCGACATCGGATTGCGCGGCTTCCTGCCAGCATCTCTCGTCGAAATGCGCCGCGTCCGCGACCTTACGCCTTACATTGGCAAGGAAGTTGAATGCCGCATCATCGAACTTGATAAGAACCGTAACAACGTTGTTCTCTCACGTCGTGCCTACCTCGAGCAGACACAATCTGAGTCACGCACAACATTCCTCAACCAGCTCACAAAGGGTCAGGTCCGCGAGGGCGTTGTCTCTTCAATCGTGAACTTTGGTGCCTTCGTTGATCTCGGCGGAGTCGATGGACTTGTCCACGTCTCAGAGCTCTCATGGAAGCACATCGATCATCCAAGTGAAGTTGTCGAAGTTGGCGACGAAGTAACTGTTGAAGTCCTCGAAGTTGATTTCGAGCGCGAGCGCGTCTCACTCTCACTCAAGGCGACACAAGAAGATCCATGGCAGGCATTTGCTCGCACACACACCATCAATCAGGTTGTTCCTGGTGAAGTCACCAAGCTCGTTCCATTCGGTGCATTCATTAAGGTCTTCGAAGGCATTGAAGGTCTTGTGCACATCTCAGAGTTGGCAGAACGCCACGTTGAGATCCCAGAGCAGGTTGTCCAGGTTGGTGACTCACTCTTCGTGAAGATCATCGATATCGATCTCGAGCGTCGTCGTATCTCACTCTCCTTGAAGCAAGCTAATGAAGGCCACGAAGTTGAGATCGAAGCATTCGATCCAACCCAATATGGAATGGCTGCTCGTTACGATGCTGAAGGCAACTTCATCTATCCAGAAGGCTTTGATGCTGAGACCCAAGAGTGGCGTCCAGGCTTTGAATCACAGCGTGAAGAGTGGGAGCGCCAGTACTCAGAGGCGCAAGCACGCTTCCTTGCTCACAAGAAGCAGAAGGATGAGGCGCGCGCCGCAGATGCTGCCGCTCCTGAAACCTATGCAACGAGCGAGTCAGCTGCACCTGTAACTGAGGATGCTGCCGAGTAACTCCCTAGCGTTAAAGGCCCTGACCATTACGGTCGGGGCCTTTTTCTATTCTCCGCTGGTGCCAACCAGTTGATGATCCCGGCTTTCACCCTTCTCGGTAGGCTATCCACGTGTTACTCGTTGCGCTGACCGGAGGAATTGGCTCTGGCAAATCCTTAGCAGGGGAGTACCTTGCCTCACTTGGTGCGGTGGTCGTCGACTCCGATCACCTGGCACGTGAGGTGGTCGAACGCGGCACTGATGGTTTCGATCTTATTCTCGCTCGCTTCGGTGATGAAGTCTTGAAGGATGGCCTCCTCGATCGTCGTCGATTAGGTGAGATTATTTTTGCTGATCCTTCGGCTCGAGCTGATCTAGAGGCGATTACTCATCCACGGATACGAGCCGCGCTGGAAGAGATCGTGGCAAGTTCAGAACCCGATGATGTGATCGTCAATCAGATCCCACTCTTGGTCGAGACAGGCGGCAAAGCGCGCTTTGATTTCGTTGTGACGATCGCTTCACCCATCGAACTCCGCCGAGAGCGAGCAATCGCGAGAGGCATGGCAGGTTATGAATTTGATAAGCGAGTAAGTGCTCAGGCAAGTGATGAGGATCGGGCCGCAATCGCCGATTACATCATCTCTAACACTGGTGATGCTGATGCGTTACTTCGCGCAGTAGAAGAACTATGGGAGAGCCAATTGAAACCCCGAGCGGTGGGCGGAAAGTGAGAGCGATCTCCGATCTACAGCGCAAGCCACATCCCTTTGAAGTCATCAGCGACTACATTCCATCGGGCGACCAGCCGGCGGCAATCGCCGAGATTGCCAAACGGATCGAACGCGGCGATCAGGATGTTGTTCTTCTTGGCGCAACCGGAACCGGTAAGTCAGCAACGACTGCGTGGTTGATTGAGAAGTTGCAACGTCCAACCTTGGTCTTAGCTCCGAATAAGACGCTCGCAGCACAATTGGCGAATGAATTCCGAGAGCTTCTTCCCAATAACGCAGTGGAATACTTTGTTTCGTATTACGATTACTACCAACCAGAGGCATATGTTCCGCAATCGGATACCTTTATTGAGAAGGATTCATCGGTAAATGCCGAGGTCGAGCGCCTGCGGCATAGTGCGACGAACTCGCTCTTAACTCGCCGCGATGTCATCGTGGTCGCCACAGTTTCTTGTATTTATGGACTTGGTACGCCACAGGAGTACGTGGATCGGATGATTCGACTCCGTGTAGGGGATTCGATCGAGCGTAATACCCTCCTTCGCCAATTCGTTGATATCCAATATAAGAGAAACGATATGGCCTTTGAACGCGGCACCTTCCGTGTGCGCGGAGATACCGTTGAAATCATTCCAATGTACGAAGAACTTGCTGTTCGGATCGAGATGTTTGGGGACGAGATCGAGAAGATCATGACCCTGCATCCGCTCACTGGTGAGATCATCCGCGAAGAGAGCGAGATGTACGTCTTTCCTGCAAGCCATTACGCCGCAGGTCCTGAAACCATGAAGCGTGCGGTGACAGCGATCGAGGAGGAGATGGAGAAGGCGGTCGATGCCTTCGAACGTCAGAATAAACTTCTTGAAGCTCAACGTATCCGAATGCGCACTACCTTTGATATTGAGATGATTCGCCAACTCGGCTTCTGCTCTGGCATTGAAAATTACTCGCGCCATATTGATGGTCGCGAAGCTGGCAGTGCGCCTAACTGTCTCCTCGATTACTTCCCAGAAGATTTTCTCGTTGTGATCGATGAGTCGCACGTGACGGTGCCACAGATCGGGGCTATGCACGAAGGCGATGCCTCACGTAAGCGAACGCTGGTGGAACATGGATTCCGACTTCCGAGTGCCATGGATAACCGACCACTTCGTTTTGATGAATTCCTCACCCGTAAGGGCCAGACGATTTATCTTTCGGCGACACCAGGCAAATATGAACTTGAGAAGGTTCAAGGAGATGTGGTCGAGCAAGTGATCCGTCCAACTGGCCTGATCGATCCAAAGATTATTGTGAAACCGATTAAAGGACAGATTGATGATTTGGTGGCATCGATCAATGAGCGTGCCGCGAAAAACGAGAGAGTCTTAGTAACAACGCTGACGAAGAAGATGTCCGAGGATCTGACGGATTATCTTCAAGGAGTTGGAATTCGCGTGCGCTATCTCCATTCAGAGGTGGATACCCTTCGTCGCGTCGAACTCCTGCGCGAGTTGCGCACTGGCGAATATGACGTGCTCATTGGCATCAACCTGCTGCGAGAAGGACTGGATCTCCCAGAAGTCTCCTTGGTCGCGATCTTGGATGCCGACAAAGAAGGATTCCTTCGTTCAGCCACATCACTTATTCAGACGATTGGTCGCGCGGCGCGAAATGTGTCTGGCGAAGTCCACATGTACGCCGACAATATGACCAAGTCGATGGTCCAGGCGATCGATGAGACCAACCGTCGCCGTGAGAAGCAGGTCGCCTACAACACCGCGAATGGCATCGAACCAACGGCGCTGCGAAAGAAGATCGCCGACATCACAGATCTCATCACGCAAGAGGCAGAAGATACCGACGAACTCTCTAAGAAGAAGTCGAAGAATCAGAAGGGCGCCTCAGCCAGCCTTCCGATCGGCATCACGATCCCGGCCCCAGGCTCGCTACCGCGACAAGAGCTGGTCGCTCTCATAGAATCACTCACTGATCAGATGAAGATGTCTGCCGCACAATTGCAATTTGAAGTTGCAGCGAGACTGCGAGACGAGATAAGAGAGCTCAAGCGCGAGCTTCGAGGAATGGATGAGGCCGGCGGATGAGTTCAGATCGTTTGATAGTGCGGGGAGCCCGTGCCCATAACCTCAAGAATGTCTCACTTGATCTGCCGCGTGATGCCCTCATTGTCTTCACTGGTCTTTCAGGGTCAGGAAAGTCCTCATTAGCCTTCGATACGATCTTTGCCGAGGGTCAACGGCGTTATGTCGAATCACTCTCTGCTTACGCCCGACAATTCCTTGGCCAGATGGATAAGCCCGATGTCGATTTCATCGAGGGTTTATCACCGGCGGTTTCTATCGATCAGAAATCTACCAATCGAAATCCGCGATCAACTGTGGGAACGATCACCGAGGTCTACGACTACCTGCGACTGCTCTTTGCTCGAGCAGGTCGCCCGCACTGCCCAAGCTGCGGAAAGGCGATTGCGAAACAGACGCCACAAAATATCGTCGACCAGATTCTCGGCCTTGATGTTGGTACTAAGTTTCAAGTTCTAGCGCCGATTGTTCGTGGAAGAAAAGGCGAATTCCTCGATCTCTTTAAGGATCTGACAGTTCAAGGATTCTCTCGAGCGAGAGTGGATGGCACTGTGTACGCGCTGGCGGAAGTGCCGAAGTTGAAGAAGCAAGAGAAGCACACCATCGAAGTTGTCGTCGACCGGCTTGCAGTGAAGGCCGATGCAAAATCGCGGTTAACTGATTCCATTGAGACCGCACTGAAGCTCGCTGCAGGACTTGTGATCTTGGATTTTGTTGATCTTAAAGTTGGCGATCCTGAGAAGGAGAAGACTTTTAGCGAGCATATGGCTTGCCACGATTGCGAGCTCTCCTTTGGCGAGTTGGAACCTCGGTCATTCTCGTTTAACTCACCTTTCGGTGCCTGCCCAGATTGCACAGGTATTGGCATCAAGCTCGAAGTAGATGAAGAGCTATTGATCCCGGATGATTCCATCTCCATCAATGAGGGCGCGATCGCGCCATGGCAGAACTCAGAGTATTTCGATCGCCTCCTTGAAGGGCTATCCCAAGAGTTAAAGTTCTCACTTGATAAGCCGTGGAAATCTCTTCCCATCAAGGCAAAGGCGGCAATCCTTAACGGTTGGGATTATGAAGTTCATGTGAAGTACAAGAATCGTTACGGTCGCGAACGCGCCTACACAACTGGCTTTGAAGGCGTCATTCCCTTCATCACTCGACGCCACTCAGAACAAGAGGGCGAATGGGGTATCGCAAAGTTTGAGGCATATATGCGCGAGACTCCTTGTCCAGCATGTAAAGGTGCACGACTGAAGCCTGAAGTTCTCTCCGTCACTATCGGCGGAAAGAGCATCGCCGAAATATGCGAACTCTCAATCGCCGACTGCGCACTCTTCTTAAAGAAGATCTCACTCAATGCGCGCGAGAAGAAGATTGCCGAACGCGTACTGAAAGAGGTACATGCCAGGCTCGGCTTCTTGCTCGACGTTGGCCTTGACTACCTTTCACTTGAGCGTGCGGCTGGAACTCTCTCTGGCGGGGAAGCTCAACGAATCCGGTTAGCGACTCAGATCGGCTCTGGCCTGGTCGGAGTGCTCTATGTTCTTGATGAACCAAGCATTGGTCTCCATCAACGCGATAACCATCGATTGATCGAGACGCTCACTCGACTTCGCGATATGGGCAATACCTTGATCGTCGTTGAGCACGATGAAGATACGATCCGCGCTGCGGATTGGATTGTGGATATCGGTCCAGGAGCCGGCGAACACGGTGGGGAAGTAGTCTCTTCCGGTACCTATGAAGAGTTGATCGCAGCTCCGAAGTCAGTCACCGGCGCCTACATGTCTGGCCGATCAAGGATCGATGTACCGCAAGAGCGCCGTGCTTACGATAAGAATCGTGTCATCACGGTGAAAGATGCGAAGGAGAATAATCTCAAGAATATCTCCGTGACATTCCCGCTTGGAAACTTTGTAGCCGTTACGGGCGTGAGTGGTTCCGGAAAGTCAACGCTTGTTAATGACATCCTTTATTCAGTCCTCGCGAATAAACTCAATGGCGCACGTATCGTCCCTGGCCGTCACCGATCCATCACCGGCCTAGATAATCTCGATAAGGTTGTTCACGTCGATCAATCTCCGATTGGCCGCACTCCACGTTCTAACCCAGCCACCTACACCGGTGTCTTCGACAAGATTCGCGCGCTCTTCGCTGAGACAAGTGAGGCGAAGGTCCGTGGTTACCAGCAGGGCAGATTCTCCTTCAACGTCAAAGGCGGGCGATGTGAGAATTGTGCCGGCGATGGCACGATTACGATCGAGATGAACTTCCTGCCAGATGTCTATGTACCGTGCGAAGTCTGTCACGGTGCACGTTATAACCGCGAGACGCTTGAAGTGCATTACAAAGGTAAGACAATCGCCCAAGTCTTGGATATGCCGATTGAAGAGGCGCACGGCTTCTTTGAGTCAGTCCCTGCCATTGCGCGCTTCCTCAAGACTCTCAACGATGTTGGCCTGGGATATGTCCGACTTGGGCAATCTGCGCCAACTCTCTCTGGCGGCGAAGCGCAACGCGTAAAACTTGCAACCGAACTCCAGAAGCGTTCGACCGGTCGGACGATCTATGTACTCGATGAACCAACGACTGGACTTCACTTCGAAGATACCCGCAAGCTCTTGATCGTCCTCAATCGACTCGTAGATTCCGGTAACACGGTCGTAGTGATCGAACATAACCTTGATGTCATCAAGTGCGCGGATTGGGTGATCGATATGGGACCAGAAGGCGGCGCCGGCGGCGGAGAAGTAATCGCCGAAGGAACCCCCGAGGAAGTCGCAAAGATGAAGCAGAGTTATACCGGGCAGTTCCTGGCAACAGTTCTGAAGTAATCCCCATGGCAGACCCGCAAAGCTATCGACCTTCGAATATCCCCACCGATCCGGGGGTCTATCGCTTTTATGATGCCAAGGGCGTGGTGATCTATGTCGGCAAGGCTCTCAATCTCAAAAACCGACTGAACTCATATTTCGGAAGCAACTTAACTGAAAAGACCTATCGAATGGTGCATAAGGCGGTCCATGTAGATTGGACAATCGTCAACACTGAAGTTGAAGCGCTGCAATTAGAGTTCACCTGGATCAAGAGCTATGACCCAGAGTTCAATGTGCAATTTAAAGATGATAAGTCCTATCCATATCTGGCAATCTCCATCAATGAAGATTTTCCAAAGGTCTATGTTTCGCGCCAGAAGAAGATCAAAGGTACAAAGTATTTTGGTCCGTTCGCGCATACGTGGGCGCTGCGCAGCACATTCGATACTCTGCAACGGATCTATCCCGTCCGAAGTTGTAGTAACGGAACCTTTGAGCGTGCGGTTAAAAGTAAGCGCCAGTGCCTTCTGGGCGATATCGGTAAATGTTCGGCGCCATGCGTTGGCTGGATTAGCCAAGAAGAGCATAAGGATTTAGCGAAGAAATTAGTAAAGTATCTCGATTCGAACCCTTCGGATATTGAAGCGCAGATTCAAAGCGAGATGGAAGTTGCCGCGGCGCACGAGGAGTATGAGCGGGCAGCAAAATTACGTGATCAACTCACTGCGATTATGAAATCCAACGAGATCATGGGCAGTTCGCTGAGCCCGAATTTCACAGCGGATGTCATCGGAATACATGAGGAAGTCACTCATTGTGCCGCATCGCTCTTTACTATCCGAAATGGTCGAATTGTTGGCTCACGGTCCTGGATTATCGATATGGCAAATGTCCTTGATGGTGAAGACCTGATTGGCGCAACGTTAAGCAAGATCTATCTTGATAATGAGATCCCGCGCGAGATACTTATCGACCGCGAGAGTGGCGATATCAGCGAATTTGAAAATTGGCTCAGTGGATTATGTAATCACAAGGTAGAGATCTCCAAGCCGCGGCGAGGTGAAAAGGCGGAGATGATCGATGTGGTGAAGCGAAATGCCCATCAGGCGCTCATCCAATATTTGAGTAAGCGATCCAACGATGCCGCGGTCAGTGGTGCAGCGCTGGAAGAGATCGCCTCTGCTCTTGATCTTGCCGAACTTCCGTTGCGGATTGAATGCTTTGATATATCCAATATTCAGGGCAATCACATGGTGGCCTCGATGGTTGTCTTTGAAGATGGCCAATCGAAGAAGAGTGAGTATCGCCGCTTTGCAATCGATGATGATGCGAGCTTTGATGATACGCGCGCGATGCACCATGTCATCACTCGACGGCTCAAGCGTTATCTTGCGGAGAAGGATATCGATCTCGATGAACTCGCCCAGACCGGTGGTGCGCGTCCAAAATTTGCTTACCCTCCTCAATTGATAGTCGTCGATGGTGGGCAACCCCAAGTAGCCGCGGCGGCCCAGGCACTCGCCGATCTTGGCATTACAAATATCGCACTCGTTGGATTAGCGAAGCGGTTGGAAGAGGTATGGCTGCCAGGAAATCCTGACCCGATTATCTTCCCGCGTCACAGTGAAGCTCTCTATCTCCTTCAGCGGATTCGTGATGAAGCCCATCGCTTCGCGATTACCTTCCATCGCAGCAAGCGGTCAAAGGTGATGCTGGAATCCCTCCTTGATGGCATTCCCTCTCTCGGCGAGGTACGCCGACGCTCGATCCTCGAACATTTTGGCTCGGTGACGGCACTTCGGAAAGCCACAAAGGCCGAGATATCTGAGATCCCTGGCATCGGTGAGCGCACCGCAGAGATCATTCTCGCCAATCTCCAGCCTGCAGCTGACTCGGTAGATATGGCTACCGGTGAGATCCTTGACGCTTCAGACAAGTAAGGCAAGATAGGAACATGTCCGCAGAAGTTGTCCTTGTTACTGGAATGAGCGGTGCTGGGCGATCCACGGTTGCCCACGCGATGGAAGATCTCGGCTGGTATGTCGTTGATAACTTGCCGCCAGCGCTGCTCTTAAATCTCTGCGAATTGGCAGGCCCGACTGTGAGTCAGATCGCGGTCGTTATTGATGTGAGAGGTCGTCAATTCTTCGACGAACTCAATGGCGCACTTGCCGAACTTGGCGAGCGGGGGATCGCCCGAAGGATCCTCTTTGTTGATGCAGCTGATGATGTACTTGTGCGACGCTTTGAATCTACTCGCAGACCTCATCCGCTTCAAGGATCAGATCGAATCGTCGATGGAATCGCCAAAGAGCGAGAGCGGTTGAGAGAAGTCCGTTCATTAGCTGACATGGTGATTGATTCATCATCACTCAATATTCATCAACTAGAGAAGAAAATTGAAACGATCTTTCACTCTGATGGAGATGCGGATCTTCGAGTCAATGTTCTCTCCTTTGGTTACAAGTACGGGATTCCGGTCGATGCTGATCTTGTGATGGATTGCCGCTTTATCGCCAACCCACATTGGATTCCAGAGCTTCGGCCATTAACGGGACTTGATGCTGCTGTTAGTGCAAATGTCCTTGGTACTGAAAATACTCAACAGTTTCTCGAACGCTATCAAGCGCTCTTTGAAACGATGGCTACTGGTTTCTTCCAAGAAGGTCGCAAGTACCTCACTTTGGCGATCGGATGCACAGGCGGAAAGCATCGAAGCGTTGCAATCGCCGAAGAACTCTCTCGACGTCTGAATGCAAAAGCAGCCGATCCTTCAGGAAGTGATCGAAAGATTATTGCTCATGCGATTCATCGTGATCTGGGTCGCGAACTTTGAGTAGCACCCCACGTGTTGTTGCTCTGGGCGGGGGACATGGTCTCGCTGCAACGCTGACCGCACTTCGCACATTAACTGATGATGTCACTGCAATTGTCACTGTCGCTGATAACGGGGGATCGAGCGGCCGGATCCGCACAGAGTTCGGAACTCTTCCACCTGGCGATCTTCGCATGGCACTTGCTGCTCTCTGCTCAGATGATGAGTGGGGAAGAGGGTGGGCAGATACGCTTCAATATCGTTTCACAAGCGATGGTCCGCTCAACGGTCATGCGCTAGGCAATCTTCTATTGACGGCGCTTTGGGATCGAGATGGTGATCATGTTGCAGGTATTGCTCGCGTCGGCGAACTCCTTAGGATCAAAGGGCGCGTCTTGCCAATGGCCCTTGATGCGCTAGATATTGAAGGAACTTTTGCGACCGCATCAGGTCGTAAAATCGTTACCGGACAAGTGGAAGTCGCATCGACAAAGGGTCGGCTCGAGTCACTTCGCCTCATTCCAGAAGAGCCTCGCGCTACTCCTGAAGCACTTTCGGCTATTGGCGATGCCGAGTGGATCACCATTGGCCCCGGCTCTTGGTTCTCTAGCGTCATGCCTCACTTCCTCCTGCAAGAACAGGCCCACGCGATTGCGCAATCGAGTGCCAAGAAGATTGTCATCTTTAACTTGCCCGAACCAGAGAGTGAAGATGAATTTGCGGGATATTCGGCGCAGGAACATCTGGCGCTCATCACCAAACACCTACCGAATTTTCATCTCGACTTCGCTATCGCCGATCGAACCTCGCTCACCGACTCAGCCGGCCTTAAAGAGATGGTTGAGGGTTGTGGCGGCGAGTTGGTTCTGGCCGATGTAGCAAAGAGCCCTGGCAGTTTCCATCATGATCCAGAAAAATTAGCACCAGTTTTGAGCCACATTTTCAATTGAACCCTGCTTAGATACTCACATGGCAATGACGGCGAGTGTTAAAGATGAACTGAGTAGGCTCTCAGTCACTAAGCCATGTTGCCGTAAAGCTGAAGTCTCAGCGCTCCTTCGATTTGCGGGTGGACTGCATATCGCAGCGGGTCATATCGTCATCGAAGTAGAGCTTGATACGGCGCAGAGCGCCAGGCGCCTTCGAAAAGATATCTCGGAAATCTTTGGTCACGACTCCGAACTTGCCGTTCTCTCTGCAGGCGGACTTCGAAAAGGTTCTCGTTATCTCGTACGCGTGATCTCAGATGGCGATGCCTTGGCAAGACAGACTGGATTGATTGATTCTCATAACCGCCCGATCCGCGGCCTGCCACCACAGGTCGTGTCAGCTGGAATCTGTGATGCCGAAGCAGCCTGGCGCGGCGCCTTCCTCGCACACGGATCACTGACCGAACCTGGCCGATCCTCTGCCTTAGAGATTACCTGCCCAGGTCCTGAAGCTGCACTTGCACTTGTTGGATCAGCTCGTCGACTTGGAATTACGGCGAAGGCTCGAGAGGTTCGCAATGTTGATCGCGTGGTCATTCGCGATGGTGATGCAATCGGCGCGCTTCTCACTCGCCTTGGCGCCCATGAGTCAGTTCTCGCCTGGGAAGAGCGACGGATGCGCCGCGAAGTCAGAGCGACCGCAAATCGCCTTGCCAATTTTGATGATGCCAACCTACGTCGTTCGGCCCGTGCAGCAGTGGCAGCTTCAGCCCGCGTCGCCCGCGCGATGGAGATCTTGGGGGATGAGATTCCCGATCACCTGAAAGAGGCTGGGGATCTTCGTATCACCCACGGCCAAGCAAGTCTGGAAGAACTTGGTTCGCTCGCAAGCCCTCCTATGACAAAAGATGCGATCGCCGGCCGCATTCGCCGCCTCCTGGCGATGGCAGATAAGCGTGCGCATGACCTAGGAATTCCCGATACCGAGGCTGGTTTGAGCCCCGAGATGTTAGAGAACGACTAAGCCCCACTGATAGGCTTACCCCATCACAACGTTGTGGATTGCGGCCCATTTCTCACTCTGAAATCTCGATCGATCGAGCTATGAGGCCCACTATCTGATCAACCTTCGGATAGGCACCCATCTCCTTTAGAAGGCAGGAAAATCGTGGTTCGTGTTGGAATTAATGGCTTTGGCCGTATTGGACGTAACTTCTTCCGTGCAGCGCTCACTTCGAATGCGCAATTTGAGATCGTCGGAATCAACGACCTCACAGATAACGCCACCTTGGCTCACCTTTTGAAATATGACTCAATCCTTGGACCTTTGGGTCTGCCCGTCTCATACGACGATGAGTCAATCACCGTCAATGGCAAGAAGATCCGCGTCTTTGCAGAGCGCGATCCAGGCAACCTCCCATGGGGCGAAGTCAAGGCAGATATTGTCATTGAATCAACTGGCTTCTTCACTAAGGCTGCAGATGCTAAGAAGCACATCACAGCCGGTGCAAAGAAGGTCATCATCTCTGCGCCAGCAACTGACGAAGATATCACCATCGTCATGGGCGTCAACGAGGATAAGTACGATGCAGCTGCACATACCGTGATCTCCAATGCATCATGCACAACCAACTGCCTTGCACCAATGGCGAAGGTTCTGGAAGATAGCTTCGGCATCGTCAAGGGCCTCATGACCACCATCCATGCTTATACAAATGATCAATCTCTTCAGGATCAGCCACATAAAGATCTCCGTCGCGCTCGCGCCGGCGCTCTCTCAATGATCCCAACATCAACTGGTGCTGCAAAGGCAATCAGTTTGGTCTTGCCTTCTCTTAAGGGCAAGCTCGATGGATATGCAATGCGCGTACCTGTCCCAACAGGTTCTGCAACCGACCTCACTGTCGAACTCGCCAAGGAAGTTACTGCGGCCGAGATCAATGCAGCTATGAAGGCAGCAGCAGAAGGTCCACTCAAGGGATTCCTCGAGTACACCGAAGATCCGATCGTTTCAGCAGATATCGTGACAAACCCATCTTCTTGTATCTTTGATGCTGGTCTGACAAAGACAATCGGCAACCAGGTCAAGGTCGTTGGTTGGTACGACAATGAATGGGGTTACTCAAACCGCCTCGTCGATCTCGTTGGTTTTGTCGGAGCTAAGCTCTAACGAGTCGACCATGAACTCTCTCGAATCATTTGATTATGCAGGTAAGCGCGTCCTCCTACGCTGCGATCTCAACGTCCCTATTAAGGATGGCGTGATCACAGATGATGGGCGTATTCGTGCATCCCTTCCAACGATTCAATTTTTGATCGCACAGGGTGCTGCGGTAGTCATTACCGCGCACCTTGGACGACCAAAGGGGGAGCGCAAGCCCGAACTCACACTTGCACCTGTTGCAGTAAGGCTCGCAGAACTTCTTGGCAAGGCTGTCACTTTCTCCCCTGAGATCGTTGGCTCTGCCGCCGCAAAGAGTGTCCAGCCAGGTGAGATCGTTCTCCTTGAAAATATTCGTTACGAAGCTGCAGAGACCAGCAAGGAAGAGTCTGAGCGAATCGCTCTCGCTTCCGAGTTGGCAAGTTATGCAGATATCTTCATCTCTGATGGATTCGGTGCAGTTCACCGCAAGCACGCTTCAGTCTTTGATGTAGCAACGCTCCTTCCTCATGCACCGGGTTACTTGGTGGCGGCTGAGATCGAAGTATTGAAGAAGCTCACACAGAATCCAGAGCGCCCTTATGGCGTGGTACTCGGCGGATCTAAGGTTTCAGACAAGATCGGCGTTATTGAGAATTTGCTCGATAAGGTCAATGTAATGGCGATCGGTGGCGGAATGCTCTTCACCTTCCTCGCAGCCCAGGGCCACGAGATTGGAAAGTCTCTCGTCGAAGTTGATCTCATTCCAACGGTAAAAGATTTAATGGCGCGTGCCGAAAAACTCGGTGTCAGACTCCTCCTTCCAACGGATATCGTCGTTGCACCTGAGTTCGCCGCTGATGCAACTCCTACGATTGTGACTGCATCCGCTATTCCAGCAGATCAGATGGGTCTTGATATTGGACCAGAGAGCGCTGGCGCTTTCGCTGCCGCCATCTCTGAATGCAAGACAGTCTTTTGGAACGGCCCAATGGGAGTCTTTGAATTTGCAAACTTTGCAGCAGGCACAAAGGTAGTTGCGCAAGCGCTCACTACCGTCTCGGGGATCTCAGTCGTTGGCGGTGGAGATTCAGCAGCAGCAGTACGTAAATTGGGTTTCGCTGATTCCGACTTTGGATATATCTCAACTGGCGGCGGTGCTTCCCTTGAATATCTCGAAGGAAAAGAACTTCCTGGAATCTCTGTTCTCGACTAGTACTAACTATCCAGAGTTGAATTGACGACTCATCCACCTGAAGGAGAATGAATGCGTAAGCCGCTTATTGCTGGTAACTGGAAGATGAACCTCAATCATCTCGAAGCGATCGCAGTCACCCAGAAACTTTCGTACTCTCTTGAAGAGAAAGATTACGATGCCGTTGATATCACGGTGCTTCCACCTTTCACCGATATTCGCTCTATTCAGACACTCGTCGATGGCGACCGCTTGCGTTTAACCTACGGCGCGCAGGATCTCTCACCTGATGTCTCAGGTGCATTCACTGGTGATATTTCAGGATCGATGCTGGCAAAGCTGGGTTGCACATATGTGGCTGTTGGCCACTCTGAACGCCGAGCAATCCATGGCGAGGGCGATGAACTCCTCAATCGCAAGCTCAAGGCAGCGCTCACCAACGAGATCGTCCCAATCTTCTGCATTGGCGAAGAGTTGCCGATCCGTGAAGCCGGAACTCATGTCGAACATGTACTGACTCAACTTCGCAATGGTCTCAAGGGGCTGCATAAGCCAGATCTCAAAAAGATCGTCTTCGCCTACGAACCCGTATGGGCAATCGGCACCGGCAAGACTGCGACCCCTGAAGATGCCCAAGAGGTCTGTGCCGCGATCCGCGTGGAATTGGCAAAGATCGGAAGCGATGAGATCGCAGAAGCTGCTCGCATTCTCTACGGCGGATCAGTGAAGTCAGCCAATATCGTGGAAATCATGCGTCAGGCGGATGTTGATGGGGTCCTTGTGGGCGGAGCGAGCCTAGATCCTGAGGAATTCGCCCGAATCGCCAAGTTCTACCGAGTCGCATAAGGGCGGACCGCTTCGCGCTATCCTTATCCCTTGAAGCACCGGGTAGCACCGGGTAGCACCGAGTAGTAATCAGGTCAGCAGTTTTAGGTAGTCAGACTTTATAAAGGAGCTCTTCAGTGGTTTTGGCACTTTCCATCCTTCTCGTGGTGACAAGCATTCTCATGGTTCTCCTCGTCCTGCTGCACAAGGGCAAGGGTTCTGGACTCTCTGACCTCTTCGGCGGTGGCGTCTCCTCAAATTACGGTGGGTCATCCGTTGTTGAGAAGAACCTCGATCGGATCACAATCGTCGTTGGTGGGCTCTGGTTCGCAGGCGTTGTCGCACTCTCACTCCTGCTCAAGAAGTAGTTCTGTAAAGTTTCCTTCACGCACGTAGCAGATAGTTATTAAGGGGTATATCAATGGCAGGTAGCGCAATCCGTGGAAGTCGCGTCGGTGCTGGCCCAATGGGTGAAGCAGAACGTGGCGAGGCGATCGGTCGCTTCCGCGTCTCTTACTGGTGTGCAAATGGCCACGAGACTCGTCCTTCGTTTGCCGATGATGGCACAGTTCAGATTCCAGCAGAATGGGATTGCCCACGATGCGGATATCCAGCCGGACTTGATCAGAATAAACCACCACAGCCAGTAAAGAACGAGCCATATAAGACTCACCTTGCATATGTGAAAGAGCGTCGCACTGAGGCTGAAGCGGTAAAGATTCTCGGTGATGCACTTGCAGCACTTCGCGGAGAAGATGAATAAGAGTTATTAAGAAAGCAAGAAGCCCCACCTCGATCGAGGTGGGGCTTCTTGCTTTAAAGAGCTACTTCAGCGCTTCGAGTATTGCCGCGATCGCCTGACTTCGGTTCTTAAGATGAATGCGCAGGAGCGGGAAGTTTCGATCGGCAAGTGCTTGGCCATCACCGAGTGCTTGAGCCATGAGCAAGGTGTGGAATGAGAAATCCTTGCCAGGAATGTCCAGATCGTTGAGGTTTTCACCAGTGATCTGGATAAAGGCACCGTTCTGCTGTCCGCCTTTATGGAACTGGCCAGTCGAGTGTAAGAAGCGAGGTCCCCATCCGAAAGTTGTTCCGCGTCCACTCTTCGTCGCAACCAATGCACGACTCTTAGTGATCTCATCATCGATGCCGCGCGCCAGGTAGGCCATGATGGCTACGTAATGGCAATCTCTTGCGAGGAATTCAGCAAGTTGGCCCGAGAGCGAATCTGCCTTTGAATCAGAGAAGAGTTGAAGATTCTCATCTTCGTAGGAAGGGCGCACTTCTTCGATGCCATCAATAGACCACTTCGCGAGAATCGCGCTGGTGCGCTCTTTTGCTTCAGTCACATTTGGCTGGTTAAAGGGATCTACTTCAAGGGCAATGCTCAAGAGGGCAGTGACCCACTCCCAGAGAATAAATTGTTCGCCAAGTGATCCAGTCACAACGGCATCAGCTTTTGCATCGGTTGTCTGGGCGAGCGAGATGGTAAAGCCAGATCCAGCCAGAGGGGATTCCAACGATTCAATCGCGATTGGAAGTCGACCGCGTTGATTCTTGCCAGTTGATTCAGCGACAAGCTGCTCAATCCAGTCGGAGAGGCCAGGAGTTTCAGACCCTGAATCGCTGAAGCCAACGCTCTGTTCACCGGCATCAAAGATCGCGGCAGCCAGAGTTGCAGCTGGCGAACCTTCCTCTGTAAAGGTAGCTGCAGCAGATCTGGCATCCGCCAGAAGAGCGGCTACATCGACACCTATGAGTGCAGCTGGAACAAGTCCGAACGCGCTGAGCGCGCTGTAGCGACCACCCACATGTGGATCAGCGTTGATGGTGCGCAAGCCTTGTGCTCTAGATGCTTGATCCAAAGGTGAACCAGGATCGGTAACGATCACGATGTGATCGGCCGGAAGAAGACCGGCATCCTGGAAGAGCTTCTCAAAGAGCGCCTTCTGCGATGCTGTCTCAATGGTTGAACCCGATTTAGATCCGACAACCACCACAGTCTGCTTCAATTCTTCTGAAGTTTCTGGAATGGCCTTGAGAAGTTGATCGGGATCGGTTGTATCAAGAACGGTGAGCTTCTTCTTATATGTCTTGCTAATGACTTCTGGCGCAAGGGAGGAACCACCCATACCCGCCAAGATGACATTGGTGAGGTTCTTCGCACTTGCCCATTGAGCAAGCTCGGCCAATTGGGGGAGAAGGTCTTGAGATGAGGTCGGCAAGTCGATCCAATTCAATCGAACCATTGCCTCCTTCTGGGCCGCTTCGCCCCAGAGAGTTGCATCTTTTGCTGCAAGGCGAGGCGCCAGAGCAAGCAATCTTTCAACTAATTCTGGTGTTGCCTGTGAGAGGCCGCGTCCTGAGAGCGAGATCGCCATTACGAAACCGCCTCAACATTTGCAAGGAGTTCAAGCCAGGCCTTCTCAAATTTTGCGACGCCATCATCTTCAAGGAAGGTAACCACTTGGTGGAGATCAATTCCCGCTGCAGGCAATTGCGATATGAGCTTGGCTGATTCACTGATCTTCGCAGAGATGGTATCTCCGCGTACTGATCCATGATCTCGAACCTCGTTGAGCGTGCCTTCTGGCATCGTATTAACGCAGTTCTGCGCTACCAATTCGATGACGTAGCGAGTTGAATCGTACGATTTATCTTTAACGCCGGTCGATGCCCAAAGCGGACGCTGCAGGTTTGCGCCAGCTTGCGCCAGCTTCTTCCAGCGTTGCGAGGCGGTAACTTCCAAGAATGCTTCATAAGCCAAGTGAGCGTTAGCGATCGCCGCCACACCACGAAGTGGTGAGTGAGCTGACTGTGCATCAAGTTGCTTATCGATTTCGGCATCGATACGGCTAATGAAGAAGGATGCGACGGAATGAATCTCGGAAAGTGATTGACCCTTTCCTAAGCGGCGTTCGAGTCCTCGGAGGTAAGCATCCATGACGCCCTGATAACGCTCGACCGAGAAGATGAGAGTTACATTGACGCTAATGCCTTGGGCGGTCAGCTCTTCAATCGCCGGCAGACCTTCGATAGTTGCTGGGACCTTAATGAGTAGGTTTGGGCGATTCACAAGTTTCGCCAGATAGAGGCCGCGTTCGACGGTTGCGCTTGTGTCATAGGCGAGCTGTGGATCCACCTCGATGGAGACTCGGCCATCGATATGGCCAGATTCAAGAAAAGTTGGCGCGAAGAGATCACATGCCTGGCGGACATCTGATGTCGTGAGCTCGGTAACGATCTCTGATGCCGATCGTCCTTCTGCCTTGAGGGCGAGGATATCGTCGCGATAGAGAGTTGATCCAGAGATTGCAGCAGAGAAGATACTTGGGTTAGTCGTCACTCCAACAACAGAGGAGTCGTCGATCAACTTCTGGAGTGAACCAGATTGAAGTCGATCACGAGAGAGGTCATCTAGCCAGATGGATACGCCAGCAGCTGAGAGTTCTTGAAGATTGCTCATAGTTATACACGTACCTTTGCGATTGATTGCTGAGCAGCGCTTGCGACATTCTCCGCTGTAAAGCCGTACTCCTTAAAGAGGACGCCTGCTGCAGCTGATGCTCCGTAATGTTCGAGTGAGACGGATACACCTGCATCACCCACAAACTCACGCCAACCAAGGGCGATTCCAGCTTCGACGCTGACACGTGCTTTAACACTTGTTGGTAAGACAGACTCCTTATAAGAATCTGATGTTTCGTTAAACCATTCAATACATGGTGCACTCACGACGCGAGCTTTGATTCCTTGGGCTGCAAGTATGGTCTGGGCACCGAGTGCATACTGAACTTCTGATCCAGTCGCGATAATGATGACATCAGGTGTGCCATCAGAGTCCTTGAGGATGTAGGCACCCTTTGCGACACCTTCTGCAGATGCGTGGGTGGTGCGATCTACGACTGGCAAGTTCTGACGGGAGAGGATCAAACCAACTGGCTTTGCTCGAGTGATGACTTCACGCCACGCGATAGCTGTCTCATTTGCATCCGCTGGACGGATAACTGCCAAGTTAGGAATAGCGCGAAGAGATGAAACATGCTCAACCGGCTGATGGGTAGGCCCATCTTCGCCAACACCTACAGAGTCGTGTGTCCAGACGAAGGTAGAAGGAATATCCATGAGCGCTGCGAGTCGAACGGCGCCGCGCATATAGTCAGAGAAGACGAGGAAGGTGCCACCAAATGCCTTGGTGAGACCGTGGAGTGCGATGCCATTGAGGACTGCGCCCATCGCATGTTCGCGGATTCCGAAGTGGATGATTCGGCCATAAGGATCTGCATCTTTCATCGCAGAGCTTGCCGGCAAGAATGAGTGGCCCTCTTCGATCGTGGTGTTATTTGATTCACCGAGATCAGCAGAGCCGCCCCAGAACTCTGGGAGTACTTCGGCGATGGCATTGATGACCTTGCCTGATGCGGCACGAGTTGCGATCTCTTTATCGCTGCCAAATGTCGGAATCGCCGATGCCCAATCAGCAGGCAACTTCTTGTTTTGAAGGCGCTCAAGCAGTGCCGCCTCAGTTGGATGGGTCGACTTCCATGATGCAAATTCGGATTCCCAAGCCAAGCGCTCGGCTTGTCCACGTTCGATTACCTTGCGAGTATGGGCAACGAGTTCATCTGGTGCAATGAAAGTCTCATCTGGGTTGAGCCCGAGTGCAATCTTTGTTGCGGCTACCTCATCTGCACCGAGTGCTGAACCATGCGATTTTGATGTTCCGCGTGCCTTGGGAGCAGGCCAGGCGATGACAGTCTTGAGACGGATCAAAGTTGGTGCATCGGTTGTTGCTTCGGCTTTCACCATTGCCGCTTCCAAGCCGTCGCGATCAACATTGCCATCTGCAAGTGCAGCGACCTCTAATACATTCCAACCATAAGCACGATATCGAGCTGAAACATCTTCCGTAAATGAAACGTGAGTATCGCCCTCGATCGAGATTCGGTTGTCATCATAGATAACTACAAGATTGCCAAGGGCTTGAGTCCCTGCGAGGGATGAAGCTTCCGCGCTCAACCCTTCTTGCAGATCGCCATCTGACGCAATAACCCAGATCGTATGATCAAAGAGTGAAGTTTCACTTTTCGGATCAAAGAGACCCTTCTCGTATCGCGCCGCCATTGCCATACCTACAGCGGATGCAATTCCAGATCCCAATGGACCGGTCGTGATCTCTACGCCCTTTGTGTGGCCATATTCTGGGTGAGCTGGAGTGAGCGAGCCAGCGGTACGAAATGCCTTGAGATCATCGAGTGAGAGCCCATAGCCAGATAGGAAGAGTTGAATGTAGAGAGTGAGTGATGAGTGGCCGCATGAGAGTACAAAGCGATCTCGTCCAAGCCATTCTGGTTGGGTTGGGTCATGGCGTAAGAAGCGTTGGAAGAGTGTGTAAGCGACAGGGGCGAGCGACATCGCAGTTCCTGGATGGCCATTGCCAACTTTCTGCACGGCGTCAGCAGCGAGAGCGCGAGCGATCGCAACCGCCTTCTCGTCATTCTCTGTCCATGGTGATCGAGTCAGTTGTGGGCGATTAGCAGCGGTCATTTTCTCTCCTATATTTTCATCAAGTACGGCGTAAGTAAGTAGAACGTGAAACGGCAAAGTTATTAAAATTCATATAAGTCACATGAGCCATGAGAGTCATATAAAGAAATTAGTGGCGTCTGGCAAAGACCTTGCCGGTAAATGCGAGATTCCAGATTCCAAGCCACACTAAATCAGCACCGAGTAAGTGGGCAGCTACGAGGGCTTCTGGCAGACCAGTGAAATACTGGATATAGCCGATTAAGCCTTGGGATAAGCATACAAAGAAAAAGAGAGTCGCTTGCTTCATCACGAGTGAACGTTGGGTTTCATCTTCAAAAATATCTGATCGAGGTGAAGTTTTGGCAACATCGGCAACTTTGACAACATCGGCAACTTTGACAACCTGCGAAACTTTCAATAACAGGAGAAGTGCAAAGGTAAGTGCGACTAATGCGATAACGAGATCGGCATGCAACCAGGAGATGGTGCGAGGGTCGAGGTGGTAACGCCGAGCTTGGATATCACCGGCATGCGGGCCAGAGCCTGTCACAACAGTACCGACGAGTAATACCAGAGCTGTGAGCCCCACTAAGAGCCGAGTGAGAACAGTGGTTGTCTGAGAGAGGAAGAAGCGGGGTTTTTCCAACATCCGCTGTCTCAGTGAGAGTGAGGCAGATAGGAGAACGATCGATAGCAGGAAGTGAGCGCCGACTGTTGCGGGGTTGAGGTGGGTCAGAACCGTGATTCCGCCGAGAACGATTTGAGCCACGACTCCTAGGAGCTGGGCAATTGCGAGCCAGATAATCGGCTTACGGTCAGCGTACTGGCGACGCCAGCGGATCACACCAATGACGGCGGCGATAATAGAGATGATGAGTACAAAGGTCAGGAGGCGGTTGCCAAATTCAATCCACGAGTGAAGACGCCCCTGAGCCTGATGGGGGACTGGGGTATAGGAGCCTGGGGTGCATTCGGGCCAGGTTGGGCAGCCAAGGCCCGATCCGGTGAGGCGAACAGCTCCGCCGGTGACGAGGATTCCTGCCTGAAAAGCAACTAATGCGGTATAGATGACCTTTTTCGGCGAAATCATGGGCCCACTCTACTCAGCCTTCACCGTGAGCGAGTGGGAAGCCTCCCCGCCCTACTCCACCTGACTGCTCAAGTGGCGGATTCGGGGGAATTACGCAACACTTCTGTTGTGAAAAAGAGCGAACCAGATGCCCGTACGCGGGATCAGGTTGCTCGGGCGATTCTCGAGACCGGTCCTGCAACAGCGGTAGATCTCGCAAGCCGAATGGGAATGACCCCAGCAGGGATTAGGCGCCACCTCGATGCGCTCGTTTCCGATGGGATCCTGACATCACGGGAGCCATATCAGAGCACGGCGCTGCGTGGTCGCGGCAGACCAGCTCGTGTCTTCTTGATGACAGATCAAGGTCGAGAAAATTTTGAACACTCTTATGACGATCTCGCAGTATCGGCTCTCAAATTTATTGCATCGAGTGATAACAATCTTTCGATCAAGTCATTTGCCGACCAACGGGCGAGTGAGATGGAGTCCCGCGCTCGAGCAAAGATAGATCAGCAGAGTTCGCTCGCTGCGAAGAGTTCTGCGCTCGCTACCTTCTTAACTGCTGAAGGCTTTGCATCTGATGTGACAGCTGGTCCGATGGGCGATCAACTATGTCAACATCACTGTCCAGTAGCGCACGTCGCCACACAATTCCCCGAACTCTGCGAAGCAGAGACACAAGCACTTTCCCGACTTCTCGGAACACACGTTCAACGTCTTGCAACGATCGCCCATGGCGATGGCGTCTGCACCACTTTTATTCCCCATCTCTCGTCCGAAAAAACAAACACAGGAGCGAATGCATGAGCAGTGACCTAACCGCACGCATCGAGTTGGCCAATCCAGAACTCGAAGGTATCGGCACCTATGAGTATGGCTGGTCCGATAAGGATGATGCAGGTACTACTGCAAAGCGTGGCCTCAACGAAGATGTCGTCCGTGACATCTCATCGAAGAAGAGCGAACCACAGTGGATGCTCGATCTTCGTCTTAAGGGGCTTGATCTCTTTGATAAGAAGCCGATGCCAACCTGGGGATCAGATCTCAGCGGTATCTTCTTTGACACTATTAAGTACTTTGTTCGCTCGACCGAGAAGCAGGCGACTTCTTGGGAAGATCTGCCAGAAGATATTCGTAACACCTACGACCGCCTCGGCATCCCTGATGCAGAGAAGAACCGTCTGGTCGCGGGCGTTGCAGCGCAATATGAATCAGAAGTTGTTTACCACTCAATCCGCGAGGATCTCGAGAATCTTGGCGTAATCTTTGTCGATACCGACTCTGGCTTGCGCGAACACGAAGAACTCTTCAAGGAGTACTTCGGAACAGTAATTCCAGTTGGCGACAATAAGTTTGCTGCGCTCAACACATCTGTCTGGTCCGGCGGTTCATTTATTTACGTCCCTAAGGGCGTTCACGTCGATATCCCATTGCAGGCCTACTTCCGCATCAACACCGAGAATATGGGCCAGTTCGAGCGCACCTTGATCATCGCCGATGAAGGTTCCTACGTTCACTATGTAGAAGGCTGTACTGCTCCTATCTACTCTTCTGATTCACTCCACTCGGCGGTTGTTGAGATTATTGTGAAGAAGAATGCCCGTGTTCGATACACCACCATTCAAAACTGGTCTAACAACGTTTATAACTTGGTGACAAAGCGCGCAACATGTGCTGAAGGCGCAACCATGGAATGGATCGATGGCAATATCGGCTCGAAGGTCACCATGAAATACCCGGCAGTCTTTCTTATGGGCGAACATGCAAAGGGTGAGACTCTCTCCATTGCATTCGCTGGCGAAGGTCAACATCAAGATGCCGGATCAAAGATGGTCCATGCCGCTCCATACACATCCTCAACGATCATCTCAAAGTCAGTCGCACGTGGTGGTGGACGTACTTCCTATCGTGGCCTAGTCCAGGTTCTAGAAGGCGCCCATCATTCAAAGTCGACTGTTAAGTGCGATGCACTTCTCGTCGATACGATTTCCCGATCTGATACCTACCCGTATGTTGATATTCGAGAAGATGATGTTTCGATGGGTCACGAGGCGACAGTTTCAAAGATCTCTGATGATCAGCTCTTCTACTTGATGTCTCGTGGTCTCTCAGAAGATGAGGCTATGGCGATGATCGTTCGTGGCTTTATCGAGCCAATCGCACGCGAACTCCCAATGGAATATGCCCTCGAACTCAATCGCTTGATCGAGATGCAGATGGAAGGGGCGGTTGGTTAATGTCGACGCTCACTTCCAATTTTCTTACCCCGACTGGGCGAGAAGAGGCTTGGCGCTTCACTCCGCTGAAGCGGCTTAAGGGTCTGCACGATGTGGGTACAGTCCTTGCTGACCATCCTTCGCTATCGCTGAGTTCGAATATTGCAGGCGTGACGATCTCTTCTCAGCCCTCATTTGAGACTCCACCTTCTTCGACAACAGATGATGTTGTCGTTCAACGTGTTCGCGAGAAAGCAACTTCTGTCACTGTTGTTTCTATCGCTGCAAATGCTGAGATCGATGAACCAATCTTCCTCAAGCGCACATCACTCGGTGGATCGGCCGAGGCTGCTCGCACCATCATCCGCGCTGGGGTTCACTCGCGTTCAACTGTTGTGGTTGAAAATGTCGGAACTGCGACGCTCGCCGAAGAGATCGAGATCATTCTCGAGCCTGGTTCCTCCCTGCGTTTTATCACATTGCAGGAATGGGAGAACGATGCGGTCCATCTTGGTCGCCATCATGCCATCATCGGCAAAGATGCCAGTTTCACCTCTGTCGTGATCACCGTAGGCGGATCACTGGTTCGGTTGTTACCAACCGTTGAGTATGCCGGCCCCGGTGCCTCTGCCGATATGTATGGCCTCTACTTTGCTGGAAATGGGCAGCACCTAGAACACCGGATCCATGTCGACCACAACATTGGTCATGCAAAATCTCGCGTGAACTACAAGGGCGCCCTTTCGGGGGATGGTGCACGTACTGTCTGGATTGGCGATGTCTTTATCCGCGCCGCAGCCGATGGCACCGATACCTACGAGCTAAATCGCAATCTCTTGCTCAGCGATGGTGCACGCGCTGATTCGGTACCGAATTTAGAGATCGAGACCGGCGATATTGTCGGAGCCGGGCACGCTTCAACAACTGGCCGATTTGATGACGAGCAACTTTTCTATCTTGAGTCGCGCGGTATTCCAGAGAGCGAGGCGAAGCGCCTGGTTATCCGTGGCTTCTTCTTAGAGATCCTCTCGAAGATTGCCATCGAAGCCGTGGAAGAGCGCATTATGGATCGCATTGATATCGAGCTTTCAAAGGTTGATATCGCATGACCACACTGAACCTCGATGAACTGACCCAAGGCAAGCCGAAGCGCATTGAAGTCGATGGCGAATCGGTCTGCGTAGCACGAATTGGCGATGAGGTCTTTGCGATCTCCGATACCTGTTCACACTCGGATGCATCTCTCTCCGAAGGAGATGTCACTGGGTACCGGATTGAATGCTGGCTCCACGGCGCAGAATTTGATCTACGAACTGGCGCAGCACTTACACCGCCAGCGGTCGAAGCAGTAGCGAGTTATGAAGTAATCCAAGAAGGCACTTCCGTCACTATTCAGAGCAAAAAGTAGAGAGAGCGAACAATGAGCACACTAGAGATCAAGAATCTGCATGTCAGCGTAACTACTGAAGAAGGCGCAAAGGAGATCTTGCGCGGTGTCGATCTGACCATCAACTCAGGTGAGACACATGCAATCATGGGCCCAAATGGTTCAGGAAAATCGACCCTTGCTTATTCAATCGCCGGTCATCCTAAGTACACCGTGACTGCGGGCACTGTCACCCTCGATGGTGCAGATGTCTTAGCTATGAGCGTGGACGAACGCGCAAAGGCTGGCCTCTTCTTAGCAATGCAATATCCAGTCGAGGTTCCTGGCGTATCAGTTTCGAACTTCTTGCGCACATCAGTGACTGCAATCCGTGGCGAAGCGCCAAAGGTGCGTACCTGGGTGGGCGAAGTGAAAGAGGCAATGACTGCCCTCAGCATGGATCCAGCTTTCTCTGAACGAAATGTCAATGAAGGCTTCTCCGGTGGCGAGAAGAAGCGCCACGAGATTTTGCAGATGGAACTCTTGAAGCCAAAGATTGCCATCCTAGATGAGACTGACTCTGGCCTCGATGTTGATGCTCTTCGCATCGTCTCTGAGGGTGTTAACCGCATCAAGGAGAGCAATGACCTTGGAATCATGCTCATTACTCACTACACCCGCATCTTGCGATACATCAAGCCTGACTTCGTGCATGTCTTCGCTGCAGGTCGGATTGTTGAAGCGGGCGGACCAGAACTTGCTAATAAGCTAGAAGAGAACGGTTACGCAGAGTACGTCACTGCCTAATTTATGTCCCTTCTTGATGTAGCTGCGATCAAGGCTGACTTTCCGATCTTCGCGAAGAAGATGAGAAATGAGGCTCGATTGGTCTACCTGGACTCTGGCGCGACCAGCCAGAAGCCAGAACAAGTCTTGGCAGCCGAGCGATCTTTCTACAGCGAACATAATGCTGCAGTCCATCGCGGTTCACATCTGCTTGCAGAGGAGGCCTCACTCGCTTATGAAGGTGCACGTGAGATTGTCGCCCGATTTATCAATGGTCAAGTCGACGAAGTTGTCTTTACGAAGAGTGCAACTGAATCTATAAATTTGATCGCCTACTCGTTCTCGAATACAAATAAGGGATCGTTCGCATTGACTGCGGGAGATGAGATTCTCGTCTCCGAGATGGAGCATCACGCCAATCTCATTCCTTGGCAACAACTTGCCCGGCGAACTGGCGCGACACTGAAGTGGTTTGGTACCACAAGTGATGGCCGGCTAGATCTTTCTGCGATTGATGATCTGATCTCTGAGCGAACAAAGATTGTTGCAATCACCCATCAATCAAATGTGTTGGGAACGATCAATCCGATCGCCGAGATTGCCCACCGTGCGCATCTGGTTGGCGCGATAGTTGTGCTTGATGCCTGCCAATCGGTTCCTCACTTTGCCGTCGATGTTGCAGATTTGGGCGTTGACTTCATCGCATTCTCTGGCCACAAAATGTTGGGACCTACCGGAATCGGAGTCCTGTGGGGGAGAGCGGCACTTCTTGCAGAGATGGAACCATTTCTCTATGGCGGTTCGATGATTGAAAGTGTCACGATGGAGAGTGCGACCTGGGCACCGGCACCACGTAAGTTTGAAGCCGGAGTTCCTAATATGGCGCAGGCAGTTGGGCTCGGGGCCGCCATTACATATTTAGAGAAGATAGGCATGAGAGAGATTCATGAGCACGAGAGCACGCTGACCGCCTATGCCCTTGCTGGCCTCTCAACGATTAAGGGTCTACAGATCATCGGACCACTCGATGCTATTGATCGTGGTGGAGTTATCTCCTTTGCCATCGATGAAATTCACCCACATGATGTTGGGCAAGTACTCGATCAATATGGGATTGCAGTTCGAACTGGCCATCATTGTGCCTGGCCGTTGATGCGCAAATTTGGCGTATCTGGAACCACACGGGCCTCGTTCTATCTCTATAACGATCTCTCGGATATCGATGCCTTGGTTGATGGCATTACTGCGACTCAGAAATACTTTAAGGTGTGATGATGGAACTTGACTCCCTGTATCAAGAGGTGATTCTCGATCATTACAAACACCCGCTTCACAAAGGGCTCTCCTCGCAAATGTCAGTTCAGGTCCACCATGTGAACCCAAGTTGTGGCGATGAAATTACCCTCAATCTCTTACTTGATGGCGGAGTTGTGCAGGATGTTACGTGGGATGGCGTCGGATGCTCGATTTCACAAGCGAGCAGCTCGATTATGAGCGATCTCGTCCATGGCAAGAGAGTGGAAGAAGCCCTCACAATCCTTGAGTCATTCTCCGAACTGATGGCGAGCAAAGGGTCACAGCAAGGCGATGAGGCAGTCCTCGAAGATGCGGTAGCACTCGCTGGTGTCTCAAAGTTCCCAGCACGAGTAAAGTGTGCACTCTTAGGGTGGATGGCTTTCAAAGATGCAGTACTACAGGCAGAATCGAAATAGAGAGCACAACCAGAGGAGAAGATATGAGTAAGCAAGCATCACTCGATGATGTTACAGAGGCGATGAAAGATGTCATCGATCCCGAACTTGGTATCAATGTTGTTGATCTCGGCCTCGTCTACGACATGCAAGTTGATGAGAGCAATATCGCGATCTTGGATATGACACTGACCTCAGCTGCTTGCCCGCTCCAGGATGTCATCGAAGATCAAACCCGCTCTGTTCTTCAAGATCTCACTGCTGATGTCAAAATCAATTGGGTATGGATGCCACCTTGGGGGCCAAACCGCATTACCGATGATGGTCGTGAACAACTTCGCGCGATCGGTTTTACCGTCTAATGTGATTTTCGCATTTTATTTCCGGCTGGATAACTCTCTGATTGAATTCTCTGACTAAAGGGGCGGCTTACTGTGTCGATGCAAGGAAACCATTCGGCGCTTCGCTCACTGACAAAGGATCGAGCGGTCAAGGATCTGAAGCTTAAAGAGGGGACTTTCAAGCGAATTCTCGGCTTCGCTCGGCCCCACTCAACTGAATTAACAATCTTCCTTCTTGCGGTGGTGATCGACTCGGCGTTGGTGGTTGCAACTCCACTACTTCTTCGCACTCTTATTGATAAGGGCGTTGTGCCTCATAACAGCGCACTCGTCCTCAAACTTGCCGTGATCGTGGGAGTTATCGCTATAGCCGATGCACTTCTCAACCTTGCAAGCCGATGGTTCTCCTCTCGGATCGGCGAAGGATTGATCTTCGATCTTCGGACTCAGGTCTTTGCCCATGTCCAACGACAATCGATCGCCTTCTTTACTCGAACTCAGACGGGTGCACTTATCTCAAGGCTTAACTCCGATGTCATTGGAGCGCAGCAGGCATTTACATCCACTCTCTCAGGAGTCGTCAGCAATATCATCAGTTTGATTTTGGTGACCGCCGCCATGATGGCGCTCTCATGGCAGATCACTCTCTTCTCGCTCTGCCTACTTCCTATCTTCTTGATTCCGACAAAATGGTTAGGGCGAAGACTCCAGGAATACACTCGCAAATCCTTTAACCTCAATGCCGAGATGTCTTCGACTATGACCGAGCGGTTCAATGTTTCGGGGGCTCTCCTCGTCACCTTGTATGGCGAGCCAAAGGGTGAGTTAGCAACATTCTCTTCTAAAGCTGGACGAGTTCGAGATATGGGAATTCAGATTGCGATTCTCAATCGAATCTTCTTCCTCTCACTGACATCGGTTGCAGCTATCGCTACAGCATTTGCCTATGGGATTGGTGGCGACCTGGCAATCAAGGGAAGCATTACCGTCGGTACCTTGCTCGCAATCACTGCCTTACTGGCTAGGCTCTACGGACCTCTCACAGGTCTCTCTAACATCCGGGTAGATGTCATGACTGCGCTTGTCTCCTTTGAGCGAGTCTTTGAAGTACTTGATTTGCAGCCGATGGTTCAAGATCGCCCTGGCGCGCAGCCCCTTGCACATGGCGAACCGGAAATAATCTTCGACCGGGTCACCTTTGCATATCCAAAAGCTGAAGAGATATCACTTGCCTCATTGGAGAGCGTTGCTAAAGATGAGGTCGTTGATTCAGGAGTCGTCATTCACGATCTCTCGTTCATCGCGAAACCCGGAACATTTACTGCAATTGTTGGTCCATCCGGGGCGGGCAAGAGCACGATCTCTGGTCTGCTGCCACGACTTTATGATGTCACGCAAGGATCGATCTCGATCAATGGTGTTGATATTCGAGATCTGACGCTCGAATCACTTCGATCACATATCGGCGTCGTCACTCAGGATTCACATATGTTCCACGACTCGATCGAGGCAAATTTACGTTACGCAAAATCAGATGCAACAGCTACCGAGATTGAGGCCGCCTGTCGCTCGGCGCAGATCTGGGATTTTATCCAGACGCTTCCCAATGGCTTGGATACGGTAGTTGGCGAGCGAGGCCATCGCCTCTCAGGTGGAGAACGTCAACGGTTGGCGATTGCCAGACTTCTCCTCAAAGCGCCTTCGATCGTAATACTCGATGAGGCAACTGCGCATTTGGATTCAGAGAATGAAGCCCTGGTTCAAGAGGCTCTGAAGGTTGCGCTCCAAGGAAGAACGAGCATCGTGATTGCCCATCGTCTTTCGACAATCGCTCATGCTGATCAGATTCTCGTCCTTGAAAAGGGGAGTGTGGTCGAGTCTGGAACTCACGACGAGCTTGTTTCTACGAAGGGTCTTTACTTTGATCTCTACCAGCGCCAAGCGCTCGTGAGTTAAAGATTGCCGACTGACCGATAATCGTCTCGCGACCGGCATTAGCAACAACGACAGCGATGTAGGGGAGCACAACTGCGCCGAAGAGCGCGATCCAACGATATGGACTTGGCAGAATCACGGTCAAAATGAAGCATGCAGTACGGATCATCATGCTGATGAAATATCGACGTGCTCGGCCAGATTGATCAACTGTGAGCGGTGTCTGCGCAGAGGTGATGGAGTGAAGTGCATTCTCATTCTTCTTACCGCGCTTAATGGCCATATCGTAATCGTATGGCACTAGCGATTTTCGCGCCTGTCGAGCGTCTATTCTGGGAGTACGCATCAGTAACGAGTAGTTTTAGCAGTTATGAGTGCAGATACTGATCACCAGTCGACTGGCAGGCTCGTCCTTGTCACAGGTGGAAATAGAGGAATTGGTCTTGCCATAGCTCGTTCCTTTCAAGCTGCGGGGGATCGAGTCGTCATTACACATCGATCTGGAAGCGCGCCTGAGGGATTAAACGGTGTCATCATGGATGTCACCGATCGCGCGAGCGTTGAGAGTGCTTTCACGTCGATCGAAGCTGAATACGGGACGGTCGATGTCCTCATCGCAAATGCCGGCATTACGAAAGATGGCCTTGCCTTGCGCATGAGTGAGGCAGATTTCCAAGATGTTGTCGATACCAATCTCACAGGGACATTCCGAGTTATTCAACGCGCGCTCTCTGGCATGATGAAGAAACGTTCTGGAAGAGTGGTACTTATTGGGTCGGTGGTTGGACTCTTAGGTTCTGCAGGTCAAGTGAACTACGCAGCGACAAAATCGGCCCTGGTCGGGATGGCTCGTTCCTTTGCAAGGGAGTATGGCAGCCGAGGTATTACCTTCAATGTAGTAGCGCCTGGCTTTGTTGAGTCAGATATGACCGCCGTTCTGGCAGACTCTTTGAAAGAGAAGTATCTAGCTCAGATTCCATTGGCTCGCTTTGCATCTGTTGATGAGATTGCACATGCCGTCAGATTTATTGCATCAGAAGATGCAGGATATATAACAGGTGCCGTCATCCCAATTGACGGTGGATTAGGAATGGGTAACTAATGGCGCTTCTTCAAGGAAAAAATATCCTCGTCACGGGAGTTTTGACTGAATCTTCAATTGCGTTCCACATTGCTCGCCTTGCTCAAGAAGAGGGTGCGAATGTCATCCTGAGCTCTTTTGGTCGAGCCATGAGCATCACCCAACGGATCGCCAATCGCCTGCCAACGCCGGCCCCGGTCATTGCCTTAGATGTGACAAGTGCAGAAGATCTTGCCGAACTTCCGGCAAGACTCCGTGAACATGTTTCTCATCTCGATGGCGTCGTACATTCAATTGGTTTTGCTCCTGAAGCAGCCCTTGGTGGCAACTTCCTCAATACCGAGTGGGAGGATGTATCGACAGCTCTTCATGTCTCGGCCTACTCGCTCAAATCGTTGACCATGGCTACTCGTCCGCTCTTTGATCAAGAGAAGGGTGCGAGCGTCGTCGGCCTTACCTTTGATGCACGCGTTGCCTGGCCAAAGTACGACTGGATGGGCGTCGCAAAGGCAGCCTTGGAGTCTTGCTCACGATATTTAGCTCGCGATCTGGGCAAAGAGAATGTTCGAGTCAACCTCATCGCCGCTGGTCCTATTAAGACGATGGCCGCCAAGTCGATCCCAGGTTTCGAAGATTTTGAACAAGTATGGAATAGCCGAGCACCTCTCTCGTGGGATACCTCAGACCCAGTGCCAGCTGCCAAGGGCGCAGTCGCCCTCCTCTCTGATTGGTTCCCCAAGACGACAGGGGAGATGGTTCACGTCGATGGCGGCGTTCACGCTATCGGGGGCTAATTAGCGGATTTCTCCTTTCTGGCCCCCTCGGATACCCTTAGTTCATCAAGTGGAGCTAGCCGCTCCCACCTCACTGACTTCGGTTAGTTGGTCAAGAATGAATATTCCTTCGGGAATCTTCTGAACGCCTCGCGCTCAGGAAGTTCGGTTACGCCGCCTTCACGAGTAATGCGAGTAGTTTCCTTGTGCGGCCCGTTCCTCTTGCTCACCAATAGATCTAAGAGCAGTGTCAGATTAATTTCAGGGCAGTCTCCGTATTGAAAGGAAAGAGTTATCAGCGCCGATCTACGAATCAATGATCGAATTCGCGTTCCACAAGTGCGCCTAATCGGACATGAGGGTGATCAAGTTGGCATTGTCGATATCGACACTGCGCTTGCGATGGCAGATGAAGTCGGTTTAGACCTCGTCGAAATCTCACCTGATGCCCAGCCACCTGTCTGCAAAGTGATGGATTTCGGAAAGTACAAGTACGAGATCGCTCAGAAAGCACGTGAAGCTCGCCAGAACCAGACCCACATTGTGGTGAAGGAGATGAGACTTGGTTTAAAGATCGAACCGCACGATTACGAAACGAAGCGAAATCACATCGAAAAGTTTCTTCGTGCCGGTGACAAGGTGAAGGTAACTGTTCAGTTCCGCGGACGCGAACAGACGAGACCAGAGATGGGATATCGCCTGTTAATGAAGTTAGCAGAAGAGTTGGTAGCAGTAGCAGCGGTTGAGTTCGCCCCTAAAAAAGAGGGACGTTCGATGACCATGGTGCTGGGACCATTGGTAAAGAAGGGCTCGATTAAGAAGGCTGCGCCTGCAAAGGCTGCACCTGCTGCATCGGCACCGGTTGTAGATGCAGTACCAGAAGTCGCCCAAGCTGAATAATTTTTAGTTAAAGCGTAACGAGAAACGAGGAAGCAATGCCAAAGATGAAGACCCACAGTGGTGCGAAGAAGACCTTCCGCCTCACCGGAACTGGCAAAGTCATGCACGAGCGTGCCGGCAAGCGCCACCTTTTGGAGCACAAATCTTCACGCGTCACACGCCGTTTGAGCAATGATGCAACAGGTAAGAAGACAGTAACTATGACCGCCAAGCGCATGCTCGGTCTGAAGTAAAGGGGGAGTAGACAATGGCAAGAGTAAAACGCGGAGTCCACGCTGCTAAGAAGCGTCGTACCACCCTCGAGCGCGCCGCTGGTTATCGCGGACAACGTTCACGTCTCTTCAGCAAGGCAAAGGAGCAGGTAACTCACTCTCTTGTCTATGCATTCAACGATCGCAAGGATAAGAAGGGTGACTTCCGTCGCCTCTGGATCCAGCGCATCAACGCTGGTGCTCGCGCAAACGGTCTTACCTACAACCGCTTCATCCAGGGCCTTAATGGTGCTGGTATTGCGGTAGATCGTCGCGTACTTGCAGAGCTTGCAACAAACGATCCAGCTGCCTTTGCAGCCCTCGTTGAAGTTGCTCGCAAGCATGTCGTTACTGCGTAATTAGTCATTACACAACAGTAAGAATGACCCATCAAGTAATTACGAGCCTTCACTCGCCGCATGTTGAGCGAGTGAAGGCTCTTTTGGGTTCACGAGGGAAGAAGATCCGTCGGGAAGAGTCCCTCTTCATCGCAGATGGGATGCAATCGCTTCGTAGCGCATTGATTCCACAGATCAAGAGCGCCCCGCTCATTGAAAAGTTATATCTCACTCCAACGGGTGAAGAGAAGTTGCGAGGCGAATTCTCTTCGGAGATCGTTGATGCACAAGAGATTATTCCGGTCACTGATGCAGTAATGGCCGCCATGGCTGATACCGAATCCCCTCAAGGAATTTTGGCACTCTGCAAATATCGAGCACTCTCTCTCGAAGAGCTCATTTCAACCTCTCCAAAGCGGCTCGCCTTCTTCTGGCAGATTCAAGATCCAGGAAATGCCGGCACTGCGATTCGTACGGCCGATGCCTGTGGCTTCGATGCAGTGCTCTTCTCTGAAGGCAGTGTCGATATCTATTCACCAAAAGTAGTCCGATCAACAGCTGGTTCGCTCTGGCATATTCCGGTCGTTGAGGATCTAACCCTGGCGAGCATTGTCGAACTCGCTCAATCGGGAGAGTACTCAGTGCTCGCCTTCGATGGATTGGGCAGCCGCGATCTTCATGATTGCCAACCTGATAAACCCATCATCGCAATCTTTGGGAATGAAGCTCGGGGTCTTCCGACTCTGCCGGAATCTATTGAGAAGGTCCGGATTCCAATGAAGGGCCATGCCGAGAGCCTCAACGTTGCGAGTGCTGCTGCAATCGCGTTATTCCACTTGGGAATCGCTGGCAGTCGCTAGAATAACGACCCTTATGACCCTTACTTCTGCAGATATTGATGGCATGGTGGGCGCAGCCCTCTCTGCAATATCTTCAGCGACTGATCTTGATCAACTCAAAGAGGTTCGGATAGAGCATGTTGGGGATCGTTCACCCATCGCAAAGGCAAACCAGTCGTTAGGTCAGATGGATCCTTCTGCCCGAGCTGAATTCGGAAAGATCGTCGGCAAGGCAAAGGGCGCCATTGTCGCCACCTTCGAGGCGAGGCAAGTAGAACTTGAGGCCGAGCGCGATGCTCGCGTATTGATCGAGGAGCGCGTGGATGTATCCATTACTGCGAACCGCACGCCAAAAGGTGGACTTCACCCACTCACTATTCTGACAAATGAGATTTGCGATCTCTTCCTGGGGCTCGGTTATCGAATCGCGGAAGGCCCAGAGTTAGAGGCGGAATGGCTCAACTTCGATTCACTCAATATTCCTGCAGACCATCCAGCGCGAACTATGCAAGATACCTTCTTCATCGAACCGCTCGAATCTCACCTAGTTCTGCGCACGCACACATCTCCGGTGCAAATGCGAACCATGTTGGAGGAGAAGCCGCCGATCTATGTGATCTGTCCAGGACGCACCTATCGTGCAGATGAGCTCGATGCGACACACACCCCAGTCTTTAGCCAGGTCGAAGGACTTGTCATCGATCGCAACATCACGATGGCCGACCTCAAAGGGACATTAGATTATTTCGCTCGCTCGATCTTCGGGCCAGATGTAAAGACTCGACTTCGTCCATCATTTTTCCCATTCACTGAGCCAAGCGCCGAGGTTGATTTCTTCTTCAATGGTCGCTGGGTTGAATGGGGTGGCTGCGGCATGGTGAATCCAAAGGTACTTCGTGCCGCCGGAATCGACCCAGAAGAGTTCTCAGGTTTTGCATTTGGTATGGGGCTAGAACGAACCTTGATGGTGCGCCACGGAATTACCGATATGCACGATATTGTCGAAGGCGATATTCGTTTCACCCAGAACTTTGGAAGTGGCCTGCGATGAAGATCCCATTATCGTGGCTTCGCGAATTCGCCGAGCTTCCGGCCGACTGCACACCAGAGCTCATCGAATCAGCCTTTGTAAAGGTCGGGTTCGAAGTGGAAGAGATTGTCATGCAAGGGGAGGGGCTTACTGGTCCGCTCGTAGTTGCCCTCGTCGCCAGCATTGAAGAACTGACCGAGCATAAGAAGCCCATTCGCTACGTCGGACTCGATTGTGGTGACGGCGAGATTCGTTATGTGATCTGCGGTGCTCGTAACTTCGCAGAAGGCGATTTGGTTGTTGCCGCGCTTCCAGGAGCGATCCTCCCTGGGGAGTTCGTGATTTCGGCACGTGAGACATATGGCAAGACCAGCAATGGCATGATCTGCTCAGCGCGCGAACTTGGAATCAGTGATGATCACCAAGGCATCATCATTCTCTCGCCAGGATCTGCGAAGGTTGGCGATGATGCGATCGCACTCCTTGCGATCAACGAGATGATTATTGATGTAGCAGTGAATCCAGATCGAGGATATGCCCTCTCGGCACGAGGATTGGCACGTGAGCTTGCGCTCTCACTCGGTGTTCCATTTAAGGATCCCGGGTCTATCGATTATCTAGCTGGTATCGCATCCACAAACGGAAAGATTATTGAAGTCGTGATCGATGATCCGACGGGCGCTGATTACATCAAGATCGCTTCCTTGTCTCATGTCGATGTAAAGGCTCCAACACCATTGTGGATGCAACGGCGAATTGAGAAATGTGGCATGCGTTCAATCTCACTTGCCGTTGACATTACCAATTATGTGATGCTCGAACTTGGCCAACCGCTCCATGCCTTTGATGCCGACACAATCGAGGGTTCCCTTCATGTTGTTCGCGCAGGAATGACGAAGGAGTTCGTCACACTTGACGGCCAGAAGCGTTCACTTTCAGCTGATTCACTGTTGATTGCTGATGATAAGAAGGCCCTGGCGCTTGCTGGCACCATGGGTGGACTTGAATCTGAAGTAAGGGATTCCACTGTAAATATTGCCCTCGAGGCAGCACATTTTGATCCGATCTCAATCGCGAGGAATTCTCGATCCCAACGGCTCTCTTCTGAAGCCTCTCGACGCCTCGAGCGAAACGTGGATCCAGCGATCGCTGCAGTCGCATCCGCCAGAGCGACCGCTCTTCTCGTTGAATTAGCCGGAGCACAGTTTGTCGGTGAAAGTGTCGCTGGTGCTGTGAAAGCTAAACGCATGATTACCTTTGATCCATCGGCTATCTGCAATCTCATTGGATTCGATTACACAAGCGATCAGATTCGCCATGCCCTCACCGCAATTGGCGGAGAGGTAGAGCAAGCCCAAGCCCATTCTTGGAACTTCACAGTGCCAACCTGGCGACCAGATCTCGAAGTTCTCTCTGATCTTGCGGAAGAAGTCGCTCGCGTTCATGGTTATGACCTGATTCCCTCCCGCCTTCCCACTGGCAAAGCAGGAGCCACGCTTTCGCCGATCCAGTACCGCAAACGCGGAGTGGCACAACTCTTAGCCTCTCTTGGATTCTCTGAGATCTATTCCTATCCATTCGTTTCGCCAGAGATGGTGAAGACTCTGGGTTTTGTCGGTCCACGAGCTGCCTCATTTAAAATTGCTAACCCGATGTCGGACGAGGCACCTCTGCTTCGTACCCATCTTTTGCCGGGCTTACTTTCAGCGCTACAACGCAATCTCTCGCGTGGTTCAAAAGATGTGGCGCTCTTTGAAATCGGTTCAGTCTTCCGAGATACATCGGCTCTGAGCCGAATCGGAATCGTCCCAACATCCTCCAGGCCAAGCGATGAGACGATCAAAGATATTTACAACAGCGTCCCAGCGCAGCCACTCTTTGTAGGTGCGGTTGTTTCTGGTTCATTGGATCGCAAAGGTTGGTGGGGCGCTGGTCGCAGCTTCGACTGGAGTGATGCCATCTCGATGGCAGAGCGAATCGTCGCCGAAACTGGAAACCAGATGGAGATCGTTCAATCAGATCTCGCACCGTGGCATCCTGGACGTTGTGCCGAGATCCGCATCGGTGGCAAACCGGTTGCCCATGCTGGTGAATTGCACCCTCGAGTTCTTGAAGAACTCGGCCTACCAGCCCGCAGTTGCGCCTTTGCTGTCATCCTCTCAGAGTTGCCATTCTCACCTCAGACACGTGCACAACCAGTACTGACGATGCCGGCAGCGATCCAAGATATTTCACTCTTTGTCTCATCGGATGTCGCCTCCAGCGCGGTCGAAGCAGCCCTTCGCGAAGGCGCAGGGGAATTACTTGAATCCATCACGCTCTTCGATCGATACGACCAAGCGGGGGAGGGGCGAATCTCCCTTGCCTTCACGATGGTCTTCCGAGCACCGGATCGAACCCTCACGGCTGACGAAGTGAGCGCATTCAGACTTGCTGCTGGCGCACGTGCGACCGAGCGTTGTGGGGCCATCCTTCGAGATTGACCCTCAAATAGTTGATGCATATTTATGCAAATTCAAGCATAATTATGCAAAATGATGTACTCTCGACCCATGAAAATTGGCGTGGTTGGGGCAAGCGGATATGCCGGCGGGGAACTCCTTCGCCTTCTCTTAGGACATCCACATTTTGATCTTGCGTATATCTCTGCCGGCACCAATGCCGGGGAAGAGATCACATCTGTCCATCAGCACCTGACGACATTTGCAGGCCGATCCTTTGAAAAAACGGATATCTCGTCTATCAACAAATGCGATTTAGTGTTTTTAGCGCTACCACATGGCGAATCTGCAAAATTGATCCCGTCGATAGCGGAAGCAGTCAAGGTGGTCGACCTTGGCGCCGACTTCAGACTCCATAGCGCGACAAGTTGGGTGAAATATTACGGTGGAAGCCACGCTGGCACCTGGACCTATGGCTTACCGGAATTACCAGGTCAACGTCAACAGATTGCGCAAACGTCACGAGTCGCAAATCCAGGATGTTATGCGACCGCAATTACACTTGCCAGCGCACCTGCAATTGCTAAGAAGCTGATCGATGCAAGTGATATCGTCGTTGTCGCCTCATCTGGAACAACCGGTGCAGGAAGATCAGCCAAAGTTAATTTGCTTGGCAGCGAGGTGATGAATTCTCTCACCTCTTATAAATTTGGCGGAGTTCATCAGCATACGCCCGAGATTGAAGAGAGTCTGACGGCCATCGCTGATGGTGATGTGAAGATCTCCTTCACGCCGATTTTAGCGCCAATGCCCCGCGGCATACTTGCAACAGTCACTGCGAAGTTAACTTCAGGCGTTACATATGAGCAAGTTCGCACTGTTTACGAGACGCTCTACCGCGATGAGCCAGCGGTAACTATTCTTCCAGAAGGTCAACTTCCGAAAACCTCATCGGTTCTGGCTTCAAACTCTCTTCATCTTCAAGTAGCGGTCGATTCACATACCGGGCGCTTGATTGTGAGTGCTGCGATCGACAACCTCGGAAAGGGTGCAGCAGCCCAAGCGATTCAAAATGCAAACATCATCTGCGGACTTCCAGAGTTGACTGCGCTCTCCACGGTTGGAATTGGCTCATGAGTGGCATGAATAGGCTCCCACAAGGATTTATTGGGGCAGGTTTAAGTGCGGGAATCAAAGCTTCGGGCAATCCCGATCTTGCACTCATCGTCAACACGGGACCGTCACGATTTGCTTCTGCAGTATTTACGTCAAACCGTGTGAGCGCAGCACCAGTAATCTGGTCAAAGCAAGTAGTGGTGGACCAACGGGTAGATGCAGTTGTCCTCAATAGCGGCGGCGCAAATGCCTGCACAGGCCCCGAGGGTTTCCTGGATACTCATAAGACGGCTGAAAAAGTCGCGGAAGCTCTCGGCATCTCTGCCTCGGATGTCGTGGTGTGCTCAACCGGTCTTATTGGCGAAAGACTGCCAATGGAGAAAATCATCTCAGGTATTGATCAAGCGGTGCAGCAACTTTCACCCGATGCTGGTCTCGATTGCGCGACTGCCATTATGACAACCGATTCACGTCCGAAAATATTCTCGCAGGAGAGCAATGGCATCCGAATCTTCGGCATGGCAAAAGGGGCGGGAATGTTGGCACCATCGCTCGCCACGATGCTCAGCATAATTGCGATCGATGCGAAGGTTGGCCCTCGGGCTGATGCAATCTTCAAAGATGTTGTCTCTCGTACCTATAATCGCATTGATTCCGATGGTTGCACCTCAACAAATGACACCGTGCTCTTCATGGCATCCGGATCATCGGGAATTGATATCGCGGATTCGGATTTGGAATCACTATTGATGGCCTGCGCCAGTTCCTTATCTCAAGAACTTATTGCAGATGCGGAGGGTCATTCAAAGATTGTGAAAATCACAACCATCAATGCTGCATCAGAGCAAGATGCAGTTGAGGTCGGAAGATCGTGCGCTCGAAATAATCTCCTCAAATGCGCCCTTCACGGCGAAGATCCAAATTGGGGGAGAGTCCTCGCAGCGATCGGGACTACCTCGGCTGAGTTCGATCCATTGACGATAGATGTCTCACTTAATGGCGTGATGGTCTGTCAGAACAGCGCGCCGGGCGAGGATCGCTCACAGGTATCAATGAGAAACAAGGAGATCGAGATCGTCATTGACCTCAAAGCTGGCAATGAAGCTGCGACCATCTGGACGAACGATCTAACAGCTATGTATGTCCACGAGAACAGCGCATACTCCTCATGATCGTCGTGAAATATGGCGGCCACGCCCTCCCAGAGCCAGGCGTACCTGACGGCATACTCAAAGTCATCGCCTCCTTCCATAAGAGTGGGGGCGAGATTGCCCTTATTCACGGGGGAGGGCCACAGGTTGATGCGGAATTAGCGATCCATGGCATCGAAAGTGAGATGGTTTCGGGATACCGCAAGACGACTGCGGAAATTTTCGAGGTTGTGCAGAGCACATTGGCCGGCAAGGTCTGCCGAACACTCGTCAACCAGTTGATCGCCTATGGCGTGAATGCGGTCGGACTTTCAGCATCAGATGGTCAGACGATTCGAGCAAAGGTCATGCATCCTATTGTTGATGGTCAAGCGATCGATATCGGCCTGGTGGGAGATATTGATTCAACTGATCCGTCGTTGCTTAAGCAGCTAATTTCCAGTCGCTATCTGCCAGTACTTTCGCCAGTCGCAGTGGATCTCCACGGACAGGGGCTCAATCTCAATGGCGATCTTGCAGCTGGAGCGATTGGCGGCTCACTTAAGGCTGATCAAGTGATCTTCATGACCGATGTCGAAGGAATCTATCGAAATTATCCTGAGAAGGCCTCGATTATTTCCGATTGCACTGCCGATGAACTCAGAGAGTTGCAGCCTACTTTTGCTGCTGGGATGATTCCTAAAGCAAAAGCCGCACTCTATGCCTTAGATAATGGCGCAAAGGTTGCCCGCGTCATCGATGGCCGAGACCCGGCAAATTTGATCGCAGCACTCGATGGCTATGGTGGGACAAAGGTGATTCGATGAAAAGCAAGAACTCTGATCTAGCAAAGTTCTGGAACCAAAATTTGCAGATGAACTACGGCACTCCTGCGATTGCCCTTCACAAAGGGTCGGGTTCGGTTGTCTGGGATGTTGAGGGCAAGCGCTATCTCGATATGCTCGGCGGAATTGCAACGACCGTAGTGGGACATGCCAACCCGGTAGTTGTATCGGCGGTCTCACGCCAGATTCGCGAACTCTCGCATGTGAGCAATTACTACATGCACGAACCTGAACTTAAATTGGCAGAGAAGCTCACGAATTTTACCAAGTCACCTCATGCCCGAGTCTTCTTCTGCAACTCCGGCGCCGAAGCAAACGAGGCAGCGCTCAAACTTTCACGACTCACTGGGCGAGGCCAGATTGTTGCAACAGAAGGTGGCTTCCATGGTCGAACCGTCGGCGCACTTTCTATGACCGGCCAGAGTGGAAAGAGATTGCCCTTTCTACCGCTCTTGAAGAAGGTTGAATTCGCCCCTTATGGCGATATTGATTCAATGAAACGTCTTGTTTCTCGTCGAACTGCAATGGTGATCGTAGAGCCAATCCAAGGCGAGAATGGTGTCGTTGTTCCACCTGCAGGTTATTTAAAGGCGGTTCGCGAACTCTGTGATCAATACGGCGCGCTACTTTGTATCGACGCGGTTCAGACTGGGATGGGACGCACGGGTCAGTGGTTTGGCTATGAATATGCGGGAATCACGCCAGATATCATCACTCTCGCAAAGGGATTGGGCGGCGGGCTTCCGCTTGGCGCGATGATCGCTGTAACTGAGAAAGCGCCCTCATTTAAAGCTGGCGATCATGGCAGCACATTTGGTGGTAATCCAGTTTCCTGCGCAGCGGGTCTCGCGGCTATCTCTGTTATCGAGAAGAAGAATCTCATGGTTCGCGTAGCAAAGGTTGGCAAATCATTGAAGTCAGATCTTGAAAAAGTTCCTGGCGTTCTCTCGGTCCGTGGAGAAGGCCTTCTCATTGGCATCGTTCTTGACTCTGATATTGCGCCACAAGTTGTGTCGCTCGGGCGGGAAAATGGAATCCTGGTTAATGCAACCGGGCCACGTGTCATACGGATCGCACCTGCTTTAACAATTACGGATACCCAACTCCGCGAATTCCTAAAAAAATTTGCTCTCACCATGAAGAGCATCAATGAAGGGCAGAACGCATGAATCCTGCAGCGCGGAAAGAGTTAGTTTCCAATCTCATCGCTAGCGTGAAGATCGAATCTCAAGAGGAGCTCGTTCAAGCCCTTCGCAAAAGAGGCGTTGAAGTTACGCAGACCACTGCAAGTCGCGACTTGGTAGATATCGGTGCACTTCGAGGCAAAGATGCCAATGGCCGTTTTCGATATATCTTGGGCGGAAATACTTCATTAAAGTCGCAGCGCTCGAAGAATCTCCTGTTGAGTGTGGTTCCGAGCGGCAATCTTGTGGTGGCCAAGACACCTCCAGGTGGGGCGCAACTTCTTGCTGGGCAGATCGATCAGGCCATCGCTAATGGTGAGTTGAAGAATGGAATTGGTTCCATAGCTGGCGATGACACGGTAATTGTTGTGGCAAGGACGACCACAGGTGGGTCCGCTCTGGCCAAGGAATTAACCGCATTACTGGATGGGGAAGCAGTAAAATCATCACCTAAAGCACATACCCAAAAATCGAAGCGGAGTAAGTAGATGGCCCTATGGGGTGGCAGGTTTAGTGCAGGCCCGGCGGAATCGGCAGCGCTTCTTTCGCGAAGCGTCCATTTCGATTGGGTGCTCGCTCCTTATGACATCCGGGTCAATATTGCCCACGTCAAAGGGCTTGCCGAGGCCGGAATTCTCTCTCAGCAAGAGTCCGACAAGATTCTGATCGCCCTGATTGCCTTGGGGGAGGAGATCGAAGCCGGCTCCTTTAAGCCGGTCGCTGCCGATGAAGATGTTCACTCTGCCATCGAGCGCGGACTCACCTCAAAGCTAGGAGATCTCGGCGGAGCCTTCCGAGCTGGCCGTTCTCGAAATGACCTCGTTGTCACGGATTTTAAGCTCTATCTGATTGATCACATGATTGCGATCGGATCAGCCATCCTTCCGCTGGTCGAAGAGTTCACCAATAAGGCCGATGAATATAAAGAGGCGATTGCGCCGGGATTCACCCATCTTCAACATGCCCAACCGATCAATTTTGGTCAAGAGTTAGCAAAGCATGCGCATGCACTGCTTCGCGACCTCACTCGCATTCAAGATTGGCTCTCACGAAATTCAATTTCACCATTAGGGGCGGGAGCTTTATCTGGATCAGCGCTCGTGCCACATCCAGAAAATAGCGCTGATGATCTTGGCTTTGCGGCGTCACATGGAAACAGTATTGATGCTGTGAGTGACCGTGACTTTGTTACCGAGGCACTCTTTGTGATGGCGAATATCGGTGTTCACCTCTCTCGCATTGGCGAGGAGTACACGCTCTGGAGCACAACCGAATTCGGTTGGGCAGTTCTCGACGATGCCTTCTCAACCGGATCTTCCATCATGCCGCAGAAGAAGAATCCAGATATTGCAGAACTTGCGCGAGGCAAGAGTGGCCGCTTAATCGGAAACCTCACCTCTGTTTTAACAATGTTAAAAGGTTTGCCATTCGCCTATAACCGCGACCTGCAAGAGGATAAGGAGCCAACCTTTGACTCCGTCATCACACTTCTCACGATCTTGCCAGCGCTGACTGGAATGGTTGAAACTACCTCCTTCAATAAGGAACGCATGGCTGCCGGGGCATCGAGTGGACATGCACTTGCAACAGAGATTGCGGATTTTCTAGCCCGTGCCGGAGTGCCATTCGCTACAGCTCACGAGATATCTGGCCGCTGCGTACAAGTGGCAGAGAGTAAATCACTTGAAGTCCACGAACTCAGCGATGCGGATCTTGCAGCGATCGACGCACGGCTCACGCCAGATTTGAGAAGTACGCTCTCAGCACAAGGAGCGATCGCTTCACGAACATCTATTGGTGGTACATCTACCGCAAGCCTGGTGAAGCAGATACATTCACTCAATAAGAGCAACCAGAATTTAATCGAGTACTTTGACGGAAAACGTTCTGACTTTTTGGAGATGATCAACGTATGACACAAGGACTTATCGCTGACCTGGAATGGCGCGGATTGATCGCTCAAACCACTGATAAAGAAGCCCTGATCAAGGATCTTGAGGCTGGGCCTATCTCGTTCTATTTGGGTTTTGATCCCACCGCACCAAGCTTGCACGTGGGTAATCTCGTCGTACTTCTGGTCATGCGTCGATTCCAACAAGCTGGACACAAGCCTCTGCCGCTGGTTGGGGGAGCAACTGGTCTCGTGGGCGATCCCAGTGGTCGCAACGAGGAGCGCGCTCTCAATAGCGATGAGGTCGTTGCAGAGTGGGTTTCGCGAATCCGTAAGCAGCTCGAGCGATTCCTTACCTTCGAAGGTTTAAATGCAGCGAAGCTCGTTAACAATCTTGATTGGACGAAGAATGTTACGGCGATCGAATTTCTACGTGACATTGGTAAACATTTCAGTGTAAACCAGATGCTCACAAAGGACTCTGTCTCTTCGCGGTTAGAAGGTGGCGGAATCTCATACACTGAGTTCTCATATCAAGTCTTGCAATCCTTTGACTTTCTAGAACTCTATCGACGCCACAACTGCATCCTCCAACTTGGTGGCAGTGATCAGTGGGGAAATATCACTGCAGGGCTGGATCTCATTCGTCGCGCTGAATCTGGATCGGCACACGCACTCACGATTCCACTTTTGCAAAAAGCCGATGGTACGAAGTTTGGAAAGACCGCTGGCGGAAGCGTCTGGCTCGATCCGGAGATGACATCACCTTATGCCTTCTATCAATATTGGATTGGTACAGATGATGCTGATGTTGAAAGGTTCCTCAAGACCTTCTCCTTCAAATCTCACGAAGAGTTAGAGTCTCTCTTTGTTGAGTTGCGTGAGAATCCCGGTGCGCGCGTTGCACATCGCGCACTTGCCGAAGAACTTACAACACTTGTGCACGGTGAAGTTGAATGTGCGAATGCACAAGCTGCAGCGAAGGCACTTTTTGGTCAAGGTGAGATTCGTGAACTCGATCCAAAGACATTGGAATCGGCGCTCTCGCAATTACCGCGAACAACTATTCCTCGTGGCGAAGTTTTCCCATCTTGGGTTGATTTATTAGCTGCGACCGGAGTCGTCGACTCTAAATCTGCAGCGCGACGAATCGTCAAAGAGGGCGGCGCCTACCTCAATAATGTGAAGGTTTCGGGGGAGGAGTTCACTCCCACCGATAGTGATCTAATTCATTCCCGATTCCTCCTCCTTCGAAAGGGGAAGCGGGACCTAGCGGCGGTCGAAATCATCTAATTTCAGGTGAAATAACAGAGTTGTAATTTACGTCAAAACCTCTGAAACCAGTGATTTATAAGGGTTTCAGAGGTTTTTTCAACTCATTTTCGATTTTCAGAGAGTCGACTGTCCCAGAACCGAGTAGCTTTGGGAGGGCTAAATGGGCTGATTTGCCCGATTTGACCCTAGGGCCATTCCCGGGTTATCTTTCTCCCTCGCTTGCGGAACGGACTTTAAAGGCCGTGCAGCGACACCTGATTAACCCAAGCAGAACTTCAGCTGGTTAACGTAAGTTGACCGGAAGATGATCTTTGCACTAAGTTACTCAGTCTGCCCTGGTTACAGTCTGTAAAGGATTGCGACTGGTGCGCGTACGTACCTTGAGAACTCAACAATGTGCACAATCAATGCCAATCGGCTTGTTTTACGCTGCTTTCATGCAAATGAAGGTTTCGTGATTCAGGCCAAAATTCCTTTGTATTTTCTCTTTTTGAGATCATTACAAAACAGAAACAATTGGTAAAACAAAAAATAGCAATAGCTAGTTTTGTTTTTTGCCAGATCACAACTTTCTATGGAGAGTTTGATCCTGGCTCAGGACGAACGCTGGCGGCGTGCTTAACACATGCAAGTCGAACGATGAAGTTCCTTCGGGGATGGATTAGTGGCGAACGGGTGAGGAACACGTG
>CANBSP010000001.1 GCA_947372165.1 Actinomycetota bacterium | reverse complement strand
CCATCAACAGCAATGAAACCAAAACCCTTTTCAGAGTTGAACCACTTAACTGTACCTGTTGCCATGTAACTGTATTCCTTACGGTAAATGTGACTCCTAAGAATTCCTTAGGAACCGGTCTTCCTCTGTACAGATTTACCGGGGAAAGCACTGATTACTCAATTGCTAAAACGGGTACTGCCAAGCGTCGGACTGGTTGTAAGTGTAACGGCTATCACTGGCGATGGAAACCACTTTATGGCCTCGATTGAGCGCTATCCCCAGCCCTGAACGCGATCCTTGGGGGAGATATGCGTAGGCTTAGATCATGAAACTACCTCTTCTTAAGCCCCGTCCCTTTGGCGCACTCTTTGGATCAATCTTCATCATGATCGGGTTAATCGCGGGCGGATCACTTATCGGCTCTGGTTTGGCAGCAAAGGCAGGAAACGCGATCACGGTGACAGGGTCTGCAAAGACTTCGGCAACTGCTGACAATGTGGTCTGGAACCTCACCGTTTCAGAGAGTGGTCAATCCGCATCCAGTGCGGTGCAGAAAGTTGAGAAGGGGTCACTTGCTCTTCGCAACTACCTGGTTGCCGGAACACTTCCTGAGACTGGGATCGAAGTAGGTGGAATCTCTTCTTATCCGAATAACGAGTACATCAACGGTAACCCAACCGGTCGAGTCCTCTCCTACAACGCATCGCAGACAACCATTGTTCGCAGCAAAGATGTGCAGTTAATTAAGAAGCTGACAAATGGCATCGGTTCACTTCTTGCCACAGGTGTTAATGTCCAAAACAACGGACCACAATATTTAGTCTCGACACTCTCTTCGCTACGCCCACAATTACTTGCTGATGCTATGAAGGATGCAAAGGCACGTGCCGAGTCGATCACCGCAGCTGTTGGTGGGAAGGTCGGATCAGTTCTCTCTGTGACGAGCGGGCCAGTTCAGGTCACTACTCAGGATTCAACAGATGCTTCTGGTGGCGGGTATTACGACACCTCAACGATTCCAAAGACCGTATCCGTGACAGTGAGTGTGAGTTTTAAAGTATCGAAGTAAAGAGTTCGCTCTTACTACTTTTATTCGTAGGATTTAAAGATCAGCACGACATTATGGCCACCAAAGCCAAATGAGTCATTGAGTGCAGCGATTGGCCCAGCCGGTAATGGGCGGGGTTGATCGCGCACGACATCGATCGTGACTGATTCATCAAGATTTTCAATATTGATAGTCGGTGGCGCCATTCGGTGATGCAACGCCAAGATGCAGAAAATAGATTCAATCGCGCCAGCACCACCGAGTAGGTGGCCGGTCATTGATTTCGTGGCAGAGACGGCGACGTGAGAGATATGTTCGCCAAGGGCTGCGCCAAGCGCATGTGCTTCAGCGACATCTCCAGCTGGGGTAGAGGTCGCGTGAGCATTGAGGTGAACAATCTCTGAGAGATCTACACCAGAATCGTTGAGAGCAAATTGAACCGCACGAGCGACTCCAGAACCTTCTGGATCGGGTGCTGCGATGTGATACCCATCAGAGGTTAAACCTTGTCCTGCGAGCTCTGCATAAATCTTCGCACCGCGCTTTTGAGCGTGTTCGAGGGATTCAATAACGATGACGCCGCCACCTTCACCAAGAACGAAACCATCGCGATCTCTGTCGTATGGACGCGATGCTTTTGATGGTGCATCGTTACGGGTAGAGAGCGCCTTCATCGAGGCGAAACCTGCCATCGGAAGGGCATGGATAGCAGCTTCGACGCCACCAGTAACGACGATGTCGGCTCGTCCTGAGCGAATCATCTCCATGGCATAACCGATCGCTTCAGCTCCGGATGCACAAGCACTCACTGGAGTATGAACTCCCGCCTTTGCCTGCAACTCCAAGCCAACGTTTGCTGATGGACCATTGGGCATCAACATCGGAACAGTATGTGGGCTGACACTGCGGGCACCTTTAGTGCGCAATATGTCATATTGATCCAGGAGGGTGATGACGCCACCGATACCAGATGCGATCACGACACCAAGACGAGTCTTATCAACTTCGGGGGAGCCGGCATCTTTCCAGGCCTCGCGGGAAGCGATAAGGGCGAATTGCTCGGATCGATCCAAGCGGCGCATCTCAACGCGTTCCATCACCTCCGATGGTTCTACAGCTACACGCGCAGCAAATTGCACAGAGGCATCGATCGCCCACTCTTCCGTGAGGGTGCGTACACCGCTCTTGCCGGCAAGGAGAGCATCCCATGTGCTTGGTACATCCCCACCGAGTGGAGTTGTTGCGCCAAGCCCTGTGACAACTACGCGTGTTTTAGACATGATTTCCTCTTAAATAGAGTGCTTACTTACTTGGTTACTTACTTGGCTGCTGCGACGATGAAGTTCACTGCATCTGCAACTGTGGTCATCTTTGTGACTTCTTCATCAGGAATCTTTACGCCAAACTTCTCTTCAGCGGCGACAATAACTTCGACCATTGAGAGTGAATCTACTTCGAGATCCTCGTTGAAGCGCTTCTCCATCTCGATTGTTGTTGGGTCGATACCTGCAACCTCAACGACGATATCTTTGACTCCTGCTAGTACTTCAGCCTGTGTTACTGACATTGTTCTTCTCTTTCCTTGTTAGTGTCGTACTTATTCATTCGAGCTGTTGCTCGCTTACTGTATTGCGACTTACTGCGGTTTTGGTGGTAATTCCACCACTTGTGCAGCAAAAACTAGCCCCGCTCCGAAACCGATGAGCAGTGCATTCTTGCCGTGAAGATCAGGGTGTTCGTGCAGGAGGCGATCCATCGCCAACGGGATTGAAGCAGAAGAGGTATTGCCCGTAGTCCGGATATCTCGAGCTACTTCAACAGTATCGGGAAGGCCCATGGACTTTACGAGCGAGTCGATGATGCGCTCGTTGGCTTGGTGCGGAATAAAGGCTGCAAGATCTCCTGGCGTAATTCCAGCTGCTTCGATCGCCGCCCGTCCGACAGGCGCCATTTCATAGACGGCCCAACGAAATACTCGTTGACCTTCTTGGGCGATATTTGGCCAGCCAACATCGTCAACGCTCTTGCCATTTTTAAATTCCAAAAAGGATGGTTCGAGAGTGATCGCATCACGGTTTTGAACATCTGATCCCCAGATGGTTGGCCCAATTCCCACCGTCTCCGATGGACCAACGATGACTGCGCCGACGCCATCGGCAAAGATGAATGCGGTGGCCCTATCGGTTGGATCTGTGAAATCAGAGAGCTTCTCGCCACCTACGACAAGAACATATTTAGCTGTTTTGTTGCGGACAAAATCTGAGGCCATACCAACGCCATAGGAGAAGCCAGCGCATGCTGCAGAGATATCGAATGCCGCGGCTTTATTTGCACCAATCCGAGCTGCGAGTTCAGTTGCAGCACTCGGTGCTTGGAACGGGTAAGAGATGGTGGCAAAGATAATCGCATCGATCTCTTCAACTGAGATCTTCGCCCGATCGATTGCGATCTGTACCGCTTTCACAGACATATCGATGAGAGATTCATCTTTTGCTGCAAGGTGACGAGAGGCAATGCCAGTTCGTTGCTGAATCCACTCATCAGATGACTCAATGAGATCGACAATCTCTGAGTTAGGGACTACTCGCGCAGGACGAAAGGCCCCGACCGAGAGGATTCGCGAATTCTGAGTAATCTGATTATTGGTCAGTGCCATTACTTGCCACCATGTTCTGCGACAAAGGCACGTGCTGCATCGAGATCATCCGGTGTCTTGAGTGCAAAGGTGGCGATCTGAGGTTGGGCCCGCTTGATTAAACCGGTGAGAGTTCCAGCAGGTGGAACCTCCAAGATTCCAGTGACGCCAAGATCAGCCAATTTCTGCATGCATAGGTCCCAGCGAACGGGGCCAGCGATCTGTCCAACAATGCGATCGATCACTTCGCGACCTTGCGAGACTGCGGCACCATCTTTATTGGAGAGAATTGTGGTCTGCGGATCGTAAACAGTGATTCCTTGAGCCATCGATCCGACCGCTGAAACTGCTGGTTGCATAACGGATGTATGGAAGGCGCCGGAGACAGCAAGCGCTCTGACACGAGAACCTTCTGGTGAGTTCTCTGAAAGTTTGGCAAGCGCGACAAGGGAGCCAGCGGCGACTATCTGCCCCGCACCATTTTCATTGGCGGGGGTAAGCCCTAACGAAAGTAGATGAGCGACGACGAGATCCCGATCGCCACCCAAAACGGCGGACATCCCACTGTGTGAACCTTCGGCCGCCTTAGCCATCTCGCGACCTCGGAGTGCGACGAGCGAGATTGCATCATCAGGGGAGAGCACGCCGGCAAATGCTGCGGCTGCGATCTCGCCGACTGAATGCCCGGCAACGATAGAAACGGCGGAGGCATCGCCGGCAAAGAGTGCACCGACTCCTGTCATGGCCCCGAGAAAGAGAAGAGGCTGAGCGTTCGCCGTATCTTTGATCTCATCACTATCGGCGAGAGAGCCGAGGTGGCGCAGGTCCACTCCACAACGTTCGGACCAGCCTGCAACGAGGTTGGCTGAAAATGACCCTTGAGCGTCGAAGAATTCAAACCATGGTGTGAGGAATCCAGGTGTTTGAGAGCCCTGACCGGGCGCAACGACAGCTAACATGCCTGAAAGTTTACGGATTTCGCAAGCGTACTAACGAGTATTACTCGAAATATTGCTGTGAATTAATACCTATTTACTAGCCAGACCTGCGCAGCATGAGGGGCTACCTCTGTGAGAGCACCAGGTTTTTCGATCCGCGGTTCAAAGTCAGAGAGATTGCGCGAGGAGTCAAAGATGCACCGGTAAGAGATTCCCCATTTCTCTGTCGGGAGAGTGAATTGTTCTGACTCCCAGTCGGCATTTAAGACGACATAAAGCGCCTGCCCAATGGATGCTTCGACCAACATCGCCAGATGATCACGGCCAGAGTCTTGCCAATCTTCCGGAGTCATCTCATCGCCATTACGTCTAAACCAGGCGAGATCTTTTCGATTAGTTCCCAGATCCATCTCGCCGGTAAAGAATTCTTTTGTCACATGAGAGAGGTATTTCTTGCGAAGGGCGATGAGCAACTTGGTAGTTTCAAAGATCTCTTCTTCATCATCGCTAGTCTGCCACTTCAGAGCCCAGCCGCCGTAGAAAGCATCTGGCCCAGTGAGATCACCATCTCTTGGAAGAGAGTAAGCGTTATTTGAACCGTGTTGGGTGCGACTTACCTCATCGCCCATTGTCAACATCGGAACGCCGGCACTCAAAAAGAGGGTCGCTAAAAGCGACTTCTGCATGCGAGTCCGGAGCGCATTGATCTCGTGATCTTGCGTCGGGCCTTCAACGCCCATATTCCATGATCGATTTGCATCTGAACCATCACGATTCTCTTCACCATTGGCTTCGTTGTGCTTTTCGTTATAGCTCACTAGATCTCGCAAGGTGAAGCCATCGTGGGCGGTGAGAAAATTAATCGAGGAAGTCGGACCTCGGTAATAGAAGACGTCATGCGATCCAGAGAGTCTGGATGCAACATCACCTACACCTTCTGAATATTGACGAGATGGATTCACAAGCCAGAATTGACGTACAGAATCTCGGTAGTGATCATTCCACTCACGCCATGGATGGTGGAAATCTCCTAAGGCGTAGCCCGCGATATCCCATGGCTCGGCGATTAACTTTCGTTCACGTAACTTTGGATCGCTAGAGATCGCCATCATGAGGGAGGAGTTGGTCAAAATTCCTTGATCGGTTCGCGAGAGAGAAGTCGCAAGATCAAAGCGGAATCCGTCAACACCAATGACTTCAGACCAGAAATGAAGTGAGTCAATGATCATGCGATGGACGATCGGGCGACGCGCATCGATCGTATTTCCGCAGCCCGTGTAATCGATGTAGTTATCGCCACTAGATCTGCGATAGAAAGCCTTGCTATCTATGCCCTTCCAAGAGAGCGTAGGACCGCCAGGGCCACCCTCTGCCGTATGGTTAAAGACCACATCCAAGATCACTTCGATCCCGGAGTCATGAAGTTTGCGAATAGCTTCTTGTAATTCTGCGACCGGATCATCGGTTGCAGCATATGGATTATGCGGGGCGCTAAAGGCGATCGCGTTATATCCCCAATGATTTTCGCGACCACGTTCGTGGATATGTGGCTCGCTCTCAAAGGCATGGATCGGGAGCAACTCCAGTGCGGTCACACCGAGGTTTCGCAAATAGTGAATCGTGCTCTCATGACCGAGAGCCTTGTAGGTGCCACGTTCATTCTCTGGGATCGCATCATTAAATTGCGTAAAACCTTTGACGTGTGCTTCGTAGATGATCGTCTCTCGCCATGGAGTGTTGAGTCGATTGATATGCGGCACATGAATCTCTGTAACGACCGAGAAGGGAACGAAGCCTGCACTATCTCGCTGATCTTGGACTGTAATGTCACCTGCGCCCAAGGAATCTGAAGCGATGTGACCATAAATCTCGGGCACGTAACTCATCTCGCCCGTAAGGCGATGTGAATAGGGATCTATGAGTAATTTATTGGGGTTGAAGCGCCAACCGTGTTCTGGATCCCAAGGTCCGTAGACCCGATAGCCATAACGTTGTCCAGCTTTGATGCCCTTGAGATATCCGTGAAAGATTGGTCCATCGCGGTGGGAGAGGGCATATCTCGTCTCGATGAGTTCGCCATCGATCTCATTGAAGAGGCATAGCTCGACCGCCTCGGCCGCCGCCGCCCAGATTGCAAAGTTACAGCCCTCTTCGGTTAGCCCAGCCCCGAGATAGCGTTTATCGGCTGGTTGCATGGGTCAGAGGGTAGTCGTTAGATGTTACCGCCGTGTTATTTAGAGAGTAACTCCCGAATAACTTTGCAAAGTTCCCAGGCCATCAGGATCAGCGCGGCAGGTAGGAGATCGACCGAACGCTTGAGGAACCATGGCGTGCCAGTCTTCATCAACCAGAGCAGCTTCGTCAGCCGCGACTCGGTATCGAGTGGGCGAACTTCGGGCAGATCAATATCCCAGCCCCGGCCTTGCAGCTCTTGTGCCATCTCGCGGGCAAGAAGTTGGTGGCCGAATGGGCCAGGATGCATGCGATCAATATGCCAATTTCTAAGATCGTGCACATTGGGAATATTGCGAGTTCGGATCAAGATGACATCACATTCTTGTGCGACTCGGTCGTAGACCGCATTTACAGCATCTACTCGGCGTCGGATCACTCGCTTGAGCAGGCGTGGCACTCGTAAGAGTTGATTGGGATCATGGAGTTGAACCATCAAGACTTCCGAACCTCGAGCAAGGAGAGAGTGACAAGTTTGAAGCAAATTTTGATACAGCTCCTCCGGACTGAAGCCATTTCGTAACATATCGTTGCCGCCGCAGATCACTGCACAAATATCTGGCTCGCTTTCGAGCGCTTTTGCAAGTTGCACTTGTCGAACTTCGGAAGACTTTGCACCAGGACGGGAATAGTTGAAGTACGAAGTGTGATCTTTAAATACTTGGGAGAGGTAATAACCCCACCCTCGCGGATTGCCATCTTCGTCGAAATCACCTGTGCCAAATGCTGCGCTATCGCCAATCACCGTAAAGGTAAGAGATGGCATGATGATAGACATTACGCCACTCGCAACTTTCGCTTGGTTGAAGCAGTTGGAGCGTGATCGCCAATGATCTCTAGCCCATGAAGTTGCATCATCAGAGAGACCGTTGATTCCCACGGCAATCGTTCGGCCGATTGGCGAGCTGCTGTGCGAAGAGATGGTTTAAATGCCAATCTCTCAACTGCCGAAGCAAAGGCGAACCGTTGATCGTGGGCGACTGCTCCCGCAGGTCGCTTCTCAGCATGACGCAAGAATTCGCCAACCGCAGAACTTGAAGATGCGATAACTGGCGTGCCGCTGGCAAGAGACTCAAGAGCTGAGAGGCAGAAAGTTTCGAGCGGGCCAGGAGCGAAGGAGAGGTCGGCTGAGGCGAGAATGGCTGAGACACGTTTGCGATCTGCAACATAGCCCAACATATCTACTGGCAGACCCTCGGCTCGCTTGCGTAGTTTTGACCAGAGGGGGCCATTGCCGATGATGACAAGTCGAGCATTAATCCCGCGCTTCAAAAGGATTTCGAGCGCTTCGATACTTCGCTGGGGCTCTTTTTCGGGAGAGAGGCGACCGCAATGTACAAGAAGTAGTTGGGCACCTTGTAAGAGTTCGCGACGAAGTTGAAGGGATCGATTCTTTGGCGTGAAAGTTTCGAGATCTACACCAAGTGGAATCTTCACAATATTTGAAATTGAAATCTCCCGGAATTCCTTTGCTGCGAATTCGGTAGTTGCCACGACGTGGTCAAATGAAGATGCAAGTCTGCGGTTATGCCAATTAACGAGTGAATCAAGGGGTAGCCAGTGTGGCAAGAATCGGGATGCTAGGCCGCGTAGCGTTTCGTGGCTAAAGACGACGGTAGGAATCGACTGTGACTTAGCCCAAGTGCCGATGCCACGAAGAGTAAAGCGATCTGAGACTTCGATTGCATCGGGATTAAGGGATGCAATGATCTTCTTCAAATCTCGATTACTTCTAATAATTCGATAGCCGCCGCTGCCTGGCAACATGATGCTAGGAAGCGTGATCTTGTAACCGTAGGGTGTCACTTCACTGTGGTTGGTAACACCTGGGACGATATAGATAAATTCATGTCCATGGCGCAGATAACCACGTCCAAGCTCGTGCAGTGTGGTCTTAATTCCGCCGGAGTTTGGGCCATAAAAATTAGCGATATGAACAATCCTCATGCGACACCCTTTTCATCTCTGCTGACACCTTCGGCAATAACTTCCTTGTAGTGGTCGAGTAACTGGTTATTAACTTTGTTCCACGTCCGCTCTACGACTGAGTGGCGGGCCATGAGCCGCATCTCATCGCGGTCATCGCGATCGATAAAATGATTAACTGCCGCTAAAAGTGACTCCGAGCGATTGGTATGCAAGATGTAACCCGTAGCCTGGGTCGTGACGAGATCAGCCGGCCCACCGGTTGTTGGAACAATGCACGGAACTCCAGAACTGAGAGCTTCTTGCACTGCCTGACAGAAAGTTTCATTCGGCCCTGGATGGATGAAGAGATCAAAGCTGGCGTAGTGGGCGGCCAGATCGGTTCCACTTTGGAATCCGGCGAAGATGGCGTTGGGGAGTTCTTTGGTGAGTTTGGCCTGAGCGGGACCCTCACCAACAAGTACTAATTGAATACGTGGGTCGCGATCAAGAACTGCTAGATCGGAGATGCGCTTCTCATTGGCGAGTCGACCAACATATCCAACGATCAATTTATGGCCCGCACCCCACGAGCTGCGAAGTTCGAGATTACGTTGCATCGGGTTGAAGAGCGTGGTGTTCACGCCCCGGCGCCAGAGATGAACATTGTTGACGCCCTGCGAAATGAGTTCTTGGCAGGCGGAAGTGGAAGGTGCGAGAGTTCGGTTGGTATGTGAATGGATCTTTCCTACAATCTTTCGAAGTGAGTTTCCAGCGATCGTCGCGCCATAGTGGCTGGCAAAGCCGGCAAGATCAGTTTGGTAAATCGAAACAGTTGGAATCTGAAGGCGTTTTGCGATGCGAGCGGTGTATCCACCAAGAGCGAATGGTGATGCGAGGTGGAGAACATCTGGCGCAAAGCCATCGAGGAGGTACTCCAATTTTCGAGTTGGCATGGCGATCGGTAGGCCAATAGGAAGCAAGGATTGGATTGGTATTGCCGGGACTCGCTTAATCCGATGTCCGTGGTATTCGGTCGGTCCGCCATTGCTCTCAGGCGCGATCACCATCGCTTGATGGCCTTGGCTTTCGAGGAATTCAAGGACGCGAAGAACAGAGTTCGTCACCCCGTTGATCTGGGGGAGAAAGCTCTCCGTAACGATTCCCACTCTCATGAACCACAGGGTGCTGGAGCGAGAAAGCCTCGACTTGCCCTTGAGGTTACGTGTCGCTTAAGGCTAGATGAACAGGTGCAATCCAGGCTACCCATGAGTAACATAAGCGCCATGAAGATTGCTGTCTGCATCAAGCAAGTTCCGGATTCATGGGCCGAGAAGAAGATGGGCTCAGATCAACGCCTCGACCGTGAAAGCGTCGATGCCGTGCTCAATGACCTCGATGAATATGCCATTGAATCTGCGATTGCACTTGTTGAAGCCAATTCACCTACGGGAGAAGCAGGCGAGGGAAGCGGCCATACGATCACCGTGATCTCGATGGGTCCAGAGCGAGCAAGTGAGGCTCTCCGAAAAGCTCTCTCTATGGGGGCAGACGATGCGATTCTTATCAGCGATGCAGCGCTTGCTGGGTCAGATGCGCTCGCTACCTCCAAGGTTCTGGCCGCCGTTATTTCACAGGGAGGATTTGATCTGGTCTTCTGCGGAACAGAATCTACTGATGCTCGAATGAGCGTCGTCCCCGCGATGCTCGCCGAACGTTTGGGATTCGCGCAACTCACCTTTGCTGGCAAAGTTGAAGCAGTTGGTTCGACGATGAAGATTTCACGTCAGACTGAATTTGGTGTTGAAGAGATGAGCGCTGATCTTCCTGCTGTCATCAGTGTCGTGGAGAAGATCAATGAACCGCGATATCCATCCTTTAAGGGAATTATGGCTTCGAAGAAGAAGCCACTCGTTACTCAGAATCTTGCCGATATCGGAGTTGTTGCGACCGAGGTGGGAAGTTCAGCGGCTTGGTCTTCTGTGAAAGATTCGCTACCTCGTCCACCACGTGGCGCAGGGGTAAAGATTGTCGATGATGGAAATGCAGCAGCGCAATTGGTTGCCTTCCTCGCTGAAAGGAAATTGGTATGAGTTCAGTCATCATCTTGGTAGATAGCGTTGGCGGAAAAGTAAGTAAGGCAACGGCTGAGTTAGCAACATTCGGAAAGCGGTTGGGCGATGTGACTGCGGTGATTTGCAGTAGCGATGGCGCATCGTTGGCCTCGCAATTGAACGCTCTCGCGATTGATAAGACTATTACCTGCACTGGCGTTGATTTCGAAAAGCTTTCAACTGGTGCCGTGGCAAGTGCGCTCTCGGATGTCGTGGCGAAAGAGAAGCCAGTTGCTATTTTGATTGCATCTCATGCACGGGGTAAAGAGATCGCCGGACGTTTAGCGGTGCGTATTGAGTCCGGTCTTATCACTGATGCCATCGATCTTGATGCAGATCTCATCGCAACACAATCTGTCTTTGGTGGATCCACCACCGTGCACTCGACCGTGACTCACGGGACGCCAATCATCACTCTTCGCGGAAATTCGATCGAGGCGATAGCGGGCACAGGGCCAACAGCACATGAAGATTTTGCTGTGACTTACGGCGGCGCCGATCGCGCTCTCGTTAATTCACTTGCTCCTGCGATTAAGGGTGGACGTCCAGAGTTAACTGAAGCTTCGATTATTGTCTCTGGCGGCAAGGGCACAGATGGAAACTTTGCACCCGTAGAAGCACTAGCGGATGCACTCGGTGGCGCAGTTGGCGCATCTCGAGCAGCAACCGATGCCGGCTGGTACCCACATTCATTCCAGGTAGGTCAGACTGGAAAGACTGTAAGCCCCCAGCTCTATATCGCGGCAGGCATATCTGGTGCGATCCAACACCGTGCCGGCATGCAGACTTCAAAGACAATTGTTGCCATTAACAAGGATCCAGAGGCCCCAATCTTCGATGTCGCCGACTTTGGCATCGTAGGAGATCTCTTCACGGTGCTGCCACAAGTGCGCGATGGAGTGATCGCCAAGAAGTCCTGAGTTATCTCCCACTTAGATCTAGACTGCTCTTGTGGGAATCTACTTTGATCATGCGGCAACGACACCAATGTCGCAGCCTGCAATAGCAGCGCTCAATGAGCAGATCTCTCAGTTGGGGAATGCCTCGAGCCTTCACACCCAAGGACGTTCTGTCCGCAAGCGGGTAGAAGAAGCGCGTGAAAATTTGGCCCGGATTGCAGGTAGTGGCCCATCCGAATTTATCTTCACGGGATCGGGCACAGAGGCAAATAATCTGGCGATCAAAGGGTTTTACTGGAAACGTATTCGTGAAAATTCCGAGCGCAACCTCATCATTATCTCGGCCTTCGAACATCACGCGGTGCTCGATCCAGTTGAGTGGCTAGAGTCGCACGAAGGAGCACATGTCATCCAAGTCCCAGTGAGCAGCGTTGGCGTCATTGATCTCGAAGCCCTGAAGGAGATTGTTGAGAGCAATCGATCCCGGATCGCACTCATTGCCATCATGCACTCCAATAATGAAGTGGGAACGATTCAGCCGATCCGCGAAGTTGTCGATATCGCAGGCGATATTCCGGTTCATACCGATGCCGTTCAATCATTCGGAAAAGTTGACTTCAACTTCGATGAGCTAGGCGTTACATCGGCAACTATTAGCGGCCATAAAGTCGGCGGACCTCTTGGAGTCGCAGCACTTATTTTGCAACGTGGTATCGACATCACGCCGATCCTGCATGGCGGGGGCCAAGAGCGCGATATCCGCAGCGGAACATTAAATGCCCCTGCGATCGTCTCCTTTTCGGCGGCTGCCTCGGCAGCAGATCACGACCGAGACGTTTCTTACCGAGAGGTGAGAGAACTACGCGCCTATCTCATCGAATCATTGCGTAATCGAATTCCTGATATCCAAGTAAATGGTGATGTCCTGCCCGCACTGCCTGGCATTGCAAATATCACTTTCCCGGGGACTGAAAGCGATGGCCTCTTGCTTCTTCTTGATGCTGAAGGGATCGCCTCGTCGACTGGATCGGCCTGTAGCGCAGGTGTACCTCAAGCCAGCCACGTCCTCCTGGCGATGGGGATTTCAGAACGCGATGCGCGCTCCTCGCTACGATTCTCGCTGAGCAGAAGCAATACTCGGGAAGAGATTGACCACCTCGCCTCGGTGATCGAAACCGTGGTTGATAGAGCTCGAGCAGCGCATCTTCGTCATTGAACGTGGCTAGAAGGTTTTGGAACTGAAGGATTAAGGGAGCAGAGATGAAAGTGATTGCAGCGATGTCTGGCGGAGTGGACTCCGCAGTCGCTGCCGCACGTGCAGTCGAGGCTGGCCACGAAGTAGTCGGTGTTCATTTAGCTCTTTCAAGTAACCCTCAAAAGTATCGATCCGGCGCACGTGGCTGTTGCACGATCGAAGATTCCCATGATGCTCGCCGAGCTGCAGATGTCATTGGCATCCCGTTCTACATTTGGGATATGGCGGAAGAGTTCCACGATGGAGTAGTCGAGAATTTCTTAAGTGAATACGCTGCAGGCCGAACTCCCAATCCATGCTTGCGTTGTAATGAAAAGATCAAATTCGCAGCGGTCCTCGATCGAGCGCGTGCCCTAGGTTTCGATGCAGTAGTAACAGGACATTACGCACAGATGCGCGAGACCGAACTCGGGCGAACTATGCACCGAGCAGAAGATCCGCTGAAAGATCAAAGTTATGTTTTAGCTGTCCTTAATAAGGATCAGCTCGATGGCGCAGTGTTTCCACTGGGGGATACGCATAAGGAGGAAGTGCGCAAGGAGGCAAAGCGGCGCGGACTCTATGTTGCGAATAAGCCCGATAGTCATGACATCTGTTTTGTACCATCTGGCAATAATGCGGGATGGCTTCATGATCGCCTTGGCACTGAGACCGGTCCAATCGTCGATGAGGATGGCGTGAAGCTCGGCGAACACCAAGGTGCCTATACCTACACAATCGGCCAACGTCGCGGACTCAATCTCACCGTCCCGGCTGAAGGCGGCGCCCCACGTTATGTCTTGAAGATCGAACCTAAGAGCAACACGGTTGTTGTTGGATCGCATGAGGCACTTGCAGTCTCGGCGATAGAGGGCGAGAAGGCAATTTGGTGCGGCCCTATTCCAACTACTGCTACTGAGTTTCGTGGCTTCGCTCAGGTCCGAGCGCATGGTTCACCACTTGCTTGCACATACTCCACTGATGGCAATTCAATTTCCGTAACCCTCAATGAACCTCTCTTTGGCCTAGCCACAGGGCAGGGACTCGTTATCTATGATGGCGATCGGGTTGTGGGCTCGGCAACGATTAATGCGACGGCTTAAGTGAGTTCGCGGAAATGAGCTCGAAGGCACGCGAAGAGATCACCTCGCTGGTCGAAGAGATTCGCGATCATCAATTTCGTTATTACGTTTTAGATAAGCCGACGATCTCTGATGGCGAGTTCGATCTTCTCCTCAACCGATTGAAGAAGCTTGAGTCAGAGTTCCCGCACTTTAAAGTTGATGAGAGCCCAACAGAGTTGGTTGGCGGGGGATTCGCCACGCACTTCACTCAACACGACCATATCGAGAAGATGATGTCACTGGATAATGTCTTCTCCAAGGATGAATTACGAACCTGGCTTGATCGGATCGAGAAGAGCGGACCAGTTCACTCGTGGCTCTGCGAAGTAAAAGTCGATGGCCTTGCTATCAATCTGCTCTACGAGCGCGGAACCCTTGTGCGCGCTCTCACTCGCGGAAATGGCACAACGGGTGAGGATGTCACTCTCAATATCAAAACCATTGCATCAATCCCGCACCAATTGTTAGGTGAAGGCCATCCTGAGCAACTAGAAGTTCGAGGAGAAGTCTTCTTTCCTATCGATGCATTTAATGAATTCAATGATGGCTTAGAAGAGGAGGGCAAGCCTCGCTTTGCCAATCCACGAAATGCCGCCGCTGGTTCGCTTCGTCAGAAGGACCCTCGGATCACAGCAAGTCGGCCGTTATCTATGGTTGTGCACGGTGTTGGGGCCGCTGACGGAATCACCTTAGAGAATCAATCGCAGGCTTATGCACTTCTCCAATCGTGGGGGTTACCTATTAGCTCACGCTTTAAAGTGGTAACGAACCATTCGGAAGTTCTGGAATTTATCGATTATTACGAGAAGCACCGTCATGATGTAGAACATGAGATCGATGGCGCAGTAATTAAGGTCAATGAGATAGCCCGCCAATCCGAACTCGGCTTCACTTCGAGGGCCCCGAAATGGGCGATCGCCTTTAAATACCCACCAGAAGAGGTGACAACCAAGCTCCTTGATATCAAGGTAAGCGTGGGCCGTACCGGACGAGTGACTCCCTTTGCCTTTATGGAGCCAGTGCTTGTTGCTGGGTCAACGGTTACTAATGCCACTTTGCATAATGCCGAAGAGGTCATCCGCAAGGGGATATTGATTGGCGATACCGTCCTTATTCGCAAGGCGGGTGATGTTATTCCTGAGGTCCTGGGTCCGGTCATCGAACGTCGAACCGGTAAAGAGTTCGCCTGGGTAATGCCGACTACCTGTCCTGATTGTGGAAGTGATCTACGTGCCATGAGTGAGGGCGATGTAGATATTCGTTGCCCCAACACTCGAAGCTGTCCGGCGCAGTTGCGCGAACGCCTGTATTACATCGGCTCTCGAGCTGCACTCGATATCGATGTTCTCGGATACGAAGCGGCATCGGCCTTGTTGGCAGATGATTTAGTGAGAGACGAGGGGGACCTCTTCTCTCTGACGGCTGCAGATCTGGTGCGCTCGGAATTTTTCCGGAAGAAGGATGGCGAACTCGGAGCTAATGCCACTAAGTTTTTGACTGCCCTTGATGGCGCAAAGATTCGTCCACTATGGCGCGTTATTGTCGCGCTCTCGATCAGACATGTCGGGCCGACTGCCGCGCAGGCACTCGCGAAAAATTTTAAATCGCTACGAGTTATCGCCGAGACTTCAGCCGAAGAGTTGTCGTTGGTGGATGGAGTCGGAACCATCATCGCGCAATCGATTGTGGAGTGGTTCGGCGCCGATTGGCATAGATCGATCATTGATAACTGGGAAAGTGCTGGCGTACAATTAGCTGAAGGTGAAAGTGAGAACCAGGTAGCGCAGACGTTGGCAGGACTCACGATTGTTGTTACTGGCTCACTCGTCGACTTCACTCGAGATGGGGCGTCAGAGGCGATCACCTCACGCGGAGGAAAGAGCGCATCCTCGGTCTCTAAGAAGACAGATTATGTTGTGGTTGGAGAGGCTGCTGGTTCTAAGGCTGATAAAGCGGCGGAGTTGGGGGTGCCGATCCTTGATGAGGCAGGGTTCAAGGCTTTGATCGCGGGAGAGTTGTAACTCATACTCCACTCTGAGGCAGGGCTACTCAAAAAGTTCGGTAGAGTTCTCTCATGCTAAAGACACTCCATATTCACGCTGAAGGCGCGGTACGACACCTGCCCGTCTCACCACTCTTCTTTGGACTCTTTGCCTTTGGAACTCTGAGCTTCCTGCTCTATCTCGTCCTTCGTTTAGACCGCGAGTAATCCCATCGCACAGATAGGCATCCTTGGCGGGACCTTTGATCCAATTCATCTCGGTCACCTACGCATACTCTCAGCGGTTGAATCACGCTTTGACTCGATCTTCCTTATTCCTTCAGGTCAGCCGCGCCTTCGTACCGAGAAGCCCGCTGCAAGTGGCGCCCATCGTGTTGAGATGTGTACCGCAGCGCTCGCCGATCTCCCTGATACTTTGCAAGAGAAAGTCTCAGTCTTAGATCTTGAGGTAAATCGTTCCGGCCCAACGTTCACTATCGATACAATCAATCAGCTTCGCATGATCTATCCGCGTGACTCTTTTAGCATCATCCTTGGCAGCGATGCTGCGGCGAAATTTGATGAGTGGTATCGCGCCGAAGCGTTAAAGAAGATTGTTGACGTCGTGGTTGTAAAGCGACCTGGCCAAGGAAAATCTGGCTTCACCGAAGTCGAGATCAATGCGATTGATATCAGTGCAACCCAAGTCCGAGAAGCGATCGGCAAGCGTGCGGATCTTGCGCCACTCCTTTCACCGTCAGTACGTACCTACATCAAAGAAAATGGCTTATATGGCAGCAAGTAAAGCAGTCTCAGATCTCGCTCAACGTGCAGCAACTGCTGTTGCTGAAAAGCTTGGTACAGATATCGTCGCCCTCGATATGACCGAGCAGATGTTGCTCTCCGAGGTCTTCTTAATCTGCACTGCCTCAACCGATCGCCAAGCAGATGCGATCGCTGATGGCGTCTTTGAAGCGCTTGCCGAGATTGGTGAGAAGCCAATTCGTAAAGAGGGCAAAGGTCAGTGGATCCTCTTGGATTACTCGGATCTTGTGGTGCACATTCAAACTCAAGAGTTACGTAACTTCTACATGCTGGATCGGCTCTGGAATGACTGTCCCCGCTTGCCATTAATCATTGAAGAGAGTCGTTAGCCCAGAGAGATGGCAACACCCAAGATAGTTCTCTGGCGCCATGGTCAGACGGATTGGAATATTGAGAATCGGTTTCAGGGCCATACCGATATTGCGCTCAATGCTGTTGGGAAATTTCAAGTAGAACATGCAGCAAAAGTTTTGATAGGCCTCAACCCGGTAAAGATCGTCGCAAGCGATCTCACTCGGACAAGGGAGACTGCTGCTGCGCTTTCTGCGCTGACCTCACTTGAGGTTGTTCTCGATGCTGGTTTACGGGAGACGAACGGCGGAAATTGGGAAGGTCGCACCGGGGAAGAGAATCGCGCAGAAGATGAAGAGAACTTCATCGGATGGCTCCATGGCGATGATCGCCCAGCTGGAGGAATAGGCGAACGCCGAAGTGAGGTTGCGGCACGAACGCTCGCCGTCATCATGCGGGAGATCGCCGACGTTGATGGCACCGTTATCTTTGTTACACATGGCGGATCAGCCAGATGCATCCTTGGTTCGATCTTAGATCTGCCGCTGGATAAGTGGGCCAAACTTGGTGGACTCTCGAACGCCTCATGGTCAGTGCTCGAACAGAACTCATTCGGGGCCTGGTTTCTCACCGAACATAATGCGGGATCCTTGCCTGAGCCGCTCTTTGGCAACGAGAGCGGGAGTTAGATAGGCTTCACCTCTTACGTTGGACTCGGTAACCGAGAAGACGGGGCTGTGGCGCAGCTGGTAGCGCACCTGCATGGCATGCAGGGGGTCAGGGGTTCAAGTCCCCTCAGCTCCACTCTATGAACAGATATCGCGACTCCGGATTCCAGATTCCTGACGCATGGACCAATGTCAATATCACTGACCAGAGCGGGAAGAAATTTCTCATCACTGGTGGAACAAGCGGGCTGGGTCTAGCCACTGCTACGGCGCTCACTGCAAAAGGTGGCGAGGTAACAATTACTGCACGTGATCTGAAAAAGGGCGCGCGCGCTCAAGAACAGAGCGGTGCGGCACATCTGCTCGAACTTGATCTTGCAGATCTCGCCTCTGTTCGTGAGGCGGCAAGTAAGGTGACGACACCTTTTGATGTTGTCATTCTCAATGCTGGCGTCATGGCAATTCCTTATCGCCTCACCGCTGATGGATTTGAGATGCAACTTGGAACCAATCATCTTGGCCACTTTGCATTTGCTGGTCTCATTAAATCTCAGATCAAGGGTCGCCTTATCTCAATGTCATCACAGGCCCATCGCCTTGGCACTTTTGGCGATCACAGCAAGAGTGAAATTACCTCGCGCGCACTCGGTAAGGGCAAGTACTCGCCGTGGTCTGCCTATGGTGATAGCAAGTTGGCGAATCTGCTCTTCGTGAACGAGATCGAACGGTTACGCCTTCGCCAGAAGTGGGATTTCATCTCCCTTGCGTGCCACCCAGGATGGTCAAATACCAATTTACAAAAAGTTGGCCCCATGATGGCTGGTCGAAGCTTCCAGGCAAAGGCGATGATCGCTACTAGCGCAATCTTGGCTCAGACCCCGCTCGAAGGTTCCTATCCTGCGCTCTGCGCCGCCACCTACCCAAACCTCTTAGGCGCTTCCTACCTCGGCCCACGCGGAGTAGGGGAGATGCGCGGTACGCCAAAGTTCACGCACGGAAAAGCTCTCGCCTATGATCAGATACTTGCACGCAATTTATGGGAAGTGAGCGAAGAGCTCACCGGCGTCACATGGGAAGGATAGGTAACGTCAATGGCTGAGCACGAGGCTTATGACATCCATGGCGTAGAAGCTAAATGGCTTCCTATCTGGGATCAGATCCAACCTTTCAAATCTGGACGAGCAGATGATGCACGACCAAAGCGCTATGTCTTAGATATGTTCCCTTATCCATCGGGTGATCTTCATATGGGCCACGCCGAGGCTTATGCAATGGGTGATGTCATTGCTCGTTATTGGATTCACAAGGGTTTCAATGTCATGCACCCAATTGGGTGGGATTCCTTTGGGTTGCCAGCAGAGAATGCAGCAATCAAGCGCGGATCAGATCCACGCGAATGGACTTATGAGAATATTGCAGTGCAGAAAGCATCAATGCGCAGATATGCCTGCTCCTTTGACTGGGATCGAGTGCTTCATACAAGCGACCCTGAGTATTACCGTTGGAATCAATGGATCTTCCTTCAGATGTATAAGAAGGGTCTTGCCTACCGCAAGGATTCACCCGTTAACTGGTGCCCACATTGCCAAACCGTTCTTGCTAATGAACAGGTGGTCGCTGGGCTCTGCGAGCGTTGCGATACAGCGGTCACAAAGAAGAAATTAAATCAGTGGTACTTCAAGATTACTGATTATGCCGATCGTCTCTTGGACGATATGGATCAACTTGAAGGCAAGTGGCCCGAGAAGGTGCTGCAGATGCAGCGCAATTGGATCGGACGATCCATCGGCGCCGAAGTTACTTTTGAGATCGAAGGCCGAGAAAGCCCGATCACCATTTATACAACTCGGCCAGATACTCTCTACGGCGCAACCTTTATGGTTGTTGCCGTTGATTCACCACTCGCTGCCGAGCTAGTCCAAGGCACTGGTGTTGAAAGCGAATTCGCGAAGTATCTCGAGACCATCAAAGCGGCGAGCGATATTGATCGACTAGCGACAGATCGTCCTAAGAGTGGCATCTTCTTACATCGTTATGCGATCAACCCGGTCAATGGTGAGAAGTTACCTATCTGGGCATCTGACTACGTCCTCGCCGATTACGGAACTGGCGCCATCATGGCGGTTCCTGCCCATGATCAGCGTGATCTCGACTTTGCACGTGCCATGAAATTACCCGTCCGCGTTGTTGTCGCAACCGGCGAAGAAGACCCCGTTGAAACCGGCATTGCGACTGTGGGTGAAGGTCAGCTCATCAACTCTGGTTCACTCGATGGGTTATCCAAAACAGAGGCGATCGCGGCAATCACTCAAGAACTTTCAGTTAAATCACTGGGCCGCGCTGCAAAGAATTACCGGTTGCGCGATTGGTTGATCTCACGTCAACGTTTCTGGGGTACTCCAATCCCCATTATTCATTGCCCAGATTGCGGAGAGGTGCCAGTTCCGGAGTCGGCTCTTCCGGTCGAACTGCCTAGTGCACAAGGCCTAGATCTCAAGCCAGCAGGAACATCACCTCTTGGCGCTGCAGATGAATGGGTGAATGTCCCATGCCCTCAGTGTGGCAAAGCTGCAAAACGCGATGCGGACACGATGGATACCTTCGTAGATTCTTCATGGTATTTCTTGCGATATACGAATCCAGATGACACGGCTCAAGCATTTGATAAGAAGTTGGTAGCGGAGTGGGCTCCGGTCGATCAATATGTCGGAGGAGTGACCCACGCAATTTTGCACTTGCTCTACTCGCGCTTCTTTACCAAAGTCCTTCACGATATCGGCCTTTTGAACTTCACTGAACCCTTCACACGTTTGCTGAATCAAGGCATGGTCTTGATGGATGGCTCGGCAATGTCTAAGAGTCGTGGAAATCTCGTCCGCCTCTCAGAGCAGCTCGATACTCATGGTGTCGATGCAGTTCGCATCTCATTAATTTTCGCAGGACCGCCTGAAGATGACATCGACTGGTCTGATGTCTCACCATCAGGATCGCTAAAATTCCTCAATCGTGCTTGGCGAATCTCGCAAGATGTTGAGAGCAAAGCAGGAGTGGACTTCACGACGGGTGATGTGGCGCTGCGCAAATTAACGCACAAGGCGCTTCGCGATATCTCGTTGGCAGTAGAAACCTATCGATTCAATGTCGCCGTTGCACGCACGATGGAACTTGTGAATGCCACTCGTAAGGCAATTGATAGCGGTTGTGGGCCGGCAGATCCTGCAGTACGCGAGGCAGCAGAAGCAATTGCCATCTCACTCTCACTCGTCGCACCATTTACCGCCGAAGAGATGTGGTCATTGCTAGGACATGCACCTTCTGTTGCACTCGCAGGATGGCCAACGATCGATCCTGCACTTCTTGCTGAGGATTCGGTCACAGCTATCCTACAAATTAATGGCAAGATCAAAGACCGGATTGAAGTCTCTCCTGATATCTCAGATGCCAAGCTCGAGCAATTGGCGATCGCAAATCCAGAGATTGCCGCGGCTCTGCTCGGTGCCACAATTGTGAAGACAATTGTTCGAGCACCAAAACTTGTTAACATCGTCATTTAATTAACAAGCCGATCCTTCGGTAGACCGAAAGAGATATCTGCGGGCCTACCTTTGCGCCATGTTTGAGATCCCAGAATTCAGCGATATTCAACGCCGCACCATCTACATCATCTTTGGGGGAGTGCTTGCGCTTGGGGCGCTCTTCTTCTCGTTGGCTCAAGGCAATGCTTCCTCAAGCCCACAACCAACGATCTCCCGCTCACCGATAATTCCGACAACCCCGAAACCCGTTGTACCTGTGACGATTGTGGTGGATGTGGCTGGCAAAGTTCTTCATCCGCAGATTTATACCCTGCCATCGGGGTCGCGCGCTGCGGATGCGATTACTGCAGCAGGTGGCGCTCTCAAGGGCGTCTCGCTCACCGATATCAATCTTGCCCACCTGCTCGTTGATGGTGAGCAGATTCTTGTTGGCGCGCCACCGGTAGTGACAACGTCACAACGCAGTCCAGCAAAACCCACGAAGAGCAGCACTGCGATAGTCAATATCAATACTGCAACTGCGGCTCAATTACAGGTCCTCGCTGGGGTGGGCCCGGTCATGGCCGGAAAGATCATCTCGTATCGGTCTTCCCATGGAAAATTCACTTCGATAGATGGGATCGCAAAGGTCCCAGGATTTGGAAAGGCGAAATTCGCAGTCGTGAAGTCGCAACTTCGCATCTAGCGCTCTTGATTATTGGTCTAGCGATATGGCTCGGAGCAGCAAGCGCAGTGCTTATCTTCTCTTGATCGCAGCGCTCTGTGTGGGCGGCGCTGGAAGTTGGCTCAGATTGCAGGCACTTGCGCATTCACCCCTACGATCTGCGCAAGCCATTACCTTCAAGGCGACCGTGAAGAGCGATCCGGTACTGGGGAAGAGCAAGGTTGTTGGCTCTCATATCAAGAGAGCTTCTACGACATTTCTCGCCACACTCGATAGCGGAAATATTGATGGTCGTGAGTATTCACTGCACCTTCCCGTTCGCATCACCAGCACCAAAGAAATCCATTTCCTTCCAGGGGCGGTGATTTCGGGATCAGGAAAGATCTTTTCCACGAATGAGCGTCGAGTCGCGGCGCTGATCTCTGCCAGGCAAACGCTGCGCGAGATCGGTTCGACTGATCCGATCAATAGGATCGCCGGAAAGATTCGTTCGTCCTTTCGGATGAGCGCGAAGAGCATCTCTGGGCAAAGTGGTGCGCTTATCCCAGGCTTAGTTCTAGGTGACACCTCACTTGAGGACCAGAGTTTCATCTCAGATATGCGGCGATCTGGACTCACCCATCTCACAGCGGTGAGCGGTGAGAACTTTGCAATCATCGCTGCATTCATGCTCTGGCTCTTGCAGTTCGTACTTCGCCGGTTACGTGCCAGACTCTTTGTGACTGCTCTCGTACTTCTCGCATTTATCTTCCTTGTTCGACCATCGCCATCGGTCCTGCGAGCATCGGTGATGACGGCAGTTCTCCTTTTTGGCAAGGCGAAGGGGGAACGGGGTTCGGCCCTGCCAGCACTGGGATTGGCGATTGGTGCTTTGATATTGATTGACCCATTTCAAGCTATCGATCCAGGTTTTGCGCTCTCAGTCAGCGCAACTGCAGGAATCTTGATTCTTTCACCACGACTTACCACAGCCTTTTCACAGTTCACTCGCCATAAAAAGGTAGTAGAACTTCTGGCTATCCCACTAGCTGCGACGATATTTTGCACACCGCTCATCATTGCAATTTCAGGTCAGCTAAGTTTGGTCGCGCTTGCCGCAAATTTCCTGGTTGCAGAAGTTGTTGGACCGATAACCATCATTGGTTTCATCGCCGCCTTGCTCTCGCCAATTTCGAGTGAGATGGCGCATCTTCTCTTACTACTTTGCCAACCATTTTCAGGCTGGGTCGTCTTTGTCGCACATACATTAGGACAATTGCCAATCCTTAAAGTCCCTAAGAGTTTTCTCGGTGCAGGGATTGCCCTTGCCGCAACATTTCTCATCGTACGCAAGATGTGGAAGAGCCTTATTGGGGCGGTAGTGATCGCACTCGCGTTACACCTGCTCACTTCATTCGGGTGGCCTGGAAATGCCTGGGTGATTGTGGCCTGTGATGTGGGGCAAGGCGATGGCGCAGTGATCAACCTGGGTGGCGGATCGGCAATTGTGATCGATGTCGGTCCAGATCCCGTCGCGATGGATGATTGCCTAAAATCGCTGCATATCAGTGAGATCTCTTTACTCGTACTCACTCACTTCCATGCCGATCATGTAAATGGGCTTTCAGGGGCGATCAAGAATCGCCACATCGGCTCAATCTGGGTCAGCAATAACCCCCAACCAGATTTCGAATATCAACAGACCAGGCAAATCTTGGGACGTTATCCGATGCGAGTAGTTCAACAAGGTGAAACCGTTCAATTTACTTCGATGGTTGGCGTAGTGAAGATTTTGGTTCTGTGGCCACAAGCAGATGTGGAGAAACTTCCCGCCATGCCCGGTGATGGATCTGGTATCAACAACTCAAGCATCGCACTCTTCCTGCAAGTAAACGGCCTCTCATTCTTCACATCCGGAGATACCGAGCCGCCGGCGCAGGAGGAGATTCTCGCGAGCGGGCTGATTGGGAAGGTTGGAAAAGTTGATCTCATGAAGGTGAGCCACCACGGTTCGGCCTACCAATACCTTCCGCTTGTGGATGCCCTTTCACCGAAGGTCGCCCTCATCAGCGTGGGCGCTGGAAACTCCTACGGTCACCCTGCACCTTCGACCATTGCGGCGCTGACAGAGCGTAGGATCGCGGTCTATCGAACCGATCTCGATGGCGCGATTGCTGTGAGTGCAGACCTTAGGATGCGTACACAGCGAAAGAAATGGTGGGATATCTCGTGGGGCTGACCTTGATTCAAGGTGGTGAGTCGATTCTGGCTGACCGAGCGATCGCAGCTGCCATTGGAAAGGTTCCTGGCGCGACTGTCACACAATTGGAATGTTCGGAGATCGAACTCGGAGCGATCACCGATGCCCTTGCGCCATCACTTTTTGGCGAAGATCGAGTGATTGTTCTTCGCGAGATTCAAGAATTGGCGGCAGATCTGCAAGATGAGGTCAGTGGATTCTTAGCTGATGTCGATGCGAGCGTCTCTCTTGTTCTTTGGCACAAGGGTGGCGTGAAAGGTAAAGCGCTTCTCGATAAGGTGAAGAAGCTGGGTCCGGAGATCGTGCAGGTTGATGCGATCAAGAAGGATGGCGAGAAGGCGCAATTTGTGCATGATGAATTTGCTCGCGCTGGTCGAAAGATATCTGTCGATGCCGTACAGGCACTCGTTGATGCCCTCGGCTCGGATCTTCGTGAACTCAGCGGCGCGGCCTCACAACTTGCCGCCGACGTTGCAGCTGGCAAGACAATTGAGGCAGCCGATATTGAGAAGTTCCACCAAGGCCGAGTAGAGACCACTGGCTATGACGTTGCGGATGCAACACTCGATGGCAAGACTGATCTTGCACTCATCACACTTCGCCAAGCGCTCTCAACCGGCGTCGACCCGGTTCTGATCATCTCGGCGCTGGCGGCGTCGATCCGAACCCTGGCAAAGGTCTCGGGCGCTAGCAGGGGAGTGAAGTCCTTTGACCTAGCATCAACTCTTGGCCTTCCGCCGTGGCAGATCGATAAGGCCCGTCGGCAGCTGCAAGGTTGGAACCCAGTCACCCTTTCTGCAGCCGTTGTGAAATTGGCTCAGGCAGATGCCGATATCAAGGGAGCCAGCGCGGACCCGCTTTACGCGCTAGAGCGCTGCATCCTCGCTATCGCTCGCGCAAAATCGGCCTCAATCTAAGCGCCAAGCTCAGTTTGAGGGTAGACCCCCTTGGCTGATAGCCTTTGCCCTTCCTAGCAGTAGGTACAAGGCAGCCGAACCCACAAGGGCCGGATAATTTTTAGAAAAGGTAATCTTCACGTGGCAAATATCAAGTCGCAGATCAAGCGTATTAAGACCAATGAGAAGGCTCAGGCACGTAACAAGTCAGCTCGCTCAGGCCTCAAGACTGCTATCCGCCGCTTCAAGGATGCGCTCGCTGCTGGCGATGCCACTGCCATCAAGGAAGAACTTCGCGTTGCTAACAAGACTCTCGATGTAGCTGTCAGCAAGGGCGTTCTCCATGCCAATGCAGCTGCCAATAAGAAGTCTTCGCTTGCTAAGCAAGCAAATAAAGTCGCTAAGTAATTTCCCAGAACTCCACGGACTGTAGGTAAGCATGCCTGCGATTCCATTAGCTAAGGCGCCACAGCCTTCACAGACTAATCCCGCGCAGATTCGCAACTTCTGCATCATCGCCCATATCGATCACGGTAAGTCGACCCTTGCTGATCGCATGTTGGGAATCACTGAAGTTGTCGAACAACGAAACATGCGTGCTCAATATTTAGACCGCATGGATATCGAACGCGAACGCGGTATCACGATTAAATCCCAGGCAGTGAGATTGCCATGGCGCTCTGGCATTGATGGCCAGGAATATATCCTCAACATGATTGATACACCGGGCCACGTTGACTTCACCTATGAAGTTTCCCGCTCACTCGCCGCCTGTGAAGGCGCAGTGCTTCTCGTCGATTGCGCGCAAGGTATCGAGGCTCAGACCCTTGCCAATCTCTATCTTGCGATGGAGAACAACCTCACAATTATTCCTGTGCTCAATAAGATCGATCTACCGGCTGCGCAGCCCGAGAAGTTTGCACAAGAACTTGCCAAGTTGATTGGTTGCGAACCTGAAGATTGCCTCCGAGTCTCTGGCAAGACTGGCGCAGGTGTCGAAGAGTTGCTTGATCAGATCGTTAAGCAGATTCCAGCACCGGTAGGCGATCCAGAAGCACCTGCTCGTGCTCTCATCTTTGACTCCGTCTATGACTCGTACCGCGGTGTTGTTACCTACGTTCGCGTTGTCGATGGCCATCTCTCAACCCGTGATCAGATTCAAATGTTTTCAACCGGCGTCAGGCACGAGATGCTCGAAGTCGGTGTGATCTCGCCAGAACCTGTTGCTAGCAAAGGACTTGGCGTTGGTGAAGTCGGATACCTCATCACTGGCGTAAAAGATGTTCGCCAATCTCGCGTAGGCGATACTGTGACAAATTATCAACGTCCAACTGATAAAGCCCTCGCCGGATATAAAGATCCGCGCCCGATGGTCTTCTCCGGTCTCTTTCCACTCGATGGCGCTGAATACCCGATGCTTCGTGAAGCGCTCGATAAGTTGCAGCTCAATGATGCTGCCCTGGTCTTCGAACCAGAGAACTCGGCAGCGCTCGGATTTGGATTCCGTTGTGGTTTCTTAGGTCTTCTCCATATGGAGATTGTGCGCGAACGGTTAGAGCGTGAAGCCGGCCTTGCACTTATTTCAACGGCGCCAAATGTGGTTTATAAAGTTACAGATGACGCTGGCAAAGAGTTAATTGTCACGAACCCAAGCGAGTTCCCTGACGGCAAGATCATGAAGGTAGAAGAACCAATTGTTCGCGCCACAGTCCTCGCGCCATCGGAATTCATCGGTGGAATCATGGAGCTCTGTCAGCAACGCCGCGGAACTCTCCTTGGCATGGATTACCTTTCCGAAGATCGCGTCGAAATTCGCTACACGCTCCCACTCGCGGAGATTGTCTTCGATTTCTTCGACCAATTGAAATCTCGTACTCGCGGCTATGCCTCATTAGATTACGAACCCATTGGTGAAGCCGAAGGCGATCTCGTCAAAGTTGATATCTTGCTCCAGGGCGAGAAAGTTGATGCTTTTAGCGCCATCGTTCACCGCGAGAAGGCTTATACCTATGGCGTCATGATGACGACAAAACTTCGCGAACTTATCCCTCGCCAACAATTTGAAATTCCTATCCAGGCAGCAGTTGGCGCCCGCATCATTGCTCGTGAATCTATTCGCGCTATCCGCAAAGATGTTCTTGCTAAGTGTTACGGTGGCGACATCTCCCGTAAGCGCAAGCTCCTCGAGAAGCAGAAAGAGGGCAAGAAGCGCATGAAGATGGTGGGTCGCGTTGAAGTGCCACAAGAGGCATTTATTGCGGCGCTGACCACTGATGATGAAAAGTCGAAGGAAGCGAAGAAGTAGCCGTGGCTGCTGGAACCGTGCGTTCGAAGAGCTCGGCCTTATCGTTCTATATCCATATTCCATACTGCGTAAAGCGCTGCGGATATTGTGATTTCAACACCTATACCCCGGCCGAGTTAAAGGTTGAATCATCCCTGACTGAGATATCTCATAATTACATCGACCTGCTTGTCGAAGAGATCTCGATGGCTCGCGCGCAATCAGATGCCACCACTGTCCCGACGATCTTCTTCGGTGGGGGAACGCCGAGCTTGATGGAGCCAACAGATTTAGCGAAGGTCATTAGTGCGATCTCATCTACCTTCACACTGGATGAAGAGTGTGAAATCACAATGGAGGCGAACCCCGATACCCTCACATTGGATCGCTTGCGTGGCTATCGTGAAGCTGGAATTAATCGCATCTCGATCGGCATGCAATCAGCGGTGCCTCATGTCCTTGCAGTTCTCGACCGCACTCATAATCCTGCCAACATTGAGAAAGTTGTTGGTTGGGCTCGTGAAGTAGGTTTTACAGAGATCTCACTCGATCTCATTTACGGGACCCCCGGTGAATCGATGGCAGATTGGGAGAAGAGTATTGATACTGCTCTCGCCCTCGATATCACTCATATCTCGGCCTATGCCTTGATTGTGGAGGATGGCACAAAGCTTGCAGCACAAGTTCGCCGCCGTGAGATCACGATTCCTGATGATGATGAGACTGCTGATAAGTATCTGCTCGCCGATAATAAGTTTCGCGCCGCAGGCTTTGATTGGTATGAGATCAGCAATTGGTCGAAACCGGGTTCGTCGTGCAAACACAACGTTGCCTATTGGAAAGGTGCGAATTGGTGGGGTGCCGGACCTGGCGCGCACTCACATATCGATGGCCGCCGCTGGTGGAATGTGAAGCACCCAACCGCTTACCGCGAACGAATTGCTCAGAAGGCCTCACCCATGCACGAGGAGGAGTTCCTGAAGAGCGATGAGATTGCTCGAGAAGAGATCATGCTCTCACTTCGACTACCGGGTGTCCTCGCTCTTGGCGAATTTTCGCAAGAGGCGAGATCGGCACTTGATAACTTCTTTGTGCAGGGGCACTTCGAAGTTGGTCCATGGGAAGTAGGCCGCCTGACCTTAACGCAGAGCGGTCGCCTCATTGCAGATCGAATCGTGCGCGAATTAGTCGTCTAGTAGAGTAAGCCGATCATGCACGAGCGCCAATTGGAGATTCTGCGAGCGATCGTAGAAGAGTATGTAGCGACCGAAGAACCGGTCGGCTCAAAAGCCATTGCCGAACGCCATGGACTGGGAGTCTCACCGGCCACCATCAGAAATGAGATGGCGGTACTCGAAGATGCCGGGCTTATTGCCCAACCACATACCAGCGCTGGTCGAATCCCAACAAATTCTGGTTACCGTCTCTTCGTCGACAAGGTCGCTCAGATTAAACCGCTCTCCAGTGGTGAACGTCGAGCTATCGAAACATTTATGTCCGGTGCTGAAGATCCAGAAGAGGTCGCTGCTCGAGCAGTCAAACTATTAGCGCAGATCACTCATCAGGTAGCGATCGTTCAGGTGCAAAGTAGCGAACGCGTTGTTCTCTCTGGTACAGCCAATCTAGCGCGATCACACCTTGATAGCGTTTCAGATCTTTATCCAGTTCTTGAAGCCCTTGAAGAGCAGATAGTTCTGCTCAAACTTCTCGCCGATGCCGGTTCATCCATTAATGTAAAGATCGGAACCGAGCAGCCAAGTGCGAATCTTCAGACAACGAGCGTTGTGAGCATGGGTGCGGGCAAAGGCGCGATTGGCATCCTTGGTCCGACTCGCATGGATTATTCAAGTTCAATGGGGGCGGTCCACGCCGTTGCCCGCTACATCAGTAAATTCTTTGAAGGCGAGTCACTCTAATGTCTGATCACTACAGCGCCCTTGGCGTGAGCCGAGATGCATCTGCGGAAGAGATTAAGAAGGCTTATCGTCGATTAGCCCGCGAGCTTCATCCTGATGTGAATCCCGATCCGGCCTCTGCTGAGAAATTTAAGAGCGTAACAACTGCCTATGAAGTCCTGAGTGATCCACAGAAGCGTCAGAGTTATGACATGGGCGGAGATCCTTTCTCGCAATTTGGTGGCGGGGGAGCGAACTTCGGCTTCGGTGACATCATGGATGCCTTCTTTGGCGGCGGGGGTTCTCGCGGACCAAGAAGTCGCATGCGTTCGGGCCAGGATGCACTAATTCGGATTGAAGTGGATCTAGCCGAGGCGACCTTCGGTGTTGAACGTGACTTTGAGGTAGAGACAGCTATCGCATGCAGTAAATGCCAATCAACAGGATGTGCCGATGGCGCAAGCCCTGCCACCTGCGATATTTGTAAGGGGCGAGGCGAAGTTCAACAAGTGCAACGTTCATTCATTGGCCAAGTAATGACAAGTAGGCCATGTGCAAGCTGTCAGGGTTATGGCTCAGTCATCAAGCAACCGTGTAGTGAATGTGCTGGCGATGGTCGAGTCCGCGCACGAAAGAGTCTGCATGTGAAGATTCCGGCCGGCGTTGAGACGGGTAATCGGATTCAGATGACCGGCCAAGGTGAAGTTGGACCAGGCGGTGGGCCAGCCGGAGATCTCTATGTTGAGATCGTCCAGACCGAACATCCATTCTTGGTACGCGATGGGATCACACTTCACTTATCCATCTCTGTGCCCATGAGTTCGGCCGCATTGGGTGGAACTGTGGTGATTGAGACGCTGGATGGTGAACAAGAAGTGGCCTTCAAGGCGGGGATCCAAAGCGGTCACACCGTCACCTTGAAAGATCTTGGTGTTGCCAGGCTTCGGGGTGGTGGGCGTGGTGATCTGATCGTCCATATCGAGGTTCTCACTCCCACAAAGATCGGTAAAGAAGAAGAAGAGTTGTTAAAGAAGTTAGCGGCCCTTCGTGGCGAAGATAGTTCTACCGTGAAGATTCATGGCCAGGGCGACCAGGGCGACCGGGGCGACCGGGGCGAAAAGCATGATTCTGGCTTATTCTCACGCGTCAGAGATGCGTTCCATCGCTAATGCTCTCACTCTTCTTCATACCTGACCTCGGCGACGGCAGCACTATTCTGGTTGAAGGCGATGAAGCACATCACGCAATCAAGGTTATGCGGATGGAAGTCGGCGAAGAGTTGCAACTCAGCAATGGGCGCGGAGATTGGGCACAAGGTCGTATCGCTTCGAGTACGAAGAACTCCTTCATTCTCGAAGTGACAGAGCGCGGCCATACCGGTCGATCTCACCCCGAGATGGTTGTCATCCAAGCTCTGACAAAATCTGATCGCGCAAAAGAGACGATCGAACTTTTGGTAGAAGGCGGCGCAGATCGCATCATTGCCTGGCAATCCGATCACTGCATCGCCAAGTGGAAGCCGGATATGCACGGAAAATGGCAGAATGCCGCCCTTGCCGCCGCAAAGCAATCACGGCGATACAGCATTCCGGTTATCGAAGAACCCATTACCTTGACTCAGATTCGAGAGCGCTTCACCTCTCATTCCTTGCTCTTAGTGCTCCATGAATCTGCTAGCGAGAAATTGAGCGTGGTGGTCTCACCTTCAGCGATCTCATTTAATGAAATTGTGATCGTGATCGGACCAGAAGGCGGTTTGAGTGTTGATGAGGTTAGAGAGCTTGAGGCGATCGGGGGAAAGATTGTTCGTCTCGGAAATCCGGTCTTACGTTCTGCCCATGCGGGCCTTGCAGGGCTCGCCGCTGTGGCTGCCTTAATCAAACACTGGTAAGTGCGAATAGGTAAAATAGGTACTAGAGTTTTGGATATGTGCATCTTCTGCAAGATTGCCGCTGGCGAATTCACAACTGAATTCCTCTATGAAGATGAGTTCGTTCTTGCATTCCGAGATTTAGAGCCCCAGGCGCCAACCCATATTTTGATTATTCCGAAGAACCATTTCGAGAACGTTGAAGCGCTCTCGAAATTCGAGCCACTCACTGTGGCTGCACTCTTTCGAGCCGCTACAGAACTTGCCGAAAGTGAGGGCTTGGTCGGCCACCGTACGGTCTTTAACACGGGGGCAAGTGCGGGCCAGAGCGTCTTCCACGCTCACCTTCACCTATTAGGAGGCCGTCCGTTCGCATGGCCGCCAGGTTAATCGTAGGATTGAACTAATGGATGCAGCGCTGATTACCGTTCCGACCGCCTTGCCTATGGTCGCACTCGTAGGTCCAAATGATGCCTACCTGCGCATCTTCGAAAGCACTTTTCCTAAGATCGTTATCACTGTCCGCGGTAATGAGATCTTCGTTAAAGGTGATTTAGAAGAGAGCGCCGCTTTCGAGTCACTCATCAAAGAGCTTCTGGTTTTGCTGCGCGGTGGACAGATCTTGAACCTAGATTCGATCGAGCGCGCCATCGCGATGACGAAGCATGTACCTGCAGATCATCCGGCAGAAGTGCTCTCGCTGAATATCTTAAGTAATCGGGGAAAGAGCATCAGACCAAAGACCGCCAATCAAAAGCGGTATGTCGAGGCGATTGATACGCACACAATTACCTTTGGTCTTGGACCGGCTGGTACCGGAAAGACTTATCTTGCAATGGCGAAGGCGATTCAAGCCCTTCAAGCAAAAGAGGTTAATCGCATCATCTTGACTCGCCCAGCGGTTGAGGCGGGGGAGAAGTTAGGATTTTTGCCAGGCACCCTTTCAGAGAAGATCGATCCTTATCTTCGTCCGCTCTTTGATGCTCTCCACGACATGATCGATCAAGAGTCGATTCCACGGTTGATGCAATCAGGAGTTATTGAAATTGCGCCATTGGCTTATATGCGTGGTCGAACACTCAATGATGCCTTTGTCATTTTAGATGAGGCGCAGAACACGACACCAGAACAGATGAAGATGTTTCTTACCCGTCTCGGTTTTGGGTCAAAGATGGTTATCACGGGCGATGTTACGCAGGTCGATCTGCCAAATTATGCCAAGTCGGGCCTAGCGGTCGTTCAGAATGTCCTCACCGGCGTTGATGGCATCTCCTTTTCACATTTAGATTCTGAAGATGTTGTGCGCAATCGTCTCGTAGGTGAGATTGTTGAAGCATATGGACGTTTCGATATCAGCGAGAGTGAAAATAGCAAGAATGGTGTGACTGATGGCTATCGAACTTTCAAACGAATCTAACGCCACCTGCGAGGAGACAGACCTTCTCTCGATAGCAGCCTTTGCTATCTCGGAGATGGGAATCCATCCTGACTCTGATCTGAGTATCACTATCGTTAATGAGGATCGGATGAGTGAACTCCATGTGGAGTGGATGGATCTCGAAGGTCCAACCGATGTCCTCTCCTTCCCTATGGATGAACTACTTCCACATTCTGCAGCTGATGGGCCAGGAATAATCGGAGATATCGTCCTCTGCCCAGATTTTGCAGCGAAGGAACCGCTGAAACACTCGCTCGCCGATGAACTTTCGATCCTTACCATCCATGGAATCTTGCATTGCTTGGGCTTTGACCATGCCGAAAAGGCCGAGGAGATCGAGATGTTTGCGTTGCAGGATCGGATTCTGGCCGATTGGAAGGTTGCACAGGGATGAATCTGATTATCAGCGTCTTTCTCCTCGCAGCCCTGCTCATCGCAGGATTCCTTCTCGGTTATCTGACAGCGCTCCATCCATTCTTCAAGTCCATTGATACTGGCATCCGATGGTTCGCCGGAATATTTACATCAGGCCGGGGCTTGGGGTTGCGACAGTATGCAAATGAGGCCGACCTTCGGGAGATGGTTGATGAAGCGAGCGAGCGTGGCTTGGTAGAGGATTCCGAACGCGAGATGATTCATTCCGTCTTCGATCTTGGCGATACTCTCGTTCGAGAGCTCATGGTGCCGCGGACCGATATGGTCTGGATTGAAGGAGATAAGACAGTTCGCCAAGGCCTCTCACTTGCACTTCGTTCTGGCTTCACTCGAATTCCGGTGATTAATGAGAATCTTGATAATGTCACTGGTATTGCTTATGTAAAAGATCTGGCACGTCGCGTTCATGAACACCACGAATCAGAACAGACAGAGAGAGTCGAAGAGCACTCTCGTCCGGCGACCTTTGTCCCTGAATCCAAGACCGCTGCCGAACTCTTGAAAGAGATGCAGCGCGATCAGATCCACATGGTGATCGTGATCGATGAATACGGTGGTACCGCCGGGCTCATTACGATTGAGGATATTTTGGAAGAGATTGTCGGCGAGATCGCTGATGAATATGATCTCGAGACGCCGGAGATCGAATGGGTGGATGCTGATACTGCACGACTCTCGGCTCGACTTCACGTTGAAGATTTTGAGAGCGCCTGCAAAGTTCATTTAAGTGAATCACAGAAAGCTGATGTCGATAGCCTCGGCGGCTTCATGGCGAAAGAACTTGGGGGAGTGCCGATCCCTGGAAGCACGATTACCATTGATGGCTGGAAACTCACTGCAGAACGTCCAACTGGTCGCCGCCATCGCATCGCCTATCTCTTAGCAACGCGCAGCGATGAGGCGGATTCAATCCCTACTCCTTAGAAGTTGTAGGCTCACCTCATGCGCATCGTCCGTTTCTCTCCGCCTACGGGCTCACCCCTTGGTACCGACCCACACTTTGGGGTTCTCAATGACCAAGGCGAGATCCTCGTTATTAAGGGTGATCCGATCTACTCAGGCATCATTCCCACTGAGAGCAAGGTGATGCTGGAGGATGTCCGCCTTTTGGCGCCAGTAATTCCTCGCAGCAAGGTGGTCTGTGTCGGCAAGAACTACGCCGATCACGCCGCCGAGATGAACTCTGTGGTCCCAGAAGAGCCAATTATCTTTTTGAAGCCAAATACCTCTGTCATCGGTCCAGATGAAATGATCCAATGGCCAGCTATGGCACCGAGCATCGATTATGAGGGCGAACTCGCCATCGTGATATCGCGTATCTGTAAAGATGTCCCGAAAGAGAAATATGCCGATGTGATCTATGGATACACGATTGGCAACGATGTAACTTCTCGCGATCTGCAAAAGCGCGATGGCCAATGGATGAGAGCGAAGAGCTTTGATACCTTCTGCCCGCTTGGTCCCTGGATTGAGACCGAGTTCATCCCTGGATCCCAACGTATCGAAACTGTTGTGGATGGCATCGTGAAGCAATCTGAACCGATCTCATCGATGATCTTTGATATTCCGACCATCATTAACTTCGTCTCATCTGTCATGACACTTCTACCAGGTGATGTGATTCTGACCGGAACACCAGCAGGAATCGGCCCTATGGGTGCCGGCGAGAAGGTAGAGATCTCCATTGAGGGAATTGGTCAACTAACGAATACGGTGAGCGCTCGTGCCAAATAGTTCAGGTAAGACATCTGCCAATACTTTAACGAAGAAGGTTCGAGTTCGATTTGCACCTTCACCAACTGGCGAACTCCATGTCGGAAATATTCGTACCGCACTCTTCGATTGGGCGTATGCACGTCATACGGGCGGATCCTTTATCTTTCGGATTGAAGATACCGATACCGAACGTGTTACCCCTGAATATATTCAAGCTGCCATCAATACTCTGAAGTGGCTTGGCCTCGATTGGGATGAAGGCCCTGAAGTGGGTGGGGCACATGGGCCATACCTTCAGAGTCAACGTTTAGATATCTACGCCGAATGGGCTGCGAAATTTCTGGCTCAAGGCGATGCCTATCACTGCTATTGCTCGGCCGAAGAACTCGAAGCGGTTCGAGAAGCTCAACGAAAAGCCAATGTTGCGCCTGGCTACAACGGACATTGTCGAAACCTGACTACTGAACAGATCTCGTCCTTCGTGGCCGATGGACGCAAACCAGTACTCCGCATGCGGATGCCGGATGGTTCGACCACCTTTACCGATCTCATCCGCGGCGATGTCACCTTTGAACATCAATTCGTTCCCGATTTCGTCTTGGCGCGAAATGATGGATCACCGCTCTACACCCTTGCTGTCGCCGTCGATGATGTCTTGATGGGCGTTACCCATGTCCTTCGTGGCGAGGATCTTCTCTCTTCCACGCCTCGCCAATTGCGAGTTTACGATGCAATGGGTGTAAAGGCTGAGGACTACCCACTCTTTGCACATCTGCCATTTGTAATGGGTCAAGATAATGCCAAACTCTCGAAGCGAAATGGTGAGACATCAATCGCTTGGTATCGCGATGCTGGCTATCTCCCAGAAGCGATTTGTAATTACCTCGCACTTCTTGGCTGGTCGCCTGGCGAAGATCGCGAGAATGTCACAATGAAAGAGTTGACCGAACTTTTCACTGTTGAGCGAGTCCATAGTTCACCGGCACGCTTTGATATGAAGAAGCTTGAAGCGATCAATGGCGACAAAATCCGCGCGCTCACCATTGATGCCTTCTATGAGTGGTCAATGCCATTCCTGACAAAGAGCGGAGTGGCGTCAGAGTCACCGGAAGATATTGCACTTGTGAAGAGCGCTCTACCTATCATTCAAGAACGCATCACCACATTGAGTGAGATTCCGGCCCTCTTAAACTTCCTCTTCGTCAAAGATTTCGCCATTGAGTCAGAGTCTGCGGCAAAGATCACCGACGATGCCTCCAAGCAGGTACTCACTATCTCAGCTGAGCGCCTCACCTCTCTGGCTGCGCAAGGATCGTGGGATCACGCCTCTATTGAAGCGGTACTTCGCACTGCTCTTATTGAAGAGTTGGGACTCAAGCCAAGGATCGCCTTTAGCGCCCTTCGTATCGCCGTCACCGGCAGCCATATCTCACCACCGCTCTTTGAATCGATGGAGCTACTCGGGGCAGAGAAATCGTTGGCTCGAATCCGAGGCGCGATCTAGGTTTTTAGGTTTTTTAGGTTTGAGTGAGCTTTTAGGCTGGCCTAGTGCGTTAGAAAGCTCTTCAAAGTTCGGCTATTCTTAGCCCTTCCGAGATAGGCGTGCGAACGTCAATTTTGGTGGGGTATGGGGTAATTGGCAGCCCAAGTGATTCTGGTTCATTTAGTCTAGGTTCGAGTCCTGGTACCCCAGCGATAGTGCTGATGCGGCGAACGCCACATGAGCGCTAGTCACGATAACTGAATAAGGCAATGCAATCATGGCAATCATGGCAATCATGGCAATCTAGGGCCCCGTCGTCTAGCGGCCTAGGACTCTGGCTTCTCAAGTCAGCTACGAGGGTTCGAATCCCTTCGGGGCTACACATCGTTACAGTGTGTAAAAGCAAGTGTGAAAGATTAAAAAGGGACCGAGAGTTAATTCTCCCGGTCCCTTTTTTCTTTCGCTTCTAGTGTCGTGGTTATTTGGTCCTATTTGGTCCTATTTGGTTTGAGCTAAATACTCAGTCAGTCGGGTTGCAGTAGCAACAACCTGCGCAGCGTGCGAACGTCCAGGTTGGCGACCTAATCTTTCAATGGGACCGCTAATACTGACAGCAGCGATCACTTTATTATTCGGGCCTCGAACAGGTGCAGAGACAGATGCGACTCCCACCTCTCGCTCGCCAACAGATTGGGCCCACCCTCGACGTCGAACCGCCGAGAGTGAAGCTGGTGTGAAGAGAGATCCAACTAAGCCTCGACGTAACTTCTCGGGTTCTTCCCATGCTAAGAGAATCTGAGCAGCAGAACCAGCTTGCATAGTGAGCACTGTGCCGACTGGAACAGAGTCGCGTAATCCACTCATGCGCTCAGCCGTCGCTACGCAGACTCGTTGATCGCCCTGTCGTCGATAGAGCTGTGCGCTCTCTGACGTTGCATCACGAAGTGCGGTGAGGGCCGGAGCAGCGATTGCGAGAAGTCGATCTTCACCTGCAGCAGCGGCAAGCTCGCCAGAGCGTGCCCCTAGGGTAAATCGGCCCATCAAATCTCGGGTGAGAAGTCGATGGAATTCGAGTGCGACCGCCAGGCGATGGGCAGTAGGGCGGGCAATTCCGGTTGCGGCAACAAGTTCGGTGAGGGAGTGAGGACCTGATTCCAAGGTGGCCATAATTCTCACGGCTTTGTCTAAAACACCGACTCCGCTATTCTTCTTGTCCATAATCTAATACTGGCATCTCGATATACGAGATGCAAATATTGAGGTGAAATTGGCGAAAATTACGAAGGCTTGGAGGCGTTATGAGAAAGACACTTGCAGAGAAGATTTGGGCTGACCACATTGTCAGCAGCGCTGCCAACGAGCCAGACCTTCTATACATCGACCTCCACCTCATTCACGAGGTTACGAGCCCACAAGCATTTGATGGTCTACGACTTGCGAATCGTCCGGTCCGCCGCCCAGACCTCACTATTGCAACGGAAGATCACAACGTACCAACTCTCAATATTGATCAACCCATCGCGGATCCGGTATCAAAGCTGCAAGTCGATACCTTGCGCGCAAATTGCAAAGAGTTCGGCGTCCGTATCCACTCACTCGGAGATTCCCAACAAGGCATTGTGCACGTTGTAGGCCCACAATTAGGCATAACTCAACCAGGCATGACAATTGTTTGCGGCGATTCACACACATCAACTCACGGAGCATTCGGCGCTCTCGCCTTTGGTATCGGAACTTCTGAAGTAGAGCATGTTCTTGCAACTCAGACCCTGCCCCTTATTCGCCCAAAGACCATGGCGATTAATGTCGAAGGAACTCTCAAAGAGGGCGTCACCTCGAAAGATATTATCTTGGCGATCATTGCAAAGATTGGCACCGGCGGGGGACAAGGTTACGTACTCGAATACCGTGGGTCGGCAATTCGCGCCCTCTCCATGGAAGGACGCATGACTGTCTGCAATATGTCGATTGAAGCAGGCGCTCGCGCCGGGCTCATTGCACCGGATGAGACCACCTTCGCATACGTCAAAGATAAGCCACATGCCCCACAAGGCGCTGACTGGGATGTGGCAGTTGCGTATTGGAAGACACTTCAGACAGATGCAGATGCGATCTTTGATAAAGAGATCACTATCAACGCAGATGAGCTAGAACCATTTGTCACCTGGGGAACGAACCCAGGCCAAGGCTCGCCTTTGAATGCACTCGTTCCAAACCCTGCTGATATCGCAGATGCAGAAGAGCGCGGCGCAGCAGAGCGAGCATTGACCTATATGGGTCTTGTCGCAGGAACTCCGTTGAAGTCGATCACTGTGGATACGGTCTTTCTTGGCTCATGCACTAATGGTCGGATCGAAGATCTACGTGCTGCAGCTGAGATATTAAAGGGAAAGAAGATTGCATCCTCACTTCGCCTCCTTGTTGTCCCAGGTTCAGCGAAAGTCAGAGTTCAAGCCGAATCCGAAGGTCTCGATAAAATCTTCTTAGATGCCGGCGCAGAATGGCGTAACGCTGGTTGTTCAATGTGTCTTGGAATGAATCCAGACCAACTCAAGCCACAAGAGCGTGCTGCATCGACCTCGAATCGCAACTTCGAAGGCCGTCAAGGAAAGGGTGGTCGTACTCACCTTGTCAGCCCTCTTGTCGCAGCAGCAACCGCGCTTCGCGGAACACTTTCATCACCGGCAGATTTGTAAGGAGTAGATCAATGGAAAAATTTCTCACACATAGCGGCACTGCAATTCCACTTCGTCGCAGCAATGTCGATACTGACCAGATCATTCCGGCGGTCTACCTCAAGCGTGTGACCAAGAGTGGTTTTGAAGATGGCCTCTTCTCAGCTTGGCGCAGCGATCCGGAGTTTGTACTCAATAAGCCCGAATATGCAGGTGCAACCATTCTGGTTGCAGGTCCCGATTTTGGAACCGGTTCTTCCCGAGAACACGCAGTATGGGCGCTCCAGAACTACGGTTTTAAGGTTGTTCTCTCCAGCCGCTTCGCCGATATCTTCCGCGGTAACTCGCAGAAGGCCGGTTTGCTCACCGTCATATTGCCACAAGAGGTCATTGAGGAGATTTGGCAGGGGATTGAATCAGATCCGAAGTTGGCTATCACCGTCGATCTAGAAGCGAAAAATGTTCGATTCGGTAGCGCTACTCATGCATTCCAGATCGATGATTACACCCGCTGGCGCCTCATGGAGGGCCTCGATGACATCGGTTTAACGCTGAAAAAGATCGATGAAGTCAGTGCATTTGAGAGCAATCGCGCTCCTTACAAGCCTAAAACCCTTCCTGCGCTTCAATAATTACGCTTATTCGAGAAACTCTCGACACTACGTTGAGAGTTTTTCTCCACTTTTTACGCGTAAAAAATAGTATTTTTACTGCGACACACCGAGCGGTATGACCCCGATAGATCACCTCTCTGCGTAGATTTCTCACAGCGTTAAGCGAATGCTTAACAATTTACGCGTAATAAGGGGAATTTAATGAACAAGGCCCAGTTCATCGCATACTTGGCACCACACTTCGGTGACAACAAGAAGGAAGCAGCTCGCGCTGTTGATATCGTCTTTGATGCAATCGTCCGCAACATCTCAAAGGGTGACGATGTAATGATCAATGACTTCGGTAAGTTCAAGAAGGTTGACCGCGCTGCACGTAAGGGCCGCAACCCATTCACTGGTGAAACAATCCAGATCAAGGCAAGCAAGAAGGTTCGCTTCCTCCCTGCAAAGGCACTCAAGGAAGTTATCTCAGGTGCACGCAAGCTTGATCCAGCTCCAAAGCCTCCTGTAAAGGTTGTTGCTAAGCCTGCTGCTAAGCCAGCAGCGAAGAAGCCTGCTGCTAAGAAGCCAGCGGCTAAGAAGGCAGCGAAGAAGGTTGTTAAGAAGGCTCCTGCTAAGAAGGCTCCTGCTAAGAAGGCTCCTGCTAAGAAGGTTGTCAAGAAGGCAGTAAAGCGTAAGTAGTTTAACTTCGAGAGAAGGGGGCCAGTAATGGTCCCCTTTTTTCTTGCCACGAAATTCCTATGATCATGAGTATCCTTCACACATGAGTGCGAATGAGCCCACCATGGGATCACCGATGGTGATTGAGTACTCACCACCAACTGGTCGCCCACTCGGAACAAATAATTATTTTCGATTCGGTGCGGGTGTGGTCATCCCGCTCTTACGACTTCTTGCAAAACGAGATTGGCGTGGAAGTGAGAACCTGCCCAAGAGTGGCCCGGTGATCGTCGTCTCCAATCACATTTCATATTTAGACCCACTCGTCTTTGCACATTTTCTTTATAAGAATGGAAGAGCGCCGCGTTTTCTCGGCAAGGTTGGCGTCTTTAAAATCCCAGTAATCGGCAAGATTATTTCTGGCTCCGGCCAGGTTCCAGTCGAACGCGAGAGTGCTAATGCATCGAACGCTCTTGTTCATGCGGTTGCATTTTTGAATGCCGGACATTGTCTTGGGGTCTATCCTGAAGGAACACTCACTCGCGATGAGAATATTTGGCCAATGAGGGCCAAGACGGGAATCGCTCGCCTTGCCATCATGACTCAAACCCCTGTCATTCCATGTGCTCAGTGGGGAGCACAAGAGATTCTTCCTCCCTACAGCAAGCGCCCCCACCTCTTTCCTCGGAAGACGGTGAGCGTGCGCGCCGGTAAGGCTCTGGAGTTCGCCAAGTGGCGTGGGCGCGAGAATGATCCCATCGCACTTGAAGAGGCGACCGCTTACGTGATGGCGGCAATTACGAGAGAATTAGAGGTGATTCGCGGCGAGCAGGCCCCGGCGGAGATCTTTGATCCCCACCACTCATCGCTGCCACGAATCGGGAATTTTAAGAAAGCAAAAGAAACTCAGCGATCCGAAACTAGACCCGAGAAGGGAGAGGGTTCATCATGAAGAGCACTGTCCTTGGAACTGGCGCTTGGGGAACCACCCTTGCCCAAATAATTGTTGATGCCGGCCATGAGGTTCTCCTCTGGGGCCGAAATGCAGATGTCGTCGCCGAGATTAATGATGCACAAAAGAACGAGAAGTTCCTGCCTGGAATTACCTTGCCCCGAGAGATTCGAGCAACAACTGATTTAGCAGAAGCTCTCGCTTTCTCTGATCTGATCGTTGTTGCGATCCCAGCCCAGACGCTGCGTGAGAATTTGCGCAATTGGGCGCCTCACCTCACGCCACAGAAAGTATTGATCAGTACCCTCAAAGGTATTGAAGCGGATTCGCATTCGCGCATGACCGAGATCATGGTCGAGGAACTTGGCATTTCACTCGATCGCATCGGTCTGCTTACTGGACCAAACCTTGCAGGCGAACTCAGCCTCAGGCAACCCGCTGGCGCCGTTGCAGCTTCGACCAATCACGAGATTGTCGCCGAACTGATTGAGCTCTTTACTAATCCATATTTCCGCGTCTATCCATCAGATGATCTCGTTGGTTGTGAATTGGCCGGAGCTACGAAATCAGTCATCGCTCTCGCAGTGGGCATGGCGATCGGTTTGGGATATGGCGAAAATACCCAATCAATGATCATCACCCGCGGGTTGGGAGAAGTGGCAAGATTTGGAATTGGCTACGGCGCCGACCCACTTACCAATCTTGGACTTGCCGGCATGGGAGATCTCGTCGCAAGCTGTGGATCTGCACTCTCTCGAAATCGAACTTTTGGCGAGGCACTTGGTCGCACTGGTTCCATGAGTGAGGCGAGTGTCATCATGCCAAAGACCGTTGAAGGTGTTGCCTCTGCACGTTCCATTAGAGAATTGGCACACCGCGTCGGCGTCGAGGTCCCGATCATCGAAGTTGTTTCGGATGTAGTTTCAGGAACAATGACACCCGCTGCGGCGATGGAACATCTCAAGACCGTCAGTCTGCGAGCCGAACTCTTATGACGACAACTGCGATGCAGAAAAAGGTCATCATTCTCTGTGGTGGCCAGAGCAGCGAGCATGAGATCTCATGTATTTCTGCAGGGGGAGTGCTTAGAGAGATCGACCGCACTCTCTTTGATCCGGTCGTGATCGGCATTACTAAATCTGGAGAATGGGTTCTGCCCCTGCCCGATCAAATGTTAGAGATTCACAATGGGGTCTTGCCTGAGATAAAGAGCGGCACGCCGATTGGCATCTCCGAGCTCATTGAAAAATTTGCACCAGACGTGATCTTCCCACTCCTGCATGGACCGTATGGCGAAGATGGCACGATCCAAGGACTCTTGGAAATGGCTGGAGTTCGTTACGTAGGTTCGGGCGTATTGGCAAGTGCAGTAGCGATGGATAAATCCTTCGCCAAGCCAATCTTTGCAGCCCATGGCCTCAAAGTGGCCCCAGGAATAGTTATTCATCAACGCGATTGGCACGGCGCCATCGATACCGGCGACCTCTCCTTTCCACTCTTTGTGAAGCCTGCTCGAGGCGGATCGAGTCGAGGAACTACGAAGGTTAAGAGCGCTGAGAACCTCGCAGCTGCGATCGATGAAGCACTGACCTTTGATACGAAGGTGATGGTCGAAGAGGCGATAGTTGGTCGCGAGATTGAATGTGCTGTTCTCCAGATCGATGGCGTTGCCCACGCTTCCCCGCTCGGTGAGATCTCACTTGATCCGCGTTTTGAATTCTATGATTTCGAGGCGAAGTATCTCGATGGTTCAACCAAGGTTATCTCGCCCACTGATCTGCCCACTGATCTCATTCGAAGCGCGGCTGTGACCGCCTTCAACGCTCTGGGATGTGAGGGTTTGGCACGAGTTGATTTCTTCTTTAGCGGGGCCGGTGAGTTAATTATTAATGAGATCAATACGATGCCTGGCTTCACCTCGACTTCGGTCTTTCCAAAGTTATGGTCGGAGGCTGGTCGAAATTATCAAACTCTCATCACCAACCTTTTGGAATCAGCCCTCTCGCGAAGTGCCAGCGTTACACGCTAACTACTCGCTCAAAAAGCTGAGCAGATAAGAAGAGATTGGGGGAAGATCTGTGGCAACTGAGAAGGAATTACTCGATGTAATTTCCACGATCTTCACGGCATCGAAGAATGAATCGGTCCTGGTGGGTATCGGTGACGATGCCGCTGTTATCAAAGCATCTCTCACGCCTATTGCACTCGCGGCCGATATGGCGGTAGAGGGAACTCACTTCTCCAGACATTGGTCTTCGCTCTACGAAATTGGCGCAAAAATTACCTCAGCAAATCTTGCAGATATCTTTGCGATGGGTGGCAACCCAGAGTTTCTTCTGGTGAGCGCAGCGCTCCCATCTGGTATCAGCGTTGAAGAGGTTCAGGAATTGGCACTGGGTATCGCTGATGAAGCAACCTCGGTTGGGGCGAACATTGTCGGCGGCGATCTAACTTTCTCAGAGAAGATCGTCATCTCCATAAGCGTCTTTGGATCTGTAGCAAGGCCAATTCAGAGAAGTGGGGCGTTGGTTGGCGATGATGTCGTGATCTCAAAGATCACAGGAGAGTCCGCTGCCGGCCTGGACCTCCTACGACGCGGCATCCTCGATGGAAATTCAGCTGAGCACCGCAATCCAACAGTGAATTATCAGAGTGCACAGGCGATATCTGCGATTGCACATTCAATGATTGATGTATCAGATGGTCTGGTGTCAGAACTTGTGCATATCGCAACCGCTTCACATGTTGGAATAGCAATTACTCGCGAAGCACTAGAAGCGGCTCCAGGATTTGCGCACTTGAAACTCTTGGCGAATGAACATGGAAGTGATGTCTGGCAGTGGATTCTCCACGGCGGTGAAGATCATGCATTTGTGGCAACAGTGGCCGCTGGGTCCAAACTTCCGGCTGGTTTCACTCGCATCGGTAGCGTTATTGATGGGTCACGAGTCCATGTGGATGGTTTTATTGTCGAACATCAAGGCTACGAGCACTTCGCGCTTTGAAATATTCTTTTCCCCGAGAGAATTTAAGAATCTAGTGGCTCGCGTGATCTGAGAGCTGCTTTCATCTCACCTGGTCTATCACTCATAACAACGTCAGCTTCTGCACGGATCGCGACTTCAAGATCGTCGATCGTGTTTACAGTCCAGATGAAGAGTCTGCGACCCTTCACTCGCAACTTCGCACTTAACCCGTGATCGCCTCGAAGTAGGAAGATTCCTGGCCCAATTGCTTCAAAGCGGTTAAGAATCCGTTGCCATCGATGAGCGATGAGATAGACGCTCTCATATCCTGATCGCCTAATCCGCCGCACGGCCCACCAGGAGAAGGACATGATCGCAATTTCTATTCCAGAGTGCGTTATCTCTTGACGACGAGCCTTGAGGTGAGAGAGAAGGAGATCTTCGACTCGGCCACGTGTCGGTACAGGATGCTTCGTCTCAAGCGCAAGGTTCTTCTTATGCGTAAGAGCGATTTCGAGAAGTTCTTCAAAGGTGAGGATCTCGGTGTGACTGCGAAGCTCGGCCAAGGTGGAGTCGGCCACCACAAGGGGTGAGCCAGCGATTCGCATGAGATCATCATCGTGAAAGCAGATTAAGTAACCATCGCGAGTAAGCCGCAGGTCGCATTCAAATCCATCTGCACCTTGTTCGACAGCTGCGAGATAGGCAGCACGAGACATCTCAGGGAAATCAGCAGAGGCGCCACGGTGGGCATAGATCAGCACAGGCTAAAGCCTACTTACAGAGAGAGAAGTGCTGGGTGAAGCGAGAATTAACGAGTTACTTTGCCAGCCTTAAGGCAAGAAGAGCAGACGTTCTGACGCTTGGTATGTCCGCCTACGAGAGTACGGATGCGTTGGATATTTGGATTCCAGCGGCGACGGGTCTTACGCATGGAGTGCGAGACATTGTTGCCAAAGCTGGGGCCTTTGCCGCAGATATCGCAGTTTGATGCCACGGTGAACTCCTTCAAAATTAAGTCACGGGTAAAAGACCCAGTGATCGAGAGGCGAAAGATTACCGCCTCGACGCTCATTTAGGCGAATCGGCTGCCTGCTCGCGAGAGAATGAGCCATGGCCGACTCCACCCATTCGACGCTCTCCACCCCGCTCAAGGCGGTCTTGGGGGATCGAACCGCAAAGGTGCTGGAGAAGGGTCTTGGGCTCACAACTGCCGAAGATCTCCTGCGTCACTATCCTCGAAGGTATGTCGAGCGGGGCGAGCTCAGCAATATCGACGAATTGATCGAGGGCGAAGAGGCGACGATCCTCGCGGAGATCTCCAAAGTATCCCTTCGTCGAGCCTCTGGCCGAACGATCCTGGAAGTCATCTTGAGCGATGGCAGCGCAACTATGGCCCTCACCTTCTTCAACCAACCCTGGCGAGAGAAGGAGTTGCGGGCAGGAAGAACCGGACTCTTCGCCGGCAAGGTCGGACTCTTCAATAATCGACGACAACTTTCACACCCAGATTACGAATTGATTCCCGATGGCGATGATGTTGATAGCGCTATTGAAAACTTTGCTGGACGATTCATTCCGGTCTATCCAGCGATCGCTAAGTTGCCATCCTGGAAGATTGCAAAGTGTCTAGAGATTCTCATCGATTCACTCGGGGAGATTCCCGATTACCTGCCAGAGTCAGTGCGGATCGAAAAAGATTATCCAACGCTCGACCAGGCGTATCGAATGATTCATCTCCCGAAGAGTCGAGAAGATGCAGAGATCGCACGAGAACGACTCACCTTTGATGAAGCGCTCTTGTTGCAAATCATCCTTGCAAAGCGTCGCCTAGCGTTACGTGAACTCGCTGCAACTTCTCGTCCAACACAGCGCGGAGGATTACTTGACCTCTTCGAGGCGAAATTGCCCTGGAAATATACCGATGGACAACGCGAGGTAATGGCAGAGATCGATCAAGATCTCGCTCGTTCCTATCCGATGCACCGTCTCTTACAAGGCGAAGTTGGTTCTGGAAAGACAGTGGTCGCACTACGTGCCGCACTGACAGTCGTTGAGAGCGGTGGACAGGCCGCATTTCTTGCACCCACTGAAGTTTTGGCGCAGCAGCATTACCTCACTATCCGTAAATTGCTTGGAGATCTCTCCGAGAGTGGAGTACTCGGCGGAAGTAGCGAAGGGACAAACCTCGCGCTACTCACCGGATCTATGAACACCTCTGCAAAGCGAGATGCCCTCTCGCGCATTGCATCAGGGGATGCCGGAATTATCATTGGCACACATGCTCTTCTCAGCGAGAGCGTTGAATTTGCTGACCTCGGTCTAGTAATCGTTGATGAACAGCATCGATTTGGCGTTGAGCAACGTGATGCCCTTCGCAATAAGGCTTCGAAGCCGCCCCACCTACTCGTCATGACGGCGACACCGATTCCGCGAACAGTTGCTATGACGATCTTTGGAGATTTAGATATCTCGACACTTCGCACCTTGCCATCTGGGCGATCACCAATCCAAACTTTTGTTATCCCAACTCTTGAGAAGCCCCACTACCTCGAACGGGCTTGGAGTCGTATCACGGAAGAAGTTGCAAAGGGCCATCAGGCTTATGTCGTCGCCCCAAGAATCTCTGAGAGCCAGGCCGAGGAAGGGCTTGAATCGCTGAGCGACTTTGATAAGCAACTCGCTAAAGAACTTGCCGGAGATCTCACTCAAGAGGGCAGCGAGCTTGCGGCTGCCCCAAAACTCCCCATGGTTGCCGTGGAAGAACTGGCGCCGCGCTTGGCGCTTGGCCCACTCAAGGGATTGAAGGTGGCAGTGCTACACGGTCGACAGAGCTCTGATGAGAAAGAGGCAACCATGCTCGCCTTCAATAATGGCGAGATCGATGTTCTCGTTTCGACAACAGTCATTGAGGTCGGCGTAGATGTTCCTAATGCATCGACGATGGTCATCATGGATGCTGATCGATTCGGCGTATCTCAGTTACACCAACTACGCGGTCGTGTGGGTCGTGGCGGAGTCCCTGGACTCTGTCTCTTAGTAACGAATGCGGCACCAGAGTCATCTGCCATGGAGCGCTTAACTGCAGTTGCGGGGACCTTAGATGGCTTTGAACTTGCTCGCATCGATCTTGAACAACGATCTGAAGGCGATGTCCTTGGAAGTGCCCAATCTGGCACAAGATCGCATCTGCGTCTTCTCAAAGTCTTGCGCGATGAAGAACTCATCGAAAGCGCTCGCGCCTCTGCAAATGCCATCATCGGAGATGACCCAGAATTGGAAAGTACGCCACAATTGGCAGCTGAGGTAGCTCGTCTGATGGTGGAGGAGAGTGCAGCCTTCGTTGATAAAGGCTAGCTAAAGGTTAGATAAGAGCTATTTTAGTGCGAGATTATGGATTGAGAGAGGGCAGCGTTAGAGATGAGAATCATTGCTGGAAGTGGCAAGGGAAAGAAGTTGGGGTCACCAACCGGCGATGGTGTTCGCCCAACATCTGATCGCGCCAGGGAGGGACTCTTCTCTTCGTTGGAGTCAGAGTTCAACTCCATCGCAGACCTTCGATTCTTAGATCTCTTTGCGGGAAGCGGAGCTGTCGGAGTTGAGGCGCTTTCTCGAGGAGCCGAGTTAGTACATGCGGTTGAGGCAGATGCTGCAACTGTCGAGATTGCAATTTCGAATTTTAAGTTGCTCTCCGAACCCTCACGCAAACATAAAGTCTTTCACTCGCGTGCCGCCCGCTTTTTGGAATCAGATTTTCCCGTGAAATATGACATCATCTTTATGGATCCGCCCTACGACCTATCCAATACCGAGGTCGAGGATCTGCTCGACACGATTGTGGTTCGAGACCTGCTCCAACCGAAGGGACTGATCGCGATCGAACGCGATTCCAAGTCGTCTAAGTCGTCTAAGTCGTCTAAGTCGAAAGAATTTACCTGGCCTGATGCGTTGCGCCTCGAGAAAGTGCGCTCGTATGGACAGGGGAGTATCTACTACGGTGGCTATTCTGATACCGTTTCAGAATGAAACGCGTAGTCTGCCCCGGATCTTTTGATCCCATCACCTTCGGGCACTTAGATATCATCAAGCGTGCAAGCGCGCTCTTCGATGAAGTCATCATCGCCGTTCTTGTAAACACCACAAAGAAGACGCTCTTCACAGTTGATGAGCGATTGGCGATGATTGCAGAAGTCACACGTGAATATCCCAATGTTCGCGTAGATTCATGGCGAGGCTTGCTCGTTGATTATTGCGAAGCCCACGATGTACAGGCAATTGTTAAGGGGCTGCGCGCTGTGACGGATTTTGATTACGAGCTCCAGATGTCGCAGATCAACCTTCAACTCAAGGGGATCGAGACACTCTTTATGGCGACTGCGCCGGCCCACTCATTCTTATCATCTTCGCTCGTGAAGGAGATCGCCACCTTTGGGGGAGATATCTCCGCCTATCTTCCAGCCTCAATTATCCCTAAAGTTACAGAGCGGTTGAGCGCGCGCTAAACTAGTGAATCGAATGCTGAATAAGTATCGAAGAGAAAAAGTAACTAATTTTTGCCGTAATGTGATTGCAGAGAATCTAGGAGGCAGTTGATGGATTCACAAGAAGTCATCACCGTTGTTGAGCGCATTCAGAGCGCTATCACAACCGTCGAGGATGCTCGCGGTGTCCCGTTATCTGCTAGTTGCGTCGTCCATCGCGGCGAACTCCTAGAAGTTCTCGATCAAGCTCGGGCCGCCTTCCCTGCCGACTTGGCAAACGCGCAAGAGATTATCGCCAATCGTGAAGTGATCCTAGAAGATGCTCGCAACACAGCAGATCAACTCATCTCACTAGCACGTGAAGAAGTTGCTCAAATGGTTGAACAGACTGAGATTGTTGCTGCAGCGCGAGAAGAGGCGCGGAGAATACTTGAGGAAGTCGATGAAGAGGCGCGGAAAGAGCGCGAAGAGATCGAGGCCTATATCGATTCTCGACTTGCAACGCTTGAAGTTATCCTCAATAAGACCTTAGATGTGGTTCAACGTGGCCGGGAGAAGTTACAAGGCGTGGAAGAAAAACATATCCTCTCAGAGCTCGCCGAGTAGACGTGATGAGTTCTAGCAAGGTGAGTCCATTTCTCTTTAGTTGCTTCGATCTGCCTCGCCGAGCAGGCGAGATGCGTGAATATGAATTAACGCTGACCGAACATGAAGATATGGGAATTCCCTTCTTTGGCATTCCTAACGGCGAGGCGATTGAGATCGATCTTCGGATCGCCGCCGTCTCCGAGGGTGTCTTGGCGAGTGCCGCCGTTCGGGCGCTAGCTATTGGTGAGTGCACTAGATGTCTTGATCGCATCGAGCTCGAAGTCGATGAAGAGTTCCACGAGCTCTACCTCTACGAAAGCGATCCTCGAGCAAAGAGTAATAAGGCTCGTTCTGGCCGATCTGACCGATCTGACCGAGAAGAGAGAGAAATCATTGTTGAAGACGAGGATGAGGTCCTCACGATGGAGGGGGATTACATCGATCTCGAACCTCCTGTTCGCGATGCCTTGATTTTGAACCTCCCGGTCAATCCACTCTGTAACGAAGATTGCCTTGGCCTCTGCCCAGGCTGTGGCGTGAAGTGGATTGATCTACCCGAGGAGCATGGCCATGACCAGGTCGATATCCGTTGGGCTGGGCTTGAGAAGCTGAAGGGTCTAGATGGTCTAGATGGGGCGCCAGAGGCCTGATTTCTATCTAATTTCTATCTGATTTTTATCTAATTTGTATCTGGCGCTCTTTTCAGAGATACTTCTGCCTTACTTGATTGCGCTTAGCGCGAGTTTTATCTAAAAGGAGTCGGCCATGCCAGTACCAAAGCGAAAGATGTCGCGTTCTCGTACGCGTACCCGTCGTAGCTCATGGAAGACCACTCCTGCAGCAGTAGCAACATGTGCCCAGTGCCAGTCACCAAAGCTCCAGCACACTGCTTGCCCAACATGCGGCACCTATAACCGTCGTCAGGTTCTCGAGGTCTGATCTGTACTCGCGCCTAACCGAAGTACTCGGAATATCGGTTAAGGATGAGTTACTTCAATTAGCTCTTACCCACCGTTCGTACTCATACGAAAATGGTGGAGTTCCAACGAATGAACGCCTCGAATTCTTAGGCGATTCAGTCTTGGGTTTACTTATTACCGAAGCCCTCTTCGAACGTTATCCAGAGTTCGACGAGAGTAAATTATCGCCACTTCGCTCAAGTGTCGTCAGCACGCGTGCATTAGCAACGATCGCGCGCGAATTGGAACTTGGCCAATATCTTCGTATCGGCAAAGGTGAAGAGTCCACTGGTGGCCGCGATAAGAACTCACTTCTAGCCGATTCACTTGAGGCGCTCGTTGGAGCTATCTATATCGAGCATGGCTACATCGCCACTGCAGAAGCGGTTCTTCGTTGGTGCGAGAGTGCACTCGATGCAGCAACGGCCGATGGCGCGACATTGGATGCAAAGACAGCCCTTCAAGAACTCGCCGCTGCTCATGGGTTAACTCCGCCAGAGTATGAAGTCACCGAATCGGGACCCGATCACGACAAGAGTTTTTCAGCGATAGCAATTCTCTCTGGTGAGAAATTTGCAAGCGGTGCCGGCAAGAGCAAACGAGAAGCAGAGCAAGTCGCTGCAAAGTTAGCGTACGAAGAACTTCTCGCTCGTTTAACCTGAACCACCTAACCCTCAACCTATCCTTGAGGCGCGCCATTTTTAGGCTCGCCCCCTACTTACCGATAGGTTTTCCCCGTGTATTTGAAGAGCATCACCCTCAAGGGATTTAAATCCTTCGCCTCTTCAACGACCCTCAATTTTGAACCCGGCATCACCTGCGTCGTCGGACCGAACGGTTCTGGTAAGTCCAATGTGCTCGATGCGCTCTCGTGGGTTATGGGTGAACAAGGTGCGAAATCTCTTCGCGGCGGAAAGATGGAAGATGTCATCTTCGCCGGAACCTCGGGCCGCGCACCTCTTGGCCGTGCAGAAGTTTCAGTCACCATCGATAACACCGACCAGACTCTTCCGATTGATTTCTCTGAAGTAACCATCAGCCGTGTTCTCTTTAGAAATGGCACATCCGAGTACCTGCTCAATGGTGAGACCACACGACTACTTGATATTCAAGAGCTCTTAAGCGATAGCGGTATTGGCCGAGAGATGCATGTCATCGTCGGACAGGGACAGCTTGATGCAATCCTTCTTGCAAATCCAGAGGAGCGACGCGCATTTATTGAGGAAGCAGCTGGAGTTCTCAAGCATCGCAAACGTAAAGAGAAGGCGCTGCGCAAGCTCGACTCGATGCAAGGCAATCTTTCACGTATTCAAGATCTGACGGTCGAACTCCGACGCAATCTCAAGCCACTTGGCAAGCAAGCAGAGGTTGCCCGCAAGGCTTCAACGATTCAATCTGATCTCCGAGATTCTAGACTTCGCTTACTCGCCGATGATTTGATCTCGATCAAATCGACTCTTGATGCCGAAGTTGCTGATGAGACTGTGCTTCGCGCACGTCGCGATGAGGTTGAAGCCGAACTTCGTACCGTCCGTGCACGCGAAGAAGAGCTCGATGCGATTAGTTCACAAGAGAACCCCATGTTGGTTCAAGCACAAGAGACCTTCTATCGCCTGACAGCTCAGCGCGAGAAGTTCCGTGGAATTCAATCGCTCGCATCCGAGCGTGCTCGCTTCCTCTCGGAGGATGCCGATGAGGCGAGGGCGAGCGGCCGTGATCCAGTCGCGATGGATGCTGAAGCGGCAACACTTCGTAGCGAAGAATCAACACTTAAAATATTGCTCGCGGAAGCAACCGCTTCGCTAGAGCGCACTACTCATCAACTTCGTGAGATCGAAGGCCAGCTTGCACTTGAAGAGAACAGTGTCAGCGCTACCTTGCGTGCCATCGCCGATCAACGCGAAGGAACCGCTCGTCAAGAAGGTCATATCAATGCTCTTCGTTCTCGTATCGATGCTACGAACGCAGAGATCACTCGCCTGACGGCAGCACGAGAAGAAGCAGCCGAACGTCTTAAGCGTTTCCGCGGCGACTTTGCATCTCTTGAAGGGGATATCGCCTCACTCGATGCGAGCGAACCTGATCTCGATCAAAAATACGAGATCGCAAAGAAGAATCTCAATGAGTTGCAGAGCAAATTTGCAACTCTCCACGATGAAGAGCAGAACGCACAACGCGAACGATCTGGTCTCACTGCGCGTTTGGCCGCACTTCAAGAGTCTCTGACCCACCGTGATGGTGCAGATGCAATTCTCTCTGGCCGCAGTGGTGCGCGCATAACAGGGCGCCTCGCCTCATTGATCTCAATCTCTACCGGCTGGGACGCTGCTGTTGCTGCCGCACTCGGACCGTTGGCCGACTCCATTGTTGTTGAAGATTTAGGTTCAGCAGTTTCAGCACTTGGAATGTTGAAGGCGGAATCTGGTGGTCGTTCTGAACTTCTCGTTATCGAGGGCGATAACTCAACACAATCTCAATCAGTCCCTTCAGGTTTGACGAAGATTACCTCTCTCATAAGCTCGAACCCTTCTTCGCAGAGTATTGATGCGCTCCTCGAAGCCTTACTTGCCCGAATAGTCGCCGTTGAAACTTTGGCTGACGCCGAGGCAGCAATTAGAGCAGATCGAAATCTCATCGCTGTGACTCGCGATGGCGATCTTGTAAGTCGTAACCGTGTACGTGGTGGCTCGGCGGGATCGCAGAGCGCAATCGAGATTAACGCCCTCCTTGAGCGGACTCAGAGCGATCTCAATACCGTGACAGCACGATGTGAATCACTCACCTTTGCCCTCGCTGCTCTGAAGAATGAACTTGAGAGCTCACGCACCTTGCACGACCAAGCACTCGCTGGCCTCAATGATTCAGATGCGAAGATGGCAGGACTTGCCGAACAGATGGCGGTTGCTGGTCAAAATGTGAAGAGCGCTCAGGCGGAAGTTGATCGCCTCACACAATCTGAAGAAGTTGCAACGCAGGAGAGAAGCAGCGATGAACGCGATCTCGCTGCAGCAATCGCACAATTTGAATCACATCAAGAACCAGCCGAACCCGATTTCACTCACTTGGAAGATTTGCGATCCAAGGTCTCGGCAGCCCGTTCAACTGAGGTTGAGGCTCGCCTCGAACTCCGCACACTAGAAGGTCAGATCACCGCGCTCACCGCGCGAGCTCAGAGCTTGGAGGATTCTGCTGCACATGAACGCGAGAGCGCCTCGAAGGCGATTGTTCGTCGCGAACAACGCGCGCTTGCGGCATCTACCGCTCAAACAATTGCTGATACTGCCTACGAAACACTTATTCAGATCGAAGTCTCTATCTCCAAGGCGCTTGCCGAACGTCAACGACTGGAAGTTGCTCGCACCGATCGCGAGGGTGAAATTCTTGCGGTACGTGGCCGGGGTCGCGAACTCACCCTTGAAGTAGAGACCCTCACCTCGAGTGTGCATCGTGATGAAATTGTTCGCGCCGAACAGCGGCTACGCATCGAAGCTCTTGAGAATCGTGCAGTAGAAGAGCTCGGCGTCGATAGCGCAACCTTGATCGCTGAATATGGTCCAAGTAATGATGTGCCGACCTTTGTCGAAGATGAAGAAGGTAATTGGATTCCGGGCGATCTCATTCCATATCGTCGTGATCAACAAGAGAAGCGCCTGGCTCAAGCCGAACGTGCCCTTGCGATGCTCGGCAAGATCAATCCGTTGGCGCTTGAAGAGTACAACGCACTTGAAGAGCGTTTGAAATACCTTGCCGAACAGCTAGAGGATCTTAAGAAGACGAAGAAGGATCTCCTCGATATCGTCAAAGAGGTCGATGACAAGGTTCAAGAGATTTTCTATCAGGCCTATCTGGATACAGAGCGCGAGTTCAAGGGAATCTTTGCGCGACTCTTCCCAGGTGGAGAAGGTCGTCTGATCCTTACCAACCCAGATGACATCATGAACTCTGGCGTGGATGTAGAAGCGCGCCCACCAGGTAAGCGCGTGAAGCGACTCTCACTCCTCTCGGGCGGAGAACGGTCCCTCGTCGCCGTTGCGATGTTAGTGGCGATCTTTAAGGCTCGACCAAGTCCGTTCTACGTCATGGATGAAGTTGAAGCAGCGCTCGATGATACGAACTTAGGCCGCCTACTAGGCGTCTTCGAAGAGTTACGCGAACGTTCACAGTTGATCATCATTACTCACCAAAAGCGGACCATGGAGATTGCGGATGCGCTCTATGGCGTAACGATGCGTGGTGACGGCGTCTCAGAGGTTATCTCTCAGCGTCTGCGTGAGACCGAACCAGTCTCGTAAGGTCGATCGCAGGTGGCACTCTTTAGCAAGATCCTCAATAGATTTCGCGGGGGATCACTCACCTCTGCTGATTGGGATGAATTCGAATCTAATCTGATCGAAGCAGATCTCGGTGGTCGGCTAACTCAGGAGATTATCTCGCTAGCCAAGAGTGCGCGACCAGATGATATTGAGGCCGAACTCACTCAGTTGTTGAGTGCAAAGTTGAGTACTGCAGATCGTCGCATCTCATTAACCCCTGGTCGCACAACATCGATCTTGGTGGTTGGCGTAAATGGCACAGGGAAGACAACATCTGTGGCGAAGATGATGAAATATTTTAAGGACCAGAAGTTGGCAGTTGTCGTTGCCGCAGCGGATACCTTTCGCGCAGCTGCGATCGATCAAATTCAAACCTGGGGCGAACGCATCGGTGTCCCGGTAGTTGTTGGAAAGTCTGAAGGTGATCCAGCTGCGGTCGCCTTTGATGGCATCAAACGAGCGCTGGCAGAGCAAGCAGATATCTTTATCGTTGATACGGCAGGGCGCCTTCATACAAAGTCGGGCTTGATGGATGAGCTCGCCAAGATTCGCCGAGTTGTCGAGAAGGCTTCTCCAATCGATGAAGTCCTCTTAGTGGTCGATGCGACCACCGGCCAGAACGGGATCGCTCAGGCAAAACTCTTCACGGAGAGTGTGCAGGTCACCGGCCTCATCCTGACAAAGATGGATGGTTCGGCCAAGGGTGGAATTGCCCTCGCAATAGAGGATGAGACGGGCATCCCGGTGAAATTCATCGGCCTAGGGGAGTCTGCCGCCGACCTTCGCCTCTTCGACGCGCAGAGCTATATCCAGGGGCTCCTGCTCTAGTTTCAGCGGTCTAGGTGGGGAAACCCATATTTCTTTAACCTGCGCGTAACAAAAAACGTCACATTTTCGTAACTCATCAGATCCAAGATCTACCCGTGCCCATCTGGGTCCGCATCTTTCCTCAGCGTTGAGGGCCTCTTTCACGATTGAGAAATCGGTCTTATCTTTGGAGAGTTTATGAACTTTAATTCTGGCGATACCGCCTGGATCCTCGTTGCTTCAGCGTTGGTCCTTTTGATGACGCCCGGCCTTGCCTTCTTCTACGGTGGAATGGTCCGCGGCAAAAATGTCCTAGGAATGCTTGCACAAAACTATGTCACCATGGGAATTGTCTCTGTCCTCTGGATTACTGGCGTCTACAGCCTCGCATTTAGCGGAACAGGGAAGTGGATTGGTGACTTCCATCAATTCGGCCTCAATCACATTTGGCAACAGGCCACAGGATTTGAAGCGTTGACTATTCCGCCACTCGTCTTCTGTGCCTTCCAATTAATGTTCGCAATTATTACTCCCGCTTTAATAACTGGCGGAACTGCAGATCGTTTGAAGTTTGGTTCATGGTCAATCTTCTGTGCGCTCTGGCTCGTCGTTGTTTATGCACCTGTGGCTCACTGGGTCTTCTCACCTAGCGGTTGGCTCTTCAAGCTCGGCGCACTCGACTTTGCAGGCGGAACAGTTGTTCACGCCAATGCCGGCGCAGCCGCACTTGCTGTCATTCTTGTTATTGGAAAGCGTAAGGGTTGGCCAAAAGAGCGTATGCGTCCTCACAATGTGCCATTCGTTCTCCTTGGTGCAGGCCTTCTCTGGTTCGGTTGGTTCGGATTTAACGCCGGATCAGCTCTCTCAGCGAATACGCTCTCAGCATTCGCTTTCGTGAATACAAATACCGCAACAGGCGCCGCTCTCTTGGCCTGGATCATTGTGGAGAAGATTCGCGACGGTCATGCGACAACACTTGGCGCAGCATCCGGAGCCGTTGCAGGACTCGTAGCAATCACACCAGCGTGCGGCTTTGTCTCCCCAATGGGCTCGATCGCTATCGGTTTCGCCGCAGGCGTCATCTGTGCTCTTGCAGTTGGTTTGAAGAATAAGTTCGGCTTCGATGATGCACTTGATGTCGTCGGCGTTCACCTTGTCGGTGGCGTTCTCGGCGCACTTCTCATCGGACTCTTCGCGACCAAGATGACAAATTCTGCTGGCTCTAATGGCCTCTTCTATAAGGGTGGTTGGACACTCATGGGTCACCAAGTGGTTGCAGTATTGGCTGTCGTTGCGTACTCATTCATCGTCACCTATATCTTGGCTCAGATTCTTGATAAGACAATCGGCCTTCGCGTTTCAGAAGATGCCGAACAGGCTGGCCTTGATCTCTCTCAGCATGCTGAGACTGCCTACGAGAACTCGTCATACTCTGATGGTTCACGTTTCCTCTCAAACTTCACCCAGACTAAGTAAGGAGTGGTACAGATGAAACTCATTACCGCAATTATCAAGCCCTTTAAGCTCGACGATGTGAAGAACGCTCTTCACGCGGTCGGCATCACAGGCATGACAGTTTCAGAGGCGAGTGGCTTTGGCCGCCAACGTGGACACACTGAGGTCTATCGTGGCGCTGAATACACAGTCGATCTCGTACCCAAGGTTCGCCTTGAAGTCCTCGTTGATAGCAAAGAGGCTGAGACCGTGATCAACGCGATCGTTAAGGCTGCATCAACAGGTGCAATCGGCGATGGCAAGGTTTGGTCAACACCGGTAGAGGATGTTGTCCGAGTTCGTACCGGCGAACGCGGTACCGACGCTATCTAGCTAGAAAGTAGCAAGAAAGCAGTGATAAATTATTTATCAAGAAGTAATAAAGCAGCGCGGAGTTAAGTAGGCTAACGCTTATGGGAACTCGAGAGCGTCGAGATCGATCTGATCAGATCGATCGGGAGATTACATCTCTCTATCTCGACGCTCTTCGCATCTCTGGAATAGCTGCAGAGTCAGTGGCGCTAGCTGCGGTCGGAGGCTATGGACGAGGCGAACTCTCGCCTGGTTCAGATATTGATCTCCTTATTCTCCACGACGGCAGTATCGGGGAAGAGGGTCTGAAAGAGTTCGTCAATGCAATTCTCTACCCGCTTTGGGATCAATCTCGCGCTGTTGATCACTCGGTTCGAACGCGAGCCGAGACGCTGGCCAATGCTCAATCAGATATCCGTGTTGCTCTGGGGCTTCTTGATATCCGGCCGATCTGTGGCGATCTCTCGCTCATTGAAACCGTAGCTACCGAGAGTCGAGAGAATTGGATTCGCAACTTTCAGAAGTACAAGACCAGTCTGCATGCGGCAACTATCGAACGTGCTGAACAATCTGGTGAGCTTGCCTATCTCTTAGAGCCAGATTTAAAGGAAGCCCGAGGCGGTCTGCGCGATATCACGACACTGCGCGCGATCATGAAGAGTCAATCTGTTGAAGTTGCCTTTGATCGCGTAGCAGTAGCCGAGTCATTACTTACGACAGTCCGAGATTCACTTCATACAATCTCTGGTCGCAATCGTGATCACCTTCTATTAACAGAACAAGATGCGGTGGCGGCAGATCTTGGTTATGCCGATGCCGATATTTTGATGTTTGAAGTGGCGAAGGCGGCACGTTCGGTTGATTACGTTATGGATCTCACCTGGCATCGATTGAATCATTCAGTAAAACGAAGCTGGTTTAAACGTTCGGAAGCGATAGATATCGGGAAGGGCTTGCAGGAAGAGAACAACGAGCTCGTCATTGAGAGCGGATTCGATATTGCAGGTGACCCATCTCTTGGTCTGCGCGCTGCCGCGCTCTCTGCTCAACGGGGTATCCCTCTCTCAATCGAAGCATGTATCGCTCTCGCTGAAAACTTCACAGATCTACCCATTCCGTGGCCTCGCCAATCCCGCGAAGATTTAGTGGCACTCATAGGTGCTGGTGCTCAGATGGTTCAAGTTTTTGAGGCGCTCGATCAAGAAGGAGTAATTGGTCGTTGGATTCCAGAGTGGGAGCATGTGCGATTCTTGCCACAGCGCAACGTGCTTCATCACCACACAGTGGATCGCCATATGCTCGAGACTGCAGTGAAAGCGGCGGCCTTGACGCGCCAGGTGCGTAGACCGGATTTACTCCTGGTAGGTGCGCTCTTTCATGACATCGGCAAGGGGTTCGTTGGGAAGGATCACTCGGATTACGGTGCAGAACTCATCATTCCACTCGCCCGCAGATTAGGTTTCTCAGAGGCAGATGTTCAGACCTTGGCGCTGATGGTTCGCCACCATCTCCTGCTCTCGGCGATTGCTACCAGACGTGACCTCGATGACCCACAGACGATTGCAGCAGTCTTAGCGCTCATCCCAGATCCAGATTCACTCGAACTCTTACATGCGCTCAGCATCGCCGATGGTGAAGCAACGGGAAGAACAGCATGGTCTGCCTGGAAAGCGGGCTTGGTTCAAGATCTCGTCGATCGAACGCTGAACGCGATGAAGGGTGCTGCACCTGCCAAGACGCTCGAACTCACCGAGGCGCAGCTTCGCAAAATGAAGAGCGGTCAATTATCCATTGAGATCAGACCGAGAGAAGATAGTTTTGAAATTGAAATCATCTCACCAGATCGCATGGGACTGCTCTCAATCGTTGCAGGTCTACTTTCAATCTCTAGGTTAGATCTCCGATCTGCTCGCACAAGAACTGTCGACGATATCGCTGTCATGACCTGGCTCGTTGCACTCGATGTCCACGCTCCCGCCCCAAGTGAGGAGCAACTCCTTGCCTCACTTGAACGGGCTTTGGCGGGCGAACTAGACATCAATGCCAAAATTGATGAGCGGATCCGAAATTATCGACGTTTTCCCGGCATCCCAGTCCCGCCACCACTCGTGACGGCAACTAATGACATTGCAACCGATGCCACGATCCTCGAGGTTCGCATGCACGATCGTCCAGGTGTTCTCTATAGCGTGACAAAGGTGATCTCCCGATTCGGCGTAGATATCCGTGCCGCGATCGTTGCGACCCTTGGCGCAGAAGCCTTCGACACCCTTTACATAACAGACCCACAAGGGGGAGCGTTGAGCGAAGAGCGGGCAAAGACCCTTGCCACTCAGATCGAACGGCATCTGATCACCCAATGAGTTCGGGGTTGTAGGCTCTGCCTGTGTTCGACAACCTCTCTGCAAAGTTCGCCTCGGCCTTCTCTTCCCTTCGCGCTAAGGGTCGGTTAAAGAGCGGGGATATCTCGGAGATTGCAGATCAAATCAAGGCCGCTCTCATCGAATCGGATGTGGCACTTGATGTTGCCGCTTCCTTTGCCGAGAGAATTACCGAGCGATCCCTTGATCGGTTAGAAGAAGTTAATCGCGGAACGAATCCATCTCAAGCGATCTTTACGATTGTTAATGAAGAGCTCACTGCAATCTTGGGTGGGAATAGTCGCCGAATCACTCTGGCTAAGAAGCCGCCTACAGTCATTATGCTCACAGGTCTTCAAGGCGCTGGTAAAACTTCACTTGCCGGAAAATTAGCACTCCATCTCAAAAAGGAAGGCAATACGCCGCTTCTTGTTGCATCCGATCTTCAACGCCCCAATGCAGTCACTCAACTTCAAACAGTTGGTGAATCGATCAATGTGCCAGTCTTTGCCCCCGAACCTGGCAATGGCGTTGGCGATCCAGTTGCTGTCGCAAAAGCTGGTTTAAAATTCGCGCAAGAGAAGTTCCACAACATCGTCATCGTTGATACAGCTGGCCGCCTTGGTGTCGACCAAGAATTAATGCGTGAAGCGATTCGTATTCGAGATGCTGTTTCACCAGATGAATTACTCTTTGTCGTTGATGCAATGGTGGGTCAGGATGCCGTCCGTACAGCAACTGCCTTCCAAGAGGGTGTTGGCTTTGATGGCGTAGTACTCACAAAACTCGATGGTGATGCTCGTGGTGGCGCAGCGCTCTCTATTCTTGAGAAGACCGGGAAGCCGATTCTCTTCGCTTCAACGGGTGAGAAGGTTGAAGATTTCGATATCTTCTACCCAGATCGCATGGCTTCACGCATCCTGGGCATGGGAGATATTCAGACTCTGGCAGAGCAGGCCAAACGCGCGATGGATGGCGCGACGACGTCCCGGTTGGAAGAGAAGTTTGCCAAGGGCGAAGATTTCACTCTCACCGACTTCCTCGCGCAATTGCAGGCGATGAAAAATATGGGATCGATGTCGAAGATGCTGGCAATGCTTCCTGGTGCAGGCGCAATAAAGAAGCAGATTGAGAACTTTGACGATAATGAATTAATTCGAACGCAAGCGATCGTCGAGTCGATGACTCCAGCAGAGCGGAATGATCCGAAGTTGCTCAATGGCTCACGTCGAGCTCGAATCGCCAAGGGCAGTGGCCGTCAGGTCTCAGAGGTAAATAATCTGGTCGATCGTTTCAGCGCGGCTCAGAAGATGATGAAGCAGATGCGTTCGGGGAAGGGGATTCCTGGGTTACCCGGGATGCCTGCCATGGGCGGAATGGGCGGTCCTGGTATGGGGCTACCGGCACCGATGCAACAGAAGGTCACCCCTAAGAAGAAGTCGAAATCGGGAAATCCGGCCAAGCGAGCTGCCGAAGAGGCTTAACCGCCAATTTGGGGTCTGAGTTACAAGATGGCAAGATTGGCCCCCTGCGGGAGGGCCCTCTACCCCGATCGCAACCGAAATCCACTATGGAAGAAGATCTAACTGCTCGCTCCCACTGAGCGGAAAGTCTTCTATCCGAATCATTCAAGGAGTACCACCTACGTGGCTGTAAAAATTAAGTTGATGCGTCTCGGAAAGATTCGCACCCCGCATTACCGCATCGTTGTCGCAGACGCTCGCACTGCTCGTAACTCACGCGCAATTGAAGAGATCGGTCGCTACAACCCTGGATCAGAACCTTCATTTATTCAGGTTGATTCAGCACGTGCGCAATATTGGCTCGGCGTCGGCGCACAGCCAACTGAAGCAGTAGAGGCAATTCTCAAAATTACTGGTGACTGGCAGAAGCACAAGGGTCTTCCTGGACAAGAAGGAACTCTCCGCGTTGCAGCCGAGAAGCCACACAAGCGTGTCGCATACGAAGCAGCAGTGAAGGAAGCGATGGCTGAGCCAGCAGATGGCGCAACTACTGCCAAGAAGAAGGCTGCAGATAAGTTAGCTGCAAAGTCGGCTCCAGCAGTTGAAGAGGTCGTTGAAGCTCCAGCCGCTGTTGCAGAAGAAGCTGCCCCAGTTGCTGAAGAAGCTGCGGCTGAAGTTGTTGCGGAAGCAGCAGCCGAGGTTGCACCTGTTGAGACACCAGCTGAATAATGATTGACGAAGCGCTCGAGCATCTCGTAAAAGGGATCGTCGATAATCCGGAGGATGTTCTCATTACTGAGAAGAACCATCGTCGCGGAACAACGCTTGAAGTTCGTGTTCACCCAGAAGATATCGGCAAAGTGATCGGTCGTAATGGTCGTACAGCGCGTGCACTCCGCACAGTTGTCAGCGCCCTTGCGGGTCGCTCTGTCCGAGTCGATCTCATCGAAGCCGATGAGGGTTCTGGGGCTCGTTAATAGTGCTCCTAGTCGTTGGTCGTATTGGCCGCGCGCATGGAGTTTTGGGCGAGGCAACTATTGAAGTTCGCACCGATGTGCCGGATGAACGGTTCTACATCGGTGCGAAACTTTTGACTGAGCCAGAAGGAAATGGCCCGCTCACAATCACCTCAGCCCGAGATCACAACGGGATTTTGCTCCTTAAATTTGCAGAGGCTCATGATCGCAACACCATTGAGAAGCTTCGCGACACCTTGCTCAAGGCAGAGGTAGATATGTCGCAAGAGAACCTGCACGAGGATGAATTCCACGTTCAACAGTTGATCGGGCTCAAAGTTCTCACCGATGACGGGGTTGAAGTTGGAACATTAACGGATGTGCTCAATCTTCCCGGTCAAGATCTCCTTGCAGTAGAGACTGCGAATGGCGAGATTCTCATTCCCTTTGTCTATGAGATCGTCCCAGATATCGATTTAGAGAGTGGCATTGTGACGATTGTGCCGCCGCCAGGATTACTCAACAGTGCAGATGCCATCCTCGCCGTTGCAGAGGGATCTGCAGAAGGATCTGCAGAAAGGGAGAGCCACGATGAGTAAGCCACGTTTTGATGTCATTACGATCTTTCCCGATTACCTCGCCCCACTGTCGCTATCGCTCGTTGGAAAAGCACAAGAGAATGAATTGATTGATATTAACGTTCATGATCTCCGTGACTTTGCAACAGGAGTCCACAAATCTGTCGATGACACCCCATATGGCGGTGGCGCTGGCATGGTGATGGCGCCAGAGCCTTGGGCTAGCGCGATCGATAGCGTTGCGGAGAAGGTTGATCAACCTCACGAATTGATTATTTTGACTCCAGCTGGAAAGAAGTTTGATCAAGCCACTGCTTATGAGTTGGCATCGAAAGAACACCTGATCTTCGCCTGCGGACGTTATGAGGGGATCGACTTTCGCGTCACCGAGCACTACCGGACCCAATCTACCTTTACGGTACGGGAGATCTCTATTGGAGATTATGTCCTCAATGGGGGAGAAGTTGCTGCCTTAGTGATCCTGGAAGCAATTATTCGCCTCATTCCTGGCGTTATTGGTAATCCTGCCTCACTCGAAGAAGAGTCGCACTCGATTCGAAATGGGAGTGATCAACAACTCGTGGAGTACCCAAGTTATACAAAGCCACAAGAGTGGCGTGGTTTAGAAGTCCCAGCAGTCCTACTCTCTGGAAATCATGGTGAGATTGCTCGCTGGCGTACCCAGCAATCAGAGATTCGTACCAAGAAACTGCAGGAGTAACTCGCGAGTAACCTCCCTTTACAGGGTACCTTCCTCACATGAAAGAGTTAGATCCAGCAATTCAATCTCGGTTAATTCGCGACCTCGAACCGGCAGTTGCGATCGAACTCGAACGTCACATCAGCACGACAAAAAATTGGTATCCGCATGAGTATGTCCCATGGTCGGAGGGTCGCACCTTTGCCGGCCCGCTCAATGGCGATGCCTGGGAGGCGAAGGATTCTCGGCTAACAACCGTCGCGCAGGATTCACTCATTCTCAATTTAATGACTGAAGATAACCTTCCTTCATATCACACCGAAATTGCTAATTCGATGTCGCGCGACGGCGCATGGAATACCTGGATTAATCGTTGGACCGCCGAAGAGGCGCGCCACAGTATTGTGCTGCGGGACTATCTCATGGCAACTCGTGGCGTTGATCCCGATGAGCTCGAAGATTTACGCATGGCACATATGCAGGTTGGGTATCAGACGCCGTTTCCAAACGATATGTTGCACACTGTTGCATATGTAACTTTCCAGGAACTTGCTACTCGCATATCCCATCGCAACACCGGCCGTATCTCTAATGATGCTATCTGCGAGGGAATGCTCGCCCGCGTTGCACTAGATGAAAATCTTCATATGCTTTTCTATCGCAACTTGCTTGCTGAGGCTCTCAAACTCGAACCCAATCATGCGATGCGTGCCATCACCGATGTACTTCTGAACTTTCAGATGCCGGGCGCTGGGATGCCGGGCTGGGGACGCAAATCAGTCCAGATCGCACTCGCTGGAATCTATGACCTCCAACTTCACCTTGAGGATGTCGTCATGCCAGTACTGCGAGCATGGGGAATCTTTGAATTAACGACCCTCACGGGCGATGGCGCCGCAGCTCGAGATGAGTTGTCAGCCTTTTTGAAGAAGTCTGCTGACGACGTTGAAATCTTTAACGATAAGCGCGAGGTGCATTTCTCCAGGCTTGAGGCTCGAGGCATCGAGACGCTACGCCTGACTCGTTAACTGCCGTTATTCAGGAGTCTGAGAGCCTGCGGCAGGGAATAAATGCAACACGCCGAGCGTTCATTGGCATATGAGGCGGTAATACGACACTATCCGCCCTGTACGGCCAATCGGCCGCTAACGGTTTTGATGAGGAACTCACGTGGCTCTCACGTGGTACTCACGCAGTATGAGGCAGTAATAGGAAGTAGGAGGAGGTGCCATGGCAACCGATTACGACACCCCGCGAAAAACGGATGAAGAGTTACATGAAGAGTCGCTCGAAGAACTCAAGGCCCGTAGGGCAGATGCACAATCTGGCCAAGTAGATATTGATGAAGAGGAAGCAGCCGAGAGCCTAGAACTCCCAGGTGCAGATCTCTCTGGTGAAGAGTTGGCAGTGCGCGTGGTTCCTAAGCAAGAAGATGAATTCACCTGCTCGCGTTGTTTCTTAGTTCATCACATCACCCAGCTGGCAAAGGGTGAAGGAGCTAAAGCAGTCTGTAAGGATTGCGAATAGTAAAAAGTCTCTTTAAGAGTCGGTTCTAAGGATTTGTACGGAGGGCGGTTGCGAGAGCAGCCGCCCTCTTTGTGCTTACTAGCCAATAAGGAGTCGGATCCCTTGGATCATTGATCTCGATCTTCATTCCACGGCTTACCCAGAAACGAAGAGCCATCCAGCAGAGTGGGTTAGCGTCGCGGCCACGTAGGAGCGCCATCTCTTGCGGATTTAGCAGAATGAGATCGGTGATGAAGTGGCGATCAATTGTTGCCTTGCCAACTCTGAGAGTCTGCTCATCCACGACAATGTGAAGTGGGGTGCTCATCGCAGCCCAGGAAATTAAGGCGATCTGAAGCAGGAAGGTGACGAGGCCGGCGCCATTGCCGAGAGCCGCTTCTACTGCGATGGCTAGAGAGCCGGCAAGGAAGATGCAGAAGAGCCAGAGCCAGATCGGCCAGCGATCGTGTGATCGAAAAGTCGAAGTAGTTTGCCTCACGAGATCAACTTACCCCTAGAGGTTATGGGTAGGCTAACTCTGTGAGCAGAGTTCCGAGCACCGTTGCGCCAGAAGAGGCAACCATCCCACCTCGACATCCTAAAGCGCCGCCATCTGGGACGAAGATCCCTTCGCACTTTGGCCACTGTTTTGGTTGCGGGGAATTGCATCCAACCGGACTTCATCTCGTTGCACATGTTGGTGAGGGCCAAGATCTCACCGCAGTATTTACGGTGACTGAGAATCACCAAGGAGCACCTGGCCTCGCCCACGGAGGGCTCCTTTCACTCGCCTTTGATGAGGCCCTTGGAAAATTGATGTGGCTGATTCGTTCACCGGCGGTAACGGCTCGCCTGGAGACAGATTTTCTTCTTCCTGTCCCGATTGGCACCGAACTCCACATTCGCGCATGGATCGCTGGGCAAGTTCGCCGCAAAGTATATGTAGCAGCAGAAGGCCATATCGGCTCACTCGATGGACCAGTCGCAGTGAAATCATCGGCACTCTTTATCATCGTCCCTATGGCTCACTTCTTGGAGAATGCGCCAAAGGCTTATCTTGATCACGTGACCGCACATCCCGAACTTCTCGCCTTCGTCGATCCAGATTTCGAGATCAATCCATGACGCTGCAAGTTCTGATCACGCGATTGGATGAGAGCGTGCCACTTCCACGGTATGCAAAGCCTGGTGATGCCGGTGCTGATATCTGCACTCGGATTGATATAACGATTGCCCCTGGCGAACGGGCGCTCGTTCCAACCGGTTTATCTCTTGCCCTTCCCGATGGGTATGCGGCCTTCCTTCATCCACGATCTGGCCTTGCGATCAAACATGGAGTTTCAATGGTGAATACACCAGGCACTGTAGATGCCGCCTTTCGAGGCGAGCTTCAAGTTATCTTGATCAACCACGACCTTCATGAGTCGATCTCCTTCGTAACGGGTGATCGAATCGCTCAGATGGTGATTCAAAAAGTAGAGCGTGCAGATTTTGTTGAAGTCCAATCACTTCCTGGCACTGATCGTGGTGTCGGGGGGCTGGGAAGTACTGGACGCGCATGAGCACTGAAGCAGCTCACGAGAGCCATCATGAAGATCGGGCGAAGATTCTGGCAGCACTGGGTGGTAAGCGCGGCTTGATCGACAGCGGTCTGCCTTCGATACTATTTCTCGTTGTCTTCAACTTTGGCCACCATCTTCATCCAGCACTCTTCGCCTCGATTGCGCTCTCATTGGTTCTCACCGCATATCGTTTGGTGAAACGAGAATCTCTACAACATGCCTTGAGCGGACTCTTTGGAATTGCAATCTGTGCACTCTTTGCCGGCCATAGCGGTAAAGCTTCAGCCTTCTACCTCCCGAGCATCTATAAGAACATCGCCTTCCTCATTATTTACGGTGGCGCGAATCTGCTTCGTTTCCCACTCCTCGGACTCATAATTGGGCCGATCATTGGCGAGAATTTAGAATGGCGTAAGAATTCGGCACGCCGTAGTGCGTACACCAATGCTGGATGGCTCTGGGTAGGAATGTTTGCACTGAGAATTGCGATTCAATATCCGCTCTATCGTGCCAATAAATTAAATGCCCTGGGTATCGCGAATTTCTTCTTGGGCTATCCGCTCTATCTCATTGTCTTGTGGGGGAGTTGGCAGATATTGCGCCGCGTACCCTCAGTGAAGGTTGCTGACTCGATCGAATAATAAGAGAAGACTCTGCTTAATTACCTTAATTACCTTAAGTACCTTAATTGCCTTAATTGCCCAGCAGGCAACTCTTCAATTCGCCCTCTGCAATTGATGTTGCAACAAAGAGGAGCTCATCTCCGCTAGCTAAAAGCATATGAGATTCAGGGGAGATAACGCGTCCATCACGAACGATGGCTGCAAGTGAAGAATTCGTTGGGAAGGCGATCTCACCAATGGTCTTGCCACATGCCATTGCGCCATCTGGAAGAGTGATTTCTACGAGGTTAGCTTCACCTTTTCGAAGCGAGAAGAGGCGGACAACATCGCCGACAGATACCGCTTCTTCAACGAGTGCACTAATGATTCGTGGTGTGGATACTGCAACATCAACGCCCCATGAGGAGTCAAAGAGCCACTCATTCTTTGGGTGGTTGACGCGAGCCACGACGCGGGGAACGCCATACTCCGTCTTAGCTAAGAGTGAGCAGACAAGATTGACCTTGTCATCGCCGGTGGCTGCGACGAGCACCTGGCAGCCATCGAGTTTGGCATTATCAAGAGATGCGATTTCGCAGGCATCAGCGAGGAGCCATTCGGCGGTGGGAACAGAGTCCATCTTGAGCGCTTTAGGGTCGCGATCGATCAAGAGGACATGGTGGCCATTACCTAAAAGTTCGCGCGCGATCGCTCGTCCAACATTTCCCGCTCCAGCAATTGCAATACGCATTAGTGTCCCTCTGGTGTTTGTGCGAGGGTAGCGTCGACCTGTGCAAGATCCTTTTCAGTGACCATGACATGTACGAGATCGCCCTCTTGGAGAACGGTTTTATCATCAGGAATGAGGCCTTCACCCAATCTGGTGATAAATGCCAAGCGCGCAGGAGTTAACTCTTCGATAAGAGAGGCAGGACGACCATACCAACTTGCTTCAAGATGGACTTCACAGAGTTGGATGAGACCACTAGCATCGCGCCACTCGGACCGTGAACCTTCCGGAACAAGTCTGCGCAGGATCTGATCTGTGGTCCAGAGGACGGTTGCGACGGTCGGAATGCCAAGTCGTTGGTAGATCTCTGCGCGGCCAGCATCGTAGATACGGGCTACGACATTCTCAACGCCATAGGTCTCGCGGGCGACGCGAGCTGCGAGAATATTTGAGTTATCACCGTTAGAGACAGCGGCGAAGGCATGAGCTTCTGCGATGCCTGCCTCAAGCAAGGTATCTCGATCAAAGCCAACACCTGCGACGGTTCGACCATTGAAGTTCGGCCCTAATCGGCGGAATGATTCACGATTTTGATCAATGATGGCGACGGTATGGCCAGCCGCTTCGAGTTCGAGCGCTAAACCAGATCCAACTCGACCACAACCCATGATGACAACATGCACAAGGAAACCTTACCGCGAATCTGGGTTAGGGTTGGGAAATGGAAAATGAGAGTCTGGATCAAGAGTCGAGAGAGCAGCACCTAGGTCCTGTACTGGATCAGGCAGGTCAAAAAGGTCTAGAAGTGGGCGATCGCGTCACTGTCGATATCTTGGCTGCAGCCCATGGTGGCCATTTCATCGCTCGCCATGAAGGTCAAGTTCTCTTTGTGCGCCATGCGATCCCCGGTGAACGCGTCGTCGTTGAGGTCTCTTCTGTCGCTTCGAAGGTGACTCGGGCAGATGTTGTCGAGGTTCTCGAGCCATCCACGCACCGCGTCCCGGCCCCATGTGATTTTGCTCGGCCAGATGGATGCGGCGGATGCGACTTCCAACATATCGAGATCTCTCATCAGCGCGAATTGAAAGCTGCGATCATCACCGAACAATTCGAGCGGCTTGGCAAAATCAAACTCGCCGATCTCGGGCTAACCTGCGAAGTTCGCGCAGTTGAACCAGAAAACGGTCTTCACTGGCGTACCCGGATGGATTTTGCCATCTCGGATTTTGGCAAGATTGGTTTTTACAAGAATCGAAGTAAAGAAGTTCAGGAGATTGATGATTGTCTCATTGCAGTGGATGAGATGAATGTTGCTTCACTTGCCTCTCGAACATGGAATGGCGATGCCCGAATTGAGGTAGCGACCTCTAGTTCAGGGGAGACCAATGTCTCTCGTGGCGGACGAAGCCTTTCTGGTCCGACCCAACTTCACGAGGTTGTTGAAGGTATGACCTACACAATCTCGCCCGCAACTTTCTGGCAGGCCCACAAGAGCGCACCGTCAACATTGGTGGATCATGTTATGCAGATGATGGATGTTCGCCCCGGCGATACTGTCTGCGATCTCTATGGTGGTGCTGGTTTGTTCAGCGGTGCACTTGCTCAAGCGGTGGGATCAAAGGGGCGCGTTCACCTGATCGAATCTGATCGACGTGCATTGGCTGATGCCGCACATATTTTTAAGAACAATTCCAACGTCCAGATCCATGCCGGAATGGTTGAACAGCAGCTCCCGAAGATTGATAAGGCCGATCTCGTACTCCTGGATCCGCCAAGGACCGGTGCTGGCGAAGTGGTCGTTCTGAGCCTTCTCAAATTGCGCCCCACAACGATCGTCTATGTCTCCTGTGACCCAGCCTCACTGGCTCGGGATGCGAAATGGATCACAGAAGGGGGCTACACGATGGATTCCATCGTGGCTTTTGACCTCTTTCCTATGACCCAACACATCGAAACGGTCGTGAGATTTAATCTGGCTTAGGCGATTCACTAAGATGAGGACATGAGCAAGAACTCCTTTAACGCCAAGAAATCCCTTGAAGTAGCAGGCAAGAGCTACGAGATCTTCGACATTACGATGTTGGAGGGATCACAGGACTTGCCTTACAGCTTGAAGATCCTCTTGGAGAATCTGCTTCGTACCGAAGATGGCGCGAATATCACCGCCGATCAGATCAAGGCCCTCGCTCAATGGAACCCAGCCTCAACCCCAGATACTGAAATTCAATTTACGCCAGCTCGAGTCATCATGCAGGACTTCACCGGTGTTCCTTGCATCGTCGATCTTGCAACCATGCGTGAAGCGATCGCAGATCTCGGGGGAGATCCAACGAAGGTCAATCCACTCGCACCCGCCGAACTTGTTATTGACCACTCAGTCATTGCCGATGTCTTCGGTACTAAGACTGCCTTCGAAGAGAACACAGATATCGAGTATGGCCGCAATCAAGAGCGTTACCGATTCTTGCGCTGGGGACAGACTGCCTTTGATGAGTTCAAAGTTGTTCCACCTGGCACAGGCATTGTCCATCAGGTCAATATCGAATTCCTAGCGCGAGTAGTTATGACTCGAGTTGTTGATGGCGAACTTCGCGCCTATCCAGATACGGTAGTTGGCACAGACTCTCACACAACAATGGTGAATGGCCTTGGTGTGCTTGGTTGGGGTGTTGGCGGAATTGAAGCTGAAGCTGCGCTTCTTGGTCAGCCGGTATCAATGCTCATTCCACAAGTTGTCGGATTTAAACTCTCTGGCGATTTGCCAGTCGGAACAACCGCAACTGATTTAGTCCTGACCATTACCGAGATGCTGCGCAAGCTTGGCGTCGTTGGAAAGTTTGTTGAGTTCTATGGTCCTGGAGTTACTGCCCTCTCCATGGCGACTCGAACAGCAATTGGAAATATGGCGCCAGAATATGGTTCGACCTGCGCAATCTTCCCAATCGATGAAGAGACTCTGAAATATTTGCGCCTAACTGGACGAAGTGATGATCAGATCGAACTCGTGGAAAAATATGCGAAGACAAATGGGCTCTGGCATAACACTGATATTGCACCTCGTTTCTCCGAAACGATCGAACTTGATCTCTCGACGGTTGTGCCGTCAATCTCGGGCCCTAAGCGTCCGCAGGATCGCATCTCACTGAGCGCCTCGAAGCCTTCCTTTGAGAAGATTCTCCCTTCTTACATCACAGAGAAGACCACAACGACCGCTGTTCCTTATACCCATGCCGGAACTTCAGCCGAGCTTAAGAATGGCGCCGTTGTTATTGCATCTATTACTTCGTGCACAAATACCTCTAACCCTTCGGTGATGATCGGCGCAGCGCTGCTTGCGAAGAAGGCGATTGAAAAAGGTCTCACTGCAAAGCCATGGGTTAAGACATCCCTTGCCCCAGGATCAAAAGTTGTTACCAATTACTTTGATAAGTCAGGCCTCACCCCGTACCTCGAGGGCCTTGGATTCAATCTTGTAGGTTATGGCTGCGTAACCTGTATCGGCAACTCTGGCCCACTGCCAATCGAGATTAGCAAAGCGATCAATGAGAATGACCTTGCTGTGACTGCTGTTCTTTCGGGTAACCGGAACTTCGAGGGTCGCATTAGCCCAGATGTAAAGATGAACTACTTGGCATCACCACCACTCGTTGTTGCCTACGCACTTACTGGCACGATGGATCATGACTTTGAAAAGGATCCAATCGGTACTGATCAGAGCGGTGCGCCTGTCTATCTCAAAGATATCTGGCCATCTCAGAACGAGATCCAGGCCGTTATCGACTCAGTGATCTCCTCCGACATGTTTATCAAAGATTATTCAACAGTCTTTGATGGCGATCACCGCTGGAAGTCACTTGCCACACCAACCGGCAAGACCTTTGAATGGGATCAGCAATCGACCTATGTTCGTAAGCCGCCGTATTTTGATGGCATGCCGCGCGAACCAAAGCCGGTCACCGATATTTCGTCAGCCCGTGTACTTGCAGTCCTTGGTGATTCGATCACAACTGACCACATCTCACCTGCAGGAAATATCAAAGCTGATTCACCTGCTGGTAAATATTTGGCCGAGCACGGTATCGAACGCGCTGATTTCAACTCCTATGGTTCTCGCCGAGGAAATCACGAAGTCATGATCCGCGGTACCTTTGCAAATATTCGCCTCAAGAACCTCCTTCTTGATGATGTCTCGGGTGGATTCACTCGTAACTTCCTTCAGAACGGTGAGCAATCAACAATTTACGATGCCTCGATGGAGTACCAAGCAAATGCCATTCCGCTCGTGATCCTTGCTGGTAAAGAGTATGGATCAGGATCATCGCGTGACTGGGCGGCGAAGGGAACTGCGCTCCTGGGAGTCAAGGCAGTTATTGCCGAGTCCTTTGAACGCATCCACCGATCTAACTTGATTGGAATGGGAGTACTTCCACTGCAGTATTTGCCAGGGGAGAGCGCCGCATCACTTGGACTCACAGGCCACGAGACCTTCGAGATTCAAGGAGTGACCGAACTCAATCATGGGTCTACTCCTAAGACCGTGACCGTCCTTGCAGATGGCAAGAGCTTCCAAGCCTTGCTTCGCATCGATACGCCGGGTGAGGCTGATTACTATCGCCACGGCGGAATCATGCAGTACGTGCTCCGCTCGCTCCTTAAGTAATCAAGAGGTAGATCTTTTTGCCTCTTGATGGGGCGAAGTTAGGCTTCGGAGATTAGACTTTGACTATGTTGGATGAGATCAAGAAGCCATCGGACCTTCTGGGTCTTACCGAGGCGCAGCTCATCGACCTTGCCGCAGAGATTCGTACCCTACTCATTGAGAAGGTGTCTAAGAGTGGTGGTCATTTAGGACCAAATCTCGGAGTCGTCGAACTCACGATCGCCATGCATCGCGTCTTTGATTCACCACATGATGTCATTGTCTTCGATACCGGTCATCAGAGTTATGTCCACAAGATGCTCACAGGTCGTGCCAATCAATTCGACACGTTGCGACAAGCGGGTGGAATCTCTGGCTATCCCAGCCGGAGCGAGTCTGTCCATGATGTCGTCGAAAACTCTCACGCATCCGGCGCGCTTTCGTGGGCAAGTGGAATCGCAACCGCCTTTAAAGTCCAGGGGATTAAAGATCGGAAAGTAGTTGCACTTGTCGGAGATGGCGCTCTCACCGGCGGAATGTCTTGGGAGGCGCTCAATAACATCGCCGCAAATGATGAACTACCTCTCGTTATTGTTGTGAACGATAATGAACGAAGTTACTCACCAACAATTGGTGGCGTCGCGACATATCTCTCCACGCTGCGCGCAACGAGTGGATATGAGAAATTCTTGGATTGGGGAAAGGGCGTACTTGAACGCACTCCGGTGGTTGGTCAGCCGATCTACGAGACCCTTCATGGTGTAAAGAAGGGAATCAAGGATATTGTCGCTCCGCAAGGCATGTTCGAGGATCTCGGCCTCAAATACATCGGACCAGTGGATGGCCATAATATTTCTGCGATCGAGGATTCACTCAAACTTGCAAAGGCTTTTGGAGCACCAGTACTCGTTCATGTCATCACTGAAAAAGGACGCGGCCACGCCCCTGCGATTATGGATGAGGCAGAGAAGTTCCACGCAGTTGGGGTGGTTGATCCAGCAACTGGTCTTCCACTGTCGAAATCAGCTACGTCGTGGACCTCTATCTTCTCTGATGAGATAGTAAAGATAGGTCGTGCTCGAGCTGATGTTGTGGCGTTGACTGCAGCAATGCAAGGGCCCACTGGTCTGGACCCATTCGCAAAAGAGTTCCCAGATCGAATCTTCGATGTTGGCATCGCAGAGCAGCACGCCGTAGCAGCAGCCGCTGGCATGGCATTCGCTGGACTCCATCCAGTCGTTGCCGTCTACTCAACCTTCTTAAATCGCGCTTTTGATCAACTTCTTCTCGATGTCGCACTTCATAAAGCTGGAGTTACCTTTGTCTTAGATCGCGCTGGCATTACCGGTGATGATGGCGCCTCGCACAATGGCATGTGGGATCTGGCTATAGCGGGCATCGTGCCTGGTCTTAGCATTGCTGCACCGCGAGATGGCTCTCGCCTTCGTGAGTTGCTCCGTGAGAGCGTTGAGATCAGCGATGGCCCGAGTGTGGTCCGTTTCCCTAAAGGCGCTGTTCTTTCAGATATTCCGGCCTTTGAGCGCAGAGATGGTATCGATGTTCTCTATCGTGGTGAGAGTGCAGATATTCTCTTTGTGAGTGTTGGCGCACTTGCACATATCGCCGTTGAGGCTGCAGCGCAGGCATATCGTGAAGGCGTGGGCGTTACTGTGATTGATCCTCGTTGGGTTAAGCCTCTGCCACAATCTCTGATCACTATGGCTGGTCGTTACAAGAGTGTCGTTGTACTTGAAGATGGTATCGAGCATGGTGGAATCGCCAGCACAATCTCTGAACTCTTCCGCGAGCATGAGATGACAATTCCAGTGCACTCTATTGGCGTGCCGCTTCGATTCTTCGATCATGCAAAACGCAATGACATCCTTGCCGAGATTGGTATCTCAATTCAGGCGATCACGCGTTCACTCGTGGAGTGGAGTTCACTCTCCACCGCCGGTACTACTTTGGAAGCGATGCCACTCCCGCAGGATGGAATCTCTGACCAGCAACGCTCTCGCTAAATCCTTCACGGTCCAAGTAAGGCAAGATTCCGCCGAGGTGGAGCGGCCAACCACAACCGAGCAGCATGCAGAGATCTATCTCTGCCGCAGTTGCGACGACATCCTCATCAAGCATCATTCGCGCCTCTTGCGCTAGAGCGGTGAGTGCGCGGTTGCGCACCTCCTCAACGGTTGAAGCCTTATCGCCGGCATGAATGAGTGCTAGGGCATCAGGATTAACGATCTGCTTGCCGTCGCCATCTTTGATGTAGAAGGTGCGAACTCCGTTAGTGACGAAGGCCTGCATAGTTGGTGAGATCTTGTAGCGCTCACCAAGAGCGCCATGAAGAGTCTCTGCGACGTGAAGCGCGACGCCTGGACCGACCAGACCTAGGAGCTGAAGTGATGACATCGGCAAGCCGAGTGGAGTCATCGCAGCATCAGCAATCTCAGGGGGAGTGCCCTCATCTATGGCATCGGTGATCTCGCCCATGAAACGTGTGAGAAGTCGATTGACGACAAAGGCAGGTGAATCTTTCACAATCACCATCGTCTTTTTCAGTTCTTTTCCGATGGCAACTGCAGTGGCTGTAGTTGCGTCATCTGTGGACTGCGTGCGAGCGATTTCAAGAAGCGGCATGACAGCGACTGGGTTGAAGAAGTGGAAGCCGATGACACGCTCTGGATTTTTCAATCCCTCTGCCATCTTGGTGACTGATAGAGATGAAGTGTTGGTTGCAAGAATGCACTCTGGTGAAACGATCGTCTCCAACTCAGCAAAGAGCTTCTGCTTGAGGGGGAGTTCTTCGAAGATTGCTTCGATGATGAAGTCGCATCCGGCATAGGCCTTCTTATCTGTCGATCCGGAGACCAATGCAGATAGACGAGCAGCACCTTCAGGGGAGAGGCGACGCTTCTCTACTAATTTCTGTAGTTCGGCATTGATGTAGGCCAGGCCTTTATCTACGCGCTCTTGGTCTAGATCGGTAATGACTACCGGGACTTTAAGGTTGCGGAGAATGATGAGTGCCAATTGCGAAGCCATCAAACCGGCTCCAACAACGCCAACCCTTGTCACCTTTCGGGCGAGCGCTGCCTTAGGAGCGCCCTCTACCTTCTTCCGCTTCTTCTGAATGAGATTGAAGGCGTAGAGAGAGGCTCGAAGTGGATCAGACATGACAAGATCAGTAAGCGCAGTGTCCTCCGCATCAAAGCCTTCGCCACGGGAAGAGGTTCGCGCCGATTTGATGAGATCTAACGCCTTGCGAGGTGAAGCTATATCTGCGGCGCCATATTTCTTACGCATCGCAGCTTCACCAGTAGCGATCGCTGCATCCCAGGCCGCGGCATCGCTGGAATGGTCTTGGCGTTCAAACTTCTTCTTGCCGCTCACAATATCGGCTGCAAATTGAACAGATTTCTCAAGGAAATCTGCTGGTTCAAAGATCGCATCGGTGATGCCAAGCGCAGTTGCATCCTTTGCGCGAAGCATGGTGTTGTTATTGAGAGCATTCACCATGATGACCTGAACCGCTTTCTCGGGCCCGATCAATTGTGGCAAGATCGTGGCTCCACCCCAGCCAGGAACGAGTCCGAGAAAGACCTCTGGCAGGGCAGTAAATGCAGTCGCCGAAATTGTGCGGTAATTGCAATGTAGGCCGATCTCTAATCCGCCGCCGAGTGCGAGCCCATTGATAAAGGCGAAGGTCGGCTTTGAACTTTCGTGGAGGCGACGAAGTACATCATGTCCAAGTTTTCCGATGGCAAGAGCCTGTGATCGATCGGAGACGAAGGAGATCGCAGAGAGATCGGCGCCGGCGGCGAAGATAAATGGCTTGCCGATGATGGCAATTGCAACTGCCGAAGAGTTCATCGCCTCGGTGATTCGTTCATTGAGTTCGATGAGGGTCTTTGGCCCTAGCGTATTTGGACGGTTGTGATCCAAGCCGTTATCTAACGTGATGAGAGCGAGTGTTCCCTTTGCCCCAAAAGCCGAGAGATCAACTTCGCGCAAGAACGAATGGGTAACAACTTCTTCTGGCGCACCCTCTGGAAGTGTGATGACGGTATCTGCAGACATTATGCGCCCTTTCCAGCGGTAGAAGATCCAGTGAAATGTGGGTTCTCCCAGATAACGGTTCCACCCATACCTAGACCGATACACATTGTGGTTAATCCATAACGCACCTCTGGATGGAGTTCGAAACCACGTACGAGGTTGAGCATGAGGCGAATACCTGATGATGCAAGCGGATGGCCGACAGCAATTGCGCCACCGTGGATATTAACTCGTGGATCATCATCTGCGATCCCAAAGTGATCGAGAAAGGCGAGAACCTGAATAGCGAATGCCTCATTGACTTCAAAGAGACCAATATCGGAAATATCGAGACCGGCTTTCTTAAGCGCCTTTATTGTTGAGGGGACTGGTCCATAACCCATAATCTCCGGCTCAACTCCGGCGAATGCGAATGTGACTAACTTTGCTTTAATCGGAAGGCCAAGCTCGAGCGCCTTCGATTCACTTGCGAGGATCGCTGCAGTAGCGCCATCGTTGAGACCCGACGCATTTCCAGGAGTGACTCGACCAGCTGCTCTAAATGGTGTCTTGAGCCCTGCGAGACCTTCCATTGTTGTGGTGGGACGAGGTGCTTCATCAAGTGTGGCAACGGCATAGCCGAGTTCTGGGTTGCGCACTGCAACGGGAATAAGATCGCGTTGAATTTCACCTGCTGCATATGCGGCTGCAGTCTTCTGTTGTGAGGCGAGCGCATAAGCATCCGAACGCTCTTTGGTGAGGTGTGGGAATTTGTCATGGAGTCGCTCGGCGGTATTTCCCATAGCGAGCGCATCGCCCTCAACCAATTTTTCAGCGAGATAGCGTGGGTTGGGATCCATCAATTCACCCATTGGATGATTGCCCATATGTTCAACGCCACCAGCGATTGCAATGTCATATGTGCCCATAGCAATCGCACCAGAGAGTGTCGTGACTGAGGTCATCGCACCTGCGCACCAACGATCCACCGAGTAGCCAGGAACTGTGTTTGGGATTCCGGCAAGGAGTGACGCACTTCGACCAATATTCATTCCTTGATCGCCGGTCTGCGTGGCTGCAGCAATCGCCACATCATCAATCTGATCAAGCGGAAGGTTGGGGTTTCGTTCGAAGAGACCACGCATGACCCGGACCATGATGTCATCCGCGCGGGTACCTTGATAGAGGCTGCCAGCTTTGCCAAATGGAGATCGGACTGCATCAACGAGGACGACGCGATTCATAGAAGACCCTTCACTCAGAACTCAATCAGAACTCACTCTGAACTGGCCAGAGGAGTTCACCTGATGAAAGGTTACTCGTCAGTAGGGTAAATGTGAACCAGCGGGGGAGTTACGAGAGCGGTGCGGTGGCAGGTGCGGCTAAGGGAGCAGCTCTCACTACCTTCTGCGGCCTGCGATAGAGCGAGATCATCAGGATGAGGTAGATCGCCCAGATAACGAGTTGGAGCCAAGTAAGGCTTGAACCAATTCCGATTGAACCATCAATGATCGTCCAGAGCGTCTGCGAGCCAGAACTCTGGTTCCAAGCAAAGGAGGAGGCGCCAGGAAGGTTGCCACGGCTCTGGAACTCACTCACAGCGTGAGAGAGGACGCCTGCCGCAACGATGATGAGGCCATAACCGGTGACAGTGAAGAATTTTCCAAGATTGAGCTTGACCGTCCTTCGGTAGATCAATGCGCCGAGGGTTATAGCGCTCACTAGGCCGAGAATGAGGCCGAGCGAGGGGGCAGAAGATGAGTTCACAGTACGGAAGTTGGAATAGATAAAGAGAGCGGTCTCTAGGCCTTCTCGGGCGACAGCAAAGAAGGCGGTGGCGATGAGAGCAAATGCACCGAGCGGAAGGGCCTGATCGACCTTGCCTTGCAGCTCCTTACCTAGGCCTCTGGCAGTGCGCTTCATCCAAAAGACCATCGTGCTGACAAATGCGACAGCAAGGATTGAGGTAACGCCGGCAAAGAGCTCTTCCGAACGGGTGGAGAGCGTTGTGGTGGTGAATGAGAGGAGTGCGCCTAGGCCAAAGCTGAGCGCTACTGCGCATCCCACGCCAATCCAGATATACCTGGCGAAACTCTTACGACCAGTGCGGGAGAGGTAGGCGACGAGAATAGAGACAATGAGCGAAGCCTCAAGACCCTCACGGAGGGCGATCAAGAAAGTGCTCAACATGGGGCAAGCCTATGGCCGGTCTTGGGAATTACGCAACTCGAACGTTGCGTAAATACCCTCCTAATTCTCTGGACTAGAAGCTAAGTGAGCCTCTGACTCAGCCGCACTCTCTGGTTCAGGTGGCGGCGGGAGGGGTTCTTTTTCATGCAACGCCTTAACGAGGTGAGTCGCAATATTCTCAATCTGCCACGGACGAGCGCCTGCGGCCTGCAATTTCTCTTCGATATAGGACTTGCCAGCTTCAGGATCGGGGTTGTTCCACATCGCCTGTCGAACTGCCTCTGGTGAGATCAGATTCTCAGCGGGCATTCCCATCTCTTGCGCTCGCTCTATGACTGCGGCACGTGCATGCGTTAACCGTGCATATCCTTGCGGATTTCGATCCTTCCACAACTTCTGCGGAGGTAAGCCAGTAGCCGCGAGTCGAAGTTCGGGAAGTTCTTCCTTTGGCAATTGTTGAGTTCTGCGATAAATATCAAACCACTCTGCGATCGGCTGATCTTTAATCCGCGATCTGCGAGTAATCATCTTGCCAAAGAGATCCACTGTGAGTGGGCGTTTTGTTGCAATCTCAACGAGCGCATCATCATTAAAGATTCGCCCGGGAGCCACATCAACTTTGCGAGCATAGAGATCACGAGCAGCATAAAGATCGCGAACAATCGCAAGTGTCATGCGGTCTCGAATCTTGTGCATCCCAGATGTCTTTCGCCAAGGGTCGCGCTTTGCAGGAGATGGGGGAGCAACGAGGATGGCAGCAAAATCTTCGCGGGCGTAATCAAGATACCCACGAGATTTCAAGAGCTCTTCCATAGCATCACGGAGATCAACTAAGACATCGACATCGAGTGCTGCATAGACAAGCCATTCTTCTTTCAATGGTCGGATCGACCAATCCACCGCGCTATGTTCCTTTGTCAATTGAATCTCTAAGAGTTCTTCGGAGAGCGCACCGAGTCCCACACGTTCACATCCAGCAATTCGGCCGCCCAACTCAGTATCAAATAGGCTCTTTGGCGATATGCCTAGCTCTCTTAAGCAGGGAAGATCTTGAGTACTGGCGTGAATGATCCATTCACACTCCTTAAAAGTCTCATCCATCAACGCCCAGGTTGATGGGTTATTGGCAGCAATTGGGTCGATGAGGTGGAGGCCACCGCCGCGTCGATAGATCTGAATCAAATACGCTCGTTGGCTGTAACGATATCCCGATGCCCGTTCTGCATCGACAGCGATCGGGCCGGTCCCTAACGCAAGTTCTTGGATAGCAGCGCGCAAGCCTTCGTCACTGTCGATAAGGGTTGGTACTCCATAACGCGGAGCAAGAAGTAGTTCGGCCATCTTCGTCAGTAATTTCCAGTGGGCTCTACGAGTGAGTTCAACGTTTGTTGAGAGGTAATTGGGTTACGCCATGGGGGAGTGGCTCGAGTCCAGATATCTTCTCTAGCAATGAGACCCATGCCAAGACATGTGCGAGGAGAGAGTCGCCATCAATAGGAGTCCACGAAGCTCGAACTTCAACCTCAGAATCTTCATCACGGCCATCGAGTTCGCCATAGGAAGAGCTCGCGACTCGAGTCACAGTTCCGCTTGGGTGTCCATACTCAGCTCCGCAATCGCGAAGTGATTCCAATAACCAAGACCAGCTGACATCGCAGAGCGATGGATCGTTTGCTAGTTCTTCTTCAATGGCAGCTCGAGCAAAAGTGACACAGCGGTACTCGCCAGACCAGCCTTCTTGTCCTGCTGGATCATGGAGGAGAACGAAGCGACCCGTGGCAACATCAATATCTACATCGGCAGTGAGAGCAATGGCATGTGGTGCAAGTTTCTGTGGTGCCGGCACTTCCTCAAGAACAATCTCGTTACGCACAGTGATGGCACGAATTTCGGTGACAATCTCATCCCAAGAGCGCATTGAAATCTTATTTGAGTTATTTGGTGATGCCACCTCGCTATTCTAATTTCTCGTCGGCTACCTTGCGGGAAGGCGCGCATAATGAAGAAAGCGTTCTTGCTGCGATTGACTCTCCTCAAGGAGAACAAGCCCATAATCTTCCGGGCAACTAGTGAGAAAGGGTTCACCTCCGAATGTTTTGACCTCTGTGAGAAAGAGTTCATCAAGCAAGCCAGATTGCAGGGCAACCACGACAAGAGTGGCCCCAGCTTCAATCAAGATCACGGGGTAGATCGGCGAAAAATGTGCCAATGTCTCGGCGAGATCTCCTCCGGAAAGAATCGCTTGTGGATTGGTTGCAGCAGAACCCGGCAAAGTTGGCGAACGCGTTAAAACGATCAGCGGCACCGGTGTCTTCGAATAGGGCTCGAATCGAGATGTCTGCCCGCCAATCACAATGGCATCGGCCCGTTTGCGAAGTTCATGGAAGCGTTCGCGGTCTGCCGGTGTACTTAATCCTCGAGATCGGCCATCAAGGGTTGTGCCGCCATTTGATCCCACGACGAGATTTGCAATGACTGCCATAAGAGAACGATAGCCTTTGCAGGTGGATCAACGCCCAATTCTTCTCGTGACCAATGACCTTGGTCCGCGTGCTGGCGGTATCGAGAGTTTTATCTTGGGGTTACTCGGGGAATTAGATGGTAATCAGATTGTTATTTATACATCCTCGCAGGAGGGGTCGTTCCAATTCGACCACGAGCTAAATAGGAGATTTGGCGTCATTATCTATCGCGATAAGTGCAAAGTGCTCTTGCCGACGCCTCGCGTCAATCGTGCAGTTGCGGACGTGATGGCTCGGCACTCGTCAGAGATCATTTGGTACGGCGCTGCTGCACCACTTGGCTGGATGTCTGGACTCTTGCATCGCAGAGGTGCCAAGCGTCAGATATCCCTCACACATGGACACGAAGTCTGGTGGTCAAAACTCTGGCCGTTCTCCTCGATTATGCGTGCGATCACCCGCCACCTTGATGTCATCACCTATCTTGGAGAATTCACCCATAATGCGCTTAAACCAATAATTGGAAGCAAGGCCGAGGCTATTCGCATTGCACCTGGTATTGCCATTAATCATTTCACTCCCGGTCCGAAAGATCCGCTCCTCGTTGCTGAGTTGGGTCTCGAGAATAAAGACGTGATTATCTGCGTTGGTCGATTGGTACATCGCAAAGGTCAAGATCGACTTATTCAAGCGCTACCAAAGATTCTCCAACAGATCCCTGATGCCGTGCTCGTTCTTGTGGGAGAGGGACCGTATAAATCAACGTTGGAATCCTTGGTAGCCAAAGATCACCTTGAAGATCATGTTCGTTTCGTAGGACGCCTCCAGTATTCAGATCTTCCCCGATACCTACGGCTTGGCGATATCTTTGCTATGCCATCACGTTCTCGCTTCTTCGGTTTGGAAGTAGAAGGTCTCGGGATTGTCTATCTCGAAGCAAGTGCCACAGGTATACCCGTCCTGGGTGGAATTTCCGGCGGTGCTCCTGATGCAGTCCTTGATGGCCAGACTGGCTATGTTGTCGATGGCACAAATGTTGATGCGATTGCGAGGAAGGCGATCGAGATGTTGAAAGATCCGCAATTGCTGGCCTCGATGTCTGCAAAGGGGCGCGAATGGGCGGTTGCAGAATGGAGTTGGAAGTTGTGGGGAGAGCGATTTAGTAAGGCGCTATTTGGAAAGTAAGCCGAGTTTCCTCGCCTCTGAAAGGGCGCTCGTCTTATTCGTGACATTCAATTTTCTATAAATTGCCGCCATATGGCTCTTCACAGTTGGTTCAGAGATAGAGAGATCGATTCCAATTGCGGCGGCTGTCTTCCCGGTTGCAAGAGCTTCGAGGATTTCACTCTCACGTCTAGTCAGCAACTCCGTACTCTTTGTGAGGTCGTGGATTTTTCCAGAGAGGGCATCAATTGCCGATCGGATCTCACGAAGCGCAGAACGTGTAATGGCATTGGTCGCGTTACGACCAATCGCCTGATCAACACGTAACCCGATTGCAGAGAGGTCATGTGAGACGACCTTTGCAACAGTTCGAATCTTCTTTTCAGTCATGGGGAAGTCAATGATCTGATGAAGTTAGAGAAAGAGTTCGTTGATTTCGCGGGCGAATTGGTTTGCAACAACATGCCGCTTTACCGATAACTTCGCCGTTAATTGACCATCCGCGATCGTGAAATCAACCGGAAGAATCGTGAACTTACGGATTGATTCTGCACGGCTCACTGCCTTATTCGCATCATCGATTGCAGTTTGGATGACGGCAATAAGAGCAGGATCTTTTGCAAGATCGGCGATTGAGGTCCCAGATTTCTTATTTGCCGCGGACCAACCTTTCACTGCGTCGACATCGAGCGTGACAAGCGCAGCAATAAAGGGCTTGTTGTCTCCAACGACCATGCATTGACTGACAAGTGGATGAGCGCGAACTCGATCTTCCAATACTGCAGGCGCAACATTCTTTCCGCCAGCCGTGACGATCAATTCCTTCTTACGGCCGGTGATGAAGAGGAAGCCATCTGCATCAAGTGTGCCGAGATCACCCGAACGGAAGAAGCCATCTTCAGTGAAGACTTCGTTATTGGCGGCATCGTTCTGCCAGTAACCGCGCATGATGATTGGACCCTTAATTAATACTTCGCCATCTTCGGCGATCCGAATGGTTGTGCTTGGTAACGGTTTGCCAACTGATCCGACCTTTTGAGCCTGGGTGAGGTTGAGCGTTGCGCCGGCAGTAGTTTCAGTCAGTCCATATCCTTCAAGAATATTTATTCCAGCACCACGATAGAAGTGGCCTAGGCGAGCTCCGAGTGGGGCACCACCAGAAATAGCAGCCTCGACTGCGCCACCCATTCCCGCGCGGATCTTGGAGTAGACGAGCTTGTTGAAGAGAGCGTGTTTGGCGCGAAGAAGTGGGCTCACGCGACCTGAATCGAGAGCTTGCGAGTATGCAATGGCAGTGTCGGCTGCCTTGCGGAAGATGCTGCCTTTGCCAGCTGCATCTGCACGAGCTTCGGCTCCGTTATAGATCTTCTCAAAGATACGCGGGACAGCGAGAACGAAGGTCGGCTTAAATGAAGCGAGATCTTGTGGCAAGCGATTGATATCGCTGCAATGTGCGAGATGCAATCCCGCTGTGATGGCACCGATCTGAACCATCCGACCGAAGACATGTGCGATCGGCAAGAAGAGTAAGGTCGAACCATTTGGCTTGAGGAAGAGATCTGAGGCGCCCTGAACGACATTGCCACACTCAGCGAGAAAACCTCCGTGAGTAAGTTGAACACCTTTGGGCTTGCCAGTCGTGCCTGATGTGTAGATCAAGGTAGCAAGTGAATCAGGATTGAGGCTATTGCGACGATGGTTGATCTCATCATCGCTCACACCGGCGCCGGCGGTAACAAGTTGGGCGATCGCATCTTCTGTGATCGTCCAGACCCGCGTGCAATGCGAACCCAAAACCGGGCCAGCAACCTCAGCGAGAGCTGGTGTCTCAACAATGAGAGCGACCGCACCCGAATCTTCGAGGATCCATTGAATTTGCTCGGCACTTGACGTCTCATAAATTGGGACAGAAATTGCTCCCGCAAACCAAATTGCGAAATCTAAGATCGTCCACTCGTAGCGAGTCTTCGCCATGATTGCGACGCGGTCGCCAATGGCGATACCCGAGGCGATGAGTCCCTTGGCAACTGTTCGAACTTCTTCTTCAAACTCTCGTGCGGTAACAGGCTGCCAGCCTTCACCCAGTGGGCGGGAGAGCATGACTCGTTGTGGCTCAAACCAGGCGCGTTCAGCGACGAGATTGGTGAGGTTTCCTGCCGTGGCGGCAGGCACGATGGCCGGGGTCGAGAATTCATTCATGCGGTAACGGTAGCGGGGGAGTTGTGACTTCGGCTAGAGGTTGGGCGCGCTAACCTACGGGCATGTCTGATGCATCTAAAAACTCCATCCAGATCGATGCCCCTGTGGCCGATGTCGCCGCCTTGCTCTTCGACCCCGCTGGCTACCCAACGTGGTCCACTGCCATCAAGAGCGCAAACGTCCTTGAAAAAGATGGTGAGGGGCGAGCGACCAAGATCGAGATGATGATCAAGGCCGGACAGGTCAAAGATCGCGTGATTTTGGATTACGACTGGAGTTCGGCACCTTCTTCATTGACCTTCTCACTCGATGATGCGGATATGTTGACCGAGATGTCTGGTGGTTACACCTTGACGGATAACGGCGACGATACGACGACAGTCGAATATGCGTTGACAGTTGCGCTCTCAATGCCCGTACCTGCCATGATGCGAACAAAGGCTGAACGCGACACGATTGATCTTGCACTCAAGGAGTTGAAAGAGAAACTGGAAGCGTAAGCATGTCTCTCACTATCGGAATTGATATCGGTGGAACCAAGGTCCTTGGCGGCGTTGTTGATGCATCGGGGAAAATTCTGGCGACTCATCGCGAAGCCACTCCCAAAGAGGGCGGAAGTGCGCTCACTGAAACAATTGCTCACGTTGCGCAAGTTTTGCTCAAGGATCATCCTGCAGTTGCAATCGGAGTCTCTGCAGCCGGCTTTGTAAGTTCGGATCGCGAGACGATGTTGGCCACTCCCAATATTTCTGGGTGGAACGGTGTAAACCTGAAAGAGGAACTCGGGAAGTTAGTCGATCTACCGATTGTGATCGAAAATGATGCAAATGCCGCGGCATGGGGCGAAGCTGTCTATGGTGCAGGCGTCGGCGAAGATCAGATGATGATGATCACTGTCGGAACTGGAATCGGTGGCGGTGCAGTGATTGAAGGAAAACTTCATCGAGGTGCATTTGGAATCGCAGCAGAGTTCGGTCATCTCCGCGTAGTTCCAGAAGGACATCTCTGCGGTTGTGGTGCAAGAGGCTGTTTCGAACAATATGCATCAGGTAATGCTTTGATGCGCCATGTCCGAGAAGCGATTAATGCCTCTCCTGATGCTGCGCATAATCTCCTCTCACGTGGCGATGGAACTGTTGCAGGGCTATCTGGCCATCACATTACGGAGGCGGCGAGAGATGGCGACCCAATCGCCCTCGCCGGCTTCAATACGACTGCACAATGGCTTGGCGCGGGAATCGCATCGCTGAGTGTTCTCTTTGACCCTGCCTGCGTGGTGATCGGGGGTGGAGTCATTGATGCCGGTGAAATTCTTCTTGCGCCTACCCGCGTCGCACTCGATCGATATATGCCCTTCAGCGGGAAGCATCCAACTCCACGAATCGTTGCCGCAACCTTAGGCAATGATGCTGGCCTGGTTGGTGCGGCATCCCTCGCACGTCTTTAGGAATCTACAGAACTGCTCCATCATCGCCCTCTTCACTCTGGTCAATTCGGCGGGCGGTATTCCAGATGATTCGGCCGAGGCCCGCAATAATTGCAACGACACCAGGCCAGGCACCTGTGCCGAAGAGATCAAAACCAATAAAAATGTAGAGCAAAATTGAGAGCGATCCACCAGAGAGCAGCCAGATTGCAATCCGATTTGATTCAGAGAGTGTGGGCAGTTTCGGGTTTGGTTCGTAAAAGTCATCCGCCTGAGGGCGATCAAGTTCATCGAGATATGTCGTCGGTGAAGATTGATCAAGTGAGAGTCCAGAGACGATCGCTTCAAATTCAGCATCAATGAGATCACGCTCATCATCTCCATCTTGCCGCGAAATCTCACCACTCAATACATCCTGAATGAATTGTGCACTCTCATCGATCAAGATGTCGGCTTCATAATCAAGGGCAACATTATGAAATGAACGTTCGAAGATCACTTCACGAATATCTGCCGAGTAGACATTGTCGATGATCGTCTCAGAATTTCTTGGATCGACGACATGATCATTGACCGAGTAAGCAACCATGAGTGGGGTATTCACCAGGTAGAGATCTCGTTCTACCGTATTCCAGAGTGACCTCAACGAGTCGAGCGCCTTGAGTGGAAGACGACCATAACTATGCCGCACCGAATTAGGCTTGTTTACATCCATCGCACCACTCTTGAGAGAGGGAATGAGAAATTTCATAACGGGTAGGAGGTAATAACTTTTGCGCTCATCGAAGATCGAAGCATTGAGCAAAATCATTCCCTCAATCTCACTTCCGCGAACTTGGGCGAGTTTGAGAGCGAGAGCTCCACCGACACTAAACCCAGCAATGAAGATGCGATCACAAATTTTCAGAAGATCGAGAAATGCGCTCTCTACTCCTTGATACCACTGGTGCCACTGCGTCTCATTGAGATCTTCCCAACGAGTTCCATGGCCAGGTAGACAAGGGACGCTGACGGTATATCCAAGTTCTGCCAAGCCGTTAGCCCAAGGCGCAACCGTTGCTGGTGATCCAGTGAAGCCATGAATCATCAGGATGCCCACTTTTCCCCCTGGGAGGGTGAAAGATTGAGAATTTTCGATATCGGCCACGCTCAGATGGTGTCACAAGAGGGCCTCTAACCCCTAAATTACTCCCGTGGCTTACACCTTCCTCAAGTCTTTCTTGACTCCGATCTTGATGCTCTTCTTCCGTCCGAAAGTGACGGGGTTGCGGCAGGTGCCACACAATGGCGGCGTCATTATCGCCTCAAACCACCTCTCCTTTAGCGACTCGATCTTTATGCCGTTGGTCGTGCCTCGTAAGGTCACATTTCTTGCAAAGAGCGAGTACTTCACATCGCCAGGCATCAAAGGTTTTATCAAGAAGCTGACCTTTATCGCCCTCGGTCAAGTCCCTGTTGATCGTGCTGGCGGTCGTCGCAGCGAAGCAGCAATTTTGACCGGGCTCGAACTTCTCAAAGCCGGCGATTGCATCGGTATCTACCCAGAAGGCACACGTTCACCAGATGGACGTCTCTACAAGGGTCGCACCGGTATCGCCCGCATGGCGATCGAATCAGGTTGCCCCGTTGTTCCAGTAGCAATGTTTAATACAGCCGAGATTCAACCTACCGGTCAGATCGTTCCAAAGGTGCGTCGCGTCGAGATGGTATTCGGCGAGCCACTCTTCTTTACTGGCGATTCACGTGACCTGCAGGTTTTGCGACAGGCTACTGATGAGATTATGAACGCCATCCAGAAGATCTCGGGGCAAGAGTATGTAGAGATGTATGCCTCAGAGGCAAAGGCCGAACTCATGAAGAAGCGCAACTATCTCCAGGATGAGGAGAAGGGGGATTAAGCTCTCTTCAAAATCTCTTCGCGCGCGTCGAGGTATCGGCAATGTTCACAGCCATCTTTCGATGGCGGACAATCGCCATTGATCATGGTGATGAACTCTTCGAATCTCGCCTGAAGTGCTTGCGGATCGCGCTCTGCTGGATACCAGTTTGCATTCACACGGTAACCAAAGCCCGCATTCACATTGCCCCATGCTTGAGGTACCGACCACGAGTAGATACCAATCATGGAAATCTTCTTTGGTTCACCTTTAGCTGGATTTTCGAGTGCATAAGCATAGGCCTCAAGTTGAGGGGAGTAGAAGCCAGATTTATCTGAAGTGCGCGCCTGCATCTTGCAATCGATGATGCCGTATGTGCCATCCGGGAATTTCACGAGCAGGTCATATTTTCCGCGGATGGATAGATGGCTATCTACGCCATTTATCTGGATTGGCTTTGAGAGAACCCAACCACCATGGTCAACAATGTCGCCCAACGGAATATCTGGATGCATCGCTGATGTGCTCAGCGGCTCTTTCTTATTCATGAAGTAGCTCTCTTGCGATTCAGCGAGTTCGGCCACAGTAGGCATGAACATAGGGGCCTTCACTTGATGGTTGTAGTACAACCACAATTCACGATGGCAACCATCCCATGAAAAGGTTAGGTCGCTCGGACTTAAATTAACTCTTCTCTCACCCATTTTTCGACGCTCCCACTTTTTAGATTTTTATTTTCCTTGATCTACCTCTATTAAAACAGGTGCCACCGACATTGGGTGGGATCGCCACGGATCTCTGAGAAAGCTCGCTCAGGACTTCTAGGACTTCTAGGACTTCTAGGACTTCTAGGACTTATGGAGAAGTGACTGTCCGATAGTGAGAGCGCCTAAAAGGATCATGACGGCGCCGCCACTGATGCGCATACGGATGAGGCGTTTGATATCTCGAGCGAACCATTCACGGATGGTGCCGGCGAGCAACCCCCAACTACCATCTGAGAGGAGTGCAATAACTGCGAAGATGGTTGCCATGATCAGCATTTGTACTGTGATCTGACCTTTAGCTCGATCGACAAACTGTGGCACGATCGCCGCAAAGAAGACCATGCCTTTTGGATTAAGAGATCCAACAGCAAAGCCTTGGCGGATCGTTTGGAGCGAACCTGGCTTCTCATCGACTACTTGGCGCATCCCTTCGGCATCTGTCGGACTATCTTTAATTGCCGAGTAGCCGAGGTAGATCAGGTAGAAGCCGCCACCCCATTGAACGAGGTTGAAGATCGGGTGTGACCGGGAGAGGATGGGACCAAGGCCAAAGCAGACAAAGACCGACATCGTGTACATCCCGAGGACATTTCCCAAGACGGTCAGAAGGGCGGTCTTTCGACCCCAAGCGATCGCTCGAGCGATCGTAAAGAGGACGCTGGGGCCTGGCGCCAGGATGATGAGGAAGGCGGCGACCGAGTACTCCCAGAGCCTGGAGGGGATCACGATCGACATAGATGCATGCTAGTGGGCGGTGCAGTGGGGGTATTTGGGGTTCAGGTGGGCAGGCGTGTCGGAGTTGCATCGTTTCGATATATCGAGTTAACTATCGGATAGATGTATCGAATCGATAGATCTAACCCAATCAACCGATGCTTGGAAAGTGGTCTTCGTGCGCTCACGCGGTGAATCCCTCGAGTTCGCCCTCCTTGGGCTGCTCTCACAGGGCCCACTGCATGGCTACGAGCTACGCAAGCGGATGATCGCAATCTATGGACCATTTCGGGCTCTGAGCTTCTCAGTTCTCTACCCCCAGCTCCACCGGATGCTGGAGGGCAAGTTAATTGAGGAGTCACTCTCAGACCAAGGTGGCCTCTCTCGTAGATCACGAATCGTCTATGCAATCAGCGCGGATGGGCGAAAGCGTTTCGAGGAGTTAACGGCAACCTCTGGCCCTGAGGCCTGGGATGACGAGAGCTTCGAGGTCCGCTTCGCATTCTTCGGACCAACCCCACAAGGGAACCGTCTACAGATCTTGGAAGGGCGACTTCGTCGACTCGTTGAGAAGGCAGCAATCCTTCGCGACGAACTCGAAAAGTCCCCAGCCGGATTCGATAAATACTTAGTTGAGTGGCGCCGCCATTCATTGGAATCGGCGGAGCGAGAGATCGCTTGGCTACAAGAAATGATCAATACCGAAAGGAAATCCTCGTGACCACAAAAGATATTCGCGTAGCGATAATTGGAGTAGGAAACTGCGCCAATTCGCTCGTTCAAGGCGTTACCTATTACAAGGATGCATCAGCCGATACTGAGATCCCAGGACTTATGCACGCCGTCCTCGGTGGATACCATGTCCGCGATGTGAAGTTTGTTGCAGCCTTCGATGTTGATGCGAAGAAGGTCGGTCTCGATCTCGCTGATGCAATCTGGGCGAGCGAAAACAACACCATTAAATTCTCAGATGTAGCGAAGACTGGCGTTACTGTAGAACGCGGTCACACACTTGATGGTCTTGGCAAGTACTACAAAGAGACCATCACTGAATCAACGGCCGCACCGGTAGATATCGTCGCCCGCCTTAAAGAGGAGAAGGTTGACGTTCTCATCTGCTACCTCCCAGTGGGATCAGAAGATGCTGCGAAGTACTATGCACAATGTGCAATCGATGCTGGCGTAGCGTTCGTCAATGCGCTTCCTGTATTCATCGCATCCGATCCAGTGTGGGCAGATAAGTTCACAAAGGCTGGATTGCCTATCGTTGGCGATGACATCAAGTCACAGGTTGGTGCAACCATCACCCACCGCATTATGGCCAAGCTCTTCCAGGATCGTGGCGTTCACCTCGATCGCACCTACCAGCTCAATGTTGGTGGAAATATGGACTTTAAGAACATGCTTGAGCGCGATCGCCTTGAATCTAAGAAGATTTCAAAGACCAATTCAGTGACATCACAACTTGATCACGATATGGGTGCAAAGAATGTTCACATTGGGCCTTCGGATTACATTCCATGGCTCGATGACCGCAAGTGGGCCTATGTCCGCCTCGAAGGTCGCGCCTTCGGCGATGTACCTCTAAACCTTGAATACAAGCTCGAAGTATGGGATTCACCAAACTCAGCTGGCGTCATCATCGATGCACTTCGCTGCGCGAAGATTGCATTGGATCGCAAAATTGGCGGACCATTGCTCTCACCTTCAAGTTACTTCATGAAGACTCCTCCTACTCAATACACAGATGAGCAGGCACATGAGAAGACTGAAGCATTTATTCGCGGAGAGCTCGAGCGCTAAAGCCACTTCAGGCGAGTTGCCCTACGACTTACCATGGAAGCCCCCACCTCACCGTGGGGGCTTCTTTTATGTGTTACTGCTCAGTAGTATTCGATCATGTCTGAGATTCTGATTGAACAGATCGACCAAACTCTCCATCTGCGACTTAATCGCCCAGAGAAGAAGAATGCGATCACTCAGGCGATGTATGCCACGCTCGCCAATAACCTCAATAGCGCAGCAGGGGATTTCGCAATCCGTTCTGTCGTGATCTCTGGTGAGGGCCGAGCTTTTACAGCAGGTAACGACATCATGGATTTCATGAATGAAGAGATAACAATGTCTTCTCCTGTCTTCCACTTTCTCAAAGCTCTCCACGATTTCCCTAAACCACTGATCGCTGCCGTTCAAGGCAATGCGGTCGGCATTGGCACAACAATGCTCATGCACTGTGACCTCGTCTTTGCAGCACCTGACACCATCTTTTCGATGCCCTTTGTGACACTTGGCTTGGTTCCAGAGGCAGGCTCAAGCCTGCTCTTCCCACGACTTGTAGGCCACGCCAAGGCTTCTGAGATCTTCTTGACCGGCCGCAGCTTTGGTTCTGACGAGGCGCAAGAGATGGGTCTGATCAATGGAATTGAGGCTGACGCGGTTGCGAAGGCGCTTGAACTTGCCAAGGTTATCTCCGAGCAACCTCCGAGCGCTGTTCTCAACACTAAAGCCTTATTGAAAAGCGGTTCCCACATCGCAGTAGAGAGCCTGATGCAGGCTGAGGGTGAGATGTTCCGCATTGCATTGCAATCTGATGAGACGCAAGGCGCGTTCATGAAGTTCATGACCTCACGGAAGAAGGATTAAGTGTCACTCGCTGGAAAACGAATCTTCATTACGGGTGGATCCCGAGGTATCGGACTTGCTATAGCTCTACGCGCAGCACAAGATGGCGCAAAGGTTGCCATTGCAGCCAAGACCACTGAACCGCATCCAACCCTGCCAGGGACTATCTACACCGCAGTGGAGCAGATCAATGCTGCTGGGGGAGAGGGTCTGGCCATTCAATGCGATATTCGCGATGAGGTTCAGATTGATGCGGCGATTGCAAAGACGGTAGAAACTTTTGGTGGCATTGATATCTTGATCAACAATGCGAGTGCAATCAATCTCACCCCCACACTTGCTACGCCAGCAAAGCGCTTTGATCTGATGTTTGATGTGAATGTTCGCGGCACCTTCCTTACATCTCAAGCAGCACTTCCTCATCTTAAAGAGTCGGCAAAAGCTGGCCGAAACCCTCATATCCTTACCCTCTCACCACCGCTCTCAATGAAGGCAAAATGGTTTAAGCCACATCTTGCTTACACGATGGCGAAGTATGGAATGAGTATGTGCGTTCTCGGGCTCTCGGAAGAGTTCAAACGAGATGGCATTGGCGTGAATGCGCTCTGGCCGCGAACCGCGATTGATACCGCTGCACTCGCCATGATTCCTGGCATCGATACGGATTTCTGTCGCACCCCAGAGATACTCTCGGATTCGGCCTACATCATCCTTACTCGTGACGCGAAGTCGACGACGGCTAACTTCTTTGTTGATGACGAGGTCTTGGCCTCAGAAGGAATTACTGATCTAGAGAAGTACTCCGTTAAGCCCGGAACAACAGATTTCTTGCTCGATTTCTTCCTCGACTAAGATCGAGATATGAAGAAGTTTCTCGCCGCAGTTCTCTCAATGGCCTTCCTTGCCATGCCGCAGATCGCCCAAGCTCACACAACGCTCATATCGAGCGATCCTTCGCACGATACAACTATCCAAAGTTGGCCTGACCACCTCACTCTTACCTTTGGCGAACCACTTCAAGTTTTAGCGGGTGCGCAGATCAATAAGGTGAGCGTCACCAACGCGAACGCTCAATCACTTGAAGGTTCAACAACGGTTGAAGGCTCAGTTCTTACTGTTGCCGTATCGCCCAATGATGTCGATGGCCCAGTGCTTGTGAATTATCGGATAGCGGCAGCCGATGGCCATGTTCTCGACGGGGAGTACTCATTCATCTACAAGAGCCAAGAAAATAGTGCGGTTGCTACGCCGTATACGACGCAACAACCGCACCATGGAAGTCAGAAGAATCTTGCCCAGATTGCAACTTCGACGACCTTGATCGTCTTCGGTCTGCTCTTCGGGATCTTTATCTACCGACGAAAGTAGTCGTTAGTGAAGGACAACTCCTTCAGCTGAATCCGATGCATGCTTACCCACATTGATGGTGAGCGCGATGATGATCGCTGCCAACAATAAGAAGATCGCACCGAAACGGAAGGCAACTGAGAAGCCGTGTACTGCCGCAAATGCTGGCAGCGCCTTACCAAGTGAAGTATGGCTCGCGGCAAAAGAGGTAGATGCGGTCACTGCGACAGTGTTAAGAAGAGCCGCTCCAAGTGAGCCGCCAATCTGCTGACTTGTGTTGATCATCGCTGATGCCACACCCGAATCACGTCCACCGATTCCATGAAGACCAGTAGTTGCACTTGGAATAAAGACAAGGGCAAGACCGGTACTCATGATGATGAGCGCTGGGAGAATCGCGGTGAGATAGGAAGAATGTGGTGTAAAGCGAGAGAGGAAGAAGAGTCCAATCGTTGCCATCAATAGACCGGTGAGCATCAATGGCCGAGCGCCGACCTTTGGTAGCAAAGTGGAGGCAACGCCAGCAAAGGTGATGACTCCAACTGAGAATGGCAAGAAGGCAAAGCCAGACTTCAACGCACTATATCCAAGAACATTTTGGAAGTAGATACTCAAGAAGAGGAACATTGTGAAGAGCCCAGAACCGATAAGCAGGGTCGCAAGATATGAGCCACCACGATTACGTTCAGCAAGTACTCGGACTGGAAGTAATGGATGCTTCACGCGTGACTCGATGATGAAGAAGAGAACTATGAGCACTGCGGCAATAACGAAGTACTGATAAGTCGAACTCTTTCCCCAGCCCTTTGTTGCTGCTTGGCTCAATCCGTAAACGAGTGAGAGAAGTCCGAGTGAGACTGTGACCGCACCTGGAATGTCGTAGCTATTTTCACCTTCGGCATGGGATTCGTGGAGCCAAGGAAGAGCCATCGCTACTGCGACGAGTGCAATGGGGACGTTTACGCCCAAGCACCAGCGCCATGAAGCGTATTGCGTGAGAGTTCCACCCATGATGAGACCAATCGCAGCGCCTCCGCCGGCAATCGCGCCATAGACACCAAATGCCTTTGCGCGCTCTTTAGGAAGTGTGAAAGTGACGTTGATAAGAGAGAGTGCAGCCGGAGCGAGAAGCGCACCGAATACACCCTGAAGACCACGAGCTGCAAAGAGGAGCGCCTGAGTTGAGGCAATTCCACCAATTGCTGAAGCGCCGGCGAATCCGACCAACCCAACGATAAAGATCTTCTTCCGTCCGACAACGTCAGCGATACGACCGCCAAGAAGGAGGAGTGAACCGAAAGCGAGAGTATAAGCAGTGACGACCCACTGGCGGTTTGCGGCTGAGATATGAAGATCTCGCTGGGCACTTGGGATCGCGATATTAACAATGGATGCGTCGAGAACTACCATCAGTTGTGCGATCGCAATAACTGCGAGTGCGCGCCATCGATTTGGATCCAAGCCAACTTCTGCAACTTTTTTAGACATGATTTACCTTTCGGATGTTCTACGTTTTAGGGTTAAAAGTGAGGATGTTCAATAGGTGAACGATACTTCGTTAAGTTTATCTCTCTCTTTGAAAAATTTCAGATAAACGTCCAATATCAACACGCATAGTTAGAGTGAAAAATGACTCTTTTTCAGCCTTCTGATACCTTGGCACAAATGAAAAATTCACTGAATCCCAATAAATATACAAGGACCGCTTCACAGACACGTCCGGTTGATAAGTCCATCGTTGCAAAGTTAATGGCTGCTGAATGGGATCGCTTTACTCGCGATACTGGAGCCTCACTTAAGGAATTTGATGTTGCCAAGCAGAGCATGCCGATGGGCGTTGTCTCAAGCTTTCAGCATTGGGATCCATATCCCATCTCTATAGCGTCTGCTAAAGGTGCCTACATGACCGATGTCGACGGTCGTCAACTCTTAGATCTCTCAATGGGATTTGGTGCAATGCTCGCTGGTCATCTCAATCCAACCGTTGTCTCCGAGGCGCAGAAAGCCCTCGAGACTGGCATGCTCTTTGTGACACCATCACCAATATCTCGTGATGCAGGCGAACGCCTTTGCAAGCGTTTCCACATCGATCAGGTGCGCTTCGCAAACTCAGGCACAGAGGCCACAATGTATGCAGTTCGTACCGCGAAGGCCTACACCGGTAAGGATGCGATCGTTAAAGTCGAGGGCGGATATCACGGCAGCTCGGATTCAATGACGGTCTCTGGAAAGCCCGCACTCAGTGAGGCAGGACCTGCGGATGAGCCATATTCCGTTGTGCAAAATGGAACCAGTCCGGGCGTTGTCTTTGTGGTGCCGTTCAATGATCTTCCTGCGCTAGAGAAGGTTTTCGCTCGCGATCATGCTTCGATTGCTTGCTTTATCGTCGAGCCAGTTCTTGAGAATCTTGCGATTGTTCTGCCAGATGATGGATATCTCGAAGGAGTTCGTGCGCTCTGTGATCAATATGGAATCGTTCTCATATTTGACGAGGTAAAGACTGGCCTGACAGCGGGACCTCATGGGGCTGCGGTCAGACTCGGTGTCCAACCTGATCTCATCACTCTTGCAAAATCAATTGGTGGCGGAATGCCGGTTGCAGCATTCGGAGGCAAGAAGCAATTTATGGATGCAATTACTGATAACCGCATGCCTCATTACGGAACTTTCAACGGTAGTCCGCTCGCGATGGCTGGAATCCGCGGAGTTGATATGGTCGCGACAGCAGAAGCGTTAGCTGAGGCAGAACGTCTCAATCACAATGCCCTTGATCGCATCACAGATATCATCAATGAGTACGAACTTCCTGCGCATACGGTTGGATTCGGCGTCAAGGGTTGCATTACCTGGTCAATCGATCCAGTGCGCAACTATCGTGATTACAAAGCGACGGACTTTGAGATTGCAGAACTCTCTTGGCTCTGGTCACTCAATCGCGGAATCATCACACCCCCGGGACTGGATGAACAATGGCTGATCAGCCTTGCACATACCCAGAGAGAGATCGATCTTCTCGTTGAAGATTTTCGCGAGATTGCAGTAGCTCTCCGCGCCTAATCAAAACCTAAGCCGCGACCTTTGCTGGGCGAGTGGCTTCATGCAAGGTATAGACCAACATCAAGGCAACGACTACTGGCATGAGCCACCAGCCAGATAAGCCGATGGCATGTGTGGCAAAGAAGCCAAGAACGACACCGGCAGCTACGCGCCAATCGTCGCCAATAATGAAGTCATACCAGAAGAAGAGGAAGCCCCCGAGGTAGCGAATAGGCAACGAAGCATCTTTGGATGGCTCACTAAAAGTTGGAAGGTTTAGCTTGCGGATAGGAAGGTTCTTCGCCTTGCGAGCTTTCAGGATGGTTATCAATCCAAAGCAGGCGAGAAGAACAAATGGAATGATGGCAAGGAGTGAGAGGTCAGCATGAGGCCAGGTCGCACCCGCGCCCTCTGCCCCCCAGAATATTCCGAACGAGGTAAGCAAAGTCCCGACGACAAATTTCATGGTGTTCTCGGGAACACGGGAGAGTGGCTTATGGATAGCAAATCCTGCAATAGCAACAATCACCACTGCGATGGCCGCAGCCCAGACAGCGAGTGAGAATGCTTGAGGGTTTGAACCTTTTTGGATAATTCCAAATGTAACAACGATGAAGACGACCTCTAAGCCTTCAAGCAATACTCCTTTGAAGGAGAGAGTGAAGGCATACCAGTCAGTGACAGCAAAGCGAGAGACTCTCGCAACACCTTGAGCCGCTGCAACTTCATCCTTGAAGATCTTCTCTTCGTCGTGTAACGCTTTGAAGCCACTGGCGCGCAGGACAGCTTTGCGTAGCCACTGCATACCAAAGACGAGAAGTAATCCGCCAACCATTAACCGCAAGGTGCTCTTAGGAAGCTTGTCGATACTTGGTCCGAGAACGACGATCAGACCTGCAAGAACTACCAGCCCTGAGATAACGCCTTGAAATGTTGAGCGCCAATCACGTGAGGTGCCGGCGGCGAGAATGATGGTGACTGCTTCAACTGCTTCGACCGCACAGGCAAGAAAGACAGATACGAAAAGGGCGATGTCATTGCCGCTGAGTGAGTGAAACATGAGTCTCCTTATTTTTCAGAATTTGTCAAAATTTGTCAGGGTTAATTCTTTGGTTGGTGCGGGAAAGCAATACAACGCTCGGGATCGATGGAGACCTCCATGGTTCGACCACGCGGATGTGACATCGTATCGAATACGCCAGTCAGGGACCCGTATTTCGTCTCAATCGCATGCTCATATCCTCGACCGCGGTAGGCAATATCTGTGATGGTGGAGGAGATGCGGTTCTTGTCCTTATCGGTGAAACTCGTTGCCGCAGGGCGAACAAGTAGGTCGACCTCTTGCCCAACAGAGATAGCGACTGTGTGACGAGCCGTGAGTTCTTCATTTCCGAGGGTCACGATGCAACTCTCCTCGCCAACGGATTTCACCACACCGGTAAAGATTCCTGCCGTGCCCGTAAAGGTCGCGACAAAGCGAGTTGCCGGTGTGTTGTAGATGGCTTCTGGGGTATCAATTTGCTCGATGGAGCCCTTATTGATGACACCGATACGATCAGCAAGAGCAAAGGCCTCAGATTGATCGTGAGTAATGTAAAGAGCTGATGCGCCGATCTCTCGAGTCAATGTAGAGATTTCGATACGTAATCTTTCGCGTAGATCAGCATCGAGATTGGAGAGCGGCTCGTCAAAGAGCAGTAACGCTGGGTCAGCGACGATTGCGCGAGCGAGTGCAACACGTTGTTGTTCACCACCGGAGAGTTGATGCGGGTAGTTAGCTCCTTTTGTTCCAAGCCCAACTTGTGCGAGCGCTTGGTTGATCTTCTTTGTGGACTCCTCCGCCGGCAACTTGCGGCGCTTGAGTGCATATCCAATATTGTCGAAGGCACTGAGGTGTGGCCAGAGTGCGTAATCTTGGAAGACCATCGCAAGATCACGCTTATCTGGAGCAAGGTTGAGTGGACCCTTATTAACCTCGCGATCGCCGAAGAAGATTGAACCAGAGTCGAGTTTCTCAATTCCCGCTAGGGATCTGATTAATGTGGACTTTCCAGAGCCAGAAGGCCCAAGAAGCACTGTGAATTGACCGGCTTGAATTTCGAGGGAGAGGCCATTGAGCGCCGCCAAGGAACCATAATTTTTCCGTGCCTCAACAATTCGAATTGAATGACCGCTCTTCATTGACGTGCCTTTCCTAGTTGTTTCCACCCTTGAGGTGCGAAGAATTCATAGAGAGCAAACATGATCGCTACTACGATCAAAGCCGAGATAATGGCAAAGACCTCCATCGCAGTTCCTCCTCCAAAGTCATAGTTTCCAAGGGCGCGATCAATACCTACAGCAAGCGGGGCATGCCCTGGTGGGTAGAGAATCTGACTTACGGGTAGTTCGAGGAGTGTGCCGCAGTAGGTGAGGCACCAGGCAGCTAAGAGTGGACGTGAGATCAGAGGAAGGACGACTGCGATCCAGGTTTTGATTGCATTGAAGCCATGTACTCGACATGCCTCAGAGAGGGATTCCTGGAATTGATTCATGTTTCCGACAAGTGATCGAGTCGTCGATGGGAGAGCCGTGGCGATATAGGCCAAGACTAAGAGCGCAACCGTTCCATAGAGATGGAACCCATACTTCTGAGCAATTGGGAGGTTGTAGGCGAAGATGTAGCCGATCGCAAAGACGATTCCGGGTAGTCCAACTGCGGCGAGTAGGAAGAAGTCGAGAAACTTCTTGCCGGCACCATTTTTGGTTGAAACAAGCATTTTGGAGGAGACGGCTGCAAGGACTACGGCGACCGTGGCCGTGATGAGCGCTGCCTCGGCAGAGAAGAGGAGCGGGGAACGAAGAAGTGGGCTCTTGATTACGCGAAGGTAGTTATCAAAGTTAAATTGATAATTGGTAATCACTGTTCCAAGACCTTGAATCATCGAGGCAGAGATGGCACCAAAGACTGGGATTCCTAAGGTAAGAAATAGCAGCCCGTAAATTGCCGAGTTGGAACCCACCGCGCCAAGGCGAGAGAGTTTGTGGCGCGTCACCGGCCTAGTTCGGCCACTGAGTACGCGGAAGGACCTACCTCGTAGCGCCTTTGCCTGCGCAAGGAGGGCGAGCACCACGAGTGCGAGAAGGATGATGGAGATGGCGGCGCAGAGAGGGAATGAAACTGGTATCGACATCACAGATTTATAGAGCGTGAAGGTTGCCACCGAGTATCGGCCAGGGGAGGAGAGCTGGGAGGCGACACCAAAATCACTGATGCTTTCAGCGAAGACGATTGCGATACCAGACCAGAGCGCTGGGAGGAGAAGTGTGACCATCATCTTGAAGGCTTGAAGGCGGGATCCACCATGTACACGTACTGCCTGCTCAAACTCTTCACCCAGGCCACGCATTGCGTTGGAGATGACGAGGTAGGCAAAGGGAATTCCTTTAAAGGTGAGGATCATGCCGATGCCAACCGGTCCATAGAGGAGGTCTCTCACTTGAGGCAGATCTATGCCAATAATGTTGAGAACACCAGCACGTTCAAAAATTCGCTCCCATCCCAAGGCGATGAGATAAGAAGGCGCAAGGAGAAGGGCGAAGATTGAAAGGTTCCAGATCTTGCGAGCAGAGGCGTTGGTACGCAACACAATCCATGCCACTCCAACTGCGATGGAGGTTGCGGCGATAGCGGAGATCACTCCAAGGAGAAAGGAGTGCCAGATAGATCTGACAAAGTAGGGATCTGCTGCAGCCTTAAAACTATTGAAGGTAAACCACTGAGGGCCTTGATCAAGAAGTTTGGGACTGAAGGCGACTGCAAGAAAGAGGATTATGGGAAGGACAAGAATGCTGATGATGATGAGCCAAAAGGCGGTCATGGGTGAGAATTTTGCACGAACAAAAGAGAGAGCCCGAGGCAATGCAGCCTCGAGCTCTCTATTCTTAGACATTATAGATATCGCCTTTGTATTACTTAAGCGACGTTCTTAGTGAACCAATCCTGGACTTCACCTTGGATCAGTGCGTACTTGTATGGATCAACAATCTGAACCTTGCCAGATGAGATCGCAGGCATGGATGTGATTGCAGTCGATGGTGTGCGACCAACAAGAGTAGGCCAGAAGAGTGAATCTCCAGAGTTGGACTTCACCATGATTGCAACTGCCTCAGAGCTCATGACGAAATCAGCAAACTTCTTAGCCGCTGATTGCTGGAAAGCCGAAGCCTTACCGTCGATTGCTAGGCATGAAGGAAGAACAGTTGTCTTATCAAGATAAGTTACTGCAGGCGTAAGGCCTGCAACTGGCTTCGCCTTATAGTTGTTAACTTCGGTGATGGCTGCTGAAGACTGAACAAGTCCTACGTTAATCACACCAGTGTTAAGTGCTGCAAGAGTCTTTGAATTCTTATCGAAGGCACGAAGACCGTTTGACTTCAACTTCAAGAGATAAGCCTTCATCGCATCTTGGCTTCCAAGCTGCTGAATAAGGCCTGCGATGAATGGGAATGTTGGGCCTGAGACTGATGGATTGTTCATGCCAACTTGGTTCTTGAAATCAGCGCTTGCGAGGTCATCCCATGATGTTGGCTTGCGGACCTTGGAAGAGTTATAGACAACTCCGACCATCTCAGTGAATCCTGGAACCTGGTAGGCAGTGGTCTTTGGAGCGAGCTGAGCGCCGATCGCGTTCAGGTGTGCACCCGGTGACTTGTAATGCAAGAGTTGCTTATCCAAATCAAACGCTGCGCAAGGTTCTGCTCCATCTGCCCAGTAAACGCCCCACTGAGGGTTGTTCTTCTCGGCTGTGATCTTTGCGAGCAATGGTCCTGTTGAAAGTGCTGTTACGTTGACTGGAATGCCAGTCTTGGCTGTGAAAGCTGTCGCGACATCCGTTGAATAATCGAGAGCAGCATAAAGCTGAAGCGCGTCCGCAGCATGAGCTACAGGCGAGATTGAACCAGCAAGTACAGTTGCGATTGCAACTGCTGCTAGTGAAATTTTTTGTGAAATCTTCACGAAGGCTCCTATGGTTACGGCGCAATTACCCAATCACGCGTAGGAGAAAAATATGGAGACGAAGTGACCCAAGGGCAATATTGAGGTGAATGGGGCGTTAAGGGAAGGAGAAGAGAGCGCTATTCGAGGGCGATCAAATCGAAGTATTCGTCATTCCAAAGATCTTCATCACCATCGGGCAAGAGTAAGACGCGCTCGGGCTTGAGGGCGCGGACGGCGCCTTCATCGTGGCTCACCATAACGACTGCGCCTTGGTATTCACCGAGGGCGGCAAGAATTTCATCGCGGGATGCTGGATCCAAGTTGTTCGTTGGCTCATCCAGCAAGAGCACATTGGCAGAGCCAACGACGAGAGTTGCAAGTGCAAGACGCGTTCGCTCTCCACCGCTCAGGACCTTGACCGGCTTTGCAACATCATCTCCCACGAAAAGGAATGAGCCAAGTACCTGGCGTGCCTGTTGTTCTGTGATCTTCTCACCAGAGGAGAGCATGTTCTCAAGAATTGTTCTCTCAAAATCGAGGGTCTCGTGCTCCTGCGCGTAGTAACCAATCTTCAGGCCATGACCTGGAAGGATCTCGCCAGTATCTGATTCGAGCGCGCTACCCAAAATCTTGAGAAGCGTGGTCTTTCCTGCACCGTTGAGCCCAAGAATGACAACTCGAGATGAGCGATCGATCGCAAGGGATACATCGGTAAAGATTTCCAGTGAACCGTAAGACTTTGATAGGCCCTCGGCCATGAGCGGGGTCTTCCCGCAAGGAGCCGGGGTAGGGAAGCGAAGCTTTGCGACCTTGTCAGATTTGCGAACATCCTCAAGTCCTGAGAGGAGGCGTTCAGATCGCTTCAACATGTTTTGGGCAGCAACTGCCTTTGAAGCCTTGGCACGCATCTTCTCACCTTGCTTGGCAAGGATCGCGGCCTTCTTCTCTGCATTCGCGCGTTCCTTCTTGCGACGGTGCTCATCATCTTCGCGTTGCTGAAGATACTTCTTCCAACCCATGTTGTAGACATCGATAACATTTCGATTACCATCAATATAGAAGACCTTGTTTACTACAGTTTCAATCAGATTCACATCGTGAGAGATGATAACAAGGCCGCCAGAGTATTTAATGAGATATTCGCGGAGCCAGATAATGGAATCTGCATCCAAGTGGTTAGTAGGCTCATCGAGAATCAACGTCTCTGATCCTGCAAAGAGCAGGCGGGCAAGTTCGATCCGGCGGCGCTGACCACCAGAGAGTCCATCTAAAGTTTGCGTAAATATTCGCTCGGGGAGTCCAAGATTTGTGGCGATTGATTCTGCCTCGGCTTGAGCCGCATAACCACCTGCTGAATCAAATTCAGCGCTCACTCGGGTATATCTATCTAAAACCTTTTCGAGCTCTTCGGGAGTGGCATTGGCCATCTCTTCTTCAACCTTGCTCATACGGATCGCGATTTGATCGAGCCCGCGAGCAGAGAGAACCCGATTGAGGACTAATTCACCTTGATCGCCGGTACGTGGATCTTGGGGCAGATAACCGATTGACCCTGTGCGAACTACTTGGCCGCCCGCGGGAAGAGTTTCACCAGCCAGCACCTTTGCCAACGTTGATTTGCCAGCACCATTTCGACCAACAAAGCCGATGCGATCACCGTGATTGATGCGAACGGTGACATCTTTTACGAGTAGGCGAGCTCCGGCACGAAGTTCAACACTCTGGGTCGCAATCACTAAGGCATTCTCGCACAGTGACTAGAGATTAAAGAAACCCTTGATAGCGGCGACAATCATCTCGACAGCGATGGCAGCGAGCAATAGACCGGCGATTCGAGCAAAGAGTGTGACCCCCGACTCCTTAATGAGGCCAAGGATCTTCGTCGAGAACATCAAGGTGACTCCAATAACCACGTGAGTGGCAGCGATCGCAAGGAAGAGCGATCCGATGCGAGCACTTCCGTGAGCGTAATTGGCATAGAGCATCGTTGTGACGATCGCCCCTGGTCCTGCGAGTAGGGGAGTCCCAAGTGGAACGAGTGCGACATTTCCCTTTGGAGCGTCCAGATCTGGGTTGTCCTTGCCAGTCAGAAGTTCAAGAGAGATTAAAAGGAGGAGGAGACCACCTGCACCTTGCAAGCCATAGATCGATACATGAAGGTATCCGAGAACAGCTTTTCCAAAGAGCGCGAAGATGGTGATGACGAAGAATGAGACGCCCGCAGCTTGCCAAGCAAGTTTAATTCGCTCTTTAGGAGTGCGGTCGCCAACAAGCGCTAAGAAGAATGGGGTAGCGCCAGGTGGATCAAGGATTACAAGCAAGGTGACGAAAGCTTGGAGTCCAAAACCAACTGCAGTGAGCGAAGCGAGATTGTGCATTGGTAAAGCCTAGCGGAGTTAATCGATGACGAAGCCATCTTTAATTGCCCCGAGTTCGATACCAGCGGCAACATGGTCGGTGTTTTCACCACGCGCGAGTTGTGCTGCATGAGCTTGGTCATGCCAGCGTTGTTCAATATTGCCAAAACGCCATAAGAGAAGGGCGAAGGCCCAGACCGCTACAAACATCGCAACAATGATGAAACCGGCCTTATTAATATTGAAGGCAAGTGCGTAATTCCAGAAGCCGCCGGTGAAGTTAAGTTGTGTCGCAAAGACTTGAGCAACTTCCAAGCCACCAATGAAGATTGCGACGATAACTGATAGGCCAGTAATAACGATATTGTAGTAAACCTTGCGAACCGGGCGAGAGAATGCCCAACCGTAGGCAAAATTCATAAAGGAACCATCAATAGTGTCGAGCAGACTCATTCCCCCAGCGAAGAGCATAGGCAGGCTGAGAATTGCCCACCAAGGTAAGCCGGCAACAACTGATGAACCTGCCAGGACGAGCAAGGCAACTTCGGTAGCGGTATCGAAGCCAAGGCCAAAGAGGATGCCAAGCGGATACATCTTCCAACTCGTATCAATGCGCCGTGCAATTGGACCAAAGAAGCGCATCATGAAACCGCGCGAGTTCAAATGCTTCTCAAGTTCGTCCTCGTTGTAGAGGCCCTCTCGCATCGCCTTAAAAACCTTTACAACAGAGAGGAGGACCACCAGGTTGAGCAAAGCGATGAGCATCAGGAAGGCGCCGCTTACTGATGTTCCGATCAAGCTTGTGTAGTGGTGAAGAGAGGAGTTCTCATCTTTAACCTGGACACCGAGTGATTTAATTCCGAAATTTAAGACAATGGCTAAGAAGGTAACAACAGATGAATGGCCGAGTGAGAAGAAGAAGCCGACGCCGAGTGGGCGTTTTCCTTCGGACATCAATTTGCGAGTGGTGTTATCGATCGCAGAGATGTGGTCTGCATCAAATGCATGGCGCATTCCGAGTGTGAGAGCCAGGAAACCGGTACCCCAACCAAATAGAGTGCCATCTGCGAGTTTGTAATGCCCGGACGTGGCGGCCCACATCAAGAGAGTTCCACCAATAAGCAGGAAGAAGATCACACCGAACATTGCCGCAAGACGTCTGCGCTCATCCCGAGAGAGGGCAGCCAAGAACGATCCTTGGGCCTTGTGTTGGGTGGATTGATTCAATGGCTGACGCCCCTAAGTAAAGATGAGTAGCTAGATGACTAGTTGCAAATTGTTTGCAAGTGGAACTTTATCCGAACCTGGAATGTGGTGCGAGTTGAAATGAGAAAAGCCCCCGCATGAAGCGAGGGCTTTTCTCATATTTCAGGGTCTAGATCCCTTAGATGTCGTAGTAGAGCTCGAACTCAGCTGGATGTGGACGAAGACGGACATAATCCACTTCAGCAGAGCGCTTGTAAGCGATCCAAGTCTCGATGAGATCTGGTGTGAAGACGCCACCCTTAGTGAGGTAGTCGTGGTTGGCTTCGAGCTCGTCGAGAACTGCTGGAAGTGAACCAGGAACCTGTGGGATAGCTGCAGCATCTGCACCCTCGAGTTCGTAGAGATCCTTATCGACTGGGGCTAGAGGTTCGATCTTGTTCTGGATGCCATCGATACCAGCCATCAACATCGCAGCGAATGCGAGGTATGGGTTAGCTGATGGATCTGGGCAACGGAACTCGATGCGCTTTGCCTTTGGATTCGAACCAGTGATTGGAATACGGATACAGGCAGAACGATTACGTGCTGAGTAAACAAGGTTTACTGGCGCTTCATAACCTGGAACCAGACGGTGATATGAATTCACAGTTGGGTTAGTGAAGGCTAGAAGTGAAGGTGCATGCTTCAGGAGACCACCGATATACCAACGAGCCATATCTGAGAGATCGCCATAGCCATCACCGAAGAAGAGTGGCTTGCCATCCTTCCAGAGTGATTGGTGAACGTGCATACCAGAACCGTTATCACCGAAGAGAGGCTTTGGCATGAAGGTTGCAGTCTTGCCATTCTTCCAAGCAACGTTCTTGATGATGTACTTGAACTTCATGACATCGTCACCAGCGGTCAAGATGTCAGAGAAGCGATAGTTGATCTCCATCTGACCTGCAGTACCGACTTCGTGGTGTGAGCGCTCAACGAGTAATCCAACCTTGCCGAGAGTCATAACCATCTCATCGCGGATATCAGCGAGTTGATCAGTTGGTGAAACAGGGAAGTAGCCGCCCTTGAAACGTGTCTTGTAACCACGGTTTGGAGTGCCATCTGCTTCGAGGGAGGCTCCGGTATTCCAGGCGCCTTCGATCGAATCGATGAAGTGGTGGGATGCGTTCTGTGATGTAGAGAAGTTCACTTCATCAAAGAGATAGAACTCAGCTTCTGGTGCGAAGAATGCAGTATCAGCGATGCCCGTTGACTTCAAATATTCAACGGCCTTGGCAACCACGCCACGTGGATCGCGTGAGTACGGTGTGTCATCGATTGGGTTGTGAACAGAGAAGTTGATAACGAGAGTCTTCTCAGCACGGAATGGATCGATGAATGCGCTCGATGGAATTGGAAGTAACTTCATATCTGATTCGTGGATCGCTTGGAAACCACGGATAGATGAACCATCGAACATCAAGCCGTCGGTGAAGACTGCTTCGTCAAATGATTCAACAGGAACGTTGAAGTGCTGTTGGATACCTGGAAGATCAATGAAGCGAACGTCAATAAGTTTGACATCGTTCTTCTTGATGAAATCGAAGATTTCAGCTGAGTTCTTAAACATGCTTCTCCGTAACAGTGAGGGTCTATTTCAAGGGGACCGCATCGCCGGGGCCAACTTGTATGCGTGAAATCTAAGGCTTTCTCGTGAAAATGCCATAACCCAAATGTTACGGTCAGGTTTCATAGCCTCAAGGTTGGATTGAGGCTTCCTCGCGCACCCAGGCGATACCCTTGATCCATGACGCAGAATGCTGCCCCTATCGGAATGGGCGTGAGATTTGCCGCCCTGATGCTCGACTGGCTCGGTGCGAGCCTGATCGTCACCGGCATCGTGCATCAAAACTATGGCTACGAAGGGGAGCGGTTGCTGATCTTCTTTGCTGAGGTCACCTTACTCACGGCGTTAATGGGTTCATCCGCTGGTCAGCGCGTTTTTCGCCTCAAGGTAGTTGACCAGAACACTGGTGGGGCGCTTCCACCACTGCGCGTGCTGATCCGCACACTTCTCATCGTTCTGGTCGTGCCGGCCCTCTTTAAAAAAGATGGCATCTCTTATCACGACTACATCTGCAAGAGTGTGGTCGTTAGACGTTAACGTTTCGGCATCTTTACACCCTTAGGCAGCGGGCCTTGAGGGATAGGCATGGAAAGTCCACCGACACCCTTAAGGCGTGCGCGAACTTCACGGACCTGATTATTTGAGAGTTTCTTAGGTAGCTTCTTGAGAGTCTTCTGTAACTTCTTCAGCGCGACTCTGCCCTCACCATCACCAGCAATGATTTCAGTGACTGGGACACCAGGAAGGAAACGTTCCATCTTCTTCTTCTCATCGATCAGAAGTTGACGCACTGATGATGAACCTTCGGCGACAAGAATAATTCCGGGACGCCCAACAGTACGGTGCACCATATCTTGATTGCGGGCAACGTTCACTGCAGGAGTGGTTGAGAATCCGCGACGGATGCTCATCAAGACGCTGGCACCTGCTCCAAGTTGACCTTGGATAGAGGCAAAAGCGGCAGTATTTGCAAAGCGAGTAAAGGTAAAGAATGCGACGAGTAATCCAAGTGGCAGACCGAGGATTGCAAAGTAGACCGGATGATGAAGTGAGTTACCAAAAGTTATTGCAAGAGTTTCGGCAATAACAAAGCCGACTGCGCACCAGACCAGGGCGAGTGGCTTGTGAGTTTTGACGAGTCGGAAGGCATCTTTAAGGACAGCGAGTTGGCTCTGCTTTGCAGGTGCATCCTTTGCGCCCTTTGCGCCCTTTGACGTGCTGGCCGCCGCTGCATTCGCCGCCTTCTCTGTCTTAGCTTTTTTAGATTTTCCAAACATCATCTACTCCTTCTCATTCTTCAAGTCACTCTGCTTTTGAGCCTTTAACGCCTTTAACGTTTTGTATTCTTCATACTCTCGCGCCACCTGTTCGGGTGTCGGGGCCGTTCCACCAAGGCGGACTGGTGCCCACCACTGGCCTTGAGGGTCATCAGGGTAGTTGGCTTGGGCCTCATAGAGAAGCGCGAGCATCGCTTCTTTGAGTTTTATCTCTTCCGCGGCGATATCAGCGCCTTTGGGGATGAAGATTGGCTCACCGAAGGTTACGGAGATCGGATGCTTGTGGCGTTTAAAGTCGGGTTTACGTTTTTTAGTGACGATACGTTGGCTACCCCACACGGCGACTGGAATGACGGGGACTCCCGCACCTTGGGCTAGACGAACAGCACCTGATTTCATCTCGGCGATCTCAAAGCTTCTCGAGATCGTACCTTCAGGGAAGATGCCAATAATTTCACCAGATCGAAGGGCTCGAAGAGCTGCGGCAAGGGCGCTTGATCCAGCAGCGCGGTCGACGCTGATGTGATGCATACCGCGCATAAGAGGTCCGGCAATTTTATGATCGAAGATTTCACTCTTCGCCATAAATCGGATGTAGCGCTTCATGGGAAGAGCAGCTGTGCCAGCGAGGGCAAAGTCGAGATAACCAATGTGATTAATTGCAAGAACTGCACCGCCACTCTTTCCTGCATGTGGGAGATGTTCTTGGCCTCGAAAATCAAATTTCAAACCGAGATACTTCCAAAATGCTTTCACCGTAAAGATGACTGGAGGGTAAACGAGATCTGCCATTAGAGCGATGCGCGCTTTTCTTGAGCTTGCTTGTAGAGACGACCAGCGCGATAGGACGAGCGAACCATTGGGCCACTCATTACGCCGAGGAATCCAATCTCATCCGCCTCTTTCGAGAGTTCGACAAACTCCTCTGGCTTTACCCATCGAATGACCGGATGGTGCAATGGAGTTGGGCGAAGATATTGCGTGATCGTGATCAAATCACACCCTGCAGAATGAAGATCCTTGAGTGCCTGCGTGATCTCCTCGCGGGTCTCACCCATTCCCAGAATGAGATTTGATTTTGTGATCAGGCCGAAAGCACGAGCCTGCGAAATAACATCTAGAGAGCGCTCATAAGTGAAGGCTGGGCGGATCTCCTTAAAGATACGAGGAACTGTCTCAAGATTGTGAGCAAAAACTTCTGGACGAGTTTCAAAGACTTGGCCCAAAAGGTCAGGATTTCCGCTGAAATCTGGAGCGAGCATCTCAACCCCGACGCCAGGGTTCACATCGTGGACAACACGAATGGTTTCGGCGTAGAGCCAAGCACCCTCATCGTCAAGATCATCACGAGTGACGCCTGTGATCGTCGCGTAACGAAGACCCATTGCTTGGACAGATTCAGCGACTCGACGTGGTTCATCACGATCGACTGGAAGTGGTTTGCCAGTATCGATATTGCAGAAGTCGCAGCGTCTTGTACAGCGTTCACCGCCGATAAGGAAGGTCGCCTCTTTATCTTCCCAGCATTCAAAGATATTTGGGCAAGCAGCTTCTTGGCAGACGGTATGAAGCCCTTCACGAACAACGAGTGATCGTAGCGCCGTGTACTCAGGGCCCATCTTCGCCTTCGTCTTAATCCATTCTGGCTTCTTCTCGATCGGGACAGCCGCATTGCGCGCCTCGATGCGTAAGAGTTTGCGACCTTCTGGGGCAATATTGATGCGGTCGATTGTCATGCGCTTACTCGATTCAAAGCTTCAAAGAGGTGTCGCTCCAACGTTGGAGTCACTTCATCAATAGTTATTTCTCGTCCTAGTTCACGGGATAGTGAGGTAACTCCAGTATCTGTAAACCCGCACGGAATAATGCGATCAAATGCGGAGAGATCAGGGGAGACGTTTAGTGCAAAACCATGCATCGTGACACCTTGTGCAACGCGAATGCCAATTGCGGCAATTTTGCGATCACCCTTCTCGTCACGAAGCCAGACGCCAGACCTCTCGCAATAAGTAGTGGCAGCCAAGCCGAGTTCCTTACAGACTTCTACGAGTGCGCTCTCAATCTCGCGTACAAAGCCGACAACTTCATTTCGATTCTTCAACCGAATAATGGGGTAGCCGACAATTTGGCCCGGGCCATGAAAGGTGATTTTTCCGCCACGATCGACATCAACGACTGGAGTGCCATCGGTTGGGCGCTCTTCCAGTGTGGTGCGTCGGCCTGCGGTGTAGACCGCAGGATGCTCAAGGAGAATCAAGGTATTTGTTCGAGTCCCCGCTACGACCTCGGCATGAATCCTGCGTTGGCCGGCGAGCGCATCCTCATAGGGGACGAGCCCCAAACTCTTGAGCGCAAGCCCTGCCGATGTCTTTGAGGAGAGGGTCACCTTGTAAGCCTAATTGGCGAAGTGAACTTTCGCTAAATAATGAGAACTCGCTGCCGGTGATGTGAGCAGGATGAGAGCGGGAGGGGAAGGGGAGCCAGGATCACGCCCAAAATACCCCCTCTCGAGAGGAATCGAGGAGGTAAGGGCGTTAAACTTAGAACTTCGCAGGATTGCTGAGGTTTGAAGAAGCAGTCCATCAGCCCCAATAGACCTTATGAATGGATCGTCATGACTACACAGGAATCACTCAAGCGCCCTTCCCATCGCAAGCCGATGTGGCTGGCAATCGTCCTTGTGCTTGGTTGGTTCATGGTCTCTGGCGTCACTGGACCGCTCTTCGGGCAACTTTCGACGGTGCAGAAGAATGACAACTCAAAGTTCCTGCCAAGCTCTTCTGAGACCGAGCGATTCAATGTTGCTTCTGCATCCTTCTCGTCGGGCGCGAATAAGTCGCTGCCTGAACTCATCCTCTTTGTCGGCAACGCGACTCCTGAGAGCGTTGGGGCGACCAACGCCTTCCTTCAGACAATTGGGTCAATGCCTCTCGTCGATAAGAATGGCAAAGCAATTCCTGGTGTGAGCGCGAGGATCTCAGATTTCCTCGATCCAGCCACCCCTCTTGCCGCATTCCCTTCTCAAGATGGCAAAGCAATTCTGGCAAACGTTCCCTTTAATTCTGATCAAACAGGAGTCAATCTCTCTAACAAGCAACCGGCACTTCCTGCAGTGACAGATGCAATTCGCTTCTACTCAGCACAGTTTGCCGCCAAAAATGGACTGACTTCACACGTTACTGGAATCGCAGCGATCCTTGCTGATCTCTTTGGTGCCTTTGGATCCCTCGATTCAAGCCTGCTTCTCACAACTGGACTTGTAGTTGCGATCATTCTCATCATCGTCTATCGCTCACCCGTTCTATGGATCTTGCCGCTCTTTGCAGCGGGCATCGCACTTAGTTTTGCAGGTGCCGTGGTCTATGAATTGGCAAAGAACAACATCATTGCGCTAGATGGTGCATCACAAGGAATCCTCTCCGTTCTGGTTTTGGGCGCGGCGACCGATTACGCGCTGCTTCTTATCGCGCGCTATCGCGAAGAGCTCCATCATGAAGAGTCACGCTTTGATGCCATGAAGAATGCTTGGCGCGGAGTTGTGGAGCCAATCGTGGCTTCTGGATCAACCGTCGCAATAGCACTTCTTCTGCTCCTGCTTGCCAGCCTCTCGAACAACCGTGGCCTCGGCCCAGTTGGAGCAATCGGTATTGCATGTGCAGTAATCACTATTCTTACATTGCTACCAGCGGCCCTCGTTCTCTTTGGGCGCTGGATTTTCTGGCCTCGTATTCCTCATTATGGTTCTGAAGATGAAAAGCTCGCAGGACTCTGGTCGAAGATCGGCAATGCAACTGCTCGTAAGCCACGTCAATATTGGGCAGCTACTGGCTTGCTCCTCGTCGTCTTTGCTGGATTTGCCTCAACGCTTCATGCAACTGGTATCTCTACAGCGCAGAGCTTTACAAAGGTTCCTGATTCAGTAAAGGCGCAGAACCTTCTTCTGACTCACTTCTCTGGCGGCGAAGGTCAACCAACTCAGGTTTGGACAACTGTTGGAACTGCAGATGCAGTAATTGCGAAGTTGACGCACACTAAAGGTGTCGCATCAGTAGCGGCCGCAACAGATGGACCAATGAGTCAGGCGCCAAAGATCGTTGATGGCCATATGATCATTAACGCAACTCTTATTCCTACTCCGGATTCCAATGAAGCAAAGAATATGATTCCTGGTATTCGTGCTGTGGTTCATGCCATTGACCCAACAAGTTTGGTCGGTGGAACTTCTGCGGTCTATTACGACACTGCAAAGGCAGCTACCCGCGATCAGGCAGTAATCATCCCGGTCGTTCTCATAGTGATCGCTCTTATTTTGGGAGTGCTGTTGCGAAGTGTCTTCGCCTCATTGATGCTTTTGGTGACAGTCGTTCTCTCATACCTTGCGACCCTTGGGGTATGTGCTCTGGTCTTCCATCACATCTTCCACTTTGCTGGTGAAGATTCAGGCTTCCCACTCTTTGCCTTCATCTTCCTCGTGGCGCTGGGTATTGATTACAACATCTTCCTTATGACTCGCGTTCGTGAAGAGGCAAAGAAGCTTGGAACTCGCGCTGGAATGACAAAGGGCGTCACCGTCACAGGTGGTGTCATTACATCTGCAGGAATCGTTCTCGCCGCGACCTTCACCGTTCTTGGCATTCTGCCATTGGTCTTCCTTGCTGAAATCGGCTTCTCAGTCGCATTCGGTGTATTGCTCGATACTCTCGTCGTTCGCTCGATCCTCGTACCGGCGCTGGTTCATCAATTTGGCTCCAAGATTTGGTGGCCATCGAAGTTGCAGGACTAATCTCGCTAATCCAACTACAGTAACTCTCATGAGTGTTCGAGTAGGAATATCGGGGTTTGGTCTGGCTGGTCGGTACTTTCACGGGGCCCTCTTGGGGGCAGTCGGTTTCGATGTAGTCGGTGCTGTGACTAGAAATTCGGACCGAATTTCTCACTTAGCCATTGATTTTCCGGGTGCCCAAGCAGTCTCAACGATTGAAGAACTCCTTGCGCTAGGAATTGATCTATTGGTCGTTGCAAGTGGCAATTCCTCGCATGCCTCGGATGCAATTGCTGGCCTTAACGCAGGCGTACCCGTTGTTGTTGATAAGCCGATGGGTAGAACTCTCGCTGAAACCGAAGAGATCATTAAGGTTGCAACGAAGACTGGCCTTCCCGTAACAACGTATTTCAATCGGTTATGGGATAGCGATACGTTGACGATCAAAAAGGCACTCACGCAAGGAGATCTTGGCAAGGTCTTTAGATTCGATTCTCGATTTGAACGCTTTCGGCCAGAACCGAATCCCTCATCATGGCGAGAACGTTCGACTCCAGATGAGGGTGGGGGAAACCTCTTAGATTTACAGCCACATATGGTTTCAACCGCTCTTCACCTCTTTGGACCAGCCAAGCTTGTGAGCGCATCCGTGCGATCTATCCGTGGTTATGCCGATGATGATGTCGTCCTGGTTCTCAAACATGAGTCAGGTGTTGATTCATATCTCTCAGCGAGTGCGATCATTGGCGCACCGGGGCCCAGGGTTCGGGTAAATGGTGATCTTGCTTCACTCGTCATCAGCGATCTTGATCCGCAAGAAGGCTTGCTCCGTGCCGGAAAGAAGCCAATTGATGGACTCTGGAAAGAAGATGTAACGAGTCCCGCACTTATCTATCGTGGCGATGTGGTTGAGAATTATCCAAGCGAAGCAGGAAGTTACCAATCCTTCTATGTCCAAGTCCTTGCAGCCATGAAGGGCGAAGCACCATGGCCCGTGAGTATTGATCAGATCATCGCTGTTGCAAAGATTATCGATGAAGCTCGAGCGATCTCTATACGATGAGTAACGACTTCGACGTCATTATTGTTGGAGCTGGTCTTGCCGGATTAACGGCGGCAAGGTACCTGCAGAGCGCCAGCATATCCACACTCATCATTGAGTCAAGCGATAGACCTGGTGGCCGAGTAAAGAGTGACCTCATTGATGGTTTCACACTGGATCACGGATTTCAGGTTTTCAATCCGAGTTATCCAAATATTAAAAATACCGAACTTCTTCCAACTTTGGGGTTCACTTCGATCAAGACTGGTCTGCCACCATTTCGAGTGGTTGGTGGAGTGAGATCTCCTCAAGACCTACTTACTCCATTTCTCAGGGGCGTATTTCTCACGGAGCCAAAGAATGTCAGCCGATCAGTTCGGTTCGAGATCTACAAAAGTTTCATCAAGGGGCGTCCTGGTTTAGTTGACGGGGGAGCTTCAGCCTTTTCAGATGCACTTGCAGCGAGCTTGTCAGATATTCATTTCAGCGAGACGGTGCATCGCATAGAAGGCACGACAGTGATTACCGATCATCGGAGTTATCAGGCGGCCACAGTGATTGTTGCGACAGATCCCGTTACTGCCACCCAGCTCGTTTCAGAGATGGATATCGTCCGAATGCACTCCTCTACGACGTGGTATCACTCAACCAAGGAAAGAGTTGCGGGTGCGGGTCGGTTAGCAGTTACGACCGAAGGCCCCTTAATCAATTCCTTTGCTATCTCGGATGTAAAGCCCTCTTACTCAACGAATGGGAGCCAGCTCTTCTCATCGACCACGCTTTCGGTTATTTCGGAGAGTGAAGTTCGCCGGGAGTTAGCTCGCATTTGGGGTAGGGATACTTCTCAGTGGGAATTTGTAGCTCAATATGAGATCAAGCAAAGCCTGCCTTCTCACCCGCAAGGCAAGCCGCTTTACTCTGAAGTCGAAATTAATCCAAGGCTATTTGTGATCGGTGACCATCGCGCATATCCATCTCAACAAGGCGCGATGGAGAGTGGCAAGATTGCCGCTAAGAAGATTATTGCGCGAGGCTTGGGAGAGCGTCAGTAAGGTGCGGATAGTCGAAGGTAAATCCAGATTCGAGGAGAACCTGAGGCATAACCTTCTTAGAACCTAAGATCTCTGTTGAGAACCCACCAAGAACAAGTTTGAGAGCATAGCCTGGCACGGGCAGAAGTGCCGGACGATGAACCGCGCGAGCAAGTGCTGCCGTGAACTCCTGATTGGTGACCGGATTTGGCGAGGTGAGATTAACGGGTCCTGAGATATCAGACTCCAAAATATGACAGATGGCTCGGATGTGATCGTGGAGTGTGATCCAAGACCACCACTGTTTTCCTGATCCTAATTTTCCGCCGAGTCCAAAGCGGAAGAGAGGCAACATGCGACCAAGTGCTCCGCCAGTTGGTTCTAAGACCAACCCAGTTCGAATCTTTACAGTTCGAGTCGGCGCTGCGAGATCTGCAGCTGCCTCCCATTCACGACAGACAGCTGAGAGAAAATCATCGCCACCGCGGTCTGCTTCAACGACGGCACGATTGCCGGTCTCGCCGTAGTAACCAATTGCACTCGCCGAGATAAAAACTTTAGGTTTTACTGCTGAGACTGCGTGAGCGATTGCAGTCGTGCCAAGCAAACGAGAGTTCAAAATCTCTGCGCGATACTTCTTGGTCCAGCGATGATCGCCAACATTCGCACCTGCAAGGTGGATGATCGCATCTACGCCGGCAAGAGCATCAAGGTCGACGCTATCGCTTGCAGGATCCCACTGGATCTCATCAGGAGCTGCTGCCTTGCGGCGCACCAGACGTTGAACGGTGTGGCCCTCTGAGCGAAGATGACCTACAAGAGCTGTGCCAATGAGGCCACTTGCTCCACTGATCGCAATACGTTGCATATTGTCTGGCATGAGGTGTGACTCTTTCGCCCGCAGTTAGAGCCCGAGGTTGGATTCGAAATTTCCACCTTCGAGGCGTTCTTTCAAAGTAACCAAGAATCGTGCAGCATCTGCGCCATCAACAATGCGGTGATCGTAAGAGAGTGCAAGATAGACCATAGAGCGAATCGCGATTGTCTCTCCGCCGTCTGGACCCTTCATGACTACTGGACGCTTTACGACTGCACCAAGACCAAGGATTGCAACCTGAGGTTGATTAATGATCGGTGTATCGAAGAGCGCTCCGCGACTTCCGGTATTTGTGATGGTAAATGTTCCGCCACCGAGTTCATCAGGAGTGATCTTGTTATCGCGAGTTCGTGCAGCGACATCAGAAATCTTGCGAGCAACGGCACCCATATTGAGATCGCCGGCATCACGGATAACTGGAACAAGGAGACCTCGCTCGGTATCTACGGCAATGCCAAGGTGTTCTGCGCCATGGTAAGTGATCTGATCGCCATTGATGGAGGCGTTGAGCACTGGATGCTGTTTGAGTGCTTCGCAGACTGCAACAGCAAAGAATGGCAAGAAGGTGAGCTTGACGCCTTCGCGTGATTCGAAGGTGCCCTTTGCAGATTGGCGAAGACGATCAATCTTTGTGACATCTACTTCGATGACGGTGGTGAGCTGTGCCGCCACCTGAAGAGATTCGACCATACGCTCGGCGATGACCTTACGCAGACGAGACATCTGAACTGTGGTTCCACGAAGCGGTGAGACAGTAACTGCTGCTGGCTTGCTTGCACTCTGTGCTGGTGCTTGTGAAGGTGTCGCAGCTACTGGTGCTGGCTTAGCAGCCAAGATATCTTCCTTGCGGATTCGACCACCGACACCGGTTCCTTGAACGCGTGAAAGATCGACACCATTTTCTGCCGCAAGTTTGCGAACAATAGGTGTGACATAAGCATCTGCATTGGCTGCAGGTGCGGCTACTGGAGCTGGAGTTGCAACGGGAGCAGGTGCGGCTACTGGTGCTGGAGTTGCAACAGGAGCTGGTGGGGCTGCTGGAGTTGCAACAGGAGCGGGAGAAGCAACTGAAGCAGGGGCAGCGGAATCAGATCCAATCAGTGCAAGTCGTGCGCCAACTGCAACAGTGGCATCAACCGGTACATCAATAGAGAGGATGGTTCCTGAGACAGGTGATGGAATCTCGGTATCAACCTTGTCGGTAGATACTTCGAGAAGTGCCTCATCAACCGTGACGGTATCTCCAACGTTCTTTAGCCAACGAGTAACTGTTCCTTCGGTAACCGATTCGCCGAGGGCTGGCATAGAGACGACAACGCCGGCCGATGGGGTTGTCGCAGCAGGAGTACCGACTGGAGCAGCAACTGGAGCAGGAGCAGCAACTGGAGCAGCAACTGGAGCAGCAACTGGAGCAGATGATGCATCAGTAGCAATCACTGCTAACTCAGCGCCAACTGCGACAGTGGCATCAATCTGAACAACGATCTTTTGGAGAATTCCAGCAACAGGGGATGGGATCTCGGTATCAACCTTGTCAGTTGAAACTTCGAGTAGCGGCTCATCCATGGCGACCATATCGCCTTCATTCTTAAGCCAACGGGTAACTGTTCCTTCGGTGACTGATTCGCCGAGTGCTGGCATCGTTACTGAAAAGGTCATGTCGATATGCTCCTATTAACCGTGTGCGTGAAGTGGTTTGCCTGCAAGTGCCATGTGCGCTTCGCCCATCGCCTCAGAGAGAGTTGGATGAGCGTGAATATGTTGTGCAACATCGGAAGCTTCAGCTTCCCAGTTGAAGATCAGTTGTGCTTCGGCGAGAAGCTCGCCAACACGTGAACCAACCATGTGAATACCGAGTATTGGACCATCCTTTTGTGCGACAAGCTTGATCGACCCAGAAGTCTTGAGGATATTGGCCTTGCCGTTGCCGGCTAGGTCATAACTCAACTCGACGACATCGTAACCACGCTCTTTTGCTACAGCAGTTGAGAGGCCGACAGAGGCTACCTCTGGCTCGGAATAGGTGACCTTAGGGACGCCGTCATAGTTGATCGGGCGGGGATTAAGACCGGCGATCTCTTCGGCGACCATGATTCCTTCGGCAAAGCCTACGTGCGCTAACTGCAACGTTGGAATGATGTCACCAACAGCCCAAATGCCGGGGATATTGGTTCGGCACTTATCGTCGACTGTGATGTAGCCACGGTCCATTGCAATGCCTTGCTCTTCGTAACCGATTCCAGCAGTTACTGGTCCGCGACCAACGGCGACAAGCAGAACATCCGCGGTATGCGTGGTGCCATCTTCGAGAGTGACAGTCACTCCGGTTGGGCTCTTTACTGCTGATGCAAAGCGCACACCAGTTACAAAATTGATCTTACGCTTACGGAAAGCGCGCTCAAGAAGTTTGCTTGAGGACTCATCCTCGAGTGCAACAAGGCGAGGTAGACCTTCGATGATCGTTACTTCTGCGCCGAATGAGTTCCAGACGGATGCAAATTCGCACCCAATAACTCCGCCGCCCAAAACGATGACGCTCTTTGGGACATGAGTGAAAGCCATCGCCTCTTCGGATGTGACGATCTGCGTGCCATCAATCTCTAGGCCTGGGAGCGTGCGTGGGTATGAACCTGTAGCAAGAATGAGATTCTTACCGGTGTAATTTTCACCGTTCACTTGAACAGTATTAGGGGAGACGAGGCGGCCAGTTCCCTCTACATAGGTGATGTTTCGTGACTTCACTAAGCCTTGCAAACCCTTATGGAGTTTAGAGACGACACCATCCTTGTAGGCGTTGACAGCGACCATATCCATGGAGATGAACTGTGCGTTGACACCGAACTCTGATGCGTGACGAGAATTATCTGCGATCTCACCGGCATGGAGGAGAGCCTTGGTGGGAATGCAGCCGCGATGCAGGCATGTTCCGCCGAGCTTGTCCTTCTCGATCAATGCGACCGAAAGTCCTAGTTGAGCGCCACGGAGAGCAGCGGCATATCCGCCAGATCCTCCACCGAGAATTACGAGATCAAAATCAGCCACGAACCGACCCTTCAGGAATCTTTAACTACCGCGTGAGAGCCACAACCATGTGTCTCATAGATACAGGCTAATCCTGCCACGAATTCCGTGACAGGATTTTCAGGTCAATTTTGGCTCTTAGCCCTGTGATGCTGCCGACTCGGCCAGCGCGACCAAGGTGCGGACGGTGACGCCGGTCGCGCCGATGGCGTTGTAGCCAAATGGGGTCTTATCCACATAGGAAGGCCCAGCGATATCGACATGCAGCCACGGTACGCCTGGCTCGACAAATTCGCGCAGGAATACGCCTGCGACGAGCATGCCACCACTCTTATCGCCGACATTGGCAATATCAGCCACCGGTGTATCGAGTGTGGCGCGAAGTTCATCTGGCAGCGGCATCGGCCAGTAGAGCTCGCCAGTGGTCTCGGCGGCTGCGAGGAACTCCTTGCTGAAGCCATCATTATTGGTCATCAAGCCAGAGGTGCGAATTCCAAGGGCGACCACCTGGGCGCCAGTAAGAGTTGCGACATCGATGAGGCCATCGAGTCCACCCGCCTTCTTTCCATCTGCGATCGCGCGAGTGAGGCCATCTGCCATAACGAGTCGACCCTCGGCATCTGGGTTGAGGACCTCAACTGTCTTTCCGCTCAAGGTGGTGATGACATCGCCTGGACGGGTGGCATTATCGCTAATCATATTTTCAGCCATGCAGGCATAAGCGTTGATGGAGATGGGAATCTTCAACTCTGCGATTGCTAATGCAGCGGCAATGATGGAGGCGGCGCCAGCCATATCGGTCTTCATTGCATCCATACCAGCAGCAGGCTTAAGCGCATATCCACCGGTATCAAATGTGATTCCCTTACCGACGAATGCATAGCGCTTCTTCGCCTTTGGGGGACTGTAAGAAATATGGAGCAAGCGAGGTGGGTTGGCAGACCCTTGCCCAACAGAGTAAATGCCGCCGTAACCCTTGCTCTTCAGTGCTTTCTCGTCGAGAACTTCTACTTTAACTCCGAGCGAGGTAGTGAGCGCTTTCATCTTCGTCACGAACTTCACTGGTGAGAGGTGGTTCGCTGGAGTATTGACGAGATCGCGAACAATATTTACATACTTACTGACCACAGTGGCATGTTTGAGTGCCGCCTTAACATCAGCGTTTTCGGCTAACTTAGAGATAATGATCGCAGATGCCAGCGGTGCTTTCTGTTCGGCCTTTGATGCACCACGATGTTCGATAAAAGAATATGAGCCAAGGCCAATTCCTTCAGCGATCGCAGACAATTCAACGGCCGTTGTGTGAGGGAGTGCAAAATCTGCACTCTTCTTACCCGAAAGGGCGCGGGTTGCTGCCCCTGCTGCGCGTCGCAAAACCTCATGAGGATAACGAGATCCAGATGCAGCATCACCTAGACCGGTAAAGATAATGAGTCGAGCACTTGTACCTGCAGGTGCAGGAACTTTAACGATCTCTTCTCTCTGACCCGTTGCGCCAAGATCTTCGAGAATAGTGATCAATGATTTGGTCGCAATGGTTGATGCGCCGGATTCGATAACCAGCTTGCCATCTTTGGTTGCAAGGCCGAGAACAAGGGATTCTGATGTGCTCTTAAAAGAGCTCTTTAAGGTTGCCATGTCGATATCTAAGCACTGATCCTTGGATTTTGCGCCAGATTTCCTTAATTCTCTCTTCCCTGACCTGATCTGACCTGATCTGATCTGACCTGATCTGATCTGCCCTGATCTGATCTGATCTGCCCTGACACTTTCTTCACACTTTGCTAGGTTTCGTAGATGAGTGAATTGAAATCCCCGCTCTTTGAGTGGCATGTAGAGACCGGCGCGAAGCTAGCTGATTTTGGTGGCTGGGATATGCCGATCGAATATCCGCAAGGTAGCCGAGTAGGCGCACCCGGGGGAGTCATCGCCGAACATACTGCTGTCCGCGAGCGGGTTGGACTCTTCGATGTCTCCCACCTCGGCAAGATTGAGGTCAAGGGCGAGGGCGCCCTCGCCTACATCAATTCAATTCTGACAAATGATCTCATCAAGATTGAAAATGGCAGCGCACAGTACAACCTGATCTGCAATGCCGACGGCGGTGTGATCGATGATCTCATTGTTTATCGTCGCAGCGAGAGCGATCTCTTCTTAATCCCGAATGCCGCCAATTGCGCAGATGTCTTACAGGCGTTGCAAGATGGCGCACCCGCATCCTTGAAAATCACGGATGCACATCAGAAGTACGGCGTGCTTGCACTCCAAGGTCCAAAGTCACGCGATGTGCTTGCCTCCCTCGGCATCACGATCGATTTTGACTATATGGCTTTCACCGATGGACTTATTCCAGGCCATGAAGAGTTGGGTCCTGTCATTATTTGTCGAACTGGCTACACCGGTGAATATGGTTTTGAATTAGTTCCACTCTGGGAGAAGAGTGAAGCGCTGTGGGAAGTTCTTCTTGATGCAATGGCACCATTTGATGGTCGAGTCTGCGGACTTGGTTCACGGGACACGTTACGTACCGAAATGGGTTATCCACTTCACGGCCACGAACTCTCCACCGAGATAGCGGCAATCGAAGCAGGAGCCGCTTGGGCGGTAGTGCTCGACAAGGATGCTTTTCACGGCAAGAAGGCGCTACTTTCTCTGAAAGAAGCTGGCATCACGAGGCAATTGCGAGCAATTAAATCTCTCGATCGTGGAATTCCGAGAGCTGGAATGAGCGTTCTTAAAGATGGAATAGTCGTGGGTGAAATCACGAGCGGAACTTTCTCGCCGACCCTCAAAGTGGGTATTGGGCTTGCTCTGATTGATCCACGCATGAAGGTGGGCGATCACCTCGAGATCGATGTTCGAGGGCGCATAAGTGAAGTTGAGATCGTCAAGGCGCCATTCGTCGCCTCGCATGTGAGGTAGAGCTATCTCTCATCTTTCTTAGCGACGATTACTGGTCGACCAGAGTCGAGCGTAAAGACATTGATTCGATCGTCAAAGGCAGTTCGCAACTCAGATGAGTGAATGATCTCGGTTGAATCACCCTCAGCTAAAACTCGACCTGATTGCATCACAATAATTCGTTCGGCATACATGGCGGCGAGAGTGAGGTCATGCATGGTCGAAATGATCGTCACGCCAGATTTTTGAAGGATTTGTAGATTGTTGAGTACATCAATTTGATGGTGAAGATCGAGTGCGCTCGTTGGTTCATCTAATAGGATCAACTCAGGCTCTTGGGCGAGAGCTCTTGCGATCAAGGTCCGTTGCATCTCCCCGCCAGAGAGGTGTGAGACATATTCCTTATGAAGACCATAGAGATTTGTCTGGGTCAGGATCTCACCAATAAGAGATCGACTCTTAGCTGATTCATTACCCCAGCCATCCTTCTTAGCGCGACCGAGCATGACATATTCGGCTACGGTAATTCCTTGCGGGATCTGAGGTTGTTGTGGGACGAATGCAACATTGCGACGTTGGTCGCGGTAGACCTCAGAACCATGGCTTTTGACCGATCCTGAATACGAAGCTGTTCCAAGTAATACTTTGAGAAGCGTTGTCTTGCCGGCGCCATTTGGCCCAACCAGGCAACTCCATTTTCCTTCGGATATCGTCAAGGAGATATCGTGGAGAATCTTCTTACCTGATAGTGAGACTTCTAAATCCTTGATCTCGATCATAGTGATCCCATTCTGCGACGTCTGAGCACGACCAAGAAGAATGGCGCTCCGACGAATGCGGTAATAACTCCAATAGGAAGTTCTGCGGGGGAGAGAAGGGTGCGCGCTCCGAGATCTGCGAGAACGAGGAAGGCGGCACCTGCAAGAGCAATAGTCAGCAGATTTCGATTTGTCACTCGATGTGTCACGCCGCGAACGAGATGTGGAACCACGATTCCAACGAAGCCGATGAGCCCGGAGGCTGAGACGGCAGTGGCAGTTGCGAGAGTGGCTGCAGCGACGGCAATGATGCGCAGACGATTGGGATTGATACCAAGCGAGAACGATTCTTCATCGCTGAGCATTAAGCCATCGAGTCGCTTAGAGATTGAAATCAATATCGCGATGGCCATCAGGATGTAGAAAGAAGACCAGGTAACTATCTGCCAATTGGCCGCCGTTAATTCACCCAGAATCCAGGAGTAGACCGGACGCAGTGACGAGCTGTGTCGCTGTTGAAGGTAGGTTTGAATCGCAGTCGCGAATGAACCTACTGCAATCCCACTCAAGAGAAGAGATTGTGGTTCGGCAAAGAACTTTCCGGAGATAAAGAATGAGGTAAGGACAGCGAGAGTGCCACCAATAAAGGAGAAGATTGGGAGCAGGCTATAAACGTTTCCATGTGAATTTGTGATGGCGATCGTCGCGCCCAGTCCAGCACCACTCGCAGCGCCAAGGAGATAGGGATCAGCTAACGGATTTCTAAATACTGATTGATATACCGCGCCACTTGTGGAGAGAGCGGCGCCAACGAGAGCAGCAAGAATTGCCCGAGGGAGTCTGAGGTCAATCAAAACTGTTCGATCTTGACCCGAAAGTCCACCGTGCATGCCAAAGAGAGTGCGCAAGATTTTGGTAAAACTGAGATTGATTGGACCAAAGCTAATTGCCGCGAGTCCAATGACGAGCAAGAGGGCAGCGAAGAGAGAGGTGATCTTCCAATTCCACATGGGAGAGATCCCACTCTCTTCGCGCACTCTATTGGTCATGGTGAGTCCTACTACTTAATTGCCGCAAGGGTGGAAGAGACAAATTGGTAGAAATTAACGAGGCGTGGCCCCCAACGGGATGGAATATCTGCAGGGAGAACATAGACACAATTCTTGGATACCGCATCGATCGAACTCCAGCCAGGCCGAGCACTTACTTGAGTTGGAGTCTGTTCATCTCCTAAGAAGATGACAGTGGGATTTGATTTCAAAAGATATTCACTTGTTAGTTGAGGGTATCCGTAACTATCAGCGGTATCTGCCGCATCAGCAACGTTCGCTGTATTGAAGTCAGCGTAGACACGACCAATAAAGGTCTTTGATGTTGCCGAATAGAGAGTGCTATCTACTTCATGAAAGATAGGCAGCGGTGTCTTGCGAAGACCCTTTGCAATCGCAACTTTAATGGAGGCCTTCATCGACGCGACTAGACGGACCGCTTGGGCGGAGTGTCCCGTGGCGGTGCCTAGTGCTGCTATCTCTGAATATGCACCGGTGATATTGCTTGGTGTCTCTTCAAAGTAGACCTTGATCTTCAACGCTTCAAGGGCGCTCTTTACAGATTGCGCCTTTGTGGCGGAGGTTTGTAGAACCACGAGATCGGGCTTGAATTTTGCAATCGCTTCTACATTTGGCGTGAAAGCGTCGAGCTTTGTCTTAGGTGCGCTAGCCGGATAGTTTGAAAGGGTATCGACTCCGACAACTTGCTTTCCGGCGCCAATCGCGAAGAGATCTTCGGTAGCACTGGGGGAGAGCGAGATGATGCGAGTTGGATATTTTGATGCGGCTTCAGCAGGCGCAATGACGAGACAGGGCAGGGCCACCACTAATCCTGCGATGAGCAATGTCGAACTTTGTTTCATAAAAAAACTCCCTCAAGAGTATTGAGGGAGAAAGGGGGCGATTCACCCGAGTTCTCTGGCAGCTATCGATTCTTTATCGACTTCACAAGATATTCGCGTAAAGGCCCGACCCTTCTCCGAGGTCGGATACTTTGATAACGGAGAGAGGCGACCTGGCTTATATCTGACTAGCCACTTCTGGCTAGAAAACGATATTTACAGTTGCGGGACAGCGTCGGTATTTCACCGAACTTCGCTCTCACAATTACCGCTGACAAGCCATTGTAAAAACTCTGGCCTATAAGCAAGCGAAAGATAGCATGGCGATAGAGCTACTTACGAGAGCGGCGGCCAATTCCGTAGGCGAGTCCAACAGCGATAATGAGCGCGCAGACGACGAGAAGTACAGGAAGTCCTTCAAAGGTGCGGCCTTCTTCATGAACATAGGGGCCAGTTTCGACCTCATCGGCAAACGCGACCAGGGCAGAGAATGGGGCCACTGTGAATGTGGCGACAAGTGCTGAGGTCACTAAGACAGAGGCGCGATTTCGTAGCATCTTCACAAGGTCAGGGTACTCTCTTACCCATGGAATATCGTCGCCTTGGCAAGACCGGAATGTATGTCTCAGAGATTTCTTATGGAAATTGGATCACCCACGGCAATCAAGTAGAGCAAGATGCCGCGATCAGTTGCGTGAAGGCGGCACTTGACGCTGGCATCACCACCTTTGATACCGCCGATGTCTACGCCGGAACCAAGGCTGAGACTGTGCTGGGTAAGGCCCTGAAGGGCGTTCGCCGCGAATCCTACGAACTCTTCACCAAGGTCTATTTCCCAACAGGCACGGGCAAGAACGACCGAGGCCTATCCCGCAAGCACATCATGGAATCCGTACACGCATCGCTTAAGCGTTTGAATACCGACCATATCGATCTCTATCAAGCACACCGCTTTGATGTTGAGACTCCGATTGAAGAAACCCTTCGCGCATTTGAAGATCTGATTCGTCAAGGTAAGGTCAATTACATCGGATTCTCGGAGTGGGATGCCAAGCAGATCGGCACCGCTTTAAAGTATCAAAAAGAGAATAATTTTGATCGCTTCGTTTCAAGCCAGCCACAATATTCAATGCTCTGGCGCGTCATTGAGAGCGAAGTTGTTCCGCTCTGCGAGCGCGAGGGGATCGGCCAGATCGTCTGGTCACCAATGGCGCAAGGCGTTCTTACTGGCAAATATCTGCCAGGCAAGAAGGCTCCGGTTGGTTCACGTGCACGTCACAAATCTGGAAACTTCATGTCCGGTTGGTTGCGTGAAGAAGTTCTTGAGGCAGTCCAAAATCTGAAGCCAATAGCGGAATCAGTTGATCTCACTGTTGGGCAGCTCGCACTTGCGTGGGCGTTGCAGAATCCCAACGTCTCCTCTGTGATTATGGGTGCAACAAAACCTTCTCAGGTAAAAGAGAATGTGAAGGCATCTGGTGTAAAGCTGACGCCTGAGACAATGAAATCGATTGATAAGGTCCTTGGGAATTTGCCAGAACGTGATCCGTCAAAGAACCAGAGTCCAAATCCTCGCGCTTAATACCTCAATGTACGATCACAAACGAGTACAAATCAGTGAGGTCTAACGAACTTTAGAAAGTATCTCCACGCTTTACTTGTGGAGCAGGTGCGCGCATTCGGCGCATCTGGGTTGAACGGAGCCAGCCATACATTCCGATTCCCTTAAGTGGTTCTTGCGGGAACTTCTCGGCGACGAGCTTCTTGATCTTACGTCCTACAAAGAAGGCTGAAGCGAACGAGTAGATCATCGCGGCATACATGAAGAGAATCGCGAGGACTTGAATCGCCTTAACTGGGATGGCTGTAAGAACAAGGACAACCATGATGGTTGGTAAGAAATACTCTCCGAGCGAGCGACGTGAATCAATGTAGTTTCGGACAAACTTCTTAGCAGGACCGCGGTCACGAGCAGGCAGTGCACTCTCTTCACCACGCATGAATGCGGCGCGAGCTTCGACTCGGCGACTCTTTTCAAGCGCGCGATCGCGAGCCTTTCCTTCCTTCGTAGTTGAAGGAGCGATCGAATTTACCTTGAGCTTTGCCTCGGCATCCTTACGCTTTGGTGTTGCTCTGCCCTTTTTATTCTCAGTGTTCTCGCTCATGAGGTTACGGTAGGGCCAGCATTCGCTCTAGCGCAACTCTCGAGAACTGAGCCACGCGAGGATCTACGCTGATCTGGTTAACAATTCGCCCAGATTGCAGGGTCTCCATCGCCCAGACCAGATGGGGGAGATCGATGCGGTTCATGGTCGAGCAATAGCAGACAGTCTTATCGAGGAAGAGGATCTCGCGATCGGCAAACCTTCGCGATAATCGTTGGACGAGATTGAGTTCGGTTCCGATGGCCCACTTTGACCCGGGAGCAGATTCTTCAATTGTCTTAATGATGAATTCGGTACTGCCGACTACATCTGCTTGCGAGACCACGTCATGTTGGCATTCAGGGTGAACCAGAACTTTCACCCCAGGAACTCGCTCACGAACATCGTGAATATTTTGGAGCGTAAATCGGCCATGCACAGAGCAATGGCCTCGCCACAAAATTACCTTGGCATCTTGGATCTCTTGATCAGTTAATCCGCCATTTGCCTTCCACGGATTCCATAGGACACATTCATCCAGATTAAGACCAAGTTTCAGGACAGCAGTATTTCGTCCGAGGTGTTGATCGGGTAGGAAGAAGATCTTCTCTCCTTGATCTAGCGCCCATCGCATCGCTCGTTCAGCATTTGATGAGGTGCAGATGGTTCCGCCATGCTCGCCGGTAAATGATTTGATTGCAGCAGTTGAGTTCATATAAGTAACTGGAATGGTTCGGTTTGCGATGCCGATCCGTTCGAAGACCTGCCAAGCATCATTGACTTGGTTGGCGGCTGCCATATCAGCCATCGAACAGCCGGCTGCTAGGTCAGGAAGAATAACTTTCTGGCGATCAGTGGTGAGAACATCGGCGCTCTCTGCCATGAAGTGAACACCGCAGAAGATCACTAATTCAGCTTCTGGGTTGGAAGCTGCGGCTTGAGCAAGTTTGAATGAGTCGCCGGTGATATCGGCGAAGTCGATTACCTCATCACGTTGGTAATGATGGCCCAAGATCATCGCGCGCGAACCGAGCGCCATTCGGGCGGCGATGGCCCGCTCTACAAGTGCCGGATCGCTTGCCGCTGGAAGTTCGCCATCACAGGAGACGCCACGTTCGCTGCCAAGATCGCGCCCGCGCCCCATTAAAAGGAGGTCGGTGAGCGGAGTACTGGCCATAGCGCCATCATAAAGGGTTGCCCGAGGCAAGCGCTTCTTCGCACTCATGGCGTTGATGAGGCATCGCTGGCGGAAAGGAGGTAAAGTTTTGCCCATGAGCACAGAGACCACAACTGACGTAACCATTCAGAGCACTGCCACTGGCATTCTCCTCACTGATGTTGCATCACAGAAGGTGCAATCACTCCTCGAGCAAGAGGGTCGTACTGACCTCTCGCTTCGCGTAGCGGTCCAACCTGGTGGTTGTTCGGGTCTTCGTTACCAGCTCTACTTCGATGATCGTGCCCTTGATGGCGACACAGTTGTGACATTTGGTTCAGTGAAAGTTGTGACCGACAAGATGAGCACTCCTTACCTCATGGGAGCATCGATTGATTTCGTGGATACCATTGAGAAGCAAGGCTTCACGATTGATAATCCAAATGCCCAAGGTTCATGCGCCTGCGGCGATTCATTCAATTAATTTCCAGTAACGCCACTGCCAGCCACTAACGTTCGGCTATGAAAATTGGAGTAGCTGGCTCTATCGGTCGCGATCTCATCATGACCTTTCCGGGGGAATTCTCGGATTCATTTGTTGAAGGTTCGCTCAATAAGGTCTCTCTCTCATTTTTGGTCGACACCCTTGATATACGTCGAGGCGGAATCGGCGGAAATATCACATTCGGTATGGGCGTCCTCGGGCTCTCACCCATCTTGATCGCATCGGTTGGTCACGATTGGACCGACTATGGTGCGTGGCTCAAGCGCCATGGTGTTAACACTGATCATGTGCGGATTTCACAGTTGTACACCGCTAGTTATATGGTGACGACAGATAGATCGCTCAACCAAATGGCATCCTTCTTCCCAGGGGCGATGAGCGAAGCACGCGAGATCGAACTTGGTCCGATCGTTGAAAAAGTTGGTGGCCTTGATCTCTTGATGATCTCACCCGATGATCCAGCAGCAATGTTGCGTCACTCCGAAACTGCTCGCGCTCTCGGCATTCCAATCGCTGCTGACCCATCACAGCAACTTGCGAGGTTGGAGGGTGAAGATATTAAGAATCTCATCACCGGCGCAAAGTATCTCTTCCTCAACGAGTATGAACTCGCCCTCACACTTCAGAAGACCGGATGGACAGATGAAGAACTCTTCAATCAAGTCCAGATCCGTGTCATTACCTTGGGTGAAAATGGTGTTCGCATCGAAGAACATGGCCAGGAGACGATTCATGTTCCTTGTGCGATTGAGCGAAGCAAAGCCGATCCAACTGGAATTGGTGATGCCTTTAGATCAGGATTCCTCGCAGGCCTATCGTGGGGCTTTAGCCATCAACGTTGCGGCGAGATTGGATCAATGATGGCAACCTTCTGCCTGGAGGCGATCGGTCCACAGGAGTATCGCTTTAATGAAGGTGAATTCTTGAAGCGATTCACAGAATCCTTTGGTGAAGTGGCTGCAGCCGAAGTGGCAGCAAAGTTACAACCCATTCTTATTGGCTAAATAGCTACTTACTTTTAGTACTTCGACAAGTCTACTTAGCCAAGATTTCGAAGGTGAGTTCATCGATTTTGTGAACTTCGTATCCGGTCATTCTGCTCCAGGCCTGCAGATCTGGCCAGGTCGCCGTGTCATCGCTTAATAATGTGATTGTGCATGGCTTGGCAAAATTGGGAGTGTCGCGGATCAATTGTGCAAGATGAATGATGGGTAGAGGGCATCTTTCACCCATGCAATTGAGATCAATCATCGATTGCTTCGAAGGTCTTCGACAACAATCTTGAGAGCCGTGAGCATCTCCAGAAGATCATTCTTCGTCAAACCAGAATGCAATCTGACTCGAACATTTCCGTGAGTGAGTCTTCCCATGGCAGCTAAGACATGGCTTGGTTCTAAGTTGGCACTAGTACATGCAGACCCAGAATCAAGATCGAAACCAAGCCTAGACATACGGTCCACGAGTTGCTGTGCATCTACATAAAGGAAAGAGAACGAGAGAAAATGAGGTGCGCCAGTTTTTGGTGAAGCGATATCGACATCGCCGATCTCATCCGAAATAAAACTTCGGAGACATTCATTGAGGATCAGCGTGGATGATGCTCTTGAGTTCCAATCTTTGACATAGGCGTCGAACGCGACGGCACTGGCAATGGCAAGCGCTGGATTAAATCCGCCTGGAACAATTTCGTGATCAAGGTGCGGCAATGGATTTCGCCAGGATTGACGCTCTTGCAGTGAGAAGATGGAAAGACCTTGCGGTCCAGACCAGCTAGAGCTTTCCCATAAGGCACTACTGAATCGTGCCGGAAGCGACGCCAATGGATCGGCGGTGGCATCGATGAAGATCCGTCCTTGAAAATTTGAAAGATCCGGGGAGTAAGCGCCGGTCTCAACATTGGTTGCGGCGGCGGCAAGAAGATCATCCTCTCCACCGACTGGGCAAATAAAGGAGCCATCAAGATCGACCGAAATCGCCGATGCCAGGCGGTCGGCTTCTGCAATGGCGATCACTTCAGATCGAGAGGTGGTGGGGTAGAAGAGGGTTGATTCTGTAGCCGGACTCCTCAATCCAGATATGCCGAGGAGATATCCAAGGTTTCGCTCGCCGAGAAAGTGGAGCGAACCGGCTTCGACCTTGAGATGGCCTGCGATCAGGGTCTTTGACTCCTCAAGCAGGAGGGCCAACTCCCTGGAAGGCTGATGGATCTTGCTTGGATCGGCCCAACCGCGGTCGATGGCCTCGATCAGGATCTCTCGGGCAGCAGGGTGGAGGGGGCTTTCGCTCGTGAAGCCGCCTGTGACTGAACCCATAGTTCGAACGCTACCCCCGCCGAGCGCGAAGCGCGAGTTCCCCCGATAAACTTCGACCCATGCGTATGCCTATTCCTTCAGCTTCTTCAGCGAAAAAAGCTGGACTTGTCGTTGCCCTATCTGGCCTGGCTCTCTTGCTCACCGGTTGCCAGTCAAAGAACATCTCTGGACTTGGCTTTGATAAGGGTCTCTCGAGTGTCAACGACACAACGCTGCCACTCTGGCAAGGAGCATGGATTGCCGCCGGTGTAGTTGGAGTACTCACCGCGTTAGCGCTCTTCTATCCAGTCATCTTTAACCGTCGAAAGAGCGAAGATCTTCCGCGCCAATTCCGACATAACAATAAGATCGAGATCTCACTGACTGCGATTGCATTCATCATCGTGCTTGTTCTCTTCGGTTACACCGCGCGAGATGAAGCGAAGATTACGAAGATCGACTCGGCAGCAACAGCGCCTCACAATATTATGATCAATGCCATCCAATGGTCGTGGCAGTTTACCTATGCAGATGCGGGCACAGGTCCTGCTCAGACCGTAACCGGCACTCCGGCGCAGCCACCAACGTTAGTTGTTCCGCTAGGGGAGAAGGTTCTCTATACGATCACGGCGAACGATGTAGACCATGGTTTCTGGATTCCAGCCTTCATGATTCAGATCCAGGCTCTTCCTCATGTAACCAACCATATTGAATTTGCTGCTCAGAAACTCGGCACATTCCCTGGTCGTTGCAACATCCTCTGCGGTCGTAACCATTCACAGATGCTCTTTACGGTGAAGGTTGTAACACCTGCCCAATATCAGACTTATCTCTCTACCCTTAAGGCGGCGTAATCATGACAACATATGCAGAACGCACTCTTCCGCAGAGCGATCGCGCAGCGGTGAAGCCGCTTAAGGAGTCAAAGGGACGCCTCTTCGTTAAATGGGTTACCTCAACAGATCACAAAACAATTGGTTACCTTTACCTCATCACATCTTTTAGCTGGTTCCTCATCGCTGGCGTTCTTGCGCTATTCCTACGTGCCGAATTGTCTCGGCCAGGCATGCAGTTCTTAAGCACCGAGCAGTACAACCAGATCTTCACAATGCATGGAACCATCATGCTCTTGATGTTTGCGACGCCACTCTTTGTTGGGTTTGCCAACGTCATCATGCCGCTTCAGATCGGCGCAGCGGATGTGGCGTTCCCACGCCTCAACATGCTCTCGTATTGGCTCTACCTCTTTGGTGGCCTTATGGCCTTCGGTGGATTCCTATCACCAGGTGGCGCAGCTTCCTTTGGTTGGACGGCATATGCACCACTTTCAAATGCTCAATATTCACCTGGCATCGGTGGCGACCTATGGGTTATCGGTCTAGCGATCGGTGGACTTGGCACAATTCTTGGTGGCGTTAACTTCATTACGACGATCTTCACAATGCGTGCACCAGGAATGACGATGTTTAGAATGTCGATCTTCTCATGGAACGTTCTCCTGACATCGATCTTGGTACTTCTTGCATTCCCACCTCTTGCTGCTGCATTCCTCGCACTCGAGGCCGATCGACTCTTTGGTTCGCATATCTTCGATCCGGCTAACGGCGGAGCAATGCTCTGGCAGCATCTCTTCTGGTTCTTTGGTCATCCAGAGGTTTATATCCTCGCCTTGCCATTCTTTGGTATTGCAACTGAAATTCTTCCAGTCTTTAGTCGCAAGCCAGTATTCGGTTACAAAGGTTTAGTCGCTGCAACAATCGGAATTTCAGCTCTTTCTGTTTCAGTGTGGGCTCACCATATGTTCGCTAGCGGACAAGTTCTTCTACCGTTCTTCTCGTTCATGACATTCCTGATCGGTGTTCCGACCGGTGTGAAGTTCTTCAACTGGATTGGCACCATGTGGAAGGGTTCCCTCTCATTTGAGACACCTATGCTCTTTATCTTGGGATTCCTTGTGACCTTCCTCTTCGGTGGTCTCACCGGAATCATCTTGGCAAGCCCACCATTGGACTTCGCGGTATCAGCCTCCTACTTCGTCGTTGCGCACTTCCACTACGTTCTCTTCGGAACTGTGGTCTTTGCAATGTTCGGTGGCTTCTACTTCTGGTGGCCTAAGATGACAGGAAAGATGCTCAACGAGCGCCTTGGAAAGATCCACTTCTGGACTCTCTTCTTCGGCTTCCATCTGACCTTCTTGATCCAACATTGGCTTGGAATTAAGGGAATGCCGCGTCGTTACGCGGATTACCTCTCGACCGATGGCTTCACTTTCATGAACGAAGTTTCAACAGTCGGAGCCTTCTTGCTCGCGATGTCGATGATTCCGTTCTTCATCAATATCTGGATCACCCGCAACTCACCAAAGGTGACCGTAGATGACCCTTGGGGTTATGGCGCCTCGTTGGAATGGGCAACATCATGCCCACCACCACGCCACAACTTCACCTCGATGCCACGTATTCGCTCAGAGCGCCCTGCCTTCGATCTCCATCACCCAGAAGCAGCGCAGTTAGAGGAAGGCCACTAATGAAAGCCAGTTATCGACTCTTTATTGGACTCTCGCTCTTCTATGCAGTGATGGCGGTCATCTATTACTACGTAGGTGGGGAAGCGGTCGGCATAACCTGTATCTCATTGAGTTCTGGTCTTGCTGCGATCGTCGGCTTCTATATCTGGTTTAACAGCAAGCGGATGGGCACTCTGCCACAAGATAATCTCGTAGCTGAGATTGCCGATGGCGCTGGCGAACTTGGCTTCTATTCACCACACTCTTGGTGGCCTCTTCCTGTTGCCCTCTCTGCCTGTGCAGCGGGCTTGGGACTCCTACTTGGTTGGTGGCTCACCTTGATCGCCGTTGGCGCATTGCTCTTCTCGGTCATTGGTTTCACACTCGAATACGAGAAGCCAGCCGCTTCAGCTCACTAACATCTCGGGTCTTCGACGCGAGGAACCACCTCTAGATTGAAGTGTTGGCGAGAGCGGTAAGAGCATCGCCACTGACGCGGAATACCGTCCACTCATCCATCGGGATGGCGCCAAGGGATTTGTAGAAGGCGATCGCTGGATCATTCCAGTCGAGCACCCACCATTGGAATCGATCCCAACCGTTTGCAACACACTTTTTGGCCAAGTGGATGAGCAGCGCTTTCCCGTATCCACTTGCGCGGTGTTCGGGCTTAATGAAGAGGTCCTCTAGATAGAGTCCTGGGTTACCAGTCCAGGTTGAATAATTGTTAAACCACAATGCAAATCCTGCGATCTCACCATTCTCGACCTCGACGAGTTCGCAATGTGCAGTGGGGGTGGGGGAGAAGAGAGCATGCTCAATCTGTGTAGCGCTTCCCTTCGCCTGGTCTTCTGCCTTCTCGTAAATAGCGAGGTCCCGGATCAGATCAAGGATTATCCTGATATCACCGGGACCTGCTGGACGAATATTCATCTGCGCACTCTACTGGTCCTTACAAGGCCAGTAGATCTATCGCGCTTGTTGAATTAGTGATGACCGCCTTCAAGCTCTTTTGCTTGTTCTGCGGTTGGTGCCGCAACTTGTGAAGCATTTGCTTCACTCATGCGGGCGCGTAGCTTGCCCTTGATTCCGGCGCTCTTTGAACGTGTGCCGTGCGCATCCTCAGAAGGAAGTGCAAGCGCAGCTGGTTGAGCATGTTGAGTGAGAGTCCACTTCTGTTCTGGTGTGAGCTCTTCATGGACTTCTAGGAATTCTCCTGCTGGAGTCATGACCAAGCGTCCTGTTTCGCGTCCGTGGAGAACAATCTCTCGATCAGCACGTTGCAATGAAAGACAGATGCGCTTGGTAATGATGAAGACGATCGGTGGAACGATAAAGAGACCGAACCGAGTGAACCACATGATGCCATTAATCGTGAGATGGAAGTGCGTAGCGATCACATCGTTTCCACCATTGATGAGTGAGATCAGCATAAAGCTCAGAGACATTGCGCCAAGAGCCGTTCGGTTAGGAACATTTCGTGGTCGATCAAGCAGATGATGTTCGTTCTTATCGCCAGAGATCCACGACTCGATGAATGGATAGAGCGCCATTCCAGTAAAGAGGATGCCAGGAATAATGAGGCCTGGAATCAAGATATTCCACGAGATCGTGTGGCCAAAGGCATGTGTCTCTAATGGCGGTGCCATTCGGACTAAGCCATCGAGCCACCCCATGTACCAATCGGGTTGAGAACCAGCAGAGATCTGCCCTGGTGTGTATGGACCATAGAGCCAGATGGGGTTGATGGAGGCAACTGCTCCGAGGAATGCAGTAACTCCGAAGACGATAAAGAAGAAGCCGCCTGCTTTAGCCATATAGACAGGCATCAATGGGTAGCCGACGACATTTGTCTCTTTGCGACCAGGACCTGGGTACTGCGTGTGCTTCTGATACCAGACGAGCATCAAGTGAACAGTGATGAGAGCAAGGAAGATTCCTGGCAAGAGCAAGACGTGAACAATATAGATACGAGGAATAAAGACGTGTCCAGGGAATGCTCCACCAAAGGCGAAGAAGGCAAGGTAAGAGCCGACTACCGGGATCGCTTGAATAATCGCTTCTGCGATACGGATACCAGTACCAGAGAGTAAGTCATCGGGGAGTGAGTAACCCAAGAATCCTTCAACAATACCGAGAGTGAGTAATCCGATTCCGATCAACCAGTTTGCTTCGCGTGGCTTACGGAAAGCTCCGGTGAAGAAGACGCGAAGGAGGTGAACCACGATCGCAGCCATGAAGATCAGTGCTGCCCAGTGGTGAATCTGACGCATCAGTAATCCGCCACGAACATCAAAGGAGATATGCAAGGTTGATGCGTATGAAGCCGACATCGTCACATGCGAGAGAGGTGCATAGGTGCCGTTGTAGACGACTTCTTGCTGTGATGGATCAAACCAGAAAGTGAGGAAGGTGCCAGAGAGAAGCAGAATCACGAACGAATAGAGTGCAATCTCACCCAGCATAAAGGACCAGTGGTCCGGGAAGACCTTGGTGAGGTTCTTCTTTGCCCAACCAGCGGCGCCGGTGCGGTCATCGATGTAGCTAGCGACGTTTCCTGCTACTTGTTCACTCTTCTTCATGCTGAGTTACGCTCCCAGAAACTAGGTCCTACTGGTTCGGTGAATGCTTGCTTTGCTACGAGATACCCCTCTGAATCCACGCCGATGGCCAACTGAGGAAGTGGACGAGCGGCTGGTCCGAAGATTACCTTTGCTGCGCGAGTCACATCGAATGTTGATTGATGGCAAGGGCAGAGCAGATGCTTGGTCTGTTGTTCATACAAGGCAACGGCGCAACCCATGTGGGAGCAGATCTTTGAAAATGCGATGATTCCGTTATAAGTCCATGAGAGTCGTTCTGCATTGAGGTTGAACTCTTCTGGGCGAATACGGATCAGGAGAACAGCATCCTTGCCGATATTCTCTAGTGAACGCTCGGTTCCTTCAGGCAACTGGGGGAGAACCTGAGCAACTGAACCAATTTCAAGGTCGGTGCCTTTGATCGGCTGTCCACCGGGATCGGTAACTAACCGTACGCCACTTGCCCAGTTTGTTGTCGATAGTTCCTTCTTAGGAAGCGGACCTAAGTCGCGCAAGAGCACGAGCGGTGAGAGCCCAACAAGACCGAGCGCTACGCCCATTGAACGCTTGATGAGAGAGCGGCGACCAAGGCCGGCAGCCCCCGCGCGCTCCTTCACTGTCTTCACGAAATCTGAACGATCTTCATCAGAGGAACGGAATTCGTGACGCTCGGCAATAACTTCCTCATCCGGCATCAATGTCTTCGCCCAGTGAACTGCAGCAATTCCAATAAAGAAGAGCGAGGCGGCAAGGCCAGTTCCCAGTGCGAGCTGCGCTGCATTGGTATCGCCAAGTATTGGTAGGTAGATGAATTTCTTAGTATCAATAAAGATATAGGAAGCGATTGTTCCTACGGTGCCGAGGGCAGAGAGAAGGAAGAGGATCGCAACTTGTCGCTCTGCACGATTAGCAGCGATCGCATCCGAATCACTCTTGCGATGCTTATGTTCTGGCAGGCCAGGATCTTCGAAGCGTTCAACTCCGCTGAGGGAATCAATCTCTTTACTCATAAGTTATCTCGCCTTCGTTGCAAGCCATACGGCGACGGCGATGAGAAGACCAAGACCAAATGTCCAAATGAGGAGACCTTCTGTCACTGGTCCTACTCGGCCAAGTGAAGCGCCACCGATAGCAGGTTCTGATTGTGCTGACTTAATCCATTTGATGATCGACAACTTCTCTGCTGGAGTGATTGTCTTATCTGAAAACTTCGGCATTGACTGTGGGCCGGTGATCATTGCTTCATAAATATGTTGAGGCTCAACACCCATCAGGGTTGGTGCGTACTTACCGTTTGTAAGAGCGCCGCCTTGTGCTGCGAAGTTATGGCACATTGCGCAGTTGGTGCGGAAGAGTTCGCCACCCTGTGCGACATTGCCATCGCGTTCCCATGTGAGCGAGGTTGGATCTACGGTTGCTGGTCCTGGTGCGAGGGATGCTACATAAGCAGCAAGTGCTGCTGTCTGCTTTGCATCATAAATAGGCTTCTTTCGCATTGCTTGCTGGCTCATATCGGCCATTGGCATACGGCCTGTACCGACTTGGAAATCTACGGCGGCAGCTCCGACACCGATCAAGCTTGGAGCGATTGCGCCACCTTCAGCATTGAGTCCATGGCATGAAGAGCAACCCTTGAGGAAGATCTGCTTGCCCTCATCAACGAGTGTGCTCTGCGCGGAAACTTCTGTCTTCTGGGCGCTCGGAAGTGCAGAGGCGATTGAGAAGGCCGATCCGATGGTGAGTAAGGCTGCGACCACGAGAACCGGTCCAGCGAACTTATTACGACGGAATCTATTCACGCGCATTGATTGAATCTGCTCTCTACTTAATGAGGTAGATCGCTGAGAAGAGCGCGATCCACACAATATCTACGAAGTGCCAGTAATACGAAACAACGATTGCGGTCGTGGCCTGAGAGTGACCAAACTTCTGAGCCTTGAAGACGCGGATCATCACGATGAGGAATGCGATCAAACCACCGGTTACGTGAAGTCCATGGAAACCAGTTGTGAGATAGAAGACCGAGCCATATGCACGGGATGAGAAGGAGAGACCTTCATGAACCAAGTTGGCATATTCATAGACTTGGCCGCCGATAAAGAAGGCACCCATCAAGAAGGTAAGTGCAAACCACTCACGCATGCCCCACTTGCTAAAGCGCCAAAGAGATCCTGTGCGCTTGGCTTGGAATCGTTCAGCAGCGAAGACGCCGAATTGGCATGTGACTGATGAGAGAACGAGAACTGTTGTATTAACTGCAGCAAATTTAATATTCAGCATGCCGGTCGACTCGAGCCAGACCTTTGGACCCTGGACTGCGCGGGTCGTGAAGTACATAGCGAAGAGCGCTGCGAAGAACATCAATTCACTCGACAGCCAGACGATCGTTCCAACGGCCACTAGGTTCGGGCGGGTGGGTGCTTTATGGGGTGCAGTTGTGCTCACGGGCTGATTATTCCCGATTTGGCCAGAAATACCGACCAGGAATGGTCGCCACGAGTTGATAGCCGTGTGAGCCTCACCACGCCTGAAACGCACTTCCTCTGGCTAGACTTTCACCATGAGAACCCCTGTGATTGCGATCTACTCAGACAATCAAAGCGTTCGCCAGACCCTGATTACCGCCTTGGGTAGCCAATTAGCGAGCGACCTCCCAGCCCATTCCGTGATGGAGTTTGCGACCGGGGCTGCGCTTCGGCTGGCGATCGATGAGAAGCGATCCATTGATCTCTTTATCCTCGATGGTGAGTCGACGCCAGAGGGTGGCCTTGGGATTGCCCGAGAACTCAAAGATGAGATCTTCAATTGCCCACCAACTCTCGTCATTACTGGCAGAGTTCAGGACTCTTGGCTCGCTTCGTGGTCCGGTGCCGATGCAACTGTGATCCATCCGATCGATCCATTTACCGTCGCTACAAAGGTTGCCGACCTTCTTCGCAATCGTCTTTCGCTCAACGCTTAGTCGATGACCCAACTCTCTTGGCGCAGTCTTATCTCGCAACTCGAAGATAAGAGCGATCTAGCTGCAGATCAGATGAAATGGGCTATGAACCAACTTCTTACTGACCAAGCTCCGGAGAGCGATCTCAAAGAATTCTTGATCGCGATGTATCACAAGGGTGAGTCTGCTGGCGAGATCGAGGCGGCAATTGAAGAGATGTTTGCCTTCTCGTTACCAATCAATATTCCAGAACGTTCTGTCGATATTGTCGGAACCGGTGGCGATGGTGCGCACACGATAAATATTTCTACGACCGCTGCGATCATTACGACCGCAGCAGGGGCACGGACTGTGAAGCATGGTTCTCGTGCTGCTACGTCAAAATCTGGAGCGGCAGATTGCTTGCAGGCACTTGGCGTCAATATCGATCTCGATGGCTCTGAAGTTGCCGAGACAGTTCATAAGTTGGGTATTGGTTTCTGCTTCGCTCAGAAGTTCCACTCATCACTTCGCTTTGCTGCGCCCGCCCGAAAAGGAATCGGGATTCCAACAATATTTAATGTTCTAGGCCCGCTCGCCAACCCAGCACAGCCAAAGGTGATTGCCCTTGGTGTTGCGAATCCAAAGATGATGCCAGTTATGGCCAAGGTCCTTATGGATAGAGGGTGTGAAGGCTTTATCTTCCGAGGCGATGATGGCCTAGATGAGATATCTCTTGAAACCACCACAACGGTTCTACAAATTCATGATGGCAAGATGCGAGAAGAGAAATTTGATCCTCGTAATCTCAACATCGATTCTTCGCCCGTTTCAGAGTTGGTCGGTGGCGAGGCTGAGTACAACGCATCAGTGACACGTCGAATCTTTGCGGGAGAGCGCGGTGCCCCACGTGATGCAGTTCTTCTCAACGCAGCGGCCGGGATAGCGGCTTTCAAGGCTGATTTTTCACTCAGCGTTGAACAGCAATTTGCTAATGGCTTGGTGCTCGCCACTCAGGCAGTTGACTCTGGAAATGCAATAAAGGTCCTTGATGATTGGGCAGCCCTGACTCAAGAGATCGTCGCAACGCGCAACTCTTAGGTCGGTTGGATCTCTTAGATCAGGCCTCACCCTCCCACTCTTGATATTGGGAATACTCTTCTTTGACTTGCCAATGTACCTGAGCTTCTTGATATCGGGGCCGTTTAATTCTTCTCGAACTTTGGTCGGAAAGTTCCTCTAGTGTCGTCACGCCCATGGCGCCAAATCTTTCAAAGAGTCGATAGAGAATTTCTGTTGTAGTTTGTGCATCGTCAAGTGCGCGGTGGGTAGGTTTCACTTCAGTATTGAAAAAGAGAGCGAGTGTTCCTAGTTTGCAATTTGGTACTTCATCTCGCCCTAAGACGATACGAGCAAGCCTTGCGGTATCGAGAACTCGAAAGTCGGGCCACGGAAGATCAATTTCAACTGCAGCTGCTTTTAAGAACCCCAGATCAAAGGGAGCGTTATGGGCGACGAGAACTGTCTCTGAAGCAGAGCCACAGAAGGCCAGGAATTCAGGAAGGGCATCATCGATGATTGGCGCGGTGGCAACCATCTCGTTGGTGATGCCGGTCAACGCTGTTATGTAGGATGGAATCGCGGCCAGGGGATTGACGAAGGATTTGAATTCACCGAGTAGGAGACCGCCACGAGTCTTAACTGCGCCAATCTCAGTAATAGCACAACCATTCTTCGGTGAACCACCGGTAGTTTCGAGGTCGACAATGACAAATGTGGTCTCTGCCAAGCTCTTGCCGCTCATTAGCCAAAAGTAGCGTGATCTGCTGACATACTTCTCGGATGCTCGCCGGACTCGCGCTCTTCTCAAGTCTCTTATGGGGTACCGCCGACTACTTAGGCGGGAAGCTTGCCAAGCGTTTCGCCTCGTTGGCGGTTACCGGAGCCTCTCAGGCGATTGGATTAATTGTCGGAGTATTACTCCTGACACTCTCTTCTGGCTGGCGACATCCAAATCTTCAACTCAACGGCTTCTTCATCAGCGGGGTATGTGCCGGTGTCGCAGGCTTCGTTGGCCTCGTTAGTTATTACGCCGGATTGTCGACTGGGAAGATGGGCGTGATTGCGCCAATCACCTCCCTCAGCGCGGTAATCCCTGTTCTCTATGGTTTTGCGCAGGGAGAACGCCCCCAAGCGATCCAGATCATTGGGATGGGCGTAGCCCTTCTTGGTTGCTTTCTTGCATCCGGTCCGGAGATGCGAAGTGGCGTGAGCGCAAAGCCAATCTTCTTAGGAATTCTGACTGCGATCATGTTTGGTGTGACCCTGGTCTTTATGGCTCGAGGAGCTAAGACCAATTCGCTGTTGACTATGACGACGATGCGTTTTACGACTGTTTCGGTTGCAGTGGTAATTGCGATTTGGTCGAGGAGGATCGGTGGCTTCTCCTTAAAGGATCTGCCTGTTCTCGCGGCTATTGGAGTGTCGGATTTTCTTGCCAATTACACCTTGGGTGTCGCAACAACAAAGGGTTTACTATCGGTCGCAATGGTTCTGGGTTCGGTATTTCCTGTCGTGACGACTCTTCTTGCCTTTAAATTCTTACACGAACGTCTCCAGAAAGTTCAATATATTGGCGTTGCCTTTGCTCTGATCGGCGTTATCGCTATCTCTGTTGCTTAGGATCTAGTCCTGAGTATGTCTCATTAAAATAGGGAAAAGAAAGGGCCCCCAAGATCACTCTTGAAGGCCGCCCTCTTAAAACGAAGAGATGGATTACTTGTTTGCGATTGCAGAGATTTCGAATTCGAGCTTGATGTTCTCTGAAACCAAGATTCCGCCAGTCTCAAGTGCTGCATTCCAAACTAGGCCGTAATCCTTACGATTGATTTCAGCTTCGCCTTCTAGGCCAAAGCGGACGTTTCCGAATGGATCGGTTGCAGTGCCGGTGTAGTCAAAGGTGATGTTGATTGCCTTTGTAACATCCTTGATTGTGAGATTGCCATCTACAACGATCTGATCAGCGCCGGCATCCTTGATAGATGTCGAAGCAAATGTGATCTTTGGGAATGTTGCGGCATCGAAGAAATCAGGGGATTGGAGGTGACCGTCGCGGTCAGCGCTGCGAGTATCGATTGAGGCAACGTTGATTTCAACATTGACTGAGGCGACGCCATCAGCAACAGTTGCTGTGCCTGTGTACTCGTTGAATGATCCGCGAACCTTTGTAACCATTGCATGGCGTGCGCTGAAACCAATACGGCTATGTGATCCATCGATAGTGAATGATCCTGTTGGAAGTGTTGATAGAACTGACATGTTTTCCCTTTTCTCGTGCTCTTGTTGATGGTGATTGAACGATGGCGACTTTAATGAGTCAGGATGTACAGTAGATGAATTTGGTTGAAACTTCAACTAAATCCTCACCACAGCGCGTTATTGCAATACATTCGCACCTTTCCTATGATCCCAACATGACTCAGACTTCAGCCCTTAAAACATTTCTCTGGTTCCAAAATGATTTGGAAGAGGCACTGGCCTTCTATAAAGAGATCTTTAAGGACGTTGTCGTCAGAGAAGAGAATCGAATGGGGGAGGGCGCTCCACTCTTTACGGCGGACTTCACGATTTTCGGGCATGAGTTCATCGGCATGTGCATCGAAGGTGGGCCAGCCTTCAACTCAGCTATCTCGCTCTCCATCCAGTGTGATGGCCAAGAAGAGACCGATCGTTTATGGGCAGCCATCACGAAAGAGGGCGCAGAAGGCCAATGTGGTTGGTGTACTGATAAGTGGGGTGTCAGCTGGCAGATCACGCCCATGCAGATGCGTGAGTACCTCGGGAATTCAAACCCAGAAATAGCACAGCAAAATTGGCAGGCACTTCGGGAGATGAAGAAGATCGATCTAACACTCTTTAAATCATAGAATTATTCTCACTACGTTCTGGTGGACTATACCTTCTCGCCACTTCACTACGTTCTGGTGGACGATACTGGGATCGAACCAGTGACCCCCACAATGTCAATGTGGTGCTCTACCGCTGAGCCAATCGTCCATGTAACTACGGTCTAACTTTTACTTCTTTTTTACCTATCCATCTTGCCTATCCATCTTGCCTAGCCACCTTTGCAGAATGGAGGTCGGAACGGGATTTGAACCCGTGTGGCAGGATTTGCAGTCCTGAGCCTCGCCTCTCGGCCATCCGACCATTTTCCTGCGAGCGGACGACCGGGTTCGAACCGGCGACCTGAACCTTGGCAAGGTTCCGCGCTACCAACTGCGCTACGTCCGCATACTGTCCAAGGTTGCCCTTGTGCAGAGGGTGAAATCTATCGTATCGACCCCACCGTACGCCAACCGTGCCGAAAGGGTCATTTCCACTAACGTCTCCCGTATGGATACGCGTTCGGACCGATTTTGGATGGGCGGGATATCGGCGAGCTCTTTGCTTGAGATTTCTCATGATCCTGCGGTCCTGGGCGATGGTGATTTCTGGGCGGTGACGGTTGATTACGAGGGAAGATGGACATGCGCCAAATTTGCCGATATTTCCCATGAAGAGTTTGTGGCCAGTGACGAGACCTCTTCGTGGTCGGCCGCCAATTCCCAATGGCGCACCTCGCAATCATCGGATGAATACAAGAGATATGTCGAGCGAATTAGAAAGGCGATCGGAGACGGCGAGATATATCAAGCCAACGCCTGTCTCATTTATAGTCGTCCCAATAGAGAACCACTCGATGCTCTCTTCACCGAACTCCTGAAGCGAAATCCTGCCCCGTACGCTTCCTATCTCTCCTTGCCCAATATTCAAATAGCCTCCGCCTCTCCTGAGCTCTTCTTAGAGATGAGGAGCGATGGCGACGAGCGAAGAATTAAGAGTTCTCCGATTAAGGGAACATCAAAGACAGATAGCTTCTTAGAAAAAGATTATCCGGAGAACATCATGATCGTGGATCTGATGCGAAATGATTTTGGTGCGATCTGCGAAGTTGGCAGTGTGAGTACGCCGCGATTGCTCGCGACAGAGGAGCACCCAGGACTCTTCCATCTCGTCTCAGATATCGAGGGAGTACTACGAGAAGAAGTTACGTGGACAGATATTTCGAACTCGATCCTTCCGGCGGGATCGATATCGGGAGCGCCCAAGAGCCGCGCTATTGAGATCATCGCTGCTAATGAAGGTGAACGCGGTATCTACACCGGTTTGATTGGGTGGGTGCACGGTGATCGATGCGAACTGGCGGTTGCTATTCGAACTTTCTGGCAAACAGGTGATGATCTTCATTTCGGTGTTGGTGCTGGAATCACATGGGGGAGCGACCCAGAACTTGAGTGGAATGAAGTTCAACTCAAAGCCTCTCGCTTTCTGGAGATAGCAGGAGGGATACTTGAACCATGAGTGAATATTGGTCTTCAGGGAGCCATCCTCTTCCCGCCCTCAACCACCCATGGCTTCGCGCAGATGGCATCTTTGAAACGATGAAGACGATGAGTGGCAAGACCTATTTTCTTGATCGGCATTTGCAACGTTTCGCCCGGTCGGCATCGGCGTTGGATTTGGTGAGCCCAATTATTGATGAAATCAGGGCAAAGATTATTGAACTTGTATCTCAAGATTCATTAAATCGAGGACGGCTCCGACTTACTTACTTCTCCAATGGTGACTATCTCGTGACGCATCACGGTTTTGATGTTGATCCAACCTCTCAATTTTCACTTGGTTTGGCCGAACACCCTCGATTCTCATCATCACTTTTAAGCGGGCATAAGACTCTGGCCTACACCGAAGCAAGTTTTGGTTTTCGTATTGCCCAAAGACATGGCTGGGAGGATCTGCTCTATCTCAACGAGCGGTCAGAGGTTGTCGAAACTGGCTTGGCAAATATTCTTGTCGAGATCGAAGGTCAGCTCGGTACCCCGCCGCTCTCATCCGGAGCTCTTCCCGGGATTGTGAGAGAGGTCCTGCTGGAGAAATTCCCAGAGATCGAAGAGCGGACGTTTTCACTCGATGAACTCCTCAAGGCCGATGGGCTCTACTTACTCTCAAGCATTCGAGAGATTCATCCGATCACTACCCTGGATATCAATGGCGCGCGCCACCCATTCACTCAATCAGAGCGAGTCGAAGGTATCCGGCAGGCATATCTCGAAGGATCGGAATCAGAAGCGGTTTCTTGATAACCTCTGCACATGAGCGAGAGCATTAAAGTCACCGTTAACGGAGTGGCCCAGGAGGTCGCCGCCGATCAACGCCCGACTCACCTCTTTGCCGAACTCACAGATGTCGTTGTGGCTCGCATTAATGGCCAGGTGAGAGATCTCTGGACCGAACTCACTGATGGCGATGTCGTCGAATCGATCACTATTGATTCACCTGATGGCTTGGCGGTACTTCGACACTCGACCGCCCACGTCTTGGCTCAGGCTGTTCAAGAGGTCTTTCCAGAGACAAAACTCGGAATTGGACCACCGATCACAGATGGTTTCTATTACGACTTCGATCCGGAGAAGCCATTCACTCCTGATGATCTGATCAAACTCGAATCGGCGATGAGAAAGATCATCAAAGCGGGTCAAAGATTCCGACGTCGTGTGATCACCGAAGTAGATGCGCTCATTGAATTGAAGAACGAGCCGTACAAGTGCGAACTCATTGGCCTCAAATCTGGGCATGACGATGAGTCAAGCGTTGAAGTCGGGGGAGCCGAACTTACGATTTATGACAATCTCGGCCGTGATGGTGAACCAGCGTGGTCTGATCTCTGCCGTGGACCGCACCTGCCTTCTACAAAACATATTCCGGCTTTTAAATTGATGCGCACCGCCGGTGCCTATTGGCGCGGTTCTGAGAAGAACCCGATGTTGCAACGAATTTATGGAACGGCATGGCCGACTTCTGAGGCGCTCGAGGGTTATCTGCATCTTCTTGAAGAAGCTGAAAAGCGCGATCACCGTCGACTTGGTGCAGAACTCGATCTCTTCTCCTTCCCTGAAGAGGTAGGTAGCGGTCTTGCCGTCTTCCATCCGAAGGGTGGAATCGTGCGCAGAGCGATGGAGGATTACTCTCGCAAGCGTCATGAGGAAGAGGATTATCAATTCGTCTATTCACCACATCTGACGAAAGCGGCACTCTTCGAAACTTCCGGCCACCTGGACTGGTATTCAGAAGGCATGTATCCACCGATGGTTATGGATGAGGAGTACCACGCTGATGGCACGGTAAAGCGTGCTGGGCAGAAGTACTACATGAAGCCAATGAACTGCCCATTCCACAACTTGATCTATAAGTCTCGTTCTCGGTCATACCGTGAATTGCCGTTACGCCTCTTCGAATTCGGAACGGTCTATCGATATGAAAAGTCCGGTGTCATCCACGGAATCACACGAGCCCGAGGATTCACCCAAGACGATGCCCACATCTATTGCACAAAAGATCAGATGCAAGGCGAATTGGATTCATTACTTACCTTCGTTCTGAACTTACTCAGAGATTATGGTCTTGAAGATTTCTACCTCGAACTCTCTACTCGCAACCCGGCAAAATCGGTTGGATCAGATGAGGACTGGGAGGCAGCAACTGATGCCCTCCGTGTAGTTGCGGAGAAGCGCAACCTCCAACTCGTTGATGATCCTGGCGGGGCTGCTTTTTACGGCCCGAAGATCTCGGTACAAGCGAAAGATGCGATCGGTCGCACCTGGCAGATGTCCACGATCCAAGTCGATTTCCAACTGCCTCAACGATTCAATCTTGAATACCAAGCAAGTGATGGAACCAAGAAACAGCCGGTGATGATTCACCGCGCTCTCTTTGGATCGATCGAGCGCTTCTTTGGCGTACTGACCGAACACTATGCCGGCGCATTCCCACCGTGGTTAGCGCCAGTACAAGTCCGCGCTATCCCAGTCGCGGATTCATTCTTGCCTTACCTGCAAGAAGTGGCATCTAAGATGCGTAAAGCAGGCATACGCATTGATATCGATACCGCCGATGAGCGTATGCAGAAGAAGATTCGTAATGCTCAATTAGAGAAGATTCCATTCATGATGATCGCCGGTGAAGAAGATCAGCAGAAGGGTTCAGTCTCGTTCCGTTATCGCAATGGCGAACAGAGGAATGGAATCCCGATCGATCAAGCTATTGAAGAAGTTCTGAAAGTCGTTAACGAGCGAACTCAGGTCTAACGGTGTCGGAGTCTTCTCTTACAGGTGGGGCTGGGATGCCCGATTCTTGGGCAAGGCTTTGGGCACCTCATCGGATGAGTTATCTCGCTGGTGAGAATCGACCACTTCCCGAAAATGATATCGAATGCCCATTCTGTCGCGTTCCAACACTTTCAGATGAAGATGGCCTGATTGTTCACCGTGGTGTTTCTGCCTATGTTGTCATGAACCTTTATCCATACAACGCTGGACACCTTCTGATCTGCGCCTATCGCCATGTTGCAGATTTGACCGAACTCACAGAAGAAGAACGAAATGAAATCTTTGCGTTGACTTCAGCGTCGATGAAAGTCCTACGAAAAGTATCAGGAGCAAAGGGTTTCAACCTTGGAATGAATCAAGGTGCGATCTCCGGAGCAGGAGTGGCCGACCATATTCATCAACATGTTGTACCTCGATGGTCTGGCGATGCAAACTTCATGCCAATCATTGGTCAAACAAAGGTATTGCCTGCATTACTGATGGAGACTCGATCAGCTTTAGCGCGCGAGTGGGACTCGATTTAAATAGAGCGTAATTTCAGCTAAACCTAACCGCGATCCTTTGATCCACGGTAAGGCTGGATAGAGAAGAGCATTCTCAAAGGCATCTTCGCCAGCAGCGGCAAGCGCCTCCGCGTACTCTTCGCGAAACTCTGCAATGACTTCTTGATGTTCGATATCGCTATCTCGAAGAGTAAGTTCACCGTTGCTGTAATCCAGGATCTGTTGAGAGATGAGATCAATCAGCGCAATGGGTGTTGCATCATCTTGATGGAGCACCAAATATGGAGTAACGACAGGATCAAGAATTCGGCCCGCGATCGCTGTCATATCTTCGAAATCTGTCTCGTTATCGGCAGTGAGGTCGGTGATCACGACGATTGAGGGAATGTAGAGCTCGCGGGCAATGAGCCAGGTATCTGAGTCAGCGCGGACAATCCCATCCTTTGCGCTCACAATGAAGAGGGCGCAGTCGGCGCTCTCCAGCGGAGAGTTCACGAGACCTAAGGCGGAAGCTAGATCCTCGCAGCCCTGCCCAACTAGGTGCACCTGGATGCCGTGTGGGATTAGGTTGCTCATAGCCCCGAACTCTACGATGTGATTCATGCTCCAGCGATCAATTAAGGCGCCTGTCACGCGTGTGATTACTCCACTATGTCGAGGGCTGCTCAAGGCTGGCGTTACTCCAAACCTCATGAGCGCCTTTGGCGGCCTCGGTTCATCTCTTGGTGCAATTCTGCTCTTTGGGTCCGGTCATTTCTTCGCGGCAGTCGTTATCACCACCCTCTTTGTTCTCTTTGATTTACTCGATGGCACCATGGCTCGCTTGAGTGACTCATCTACACGATGGGGTGCACTTCTCGATTCAACTCTTGATCGAGTATCCGATGCTGCGATTCTTGGATCGATCGCCTATTGGTTGAGTCGAAGTCAAGATCGGTTACTTCCCGTCGTGCTTGGCGCGCTCCTTCTGGGTTCGCTGATCTCTTACATCAAAGCGCGCGCTGAAGGCCTTGGCTTGGAGTGCAATGGCGGGATCGCAGAACGTACCGAACGTTTGATCATCGCACTTCTAGCAGCAGGCCTGCACGGCTTGGGGATCTCATATTCTCTCTCCGTTGGGATCTGGTTACTCGTAGTTCTATCAGCGATCACCGTCATCCAACGTTTGATCATCGTCTACAAGGCTGCCCGATGAGCGCGTTGCTCTCGTATTGGGCTTACTCCCTGGCGTGGAAGATTACGAAGACATTACCCGCGTCGATTTCGTATCGAATTTTCCAATGGATCGGCGATCGGGTTTACAAGAAGAATCCGGCACCCGTGAAGAGGTTGCGCAGCAATTATGCAAGAGTTCGGCCAGAACTTGGACGAGACGAACTTGAAGCGTTGGTAAAGCAGGGCATGCGTTCGTATCTACGTTACTGGTGCGACACATTTCGCCTGCCTTCGTGGAGTTCGGATTTCACGATGCGAACGGTTGTCGTGGAGAACGAACACCTACTTCGCGAACCACTTGCAGCTGGTAGGGGAGTAATCGTCTCGTTGCCGCATGCCGGCAACTGGGATCATGCCGGAGCCTACTTTTGCGCGAGCGGCGCACCCTTAGTGACGGTGGCCGAACATCTCAAGCCAGAGAAATTGTTCCGTAAATTCTTGGCCTATCGCGAAAGCATTGGCATGGAGGTCTTAGATGCGAGTGCTCGATCACTAGCCACTCTCTCGCAGCGATTACGGGCCAATCGATTAATTGCACTCGTTGCAGATCGCGATCTCTCAAAATCTGGGGTCGAGGTAAATTTCTTAGGCGGACCAAGCCGAATGCCAGTTGGACCAGCACTACTCTCGTTGCAAACGAAGGCACCTTTGATTACCGCCTTCGTCAAATATGAAGAAGATGGCATTCGAATCATCTTTGAGGGTGAAGTTGAAATCCCTGAAACAGGAAGTGATGCCGAGAAAGTCCAAGCGATGACACAGGTTTGCGCTGATCGATTCGGTCGACTCATCAATGAACATACTGAAGACTGGCATATGCTCCAACGCATCTGGATCGATGGCGACTTTGTTGAGAGGCAATCATGACTTTGCCGCTATCTCGTATTGGAATGGTCTGTCCTTATGGTTGGGACACACCAGGTGGAGTTCAGATCCACATTAAAGAGCTGGCGGAATACTTCATCGCTAAAGGTCATTACGTCAGTGTTATTGCGCCAGTGACAGATGAAAGTTCGATCACCGAACCTTGGCTCGTCTCAGCAGGTCGCCCGTTAGCAGTTCCCTTCAATGGCTCAATTGCTCGTGTTGCATTTGGACCCGTGGCGACATCCCGCGTAAGGCAATGGATCGCGAGCAATAACTTCGACCTCTTGCATCTTCATCAACCGGAAGTCCCATCGCTTTCGCTGATTGCTTGTTGGTCATCTCAAGGACCGATGGTCGGAACTTTCCATACGGCAGCTGCCAAACAGCGAACTCTGGTCGCCGCCGGGCCAATCCTTGAACCCGTGATTGAGAAATTAACTGCCCGCATCGCAGTCTCGGAAATGGCTCGCACTACACTCAAAGAACACTTTGAGACGGATGCAGTTGTTATTCCAAATGGGATTGATAGCGCGAAGTATTCGAAGGCAATAAAGAGTGATGAGTACCGGGGTGAGCCAACGATCGGTTTTCTCGGACGTTTTGAAGAACCGCGCAAGGGTCTCGACCTCTTGATTAAGGCGTTACCAGCAATACTCAAGGTCCACCCAAGAGCACAAGTAATCGTCGCTGGCCCTGGAAATGCAGATTCGTTCGAGAAGAATCTTCCTTCTCATGTGCGAAACCACCTAACCTTTATTGGGCGGTTAAGCGAAGAAGAGAAGGCTAACTTCCTTCACTCTGTTGATATTTATGTTGCGCCAAATACTGGCGGTGAATCTTTTGGAATCATTTTGATTGAAGCGATGGCAGCTGGTGCATCAATTTTGGCAAGCGATATCCCAGCCTTCGTTGAGGTCTTGCAAGATGGCCAATACGGAACTCTATTTGAATCTGAGAAGCCGGAATCATTGGCTCGGGAGATTATCGGGATGTTGAACGATGCCCCGGCACGATTGATGAAGAGTCAGGCAGGATTGACCGCCGCTGCACGATATGACTGGACGAACGTTGCCTCAGAAATCTCAGATATTTACGAGGTGGCTCTGGCAGCTGGCGGGGGAGTTTCATTGGGATCAGAGAGTCGACCATGGAAAAGGTTTAGAACAAATGAGTAACTTCTTGTTGGGTGCAATCGTGATTCTCCTAGGTGCGTGGTACCTCTCATTCTCTGCAACCCGGCTCGATCGACTCCATCACAGAGTAGAGACTTCGTGGGAACATTTGGATGCCCTTTTGCAACGCCGCGCTGCTCTCGCGTTAGAGATTGCGCATCAAAGCGAGTTGGATCCAGCCCTCGATCTCTTGCTCACCGCTTCAGCGTATGAGAGTCGTGAAGCTCCAATGAGCGATCGAAATGAAGCTGAGTCCCTCCTCTCGGAATCCCTGAAAGTATTACGGGAAGCGGCTGTGAACGGTGAGATCGAAGTGAAGGTTGCACTCCTTGATCGACTTGCCGACGTTACAGAGAAGATTCGTTTCGCGATTGCCATTCACCTAGAATCGGTATCTGCTGTGGAGAATTTGCGGCGGAAGAAGGTTTTCAAGATCTTCCGACTAGCGGGACGAGCAAAGTTGCCGTTTCATTACTCATTTGAAGATGATCCGCTCTAACGCGGAGATTGTTACGAGGCCGTTGTGAAGAAAAAATCCTTACCCACTTTTGTCGCAGGCGCAGTTTTACTTGCCTGCACCCTCATCTTGACGAGTTGTGGAAATTCTTCAGGGGGAAAGAGCGTTGGCGGTTCCTCGCACTCGACGCCTAACCTTTACACCAACCTTCCGGGCGGTAATGGACCAATTCTTGTGGTGAAGATCGATGACACGCCTGCTGCTCACCCACAAATTAATCTGGATAAGGCAGATGTTGTTTATATTGAACAAGTCGAAGGCGGACTCAGCCGCATCGCTGCACTCTTCGCAAACCCTTCCACTCTGCCTGAGATAGTTGGTCCAGTGCGGTCAGCTCGGATCAGTGATCTCGATATCTTTGCTCAATATGGACGGATCGGTTTTGCATTTAGTGGTGCACAGCGACTCTTCTACCCCAAAATCGATGCTGCGAATCTAGAAAACCTTTCAGCTGATCGTGAACCAGCTTCTATCTATTCTCGTGACGAAAGTCGCCAAGCTCCGACTAATCTCATACTTCATCCCATCGCGCTTCTTACAAAGAGCGTCGATACTGAGAAGAAGAGTATTGATCTGCCAAAAGATCCAGGATGGAAATTTGGGGCGCTGCCAAAAGGTGGCACCGCCATTGATTCCGCCTCATTTAAATGGCCAGCCTCAAAATATTCTGCAACCTGGTCGCCAACCGAAAAGCGTTGGCTTCTCTCATATAACGGGGCACCTGATCTCGGGGCGGATGGGGTTCAACTCGGTTCACCAACTTTAATCATCCAAAGAGTTCTGATAACTCCGTCGATCTATCACGACAAGGTTGGGGGAGTTACCCCATTTAGCCAGACCGTCGGCTCTGGGACGGCCTACCTCCTGCGAGACGGCAGGGCCATCCCCATCTACTGGAATCGATCATCGGCGACCACGCCAACGACCTGGACGCTGAAAGATGGGACTCCGGCCTACTTCGCAACAGGGCAGATCTGGATTGCGCTGACTGATTCGGACCCCGTCTTAACGCCATCGGTCACTGAGTCTGCAACTCCAGCACCGAAGAAGTAGACTCATCATCTGGCATTTTGCCTCGACTTATGACGACTTATGACGACTTGGAGATATCGATGAGCGAGAACACAGAGAAAGTAACCGGTTCTGGACGCGTTAAGCGCGGTATGGCCGAGATGCTCAAAGGTGGAGTCATCATGGATGTCGTCAACGTCGAGCAGGCGAAGATCGCCGAGGAGGCAGGCGCAGTCGCTGTGATGGCGCTGGAGCGAGTCCCTGCTGATATTCGCGCACAAGGCGGCGTTTCACGTATGTCAGATCCTGACATGATTGAGGCGATCCAAGCAGCGGTTTCAATCCCGGTTATGGCAAAGGCTCGCATCGGACATTTTGTAGAAGCTCAAGTATTGCAATCACTAGGTGTCGATTACATTGATGAGTCCGAAGTACTTACTCCGGCAGATTACGAAAACCATATTGATAAGTGGAACTTCACTGTGCCATTTGTCTGCGGTGCAACGAATCTCGGAGAAGCGCTGCGTCGTATTAACGAAGGCGCTGCGATGATTCGGTCAAAGGGCGAAGCCGGTACTGGTGACGTCTCCAACGCAACGACCCATATCCGCACACTCTTACGCGAAATTCGTCGCCTCTCCTCTATGCGCGAAGACGAGATTTATGTTGCGGCAAAGGAGATGTCTGCTCCTTACGAGCTCGTTAAGGAAGTTGCCGAGACTGGAAAACTCCCTGTTGTTCTCTTTACAGCTGGTGGTATCGCAACGCCGGCAGACGCTGCAATGATGATGCAACTTGGCGCTGATGGCGTCTTCGTTGGATCGGGAATCTTTAAATCTGGCAATCCTGCTCAACGTGCAGCAGCATGTGTGAAGGCCACAACCTATTACAACGATGCAAAGATCGTTGCAGATGTCTCCCGCGGACTTGGTGAAGCCATGGTAGGTATCAATGTTGCTGATATTCCAGTTCCGCATCGCCTGGCTGAACGCGGCTGGTAATTGTCTACAGATTCACCAACCTTTCGAATAGGAGTTCTCGCCCTACAAGGTGATTTTCGAGAACACATCCGAAGCGTTGAGCAATCTGGTCACTACGCCTTTGGGATCAATCAAGCCCCAGAGTTGGGTGAGATTGATGCTTTGATCCTTCCGGGTGGGGAATCAACGACAATTGCAAAATTGGCTCGTTCGTTCGGACTCTTTGAACCAATCCGGGATCTCATTAAAGCTGGTCTGCCTGTCTACGGATCCTGTGCCGGAATGATTCTGCTGGCGCGAGAGATCGAGGGTGCAGCGCCTGGCCAAGAGAGTTTTGGCGGAATAGATATGAAGGTACTTAGAAATGCTTTTGGGCGACAGGTGGACTCGTTCGAGGGAGATATTGATTTTCTAGGAATCGCCGCACCAGCAGTACGCGGTGTCTTTATCCGAGCTCCATGGGTAGAGAAAGTTGGATCAGGGGTTGAGGTGCTGGCTACAGTGGAGAGCCCATCTGGTGCCCACCCAGTCGCTGTTAAGCAAGGGAATCTGCTCGCCACTTCCTTTCATCCGGAGTTGACCGATGATTCACGGGTACATCGCTACTTCATAGAGGAGATTGTCGCCAAGGCGAACCGCTAAACTTCGCTGACCAACATTTCGGCATCCGGCCCTTCGGAAGTCAGGGATTGAGATAAAAGGTAGGTGTTCCATGTCAGGCCATTCCAAATGGGCGACAACCAAGCACAAGAAGGCGATCATTGATTCGCGCCGTGCCAAAAATTTTGCAAAGTTGATCAAGGGTATTGAAGTAGCTGCACGTAACGGTGGTGCAGATATGGATGGTAATCCAACGCTTTACGATGCAGTGACAAAGGCGAAGAAGAGTTCGGTACCAGCAGATAACATCGATCGCGCGATCAAACGCGGAGCCGGGCTTGAATCTGGCGGCGCTGACTATCAGACAATTATGTACGAAGGCTATGGCCCTGGTGGCGTTGCACTTATGATCGAATGTCTTTCGGATAATCGCAATCGCGCTGCCTCTGAAGTACGTGTTGCAGTGACTCGCAATGGTGGCAATATGGCAGATCCTGGTTCGGTCGCCTATCTCTTCAATCGCAAAGGAACGGTTCTTCTCTCAAAGGCAGATGGAAAAGTTACTGAGGATTCAGTTCTCGAAGCGGTACTCGAGCACGGTGTTGAAGAGGTTAATGATTTCGGTGATAACTGGCAGGTAGTCTGCGAGGCATCTGACCTTGTTGCAGTTCGTACTGCACTAGAGAGCGCCGGCATGGATTATGAATCTGCGGATTCCTCCTTCTTACCATCAATGACGATTCCGCTCGATGCCGAGACCGCCGAAAAGGTCTTTAATCTCATCGATGCGATCGAAGAGCTCGATGATGTGCAGAATGTTTACGGTAACTTTGATGTCTCTGATGAAGTCATGGCGAGCCTGGGCTAACCAACGACCCGAGCGTCGCTAGGCTAACCGCGTGATAGTTCTCGGTGTTGATCCAGGTCTGACTCGATGCGGTCTGGGCGTGGTCGAGAGCAAATCTCATCAAAATTTGGTGATGCGCGGAGTCGGCGTCATTACAACATCGAAAGAGAATGCGCTTGAGTATCGCCTTCTTGAGCTCGAAGAAGAGATGAGTATCTGGCTCGATAACTTCAACCCGGATGTGATTGCTGTCGAACGAGTCTTCTCACAACTCAATGTGAAGACGGCGATGTCCACTGCACAAGCTGCCGGCGTTGCACTCTTACTCGCCGCTCGGCGTGGAATTCCTGTTGCCATGCATACTCCAACTGAAGTAAAGGCCTCGGTCACTGGATCAGGTCGGGCTGATAAGAAGCAAGTGGCAACGATGGTGGTCAATATTCTTAAATTGGATGCCGCACCAAAACCGGTAGATAGTACGGATGCACTTGCACTCGCGATTTGTCATCTATGGCGCGGAACTGGCGATGAGCGTATTGCTGCTGCACTGGCTCAAGAGAAGAAGAGATTGAAGGCGGTCAAAGGATGATTGCATCAGTAACGGGCGTGGTTCGTTCGATCCAATCCACTTCGGTTGTGATCGAGGTCGGGGGAGGTGGGGGAGTTGGTATCCTGGTTCAGGTTTCAGCGCGCACTTCTGCTTCGCTCTCAGTTGGTCTCTCCGCATCACTGCACACATCCCTCTTAGTGCGCGAAGATGCTCTTACGCTCTACGGATTTGAAACGATCGAGGATCGTGCGCTCTTCGACCTCCTGCAGACTGTTTCAGGAATTGGCCCGCGCGTTGCTCAATCAGCGCTTAACACATACGAAACCCCGCAATTGATGTCGGCGATCTACAACGCGGATGCGGCGAGCCTGGAAAAGATCTCGGGATTAGGAAAAAAGGGCGCGCAAAGATTAATTCTTGAACTGAAAGAGAAGGTCACGCCCTCCAGCACTCAAAGCACACCAGGTCTTGCACCATGGCGAGAGCAACTCAACGAAGCGCTTATTTCACTTGGATTTAGTGCAAAGGAATCGCTTGAGGCGATCGATGGCGTATCCGAACTTCACCCACATGCATCAACTCAATCCATGGAATTCCTATTGAAGCAAGCCCTTCAATTGCGGGGCCGACGATGACTTCGATCTCATTAAGCAGCGCCGATGATGAAGAGCGCAATCAAGAGTTAGCCCTTCGTCCGCACGACCTTGATGAATTTGTTGGACAACAACGCGTCGCCTCGCAAATAGATCTACTACTCAAGGCAGCTCGCGCGCGCGGTTCGGCAGCTGACCATGTGCTCTTATCGGGCCCACCTGGACTCGGAAAGACCACGCTCGCGATGATCATCGCGGCAGAGATGCAAGCACCTATTCGGGTAACGAGCGGTCCGGCGATACAACACGCAGGAGACCTTGCTGCGATCCTCTCTTCCTTATCAGAAGGTGAAATTCTTTTCCTTGATGAGATTCATCGGATGTCCCGACCTGCGGAAGAGATGCTTTATCTTGCCATGGAAGATTTTCGCGTTGATGTCATTGTTGGCAAAGGAGCAGGCGCTACCGCCATCCCTCTTCAGCTTCCTCATTTCACTTTGATTGGGGCAACAACCCGCGCCGGATTATTGCCAAGCCCACTTCGCGATCGTTTCGGATTTACTGCGCAACTCGATTACTACGATAGCGGCGAACTTTCGCGCATCGTTGATCGAAGCGCGGGACTTCTTGGCCTTGGTATCACGGAGGATGCGGTCCATGAAATTGGATCCCGCTCGCGCGGAACACCACGTATCGCAAATCGATTGCTACGACGAGTTCGGGATTACTCAGAAATTCACGGCACTGGCTCAATCACTTTAGGAGATGCGACTGCGGCGCTGGCTATGTATGAGGTTGATCAGATCGGCTTAGACCGGCTCGATCGCGCATTCTTAGAGGTCATCATCAAAAGGTTTGGGGGAGGCCCCGTGGGGTTAACCACCCTCGCTATGTCGATCGGTGAAGAGGCCGAGACGATCGAGACGCTGGCGGAGCCATTTCTTGTGCGGAGCGGCTTTATTGCCCGTACGCCGAGGGGTCGAGTGGCAACTGCAGCGGGCTGGGCTCATTTGGGACTAACACCGCCCGCCACGCTTGCCAGTGAATTGCCGAACCTTTTCGACACGCCTGCCTTTGATGCCTAGACTTCGCTCTTATGTCCGCAAATATTTCTAAAGCCACCAAGAAGCCTGCCAATTCTGGCCGGACCATTGCCGCCCTGCTCGTCATTCTCGTTGCCTTCGCAGCCCTCGCTATCTTCCAGGGCGATACGAAGTTGAAATTGGGATTAGACCTTCGAGGCGGAACCAGTGTCACTCTGGCTCCTAAGGTAGTCAACGGCGCAAAGGTTGACCGCGCAGCGGTCGAACAAGCTGTGGCAATTATTCGTCAGCGCGTTAACTCACTCGGTGTGGCCGAGAGCGAAGTCTCGTCACAGAGCAATGGCGACATCATTGTCTCAGTACCAGGTAACTCCAGTAGTCGAGTCGTGGATCTCGTTGGTGCAACCGCCCAACTTCGCTTCCGTCAGGTTCTAGCAGTGGGAACAGGTAACGCTGCGACTACCGCAACTTTGTCATCGACCACCACAAGTAAGTCCGGAAAAGTTTCCTCTGCGGCGCCAACGTTCCCATCTGGTGTGACCTCAGCTCTTGATACTGCATTTAAAAATCTTGATTGCACGGTCGCCGCAAACCGTCAGGGTGGCGCGATTGATGATCCAAATCAGCCTCTGATCTCATGTTCTCGTGATGGCGCATCAAAGTACATTCTTGCTCCTGCCGAAGTCGAAGGATCGCAGGTCGCTAAGGCGAGTGCGGTATTGGATAACACAAATGGCAATGGTTGGATGGTTCTCCTTACTTTTAATGGTGCTGGTACTTCTGCCTTCGGCAAGATGACCACTCGAGTGACTTCACTGGCTTCACCACAGAATCAAGCTGCGATCGTCTTGGATGGACTCGTTGTGAGCGCTCCTCGTATCAATGAAGCGATCAACTCAGGTTCTGCCCAGATCACTGGTAACTTCACTCAGACTGATTCCACAGATCTTGCAAATAAGTTGAAGTACGGCGCTCTTCCGCTCTCACTCAGTGTTCAAGAGATCAATCAGATCTCGCCAACTCTTGGTTCTGATCAACTACACGCCGGTCTTCTTGCAGGCTTAATCGGCTTGATTCTCGTTGTTCTCTACTCCCTCCTCTATTACCGTGGATTGGGATTGGTTTCGGTCGGCTCACTCCTCGTCGCTGGTTCAATCACCTACCTTTCGTTCTTGCTCTTGGGTAAGTGGATTGGGTTCACATTAACCTTGGCCGGCATCGCAGGCGCGATCGTCTCCATCGGCATCACGGCAGACTCATTTATCGTCTACTTCGAACGTCTACGTGATGAGGTCCGCGAGGGTCGCTCACTTCGGACGGCGGTGGCTACTGGTTGGCTCCGTGCACGTCGCACAATCTTGGTTGCCGACTTCGTCTCATTGATCGCCGCGGCTCTGCTCTACTTCTTTGCAGTCGGCGGAGTTCGCGGATTCGCGTTTACCCTTGGATTGACGACCTTTGTTGACCTGATCGTTGTCTTCTTCTTCACAAAGCCATTCGTCACGATCCTCTCGCGAGTTCCGTTCTATGCCAATGGTGGCACTCTCTCTGGATTGTCGGCGAAGAGCTTGGGTGTCGTTGCTGAAACAGGAAAGGATGTCCTCTAATGGCTCTCTCAGGAATTGGTGGCCGCCTCTATCGCGGCGAGACATCTATTGATTTCATTGCCAAGCGCCGACGTTGGTATGCCTTCTCCGGATTGCTCATTATCGTCTCTGCTATTGCTCTCGGAACCCAGGGTCTTAAATTGGGTATTGAATTTAAGGGCGGTTCCGTCTTTACCGTTCAAGCTCCTTCAGTGACAGTGGCTGATGGCCAGGCAGCTCTCAAGAGCGCGGGCATTTCAACTGAGTCAATTGTTCAAAAGATTGGTACCGGAAAGCTTCGCCTCCAAACGACGGACCTTCCACAATCAACGATCTCTGCAGCACGTAGCGCTCTCGCTACAACCTTCAAAGTTGACGCATCGAATATCGATATTCAAACCGTAGGACCTTCATGGGGTAAAGAGATCACGCACAAAGCGATCTATGGCTTGATCGGATTCTTGCTGGTTGTCATGCTCTATTTAGCTATGGCCTTCGAGCCAAAGATGGCGATCTCAGCCATTATTGCGGTAATCCATGACGTCTTTATCACTGTTGGTATTTATGCCTTAGTTGGATTTGATGTAACGCCCGCAACAGTTATTGGTTTCCTCACAATTCTGGGCTACTCACTCTATGACACCGTGGTTGTCTTCGATAAGGTTCGAGAAAATACCAAGGGGATCACATCGACTGCGAAGTTCACCTATTCAGAGGCTGCGAACCTCGCTGTTAACCAGACTCTCGTTCGCTCATTCAACACCTCGGTGATTGCCCTACTCCCAGTGGCTTCAATCCTCTTTGTTGGTGCGGGCCTTCTTGGCGCAGGCACATTGAAAGATTTGTCACTCGCACTCTTTATCGGACTCGCTACGGGTACATATTCATCGATCTTTATCGCAACACCGTTACTCGCTGCACTTCGCGAGCGCGAACCTGCCATGCAGGCTCTTGCTAAGCGTGTTTCAGCACGAAGCGGTTCACAGGGTGGCTCACACTCTCTCCACGAAGATACGATCGATAAGAACACGGCAGGCGTTGTCACCTCAACGCACTCGAAAGAGAGCCATGAGCGTGGTCCACGCAATCAACCTAAGCGGAAGCCGCGTCGTCGTTAATTTCGGCTAGCCCATCATGCCTGGAGATGAAATCCTTATGGATCCACTTCTAGGACCTCTTGCGGAAAAACTTGTTGCACATCATCCTGATGCATCCCGTGAAGCACTGGTGGTTGCCTTCGAGGTCGCTCGTGATAAGCATGAAGGTCAATTGCGCAAATCAGGGGAGCCTTACATCACCCACCCCGTCGCGGTTGCCGAGATCTTGGCTGACCTTGGTCTGGATCAACCAACAATTATCGCCGCTCTTCTTCACGATACCATCGAAGATACGGGCTACACGCTAGGGGAGATGGAGAAGCTCTTCGGAGCTGAAGTGACTTCCCTTGTGGACGGCGTCACCAAATTAGACAAACTCACCTACGGTCCAACTGCAGAGGCCGAGACGCTTCGCAAAATGGTGATTGCCATGTCCAAGGATGTACGAGTTCTCGTCATCAAACTTGCAGATCGACTCCACAACGCTCGAACCTGGAAGTTTGTTGCGCCAGAGAGTGCGCTTCGAAAAGCCCGCGAGACGCTTGATATCTATGCACCACTTGCTCATCGCCTTGGAATGAATGCGATCAAGTGGGAACTTGAAGATCTCTCGTTTGCAGTCCTAGAGCCCAAGAAGTTTGTCGAGATCGAGCGTCTTGTCATCGAGAGATCCCCTTCCCGGGATGCTCTGACGACTGAAGTGATCGATGCGGTCAATGAGGATCTCGCGACCGAAGGGATAGTTGCGAAGGTTACGGGGCGACAGAAGCATTTTTATAGCGTGTATCAGAAGATGGTTGTTAGAGGTCGTGACTTCAACGATATTTATGATTTGGTGGGAATCCGAGTACTCGTGGATGATGTGCGCGATTGCTACGCTGTACTTGGCGCAATTCACGCCAGATGGAATCCAATTCCCGGTCGCTTTAAAGATTACATTGCAATGCCAAAGTTCAATCTCTATCAATCTCTTCACACAACCGTTATTGGTCCAAACGGAAAAGCTGTTGAGATCCAAATTCGGACCTTCGATATGCACTCTCGTGCGGAATATGGAATTGCAGCTCACTGGAAGTATAAATCGAAGGCGATTGACCCAGCGCAAGGCCCAGAGATGCTCTGGCTCAAACAGCTTCATGAATGGCAACAAGAGACCGAAGATGTGGGGGAGTTCCTCGATACTCTTCGTTACGACCTTCAAACACCCGAAGTTTTTGTCTTCACACCAAAGGGTTCGGTTATCGCGCTGCCAGCCGGATCAACACCGATTGATTTCGCATTCGCGGTTCATACTGAAGTCGGATTCAAATGCGTTGGAGCAAAGGTCAATGGGAAACTTGTGCCACTTGAATCAGTCCTCTCGAATGGTGATGTGGTTGAAGTCGTAACCAACAAGAGCCCCAATGCCGGCCCGAGCCGTGATTGGTTGAACTTCGTTAAGTCACAACGCGCTCGTTCAAAGATTAAGGCATGGTTCTCCAAAGAGCGCCGAGAAGAGGCAGTTGAGGCAGGCCAGGAATCTATCGCGCGTCAGATGCGAAAAGCTGGACTGCCGTTGCAGAAAATCCTCGCCGGTCAAGCGCTCATCGAACTCTCCCATGAGCTTCATTACCCCGATATCGATTCACTCTACGCCGCTGTTGGAAATGGCCACGTATCGTCAGCATCCATCATCGAGAAGCTAGAAGCCGCTATCTCGGGTAGTGATGCCTTCGCCCAAGAGCCGGCCGATGAAGTATTTATTGCTCACTCTTCCTCTGCAAAGCGGAGCACTTCAGGTGTTGATGTTGAAGGAGTTGAAGATCTCCTCGTAAAACTTGCTCGTTGCTGCACTCCGGTCCCTGGGGATGAAATTTCCGGGTTCGTTACTCGCGGAAGTGGAGTATCTGTCCATAGAAGTGATTGCAGCAATATTGTCGATCTTCGCGAACATCAAGGTGATCGCTTGATCGCCGTGAAGTGGAATGCGACGATGAAGACTCTCTTCTTGGTCAACATCCAAGTGGAAGCCCTCGATCGTTCGAGACTCCTCTCGGATGTGACACGAACACTCTCAGATCAACACGTGAACATTCTGAATGCAGCCGTCAGCACGAGTAAAGATCGAGTTGCTATTTCACGATTTACCTTTGAGATGGCCGATGCTTCACACCTGGATGCAGTACTCAGCGCGGTGCGAAATATCGAAGGCGTTTATGATGTCTATCGGGTAACGAACAACTAAGAGAGCGAATTACTTACCGAACTCAGAGAGCCCCTTCTGGGCTTCGGCCAACCAAGTTCGTCGAGCGGCCGCTGCTTCACGTGCAACCATGGCCTTTGCAGAATTGCCTGCTGCTTCAGCCTTCTCGGCCTGCTTTTCGTAGTTGGCAATTGCTTCCTGCAATCCAGTAACGAGGCTATTGGCCTGGGCAATTGCCGATGGATCCGTGCGACGATCGTGGGCGGATTGAAGCTCGGCGATCTCTGACTCGATCTTTTCGAATCGAGCATCGAGCGCTGCTCGCTTGCTCCGTTCGGTCATACCAATCTTGAACCACTTTTCGGAGAGTTCGCGGAAGGCCTTACGTGCAGCCGTCAGATCAGTCACAGGGGAGAGAGCTTCGATCTGGAGAATCAATTCTTCACGCTTCTTAAGGTTTTCACTCATCGTTCCTTGACGCTTCTCAAGATCAACGTTTTTAGCGGCGAAGAATTGATCTTGGGCAGCCTTGAACTGTTCCCACATCTTGGTATCAACATTGCGCTTGCCGCGCCCGGCTGCTTTCCACTCGGTCATGAGAGCCTTGAAACGGTTTGCAGTCGCAAGCCAATCTTTAGAAGTTGCCAATGCGAGGGCTTCGGTAATGATCTCTTGTTTGCGGGTTACAACTACGGCACTATCTGCTTCAAGTTTTGCAAAGTGAGTACGGCGGCGCTTATCAAACTTATTGCGAGAAGATGAGAATCGCTTCCAGAGATCAGCATCGCTCTTCTTATCAAGGCGTGGTGCTGCCTTCCACTCATCAAGGAGCACCTTGAGGCGTTCGGAGGTGGCCTTCCAATTTTCAGAGAGCGCAAGTGATTCAGCCTCGGCGACAAGCTTCTCCTTAATTTCAAGTGCTGCAGCGCGCTTAGCTTCCTTGGCTACCTTCTCAGCGGCCTGCTTAGCTTCATAAGCGGCCTTGTGACCTTCAATGAGGTTGGGGATTTGTTCAACGGATTGGGCAAGTGTCTCTAGATCGCCAACGCCATTAAGGGCGGCTACCTGTTCGCGCAACTTATTGACCGCGGCGAGCGCATCATCCGGAACCATTGCGCCACTCTTGATGCGTGCTGCTAAGAGCGCAACTTCAGAGGCGAGCGCCTCAAACTTTCGAACGAAATAGGAGAGAGCTTCTTCGGCGCTTTTGCCGGGGTAGGAGCCAACAGCCCGTTCGCCGTGAGATGTCTTTACATAGACGGTGCCATCTTCCGCTACCCGGCCGAATGCAGCGGGATCTCCCACGAGTGCTGATGCGGGGCTTGTGAGATTGGCGTGGGTAGGTAGGTCCATGATTGCTCCTTCATATTGCGCGTTGGTCTTTTCAGACTTTTCGTTAACGGTTGGCTTGCTCTTGCTGGTTACCCGGCGTTCTGGTTATCCGCCTAAAAGGGAGGGTGCTCCAGAGAAGTCGAGGGGGTTAAAGGTACCCTTAAACCTTCTAGAGGAGAAAGATCGGGGAAGCCACGCGTGATTTTGGAAGTTCTCCCGGCTGCGGCCTTTGGGACAAATTGCTGGATCTTCGCCCCGAGCAAGAATTCTGAGGCATTCATCGTCGATCCGGGGATTACCGCTCCGACGATCGTTCCGGCGGTTGCGCAAATTCTCAGACGCCACAACTTGAAGCCAATCGCGACCTTGGTAACTCACGGACATCTGGACCACACCTTCTCGGTCCTGCCATTTTCGCAGGAGTACGGCGTCCCAACCTATATCCAGCAACGTGATCGGAAATTGTTAGCGAATCCATTTCTAGCTTTAGAGAAAGATGGCCAGTCGGCGGCGATTATGGCCTCGTTCGGAATCACGACTTTCTCCGAGCCAGAGGATGTTCGAGAGTTTGTGGGTGGAGAACGATTTGAGCTCGCCGGGTTCTCGATCGAGACGATCCATGCGCCTGGCCACACTGCAGGCTCGGCGATGTTCATCGTCAACGATGAGTTCCTCATCAGTGGTGATGTGCTCTTCAACAATGGCATTGGCAGGACAGATCTGCCGACCGGTTCGGCCCATGCAATGGTCGAGACCTTGATCAATAAGGTGCTCACGCTCGACGATGAGCTAAATGTGCTTCCAGGCCATGGTCCAGTTACTACAATTGGCCGAGAACGCAAACAGAGCCCGTATTTACAGATGAATAACTTAGAGAAGATGCGAAAGGGGAGTGACCGTGGCTAAATTCCAACCACTTCAAGCTCCTAAGGGGGTAAGTGAGTATTACCCAGATCGCTCAGAGATCTTTGAATATGTGCGAGAGAGATTGATTGGTTCGGCGAAGAGTGCTGGCTACCAACTTATTGAATTACCAGTCTTTGAAGATACCGAACTCTTTAAGCGAGGAGTCGGTGAGTCCACCGATGTAGTCTCGAAAGAGATGTACACATTTGAAGATCGCGGCGGACGTTCAATCACGTTGCGTCCCGAAGGTACGGCCGGAGTGATGCGCTCGGTTATTGAACACAATCTTGATCGTGGTCAACTACCAGTGAAAGTCTGGTATTCCGGTGCCTTCTTTAGAGCAGAACGCCCACAAGCTGGTCGTTATCGCCAGTTCTACCAAGTGGGAATCGAGGCGATTGGTCTCAATGATCCCGAGATTGATGTAGAGGTGATTGCGGTCGCCCAACGCGCCTTTAATAACCTGGGTCTGAAGAATTATTCGCTCGAGATTACCTCACTCGGTGATAAAGAGAGTAGAGCTCGTTACAGCAAAGATCTGCGTCAATTCATCTCCACCTTAGATCTCGATGATGAAACGGCACGTAGAGCTGATATCAATCCACTTCGCCTCTTCGATGATAAGCGCGATGAGATTAAGAGCGCCATGAGTAGAGCTCCGATATTGATGGACTATCTTACGGATGAGAGCGCATCTCATTTTGCTCGAGTGAAAGAGTTGCTCTCCGCCCTTGGGATCGCGTTTACAGTCAACAATCGCATGGTGCGAGGTCTGGATTACTACACCGGCACCGCCTTTGAATTCGTCCATCATGGCCTTGGCGCGCAATCGGGAATCGGTGGTGGCGGTCGTTATGACGGACTCATGGCCGAACTCGGTGGCGCCGAACTCTCGGGCATTGGCTTTGGAATTGGTGTCGATAGATGCGTTTTGGCCTGCGAGGCCGAGGGAATTTCTCTTCCGGAGTCTGCAGCGTTAGATCTCTTTATTGTGCCAATCTCACCCGCTTCAAAGGGCGCGTCAGTTTTACTTGCAGAAAGATTGCGAGAAGCAGGATTCCGCGTGGATATTGCATACGGCGATCGTTCGCTCAAGGGCGGCATGAAGGCAGCAGATAAGAGTAAAGCGCGATTGAGCCTGGTCTTGGGTGATGATGAGGTCTCAAGCGATACGGCCCAGATTAAGAATATGAAAACTGGCGAGAGCCGATCGGTTAAGATATCTACTTTGCACCAGACCTTAGGGGAGAACATCTAATGTTAAGAACTCACGACGCCGGTACTTTGCGTAAGGCAGATGCCGGGACACAGGTCACCCTTGCTGGCTGGGTAGCCCGTCGACGCGATCATGGTGGCGTTGCCTTCATTGATCTTCGTGATTCTTCTGGCAACGTCCAGGTCGTCATTAAAGATGAGATCGCTGGAGAGCTGCGCGCCGAATGGTGTGTTCTTGTCACGGGTACCGTGAAAGAGCGCCCAACGGGAAATGAGAATTCCAATATCCCTACAGGTGAGATCGAAGTTGAATGCTTAACACTCACCGTTTTGAGCGAAGCCGCACCCCTTCCTTTCCCAGTCGATAGCGGAGATACCTCAAACATCTCTGAGGAGATCAGACTCAAGTATCGATATCTTGATCTTCGACGTGAAGGCCCAGCACATAACCTTCGCCTTCGTTCAAAGGTAACATCTGCGATTCGCACCGTCATGGATGATCTCGATTTCCTTGAGATTGAAACTCCTTACCTAACCCGCTCAACTCCAGAAGGTGCACGTGACTTCCTCGTTCCTGTGCGCTTACAACCGGGTTCTTGGTATGCACTCCCACAATCCCCACAACTCTTTAAGCAATTGTTGATGGTGGCCGGCATGGAACGTTATTACCAAATCGCACGATGCTTCCGAGATGAAGATTTCCGGGCTGATCGCCAACCGGAGTTCACTCAGTTGGATATCGAAATGTCTTTTGTTGATCAGGAAGATGTTCTCAAGGTAGCCGAAAAAGTGCTGACAACTGTCTTTAAGAAGGTTGTCGATTTCGATATTCCGATGCCTATCCCTCGCTTGACCTACTCTGAATGTATGCGACGGTTCGGGTCTGACAAGCCAGATCTGCGTTTTGATCTGGAATTGACCGATCTCACCTCATTCTTCAAAGAGACAACATTTAGAGTCTTCCAGGCCGATTACGTAGGCGCAGTGGTCATGCCAGGGGGAGCATCTTCTCCTCGACGCGAATTGGATGCTTGGCAAGATTGGGCAAAGGCCCGTGGCGCAAAGGGACTTGCGTACATTCTGATTCAAGAAGATGGCACTCTCGGTGGACCAGTCGCTAAGAACCTCTCAGAGAGTGAAGCGAGCGGAATTGCCGCCGCTGTCGGTGCAAAGAATGGCGATGCAATCTTCTTCGCCGCTGGAAATAGAACATCATCACAGAATCTTCTCGGCGCAGTTCGTCTTGAGATCGGCGCTCGGTGCAACCTCATCACGCCGGGTGAGTGGAAATTCCTCTGGGTTGTCGATGCGCCCATGTTCGAAATGAACGATCCAGAAGATCCAAGCCAAGGCTGGACTGCTGTTCACCATCCATTTACCGGACCAAAACCAGAGTTCGCATCCTCGTTTGATACTGACCCAGCTAATGCGTTGGCATATGCCTATGACATCGTCCTCAACGGAAATGAGATCGGTGGCGGATCTATTCGTATCCACGAGCGATCTGTTCAACAACGCGTCTTCGAAACCATCGGTCTGACTCCTGCTGAAGCCGAAAGCAAGTTTGGGTTCCTTCTCGAAGCATTCAACTATGGCCCACCTCCTCATGGCGGCATTGCGCTTGGAATGGATCGACTCTGCGCACTTCTTGCAGGAGCAGAATCGATTCGCGAAGTCATCGCCTTTCCAAAGACAGCTAGTGGTGGCGATCCACTCACTGGAGCTCCAACTCCTATTACCGCCCCTCAGCGGAAAGAGGCTGGCGTAGATTTCGTGGCCCCCAAGCCATAAATCACATCTCCCAGCGCCAAAACGATTCTTAAAGAGGAGAAAGTTCAGACTCTCCTCTAGTAGGATTCCGATATGGGTCCAGGTGGAATTGCAACGATTATTGCTGCGTCAGCGCTCTTAGTGATCGCATTCGCAGTCGGTTACACAGTAATCCGAATCGGACGTTTAATCGATGAGGTTCAAAAGACTGTTCGAAGCGTAAACCGCATCACAACCTCAGCTGAGAAGGCCACCGAGAAGATCAATGAGGCGCTCGGCACTCTCGTAGGCAAGAACTCCTCCATTATGAAGTTGATCTCTGGCGCTGCGACGAGCTTTATTGGCCGCAAGCGCGCTTCATCAAAGGATGACGAATAATCCGTGGACTCCGCTGAAATTAGAGCGCGTTGGTTGCGCTTCTTCGAGTCTGGCAATAGCCAGGGTCTCACACATACCGTCGTACCATCGGCCTCACTGGTAGCTGACGATCCAAATTTATTGCTCGTCAATGCTGGAATGGTTCCCTTTAAGCCTTACTTCCTCGGTGAGGTAAAGCCACCTTACGCACGCGCAACCTCCGTTCAGAAGTGCGTACGCACACTTGATATTGATGAGGTTGGCAAGACGACGCGACATGCATCGTTCTTCCAAATGTGCGGAAATTTCTCTTTTGGGGATTACTTCAAAGAGGGCGCGATCTCACTTGCTTGGGAACTCTTAACAAAGCCAGTATCTGAAGGCGGATATGGTTTCCCAGAAGAGAAGCTCTGGGTGACGGTCTATCTCGATGATGATGAGGCAGAGAACATCTGGCATAAGAAGATTGGTGTTCCACGCGAGCGAATCCAGCGGCGGGATATGGCGGACAATTTTTGGTCGATGGGCGTTCCTGGTCCATGTGGTCCATGCTCTGAGATTTACTACGACCGAGGTCCTGCCTATGGCGCCGAAGGTGGCCCCATCGCAGATGAGAATAGATATCTCGAGGTCTGGAACTTAGTCTTTATGCAGAATGTTCGCGGCGAAGGCGGCGGTAAGGATAGTTATCCGATCTTGGGTGAGCTTCCTGCGAAGAATATTGATACTGGGCTTGGCCTTGAACGAATGGCTGCTCTTTTACAAGGTGTTGAGAATATTTACGAAATTGATACGACGATGCAAATTCTTAATCGTGCATCTGAGATCTCTGGAACCAAGTACGGTTCACTCGAGAAGTCAGATGTGGCACTTCGAGTCGTTGCCGATCATGCGCGAACCGCGATGATGCTCATCGGTGATGGCGTTCTTCCGGGCAATGAAGGTCGTGGTTATGTGCTGCGCCGAATGATGCGTCGAACGATTCGCAATATGCGCATCCTTGGTGCACCCGATCACAATCTCGGGGAGCTAATCAAGGCCTCGATTGGCGCAATGGGTCCGCAATACCCAGAACTCATCGAAGGTCAAAAGCGCATTCTTGCGATCTCTGAATCAGAAGAAGAATCTTTCCTTTCAACTCTTAAGAGCGGCACCGCGATCTTTGATCTTGCTGTAAGTGATGTGAAGAGCACGAGCAACCCATCCCTTAGCGGAGATACTGTCTTTAAACTTCATGACACCTTTGGCTTCCCATTCGATCTCACCCTTGAAATGGCTTCCGAGCAAGGCTTGGCTATTGATGAGACTGGCTTCCGTCGTTTGATGAAGGAGCAGAAGGATCGCGCTAAAGCCGATGCGCGCGCTAAAAAATCAGGGCATACCGACCTCAGCGAATATCGAAAGATCATCGATCGCGTGGGCGCTACTTCATTTATCGGTTATACCAACCAAGATTCCGAGAGCTCGCTTCGAGCCATTCTCGTTGATGGCAAAGAAGTTAAAGAGGCGGCAATTGGATCGGAAGTAGAGATCGTTCTCGATCGAACTCCGTTCTACTCCGAAGCTGGTGGACAGCTCTCCGATGGTGGCTTCATTACCTTGGCGAACGGCGCATCCGTTGAAATTGATGATGTACAAAGCCCGGTACCAGGTCTTTATATCCATCGGGGGCGCATCACTGAAGGTTCTATTGAAGTTGACCACAGCGCCTTCGCGCGCATCGACCGCGAACGACGCATGGCGATCTCTCGCGCTCATACTGCGACACATATGGTCCACAAGGCATTCCGTGAAGCGCTCGGCGACAGCGCAACTCAAGCTGGCTCAGAGAATTCACCAGGAAGATTCCGTTTTGATTTCCCATCAACGGGTGCGGTTCCAGCAAGTGTTTTGAATGATGTTGAGAGCCGTGTGAACTCCCTTCTCTTAGAGAACCTCTCTGTCACTGCGCAAGAGATGACTCAGCCAGAGGCGAAGGCGATCGGCGCTATGGCGCTCTTTGGTGAAAAGTATGGCGATCGGGTTCGAGTGGTTTCGGTGGGCGACTGGGCTCGTGAACTCTGCGGTGGCACCCACGTCAACTCTTCGGCCGAGCTTGGTCTTGTGAAACTTTTAAGCGAAACATCGATTGGCGCTGGAGTCAGACGCGTTGAAGCACTTGTTGGTGTTGACGCCTTTAAGTTCCTTGCACGTGAACACATCTTGTTGAACTCTCTCACCGATCTCATTAAGGGTTCTCGAGTTGAAGAATTGCCGGAACGCATCTCCGATCTCTTGGAGAAGATGCGCGAGATTGAGAAGGAGTTAGCTACTGTCAGATCAGCCCAAGCTCTTGCGTCAGCGGCTGGACTTCTTGGGAAGGCAGAGAGTGTTGGTGGCCTATCGGTTCTCTTTACTCAAGTCGATGCCAACATCAACGGTGATGATCTACGCACCATGGCACTTGATCTCCGAAATCGATTAACGGATTCGGTGATCGGATTGCTTTCAGTGAACACTGATCGCGTCACCTTGGTTGTTGCCTCATCGGATGGTGCTCGTTCTGCTGGCGTAAAGGCTGGTGCCTTGGTAAAGATTGGTTCGGCGATCCTTGGCGGTGGCGGTGGCGGTAAGGATGACTTCGCTCAAGGCGGTGGCGTTGATGCCGGCAAGATAGGCGAGGCAATTTCGCAGATGAAGGTTGAACTTAGCGCAGCGTTGGGTAAATAATGCAACGCGGTCGTCGGATGGCCTTTGATTATGGTGATGTCCGTATCGGTGTCGCAATCTCAGATCCAGATTCGATCGTGATCTCGCCACTGCCAGCGTTAGATGCGCAATCACCCGAACTCGATAAGACGCTCAAGGAAATCATTGAAGAGTACGAACCCATTCTCTTGATTGTGGGGGAGCCGCGCCATCTTTCAGGTGCTCAGAGTTCAAAGATGGATTCCGTCTCAGATTTCATAGAGTTCCTTAAAGAATTTACCGATCTTGAAATTCGTACTATCGATGAGCGGCTCTCTACGGTCAGCGCTGCGGGCAAACTCCGGGATTCTGGAAAGAATGCGAAATCCAGTAAAGCTCTGATTGATTCTGCAGCAGCTTCAGAGATTCTAGAGTTCGCTCTCAATCTCGAGCGAAGCGCTGAACGTGCGGCAGATGCGTAAGCGGGTAAAGCTTCTCGGGTTAAGCGCTCTGCCATTTATCGTCATTATCGGGGTGTTGATTTTTTATAAATCTCCTTCTACCGACTTCCCACCCGGAACCCCAGGTTCGCCAGTCTCGATCTCCATCTCATCTGGTGAGAGTGGCTCACAGATTGCGATCGACCTTGCCCGCAAGGGAGTTATCCTCTCAAGTCAGAGTTTTTTTAGAGTCGCAACAGGAGACCAGCGCTCTCGTGGTATTTCACCAGGTGTTCACTCGATTGATAGTCATATCACCTCGTTAGAGGCGCTGAACCAACTTCTCGACACCAAACGCAACCTTGGTGTTATCCCGGTTATCGAAGGATCGACTACTTCCGATGTTCTCGATGCATTGAAGCAAGGGGGAATCAAAGGCGAGATCGGCAAGGTTGATCTTCCTCGATTCGTTGTAGGAACCTCACTCGAAGGCGCGCTCTTTCCAGCCTCCTATGCCTTTGCAGAGGGCACGACTCGACATCACGCAATTGTCGAGATGGTGAAGAGATTTGACCAGGAAGTCGAAGCCGTGGGTTTGAAATCAGGGTTTCAGAAGTACTCCGCCTATGACGTGCTCAAGATCGCTTCACTCATCCAAATTGAGGCAGATCCGGCCGATTATGCAAAGGCGGCCAGGGTTATCTACAACCGCCTCGCTATCTCAATGCCGCTGCAATTGAATTCAACTGTTCAGTATGCAATCCATACGCGCGGTCACATCACTCTCACCCGCAAAGAGACAGCTATCGCCTCTGCCTACAACACCTATCTCCACACTGGGCTCCCTCCCACCCCAATTTCAAATCCAGGGCGTGCTGCACTCCTTGCCGCCTTGCATCCGGTCGCAGGGGATTGGCTCTATTTCATCACCGTTAAACCCCACGAAACTCGATTTACGAAGAGCTTTGCGCAATTTGATAGCTGGGTTACGATCTATAACAACAATGTAGCGAATGGACTCTTCAAGTGATGAACGCAGCAGTTCTAGGCTCGCCGATCTCCCATTCGCTCTCACCGTTACTGCACAACACGGCCTACCAAATACTTGGTATCGATGGAAATTATCAAGCGATTGAAATATCCGAGAACGAGCTCCTGCCTTTTATTGAGAGAGCCCTCTCGCAGAATAGCGAGGATCTCCAGTTCTGGAGTGGTTTGAACCTCACAATGCCCTTGAAGGAGAGGGTCTTTGAGAGCCCGTACATCACCTTCGATGCGCGTTGCACTCTTATTCGAAGTGCAAATACTCTTCTTCGAGATTCTGACGGATTTAGAGCTACATCCACTGATTTCACAGCATTTATGCGATTACTGGAAGGTGCAAAGGTTGAAAGAGTGGCAATCATCGGCGGCGGCGGAACTGCGAGAGCGGCGATTGGTGCAATCGCAGATCGTATTGAGCATCTCGATCTGATTCTGCGCACTCCTAGTCGAATTGATGCATTCACCGTGATCGCACCTGCGGCAAATATTCGTGGGCTTCCTATGGATACATCAATAGAGAGTTATGACCTGGTGATCAACACGACTCCTTCAGGGGTTGCAGACAACTTTGCGAGTCGATTGGGTCAAGCCTCTGGGATCTACTTTGAATCCCTGTATAACCCCTGGCCCACCGAACTAGCATTTGCCTGGAAGGAGTTGGGTGGCAAAGTTCTCAATGGAGTTGATCTCCTCGTAGAACAGGCACTGGATGCGATTGCTCTCATGACAGAGAGTCAATTTGATTACGCGTCAATGCGTCAGGAGTTACTCTCTGTAGCCACTCACGCACTTCATACACGCAACTCATAGATCGTGCTCTACGCACTTTTAGGCGCTCTATCGTGGGGATATGACCACCTTACGTTTCCTTATCCTTCTCATCTTTGGGATTCTGATCTCGATTCACGATATTCGCACGCGTAAAATTCCAAATGCCAGCTTGGGGATCTTCGCTATCGCCTCCCTTGCGATCTACCTCAGGGCCCCGGGTCAGATTCTCTCCGCCCTTTTGAGTGCGACCATCGTGGCAATTCTGCTCTTACCAGTCCTCTTCTTCCGAAGAGATAGCGAGAGTGGAATCGGTGGGGGAGATATCAAACTCATCATCGTCCTCACACTTCTCCTAGGAAAGGGCGGAGCGTTGATCGCCGCCCTGATTGTTGCTCTATTTGTCGCGGGCTTTCAGATAGGTCTGCTCTCATTGATCAGGCGAAGATTCACTCGTACTCTCGCCTTCGCTCCAGCTCTCTTCCTTGGGGCGTTGCTAGCCGTTAATTAGCCAGCAATTTGCGACCAAATCCTCGTCAGAATGTCAGAAGATCGCCTAGAACCGCCATTCTGTCAGCGAGAACCTCTATAAGTCTGCAAGAATTGGCGTCTGCTACTTGCGCACGAATGATGGGGTGAAGAGATGTTACGTTGGTTAACAGCTGGCGAGTCACACGGTCCGGCGTTGACGGCGATCCTTGAAGGTCTTCCAGCTCATGTTGTGATTGATACCGTGGCTATTGATGCTGATCTCCAGCGTCGACGACTCGGATTCGGTCGCGGTGCTAGACAGAACTTCGAGGCTGATCTCGTCACAATCTTGGGTGGAGTTCGCCACGGCCTCACACAGGGCGGACCGATTGCTCTTACGGTCGGGAACTCGGAATGGCCTAAATGGGAAAAAGTCATGTCGGCTAACCCGGTTGATCCGGATGAACTTGCATCTTTGGCTCGTAATGCACCTTTGACTCGTCCACGTCCAGGTCATGCTGATTTGGTAGGAATGCAGAAATATAGTTTTGATGATGCCAGACCAATTCTCGAGAGAGCAAGCGCTCGAGAGACTGCGGCCAGAGTTGCACTTGGGGCCGTGGCACGTGCTTTCTTGGACCAAACAATCGGCGCGAAGATTCTCTCCCATGTCTTATCAATCGGAAATGTCATCGTTCCTGATGATGCAGCTCTTCCGTCATCAACTGATATGAATCGCATCGATGCAGATCCTGTTCGCTGCGCTGACCCAGCTACAAGTGCTGCGATGGTGACCGAGATCGAAGATGCTCATTCTTCCGGTGACACATTGGGCGGAGTGGTCGAAGTGCTGGTGTACAACCTGCCTCCGGGTCTTGGTTCACACACCCATTGGGATCGACGTCTTGATTCCCGATTAGCTGGCGCTCTCATGGGTATCCAGGCAATCAAGGGTGTAGAAATCGGTGATGGCTTCACAACGGCGCGCAGGCGTGGATCGGTTGCTCATGATGAGATCGAGAGAGACGCGAACGGAAAGATTGTTCGGCGTACAGATCGGGCTGGTGGTACTGAAGGTGGTATGTCCAATGGTGAAATCCTTCGCGCACGCGCGGCGATGAAACCAATCTCCACAGTTCCGAAAGCGCTCGATACCATCGATACGAAGAGTGGCGAGGCAGCGAAGGCGATTAATCAGCGTTCGGATGTCTGCGCTGTACCTGCAGCTGGGATTGTGGCGGAGGCGATGGTTGCGCTCGTTCTTGCCGACGCAGTGCTCGAAAAATTTGGTGGTGACAGTGTCGGGGAGACTCGTCGCAACTACCTTAGCTACCTTGAGAATCTTGAGATTAAGTAATGCCCCAAGTCATCTTTATTGGGCCACCAGGATCTGGTAAATCTTCGGTCGGAAGAGCGCTCTCACGCATCACGCACTTGAGCTTCTCAGATACCGATTCGATGATTGAAGAGAAGGTTGGGAAGAAGATTTCCGAGATCTTTGTAGATGATGGTGAGGCCTTTTTTCGAGAGGTAGAGGCTGACGTTCTCGCTTCTGCTCTTGAAAATGAGAAGGGAATTCTCTCTCTTGGTGGCGGCTCAGTTATTAATTCCGATAGTCGAAAGTTGCTCCGTGAAAGCGGAGCACTGATTGTCTTCCTTGAAGTTGGGATCGGTCAGGCTGCTCCTCGAATTGGATTTAATCAGGATCGGCCCATGCTCTTAATCAATCCGCGCCAAAGTTGGTTGAAACTCATGGAAGAGAGACTTCCTATCTATCAAGAGCTCGCGACAATGACCATCTCAACTGATTCCAAGAAGGCGCAAGAAGTGGCTTCTCAAATTGCAGAAGTACTGAAGGTGCGCCATGGTTGAGATTCAAGTCAACTCAGAACATACCTATCAGGTAAAGATCGGTCTGCCCTTCCGCGAATCGCTGGAGAAGATCCTGACGAACCACCACAAGACCTTGATTATCGCGCCACGTTCACTTCAGGTGCAGCTCGGCCTCCATCACTCGGATGTTTTTTATACAGAAGATGGCGAGGCGCAGAAGGATATAGCTACAGTCATTGAGATCTGGAAGATCCTTGGGGAGAAGAAGTACGGCCGCAAAGATGCCATCGTTGGCATCGGAGGTGGGGCAACGACTGATCTCGCCGGCTTTGTAGCAGCAACATGGTTGCGCGGTATTGATTGGTATGCGATACCAACAACCTTGGCGGCAATGGTCGATGCTGCCGTCGGTGGCAAAACTGGGATCAATACCTCATCGGGAAAGAATTTGGTGGGTTCATTTCACTCACCTCAAGAGGTCATTATTGATAGCGAATTCCTCGAAACTCTGTCAGATCGCGATTTTTCGGCTGGGTTGGCCGAGGTCATTAAGACGGGGATCATTGCAGATGTAACAATCCTCGAGAGTTTGAATCAGGTGAGAGATCTTTCAGGTGCACGTGCTATCGCACATGAATTGATTGCCAAGAGCGTTCGCGTTAAGGCAGGCGTTGTGAGTGATGACTTCAAAGAGGGAAGACTCAGAGAGATTCTCAATTTCGGCCATACCTTTGGTCACGCCATTGAGAAGAGAGAGAAGTACGCCCTCAGACATGGCGAGGCAGTCGCTATCGGTCTTATCTATGCCCTTTATCTCTCTGAATCACAGCTCAATCTTGATCCCGCTTTCAGCCAATCGATCAAAGAATTGCTTCTAAAATTCTCTTTGCCGGTTGGAATAGTTGATATTGGATTTGCCGAGCTCTTCTCACTCATGCAAGGGGACAAGAAGAGCAGATCTGAGGAGTTACGCTTCATCGGCGTTGACCAAGTGGCGCATCCAGTCTGGCTAGAGAGCGTGCCAGAATCGATTGCTCGCGAGGTCTATGACAGGATTATCCAATGAAGATTCTGGTACTCAATGGCCCTAATTTGGGTCGATTGGATCTGCGTGATTCGACCATTTATGGCGATCTTGACTTCCCGGCTCTCACAACTTTTATCGAGAAGAGCGCGGCAGATCTCGGCTTCGAAGCGGATGTGCGTCAATCCGATTCTGAGACCGAACTCATCACCTGGCTACACGAGGCAGCAGATGCCAAGCTTCCCGTGATATTCAACCCAGCCGCATTCACTCATTACTCCTATGCCATCCGCGATGCAGTGGCCATGCTCAAAGCCCCGGCGATTGAAGTTCACTTGAGTAACCCGCTTGCGCGCGAGGAATTTAGACATACCTCAGTCATTTCGGGAGTCGTCCACGGCACTATTGGTGGATTTGGGCCGGATTCATATCGCCTTGCCCTCATAGCGCTTAAGGCGTTGCTCGGCTAAGTGATAAATCCCGTCCAGACAACGGGTATTCTTCAACCTTTGGTAGGCCCGTTATTGGGCTCGTAGATGAAATGGACTCCTGATGGCAACGACCAATGATCTAAAGAATGGCATGACCCTCGACATCGATGGTCAGCTTTGGACTGTAATTGAATTCCAACATGTAAAGCCAGGTAAGGGACCAGCATTCGTCCGCACCAAGATGAAGCAAGTACTCACCGGAAAAGTTGTGGAAAAGACTTTTAATGCGGGAGTGAAGGTCGAGATTGCGATTCTTGAGAAGCGCGATATGCAGTATCTCTACAAGGATGGCGAAGATTTCGTATTTATGGATAGCCAAAATTATGACCAGATGACTATCTCTGCTGCGGTTGTGGGCGATGCGGTCGATTACATGCTTGAAAATTGCGAAGCGATCGTCGCTGTACATGAAGGTAATCCGCTCTATGTTGAACTGCCTGCCTCAGTCGAACTGATCGTGACCTATACCGAGCCTGGTCTTCAGGGCGATCGTTCATCCGGTGGCAATAAGCCGGCTACCGTCGAAACTGGCATTACAGTCCAGGTTCCGCTCTTCATTAAGCAAGATGAGAAGATCTTGGTTGATACTCGCACCGGGGGATACCTCGGTCGCGCTAATTCGTGAGTGCTCGTCGCAAGGCTCGTAAACGCGCTCTAGATTTTCTCTATGAGGGTGATCTTCGCAACGCCTCACCTCTAGAACTCTACAAGGGTCGCGAGTCGCAAGAGTTATCTCAAGAACTTTATGTCGAACAACTCCTCAATGGTGTGCAGATGCACAAGGAGAAGTTGGATGAATTGATCATGACCTATGCCCAGGGATGGGATATGGATCGGATGCCGGCTATTGATCGTAATCTCTTGCGCCTGTCGATCTATGAACTTCTTTGGGAGAAGGATCTCGACGACAAGATCGTTATCAATGAGGCTGTCGAAATTGCTGCCGAACTTTCAACGGTTGAATCGTCTAGTTACCTCAATGGCATTCTTGGAAGATTAGCTGCGATTAAGGACTCTCTGCTCTAGTTTGCTCTAGTTCGGTCTAATTCGAGCTCGTTCTTCTTTGCATCAATCAGTTCGCGGAAATGAGAATTCCTCGATCAATCGCCCATTGGGCCAACTCTTCGCGCCTGATATCGGCGATGATCGCAAGGGCGGTTGTATCGCTGCCTCGAATAGTAAGAACTTCGCCGTTCCAATCTGACCTTTCTCGGCACAACTCCTGGAGATATCGGATAAATGTTGGAGGTAGATCCGGTGCCAAAGATCGAATCGCAACGAGGTTAAAGATCACTCGAGAGTCGGTGCTGGGTTGGCTGCCTCTCGCCCCGCCTGCCTCGAGCCCAAGAAGTTGATCGAGTGGCACCTCGTAAAAGGTCGCGAGCCCGATGGCTCGCTTGAGGGTAAGAGCCCGGTCACCCCTTTCATAGCTACCGACAACCACCGCCTTCCAGCGGCCATGCGATGCCCGATCGACATCCCGAAGGGTCATCCCGCGCTGGCGCCTTATCGCACGCAAGGAGTGGCCGATCGCAGAGAGGGCCTCACCTTCTTCTTTTCCTAGATTTCCTAAATTTTCCATTGGGTGAAGGTAGGGGAGTCGAGTCGATTTGGCTCCAGGCTATCCACAGATGCTAATCTTCGCAGGCGTGACCGGGTATCGAGCAGATCTCCGGAAAATCCTTTAACGAACCGTCCTGTGAGGCGGCGAAGGAGCAAAAATGAGCCTTGTGCTAGATAGCGGTGAGATTACTCGCGCTTTGAAGCGAATCTCCCACGAAATCCTCGAACGAAACCACGGAGTCTCCTCTCTTGTTCTCATGGGTATTCCGACGAGAGGCCGATTTATCGCCCAGCGTTTGAGCGAGATGATTGCCGAAATCGAGAGCCCAGTTCCTTGCGGAACCCTCGACATCACTATGCATCGCGATGATCATCGTCTGCGTGCACCACGTGCCCTGATGGAGACGGTGATGCCGATGGGAGGAATCGAAGGCAAAGATGTCGTACTCGTTGATGATGTGCTTTTTTCGGGTCGAACAATCCGAGCCGCACTTGATGCGTTAGGCGAACTTGGACGACCTCGTTCGGTTCAACTCGCCGTATTGGTTGATCGTGGACATCGAGAATTGCCGATCCGAGCAGATTTCGTCGGAAAAAATATTCCAACATCACTTAAAGAGTCGGTCAAGGTCTATCTCACCGAGCACGATGGGCGAGATCTTGTTGAGATTGAGACGGTGGAAGAGTGAAACACCTTCTCTCGATTCACGATCTCTCGGTCGAACAAGCCCTCGATATTCTCGATACTGCTGCGCAACTAGAGGGATTAACATCTGGCGCCGTAAAGAAACTTCCTACTCTTCGTGGTCGCACTGTCGTCAATCTCTTCTTTGAAGATTCCACCCGAACTCGACTCTCCTTTGAATCAGCTGCAAAGCGGCTTTCAGCCGACGTTACGAATTTCACCGCAAAAGGGTCAAGTGTAAGCAAGGGGGAGAGCCTCAAAGATACTGCTCAAACGCTGCAAGCCATGGGTGCAGATGCGATCGTCATTCGACATCCAGCTTCAGGAGCTGCAAATCGTCTTGCAGAAAGTGGTTGGGTGAGTTCGGCCATTATCAATGCCGGGGATGGAACGCATGAGCATCCAACCCAAGCGCTTCTTGATGCTTTTACGATTCGTAAACATTTTGGTCCTACCATGCGAGATTTCAGCTCTCTTAAAGTTGCGATCGTCGGTGATATTTTGCACTCGCGCGTTGCCCGAAGCAATATCGCACTTCTCCAAATGCTTGGAGCGAAAGTCACGGTTATCGCACCTCCTACCTTGATTCCACTTGGAATCGAGGAGTGGGGAGCGCCCTTCTCCTACGATTTCGATTCAGAACTTGAGGAGTTCGACGTTGTAATGATGCTCCGAGTGCAACTCGAACGAATGAATGAATCCTTCTTCCCCAATGGTCGTGAATATTCGCGCGGATATGGCTTGGATGAATCTCGTCTTGCCCGATTGAAGCCTGGTGCGATTGTCATGCATCCAGGGCCCATGAACCGCGGATTAGAGATTAGTGCTGCAAGCGCCGACTCGATTCGATCTGTCGTAGTTGAACAGGTCGCAAATGGCGTCTTGGTACGGATGGCGGTTCTCTATCAACTTCTCGGTGGACCCGATCTCAACTCAACTGGAGGGACACAGTGATGAGCACAACACATGAAATTCTTTTGAAGTCAGTGACCTTGCCAGATGGGTCTACCTCTGATCTCTTGATTCGCGATGGAAAAATTGCTGAGATCTCAAGCACCCTCCCAACTGCTGGTGAAGTTATTGAGTGTGTCGGTCTTCGAGTTCTTCCTGGCTTTGTTGATCTCCACACCCACCTACGTGAACCAGGGAAAGAGAATGCTGAAACAGTCCTCACCGGTTCGCAGGCCGCAGTACGCGGTGGCTATACGGCGCTTTCTGCAATGGCCAATACCAACCCCGTCGCCGATACTGCAGGCGTTGTCGAGCAGGTATGGCGCCTTGGTATCGAGGCCGGGCTCTGTGAAGTTTTTCCGATTGGCGCCGTGAGTGAAGGTCTTGAGGGAGTCAAACTTGCAGAGATCGGCGCAATGGCGAACTCCGCTGCGAAAGTTCGAATCTTTAGTGATGATGGGAAATGTGTCAGTGATGCGCTTCTCATGCGCAGAGCACTTGAATATGTGAAATCGTTCGACGGAGTCATAGCTCAGCATGCGCAAGAGCCACGATTAACAGAGAATGCGCAGATGAACGAAGGACCGGTCGCCTCAGAATTGGGTCTGGCTGGTTGGCCAGCAGTTGCTGAAGAATCCATTATTGCCAGAGATATTCTCTTGGCCCACTCAGTGGGAAGCCGACTTCACATCTGTCATCTCTCGACCAAAGGATCGGTTGAGATTGTTCGTTGGGCAAAATCCCAAGGTATGGCAGTCACTGCTGAAGTAACTCCACATCACCTGATTCTTACGGATGAGGCTGCTCGCTCGTACGATCCAATCTACAAAGTGAATCCACCGCTGCGTACCCAGGCCGATGTAGATGCGTTACGTGCGGGGCTGGCTGATGGCACTATTGATATCGTTGCAACCGATCACGCTCCTCATCCAGGTGAAGATAAGGATTGCGAGTGGGCATCGGCCGCGCTTGGCATGGTTGGCTTAGAGACAGCCTTCTCCATTGTCTACACAACGATGGTCGAGAGTGGACTCATGAGTTGGCAACGCCTCATCGAAGTAATGTCGGTTAAACCAGCAGAGATTGGCGGGTATGCGAACCAGGGCCAAGAGATCTCAATCGGCTCCATAGCAAATCTCACGATTGTTGATCCGAAGGCAGAACGAGTTATCGATCGCAACGATCTCTTCTCAAAAGGAAAGAACACACCTTTCCACGGCAGCCATCTCAGGGGCGATGTCGTACACACAATCTTCCGAGGCAAAGTTGTGCTTCGTGATCAAGAAATGACTGGAGTTGTTCATGAGTAAGGCATTCATGGTTCTCGATGATGGTGCGGTCTTTGAAGGAGAGTCATGGGCTTGCCAAGGTGAGACTTTTGGCGAAGCGGTCTTCTCCACAGGTATGACTGGCTATCAGGAGACTCTTACCGATCCTAGTTATCACAAGCAAATCGTCATTATGACGGCGCCGCATGTAGGTAACACGGGAATGAATGCTGCAGATATGGAATCGAAGAAGATTTGGGTCGGTGGTTTCGCAGTACGAAATCCATCACCTCGGCCATCGAACTGGCGATCAGAGGAGAGCTTGGAGTCAGCGTTGATCGATGCTGGCGTTGTCGGTATTCAGGGGATTGATACCCGCGCAATTACCCGACACCTCCGAGATCGCGGTTCAATGCGAGTCGGTATCTTCTCTGGCAGTGAGCTATCTCGGGAGGAGATGGTGATTAGGGTCCGTCAAACTCCAGCCATGTCCGGCCTCTTCTTAGCCTCTGATGTAACGACCGAATGTGTTTATATTGTCTCACCGCCACCAGGAGTTGAAAAGAAATTCACCGTCGCGGCAATTGATCTTGGGATCAAATCTGCCACCCCACGTCATATGTCAGAACGTGGAATGGAAGTCCATGTCTTTCCCCTTAGTTCGACTATTGAGGAAATTGAGGCCATTTCTCCTGATGGAATCTTCCTTTCCAACGGTCCTGGCGACCCTTCAACAATGGATGAGATGGTCGACCTTGTGCGTCACTTCCTCTCCGAATCGATCCCGGTCTTTGGCATCTGTTTCGGCCATCAAATCTTGGGGCGTGCGCTCGGATTCAGCACATACAAACTTCCATTCGGGCATCGCGGAATCAATCAGCCGGTTCAGAATGTTAAAAATGGAACTGTTGAAATCACGGCGCATAACCATGGCTTTGCTGTTGATGCCCCTGTTGATGCAAATTTCACAACGGTCTATGGCTCTGGCTATGTAAGCCATATCTGCCTCAATGATGGTGTTGTTGAAGGGCTAGAACTCCTTGAACGTCCAGCATTTAGCGTGCAATACCATCCGGAGTCGGCAGCCGGTCCCCATGATGCCGCCTACCTCTTTGACCATTTTGCCGAGATGATGAGTAAGAAGAAGGTTGGCGCCACACATGAGTAGAGATCTATCCATCAAGAGCGTTCTCGTCATCGGTTCGGGACCAATCGTCATTGGTCAAGCGTGCGAGTTCGACTATTCCGGCACTCAAGCTTGCCGAATTCTTCGCGAAGAAGGTATTCGCGTTATTTTGATTAACTCAAATCCGGCAACAATCATGACTGACCCAGAATTCGCCGACGCAACATATATCGAGCCAATAACCCCAGAAGTTATCGAGAAGATTTTGGAGAAAGAACGTCCGGATGCAGTGCTTGCAACGCTAGGTGGGCAGACCGCTCTCAACGCGGCCATGCAGCTCTTTGAGCGCGGCTCATTTGAAAAATATGGAACAAAGCTCATTGGTGCAAATATCGATGCAATTAAACGTGGCGAAGATCGGGAAATTTTCAAAGGGATCGTCGAGAAGGTTGGGGGAGAGTCCTCTCGTTCGATCATCTGCCACTCAATGCAAGAAGCTCTTGCTGCGGTAGAGGTTCTTCGATATCCAGTCGTCGTCCGACCATCCTTCACCATGGGCGGATTGGGTTCTGGGATCGCCTTCAATCAAGATGAATTGGAGCTGATCGCAGGCGCAGGTCTTCGTCATAGCCCGACAACTGAGGTTCTTCTTGAGGAATCCATCATTGGCTGGAAAGAGTACGAGCTTGAAGTTATGCGCGACCATAAGGACAATGTCGTCATCGTCTGTAGCATCGAAAACTTGGATCCCATGGGTGTGCATACAGGCGACTCCATTACCGTTGCGCCAGCAATGACTTTGACAGATGTCGAATATCAACGGCTACGCGACCTCTCGATCGCCATTATTCGTGAAGTGGGCGTCGCAACCGGCGGTTGCAATATCCAATTCGCCGTGAACCCTGTGGACGGCCGAATCATCGTCATTGAGATGAACCCACGTGTTTCACGCTCATCAGCACTCGCATCAAAGGCGACAGGGTTTCCAATCGCGAAGATCGCAACGAAGCTTGCCATTGGGTACACTCTCGATGAGATCCAAAACGATATTACGCAATCGACACCAGCATCCTTTGAGCCAACTCTTGACTATATTGTTGTCAAAGTACCTCGCTTCGCCTTTGAGAAGTTCCCAGAAGCAGATGAGCGTCTCACCACCACAATGAAGTCGGTCGGAGAGGCTATGGCGATTGGCCGAAGTTTCCCTGAAGCGTTACAGAAGGCGCTACGTTCGGTTGAGAAGAAGGGGATGAGTTTCTCGTGGGATATCGAAGGTGCAGATTTAGAGTCCTTGATGTCAACGATTAATGTCCCGACCGAATATCGATTGCAGAACGTCCAACGTGCGATGCACCTCGGGGCAACGGTCGAAGAGATATTCGCTCGCACAAAGATCGATCCATGGTTCTTGGCGCAGATTGAAATTATCAATGAAAAGGCGAAGGAAATTTCTCTTGCTGCAGAGCTAGGGGTTGACCTCCTCCGATCGGCGAAGGTTCTAGGCTTCTCAGATAGCCAGATTGGCTCATTGCGATCGCTCTCCGATTCAGAGGTCCGCGCTATTCGTCATCGCCTCAATCTTCGTCCCGTCTATAAGACGGTCGATACCTGTGCCGCAGAATTCGAAGCCCATACTCCTTACCATTATTCTTCCTACGACCTAGAGAGTGAAGTACGCCCAAGAACTAAGCCAGCAGTCTTCATTCTGGGCAGTGGGCCTAACCGAATCGGTCAGGGGGTTGAGTTTGACTACTCCTGTGTTCATGCCGCTTTCGCTCTACGTGATGCAGGTTATGAGACGATCATGATTAATTGCAATCCTGAGACAGTTTCAACCGACTATGACACTTCCGATCGTCTCTACTTTGAACCACTCACTCTAGAAGATGTTTTGGAGGTAATCGCTGCTGAGAGTGCAGCTGGTCCCGTTCTTGGTGTCATCGCCCAATTAGGTGGCCAAACACCGCTCGGATTGGCTCGCGGTTTGCTCGATGCCGGCGTAACAATTCTTGGAACGTCTCCCAATGCCATTGACCTCGCAGAAGATCGTGGTGAATTTGGCGCAATCCTCGAGAAGAGCGACTTGCAGGCTCCAGAGTTTGGAATGGCTCGCTCCTTTGAAGAGGCGAAGGTAATCGCCCATGGAATCGGCTATCCAGTTCTTGTTCGCCCGTCATTTGTTCTCGGAGGACGAGGAATGGAGATTGTCTACGATGATGAATCTCTTGAAGGGTTCATCCTGAAGGCGACAGAGATAACTCCTAACCATCCAGTGTTGATCGATCGATTCCTTGATGATGCGATCGAAATTGATGTGGATGCTCTCTACGATGGATCTGAACTCTTCCTTGCCGGGGTGATGGAACATATCGAAGAGGCTGGCATTCATTCCGGCGATTCTGCTTGTGTACTTCCAAGCTTTACCTTGGACGAGGCGAAGATCGCCGAGATTCGAGAGGCCACTTACAAAATAGCTTCAAATGTTGGCGTGCGAGGTTTGATTAATATTCAATTCGCGATCACGCGAGATGGCACTCTCTATGTCATTGAGGCGAACCCGCGCGCTTCTCGTACTGTTCCTTTTGTCAGCAAAGCAACTGGCAATGCTCTCGCTAAGGCCGCCGCACTCATCTCTACTGGCCAAAGCATCGCCCAACTTCGCACCACGTCGATCCTTCCCGCCTCTGGCGACGGAGTTGCTAACGGAATTTCCGTTAAGGAAGCGGTACTTCCGTGGAATAGATTCCGCCGTATCGATGGCACAGGTGTGGATTCTGTACTCGGACCAGAGATGCGATCTACTGGCGAGGTGATGGGTATTGCCTCAACATTTGGCGAGGCTTACGCCAAGAGCCAGATAGCTGCATTTGGTCCGCTTCCGATGAAAGGCTCGGTCTTTATCTCGCTCTCTGACCGGGATAAGGCAGATGCCCTTGAGCCGGCGCGAACTCTTGCAAGTTTGGGCTTCTCGATCTTCACCACAGCTGGTACCCACAAGTTCTTGGCAGATCATGGAGTGAGCTCAAAATTGGTACGTAAGAATTCTGATACCGACGGCGAGGGTCTATCTGCGGTCGACATCATCACCTCATCTATGGTTGACCTCGTGATTAACACCCCACTTGGCAGAGGTAGTCGTCAAGATGGTTGGTTAATCCGTACCGCCTCAGTGCAGCGAGCAATCCCGATCATTACGACAATCGCCGGCTTCAAAGCCGCTGTTGAAGGTATTCGCGAGATGCAGAGTCGAGATTTCGATATTGAGTCCCTCCAAGAATGGCAAGCGGAAGAGAAGATCCGATGAATCCATCATCGATCAATAATCGAGCAGCTCAGATCACAGCAGAAGTAATCAGCAATAAGCGCGTCGGTGCCTACCATCACATGAGTTTCTTAGTGGGGGATATTGCAGCGCAAGCGCTTCCTGGAAATTTTGTCGCAATCGCAGTGGGTGGCGAAGGGTCGGCGATGATTCTGCGTCGGGCTTTTGCAATCTATCGGGCAACTGAGAAGAGTGCACATGGTGGATTGATCGAATTGATCGTTGCTCCTCATGGGCAAGGGAGTCGTTGGCTCACATCACTCGAACCACATGCCACAGTCGATATGGTTGCACCGCTTGGAACTCACTTCGGAATACCGACGGAACCAGTACGGGCTCTATTAGTCGGTGGCGGATATGGAAGCGCTCCGCTCTTTGGACTGGCCGAACTCTTGAAGAGTCGCGGCTGTCGAGTTGATATGGTCCTGGGTGCAAGCACCGCAAATAAGATCTATGCACCATTAGATGGGAAGAGAGCGGTCTCATCTCTCACCATCACAACGGATGATGGAAGCATGGGAACTCAAGGTCAAATTACCGACGTTCTTTCGCAGATCATCATAGAGAATGAGATTGAAATTATTTACTCCTGTGGCCCTATGGGTATGTTAGAGGCGATCACGAAGATAAGTGATCGTTTTGGAATTTTGCACCAGTGCGCAGTCGAAGAATCCATGGCCTGCGGCATCGGCGTCTGCATGACCTGCGTGCTCCCTGTTACAGGCGACGATGGCGTGACTCGCATGCTTCGTTCGTGTATTGATGGACCAGTAATGGATGGCTCTCGAGTGGTATGGGATAGCAAACGAAAGATTCCAGAAGGGACCTTCGGCGCATGACTTTCTCCTTCCAGACGGATCTCGGCGGCGCACTCCTTCCAAACCCAATCCTGACAGCGAGCGGTTGTGCCGGTTCGGGTAAAGAGCTCTCGCAGTTCTTCCCGCTCACCGAACTTGGTGCGATTGTTACTAAATCCATCATGATTAAAGCCCGAAGTGGTCGGGCAACTCCCCGTATGGCAGAGACACCAAGTGGCATGCTGAACTCAATCGGCTTACAGGGTCCTGGTGTTGACTACTTCATAGCTAACGATCTTCCGTGGCTCGACGCACAGGGTGCTCGAACCGTAGTGAGCATCGCCGGTGAGACGGTCGAGGATTACGCAGTATTGGCACGGAAGATGAGGAATCTTCCCGGCGTTGTTGGACTAGAAGTAAATATCTCTTGTCCAAATGTGGAGAACCGCGGAATGGTCTTCTCGTGTCAACCTGAAACAGCTCGGGCCGCGATTGAGGCAGTAAGACGCAATATCGGAGGCGACCTTCCAATAATTGCAAAACTCTCACCCGATGTAACAGACATCGTCTCGATTGCACGAGAAGTAGCTAATGCGGGTGCAGATGGAGTGGCTCTCATTAACACACTTCTCGGCATGGTTATCGATACCAATCTCATGCTTCCAAAATTGGCACAGAAGACTGGCGGCTTGAGCGGTCCAGCGATTCGCCCTGTTGCAGTGCGGGCGGTCTACCAAGTCCACGCAGCGCTGCCTGACCTCCCGATTCTTGGAATGGGTGGAATCATGACCGGACGTGATGCCTTTGAATTCATCTTGGCTGGTGCGAGTGCAGTGTCAGTCGGCACGGCCTCCTTTGGTAATCCAACCGCTGCGATCTCTATCAAGAGCGAGCTCGAAAATATCCTGCAGGAGAAGGGCTTCGCAACACTTCAAGAAGCTATTGGCTACGCCCATCGAAATTAACGGAAGGTAGAGAAATGAATCCACTCATTCTTGCTTTAGATACTGATGATCTTGATACCGCATGTTCATGGATATCAGCGACCCACGGTTCGATCGCGACCTATAAGGCCGGACTTGAATTTTTCCTTAAATTCGGCGAAGCGGGTATTAATAAATTACGCACTGCCGGCGATTTCGATCTCTTCCTAGATCTCAAACTCCACGATATACCAAATACTGTCGCTGGCGCTGCGCGCTCGATATCTGCGATCGCTCCTAAGTTCCTGACGGTTCATGCATCAGGCGGTACTGAAATGATCCAGGCGGCGGCAACCGCCGTTCCTCATATTGAGATCACCGCTGTCACAGTGCTCACCTCCCTTGGTGATGAAGATTTGAGAGAGATCGGCTATCGGAGTGATCCAATGACCACTGCAATTGGTATGGCCGACCTTGCTGTTAAGGCCGGGGCTCGGGCGATTGTCTCCTCTCCACTTGAGGTGGCAGGAATCAGGGCAAAGATTGGCGAGGGCGCTGCGATCATTACTCCTGGGGTTCGTCCGACTGGATCGGCTGCGGGGGATCAGACTCGGGTGATGACGCCACGTGATGCCATGCGAGCCGGCTCTACCTATCTCGTGATTGGCCGTCCAATTACCTCGCTCTGGAAATCGGGGCCATCAGCCATGAGTGATATGGCTAAAGAGATTCTCGAAGATGCCACTTCCGCCTAAACTTACCCCGCAAGAACGCGAAGCCGCTCTCTTAGCAGCGACTGCGGCACGGCGAGAGCGTTCGGAGGTAAAGAGCGCGTTGAAAAACTCTGGGATAAGTATCTTTGATGTGATCAATTCCGCATCTGCCGCCATTCAGAAGATGAGAGTGCGCGAACTTCTCGAATCTGTTCCGGGCGTAGGCAAGCTCCGAGCTGAAGCAATCATGGAACGTGCAAAGATCTCGCCAACCCGTAGGATTGCGGGCCTCGGACGGAATCAAATAATGGCGTTGAAGGGGGAGCTTGCTATGTCAAAAGTAGATCCACAGCGTGGCACTCTCATTGTCATGTCTGGACCAGGCGGAGTAGGTAAGAGCACGATCACTCGGGAATTGAAGAACGATCCTAGATTTTGGATATCTATCTCTGCAACGACGAGAGATCCGCGGGAGGGCGAGCGCGAGGGCGTTGATTATTTCTTCTATACGGATTCGAAATTTGATCAACTCATCGCTGAATCTGCCTTCTTAGAATGGGCTGAGTTTGCCGGCGCGCGCTACGGAACTCCTCGAGAGCCAATCGAGCATTGGCTTGCACTAGGAAAGAATGTCCTCCTTGAAATTGAGATCGAAGGCGCTCGTCAGGTTCGATCCGCCGATCCAGCCGCCATGCTCATATTTATCGCCCCGCCATCGTGGGAAGAGCTCAAAGCTAGGCTCGAAGGTCGTGGAACTGATACCCCTGAACGGCAAGCGGCTAGGTTGGCCTTGGCCGAGGTCGAGATGGCCGCTGCGGGGGAGTTCGACCATATTCTGGTAAATCACCAGGTGGGAGAGCTCGTTGAAGAAATGGTATCCTTGGCGACTTCACACCAGGTGTAATGGCTTACTTTGAAAGAGTTCTCCTAGATACTGATAGATACTGATAGATACTGATAGATACTGATAGATAGTGGAATTGCCGAATTAACAGGAAGAGGAACGAATGAGCTCAATGTCGAATATGGATGGCATCACCAATCCTTCGATCGATGCACTTCTCGATAAGGCTGGTTCAAAATATAGCCTCGTTCTCTACGCAGCAAAGCGCGCTCGTCAGATCAATGCATATTATTCACAGCTCGGCGAAGGCCTGCTTGAGTATGTAGGACCACTTGTTGAGACCTATGTTCACGAGAAGCCACTTTCGATTGCACTTCGTGAAATCAACGAAGGACTCTTGACCCTTGAAAACCTCGAGAACCTTGAGAGCGCAGAGCCTAAGGCTCAAGAAGTAACAGCGTAACTTTCATTCCCTCATGTTCCCCCGCGGTCGCGAAGTAATCCTTGGCGTCGGTGGGGGAATTTCTGCATATAAGAGCGCAGATCTCCTTCGTCGCTTACAAGACCACGGTTTTCTCATCACCGTTATTCCGACTCGCTCATCCCAAAATTTTGTAGGAAGCGCCACCTGGGCCGCGCTCAGCGGACGACCAGTGCACGATGATCTGTGGAGTGATGTTCATAGCATCGCGCATATCGATTTGGCGAAACGAGCTGATCTCATCATCATTGCTCCGACCACAGCCGACCTCCTCGCGCGAATTGCAAGTGGTAGGGCTGATGATCTGCTCACCAATGTACTTCTCGCTACAACGTCACCAATCCTGTTAGTGCCGGCTATGCATACCGAGATGTGGCAGAACGCCGCGACCCAAGCAAATGTCGAAATGATACGATCTCGCGGCATCACCGTTTTGGAGCCCGATGTTGGCCGTATGACGGGTGAGGATGTAGGCGCCGGACGATACCCAGAGTCAGCAAAGATCATCTCTGCGGTCGAGGATATTCTCGATCACAAAGCTGATCTTCGTGGAGTCAAAGTTCTAGTGACCGCTGGTGGTACTCGTGAACCGATCGACCCAGTTCGATATCTTGGAAATCTCTCATCGGGCAAGCAAGGTTATGCCGTTGCCTACGCAGCAGCAGTTCGAGGAGCACAGGTCACCTTGGTCGCTGCTAATTCAGCGGAGCCCGCAATCGAGGGCGTGGAGATTATTCCGGTTACGACCGCGCAGCAGATGTATGAAGCGGTTTCAGCGCGATTTGATCAATGCGACGTACTAGTGATGAGTGCCGCGGTTGCAGATGCAAAACCTTCGCATGAAAGCGATGAAAAATTGGCGAAAGCCAACTATCTCTCCATAGAACTGACCCCGACCGTGGATATTCTTAAAACCCTCTCATCATTCAAAGATGAGCAGATCATGATTGGATTCGCCGCTCAGACAGGGGATGACGGCATTGAGAAGGCGCGCGAAAAATATGCTGCAAAGAAGCTCGACTTCATCTACCTCAACGATGTTAGCGGGGGCGCAATCTTTGGCCAGGAGAGAACCTCGGGTCTGATCCTTGATGGCAAATCAGTGGTTGCAGAAATCCACGAGTGCTCCAAGGTGACACTTGCCCACAAACTTCTCGATTTGGCTCACGATAAGTTAGGTTTACCCAATGAGTAATCGCACGAAAAGACTCTTTACCTCCGAATCAGTGACCGAAGGTCATCCAGACAAGATGGCGGATCAGATCTCCGATGCCATCCTCGATTCGCTTTTAAGCCAAGATAAGAAATCCCGCGTTGCGGTAGAGACTCTGATCACCACTGGTCAGGTCCACGTTGCCGGTGAAGTGACCACCAACGGTTATGCCGATGTCATGAATATCGTTCGCGAGACAGTACTCGAGATTGGGTATGACTCATCCGATAAGGGCTTTGATGGTAATTCATGCGGAGTTTCGCTCTCCATCGGTCAACAATCTCAAGATATCGCTCAAGGTGTTGACTCAGCTTTTGAGAAGCGTGTGAGCTCATCGATTGATCCACTCGATCTGCAAGGAGCTGGCGATCAAGGGTTGATGTTTGGTTATGCCTGTGATGACACGCCAGAATTGATGCCTCTTCCAATCTCACTCGCACATAAGTTATCTATGCAGCTTGCAAAGGTGCGAAAGTCTGGCGAGCTCTCTTACCTTCGTCCCGATGGGAAGACTCAGGTAACGATTGAATATGATGGCGACCGGGCTGTTGCACTTAATACTGTTGTTGTGAGCACCCAACACGCTGCTGATATCGATCTTGAGAAGACCTTGGCTCCGGATGTGAAGAAGTACGTGATTGATCCTGTTATCGCTGACCTTGCCATTGATCATTCCTCTGTTCGCGCATTGATCAATCCAACGGGTCGCTTCGTGATCGGTGGACCAATGGGCGATGCCGGACTTACTGGACGTAAGATCATTGTCGATACATATGGCGGAATGGCACGTCATGGCGGCGGCGCCTTCTCAGGTAAAGATCCATCCAAAGTCGACCGTTCTGCGGCTTATGCGATGCGTTGGGTAGCGAAGAATGTGGTCGCCTCTGGGCTTGCCACTCGATGTGAAGTTCAAGTTGCCTATGCCATCGGTAAGGCCCAACCCGTTGGGCTCTTCGTCGAGTGCTTTGGTACCGAGAAGGTTCCGGTGTTGCAGATTGAGGCAGCGATCGAGTCGGTCTTTGATCTTCGCCCAGCTGCGATTATTGCCGATCTAGATCTCCTGCAACCTATCTATTCACTGACTAGTTCCTACGGCCACTTTGGTCGCGAACTTCCAGAGTTCACATGGGAACGCACTGATCGGGCGCAAGCTCTTCAACTCGCTGTAAAGGGCTGATGAGACGTGGCTGAGGTAAAGCCACTCCGATTGAGAGTTGAGAAGGCGCCGAAAGTTCTCAAGTCGCTCTCCGAACGTCCCTTTGTCGATGTCATCGTCAACCTGCCCTTTCTTGCGCCTCAAGAAGTCTTTACCTACCGGCTCGTTGAAGGTTGTGAGTTGGCAGATGTTGGTGATCTCGTATCAGTTCCCTACGGCCACTCACTGGTCGAAGGCGTCATCGTTTCGCGAGGAGCCGAACCTGGGAGCACGACCAAGATAAAGTCGATTGCTTCACTCATCTCGCATACGCCAGTCTTTTCGCCCACTCAATTAGAGCTAGCTACCGCCCTAGCAAGGCGATATGCAACAGACTCTTGGTCATTTCTACGCAGCATGTCGCCACCATTTTCGATCATGGGGGAGAAGAGTTTTCGCAACCGTGGAAAGACGCCCCCTGCGGCTGTAACAACGGATTCACCGGATGTGAAACCAACTGTAGAGATTCCCCGATCGTTGCAGAAAGCGCTTCGCGCTACGAGCGGAGTACGCGAAGTCGTCATCGCAGCACCTCATGTTGAGATCTATCAGGAGATCATCCAGATTGCTCTCACCCGAAGTCTGGTCGGCAAGGTCGTAATCTCTCTTCCAGATTTCAAGGATCTACAAGCCATTGCTTCTCAACTTCGTGGCCGTGATATTCCCTTTGTAATCAACTCTTCGAATCAGAGCAAGAGCGAACGTTACGAGAGCTATCTGAAAGCGAATTTTGCAGAAGCAGGAATAGTTATCACGTTACGGAATGGTTGCCTGCTCAATCTAGCGAAATCTGACACTCTCATTGTCGTCAATGAAGTTGAAAGCCATCACTATGAGAGGCGATCTCCAACGTGGAATTCGCGCGATATTGCACTTCTGCGAAGTCCGCAACATAACGTGATCTTCTTTTCAAGCTCGCCATCTGTTGAAATCGTCAAACAGGTCGAAAGTCGTTGGCTCTCAGCCCACTCATACTCACAACAGAAAGTCCGGCGGATGACATTCGCACCCGAACTCGGTATGGAATCTAGGATGATGGGCGATGTTGCAAAAGCTCTGCAGCGCGGCAATGTTCTCATCAGCGTCGCCCGTACCGGATACGTTAATGGTTTCACGTGCGGTCAGTGTCGAACGAAGGCGCACTGTTCTTGCGGTGGTCGTCTGAAAATCCCTATGGCTGGCGCCAATCCGGCCTGCTCGGTCTGTGAAACTGTCATCATTAATTGGCATTGCCCATGGTGCAACAGTCCAAAGATGTGGGCGACATCCCGCGGATCGGTGAGAACCGCCGCAGAGTACGGTCGATCATTCCCAAAGGTACGAATTCTTCAATCTTCCGGTGAGAATCAGATTTTTGAACTCCCCGATGGCACCTCATTAGTTGTCGCTACTCTTGGATCTGAGCCCATTGGTCGATACGAGGGAATCTTCGTACTCGATGCCGCACAGGCCTATTCTCAAGTTGAACTCCGCAGTCAGGAAGATGTCAGAGAGCAATGGTTTAAATTGCTTGGCCAACTCGCTCCCAACGGAGATTTCATGATCTCGCTCCCGCAAGCGGATTCCATCTCACAGGGATTGCTTCGATCTGCTGCATATGAACTTTCCGCTCGAGAGATGAATGAACGCTATGACGCGGGTCTGCCGCCATATTTTCGAATCTTGGTCTGCGAAGCTCCTTACACCGAACTCACTGCCATCGCCGATCTCTTAACCAGCCGCAACTTCCCCTCAATAGCCCTCCCACGAAGCGGGAATGGAAAAGGACGGCTCTTTGTGAAGTTTGAGGTAGAACGCGGCGAAGAGTTCACCGAGATTATTGCTGGCATTCAGAGATTGAGGGCGGCGCAGAAAAGAGAGCCTCTAACGCTTAGATTTGATCCTTATTCAATCACCTGATCTGCGCCAGTGGCTCCAGCGGCTAGAATAGGTACATGGCTATTCAACCGATCCGCTACTTCGGAGATCCTGTTCTTACCACCCCCGCCGCAGTCGTTACTGATTTCGATAAAGAGTTGCGAACGCTCGTCGCTGATCTCACAGAGACTATGCACGACGCTCCAGGCGCAGGCTTAGCGGCACCTCAAATCGGTGTATCTCTCCGGGTTTTCGTTTGGGATGTTGATGGCGAACCTGGCCACTTAGTGAATCCAACACTTGATTTGAGCGAAGAGATGCAAGATGGCGAGGAGGGTTGTCTCTCATTTCCTGGCGTCTACGCCGATACACCGCGAGCGTTTCGCGCCGTTGCCAAGGGTTTCACCATGCATGGCGAACCAATTATCGTTGAAGGCACAGAATTCTTGGCTCGAGCGCTACAACACGAGACTGATCACCTCAACGGAATTCTCTTCGTTGATCGTATGAGTCTAGATCTTCGCAAAAATGCAATGAAGGAGATCCGTGAGAGCGAATGGTTTGCTGACGCGGCACAAGCAGGAACCGCACCAACAATTAAAGTCTCGCCACATTTCACGCGCGGACTTGGAAACTAGATAGTGCAGATTTCGGTAGCATCCTCATCTCTCATTAGCGTTCCGATCGTTGAAGCAATCATCTCATCTAGGCATGAATTGGCTTCGATTATTACTCATCCTGATCGAAAGACTGGGCGGGGCCAGACGGAAGTTGCGAATCCTCTTGCAATCTGGGCGCAGGAGCGTGGCATCCTTGTGGCAAAACCAGCTGATATCTCAGAAATCAATAAACATCTTCTCGCATCCCAACCTCAATTGGTCATCACAGCCTCTTATGGGAAGTTGATTCCGCCCGAACTTCTTCATGGTCCACGCTTCGGTTGGCTCAATCTCCACTTCTCGCTCTTGCCCAGGTGGCGTGGGGCTGCACCGGTTCAATGGGCAATTCTCGAAGGCGATGAGGTTTCAGGAATCTCTATCTTCAAACTTGATAAGGGAATGGACACCGGTCCGATTTACCACCAAGAAGAGATCCATATTGGAGATGAAGCCAATACCGAGGAATTGCTAGAGATCATGGCGAACCGAGGTGGCGAAGCGATCATCTCTGTCATTGAGACGATAGCCCGAGGTGAAAAGCCTAAGAACCAGCCACTGGCTGGCATCACACTCGCTCCCAAGATTTCCAAAGAGATGGGTGAGATCAACTGGGCTGATCCAGCAATTATGATTATGCGGAAAATTCGCGCGTTGTCTCAGAAACCAGGTACATATTCGCACTTGCGTGGGATGAAGGTCAGTATTCATCAAGCTCAGATTGTTGATCTCCCGCTTGATTCCCATCACATCGGTGAAGTGTGGAGCGATGGCTCTCGAACTTTCATCCAAAGCGGTGATCTCGTACTCGAACTTGGGGAAGTCACACCAGCCGGAAAGAAGCGAATGTCGGCGGCCGATTATCTCCGAGGTATTCGAATCGAACCAGGGGAGAAGTTCGAAACCCCGGTAGATGGCGCGAATGGCTAAATCTGATTTCAAAAGAGCGAGGCCCGACGAGGCGCGTCTGCTCGCCTTCAACCTCATCTCTCAAGTTAATCGGGAAGGCGCCTATGCAAATATTCGGTTGCCACAACTTCTTAGTGATTCCAAACTTGATGAACGTGATCGAGGATTTGCTACCGAACTCAGTTACGGCACACTTCGAATGCAGGGAAAGCATGATTTTGCTATCAGAACAAAGATTGATCGCCCATTTGAAACCTTAGATCCAGCAATCGTCGACCTCCTTCGCATGGGTTTGCATCAGATTCTTGAGATGCGGGTTCCAGATCACGCTGCAGTTGATGCTACGGTCGAAGTTGCCAGACTTGTCGCAGGCGAGGGCAAGGCCTCCTATGTGAATGCAATTTTGCGATCGATTCTTCGTGATCCACCTGATTACGAGAGCGATCCCGACCTGCCAACAAAGTATTCCCATCCGGAATGGATTGTCTCTGCATTCCGCGATCAACTCAAAGATGAGAGTCGTCTCATCTCACTTCTTGAATCTCATAACACCCCGGTAGCTCCTCATATCGTCTGTTGGCCAGGAAAGAGCACCCGCGAAGAACTCATCAACGAAGGAGCAGAGCTCATGGCTGAGGGGACTTTCTCAGTACGAGCAGAGAAGATGCCCGGTTCATATGTGGCCATCCATGAACGCCGCGCTGGAGTTCAAGATTTAGGCTCTCAACTCATAAGCGAAATCTTCTTCAACACTGCAGGGGGCGCTGATTATCTTCATTGGTTAGATATGTGCGCAGGTCCTGGTGGAAAAGCGGCCATGCTCTTTAACCTTCTTCGGGAGAATCGCCCGAAGGATAATTTCACAGCCAATGAGCCAACCGAACACCGGGCCACGTTAGTGAGTCATGTAATACCGCCATCTCAGGTGATAACACACAAGGGTGAGGATCTTCCAGATCTGCCAACTCGTTACGATCGAATCATGATCGATGCGCCATGCAGTGGTCTAGGCGCACTCCGGCGCCGTCCGGAATCAAGATGGCGCAAGACTCAGTCAGATCTTAAAAACTTAGTCTCTCTGCAACGGGATTTGCTTGATTCGGGAGTGAAATTACTCAACCCTGGTGGCGTGATCGCCTACGTCACCTGCTCACCTCATCGAAGCGAAACCATTGCCCAAGTCGCAGATTTCCTCTACCGCCACAAGGATTTCGAGCTTCTTTCGCTCACACCGTTCATCCCGACTTCAGCGGAATCGATGAATTTCCTCCAGGAAAATGGCACAATTCAAATGTGGTCAGATATTCACGGTACCGACTCGATGTTTATGGCAGCTTTTACCCGCAAAGATGGCGAGGCATAATTCAATGAACTCGCCACACTCACCGCGCAAAGTTCGGATGTGTCCAAGTATTCTCAATGCAGACCGAGCAAACTTGATCTCAGAGATTGAAAGGGTTGCTAGCGCCTCTGACTTCTTGCATCTTGACGTGATGGATAATATTTTTGTTCCTAATCAGACTTTCACGTTAGATGAATCGATTCAGATCATTACCTCATCACCTCTACCGGTAGATGCCCATCTGATGATCGTAAATCCCGATGATGAGGCGCCTGAGTATGCTCGAGCCGGTGCGGAGAGTGTTACCTTCCATTTTGAGGCAAGTACCCAACCGCTGGCAACGATCCAGAAGATCCAAGAAGCTGGAGCGCGTGCCTCACTTGCCATCAAGCCTGGCACCTCATTTGATCTGATCGAGCCATTGCTGAACCATCTCGATATGGTCTTAATCATGACCGTCGAACCTGGTTTTGGTGGCCAGAGCTTCATGTCAGAGATGATGCCAAAGCTGACCCAAGCCAGGGCCGCGCTCGATAACTGCGATCGCGATATCTGGCTTCAAGTTGATGGTGGAATCTCGTTAGAGACGATCGTGACCGCAGCAGAAGCAGGAGCCGATGCATTTGTTGCCGGCAGTGCTGTCTATAAGGCGCAGTCACCAGCGCAGATGCTCTCCGCCCTTCGGAAATTGGCAACGCAAGCAAGCGGACTCGAGTAAAATCAGGCCGTGAAGACTTTCGAAGAATTATTTGCCGAGCTCTCAGAGAAGGCAGTAATGCGTCCTGCGGGATCGGCGACGGTTGAGGCTCTCGATGGCGGAATACATGCCATGGGAAAGAAGATCATCGAGGAAGCCGGCGAAGTGTGGCTGGCGGCAGAGCACGAAAGTGACGAAGCGCTAGCCCTTGAGATCTCGCAATTGATCTACCGCCTTCAAGTTCTCATGATTGCCAGAGGCTTGAATCCTGCCGATATTTATAGAGTTTTGTAGACCACCACTTTTACAAAGACCACTTAATCCGATCTACCGAAATCATTGGAGTCCAGATGCTTAAGATAGCCGTTCCTAATAAGGGTTCATTATCCGATAGCGCTTCACTCATGCTCCGCGAGGCAGGGTATCGCCAGCGCACGGATAGCCGAGATCTCACGCTTTACGATCCAGAGAACGATATTGAGTTCTACTATCTTCGCCCTCGGGATATCGCCATCTATGTTGGGTCCGGTGAACTAGAACTTGGAATAACTGGCCGTGATCTTCTGATTGATTCAGGAGTAAGCGCCCGCGAAATTCTGCCGTTAGATTTCGGTAAATCCACTTTTAGATTCGCAGCGCCACAAGGTCGCCAGATGCAGGAGGCGGACTTGGCGGGATTGCGCATTGCGACCGCATATCCAGGATTGCTCAGAAAGTATCTTGCCGATCGAGCTATCTCGGCCGTAGTCGTAAGTCTCGATGGCGCCGTCGAGAGCGCAATTCGATTAGGTGTGGCTGATGCGATTGCCGATGTAGTTTCAACCGGCGGAACGCTCAGGCAAGCAGGGCTTGCGGTATTTGGCTCAGCTCTGTTAGAGAGCGAGGCGATCTTGATCGAAGGCACAAAGGTCTCGCGTGACGAGAAGATTGAGACCGTCATTCGACGCCTCAACGGAGTTGTTATTGCTCGACAATACGTACTTGTAGATTATGACGTCGCAAATGGCGATCTAGAACGTGCTTGCGCCTTAACACCAGGCATCGAATCTCCAACTATCTCACCGTTGCAAAAAGGGGAGTGGAGCGCGGTTCGAGCTATGGTTAAGCGTAAAGAGATTAATCGGATCCTCGATGACCTTTGGAGCGTAGGAGCACGGGGCATTCTCGTAACAGATATTCACGCCTGCCGACTGTAAAAGAGCGGGATTAATACCCGATTAGATGCAACACTGCGCGTAAATCGCGATGGTGAATCTGAAGATCTGCAACCTCGTTCAGGGCAGGCTTAGCGCAGAAAGCGATTCCAATATCGGCTGCCTCTAACATCCCTTGGTCATTGGCGCCATCACCAATGGCAATCGACCGGGTTGAGGTTTTGGAAAATTCCTGCAACGTTCTGGTCTTCACGTCGCGGTCAACAATCTCACCAAGGACATTTCCAGTGAGAACTCCATCAACAATTTCAAATCTATTAGCCACTACCAAATCGAGCTTTAGCGGTTCTAAGAAAGAATCGATCACATCGTGAAAACCACCAGAGACAATTCCTACCTTTGCGCCTCGTGCATGGGCCTGATGGACGAGATCTTCTGCGCCTTGCGTCAAAGTGAGAGTCGAACGAACACGATCGAAGATGGTGGCGGGTTGACCTTTGAGTAATCCGACCCGTTCTCGCAGAGATTGCGAGAAGTCCAACTCTCCAGCCATTGCTCGCTCTGTGATGGCGCAAACCTGCTCACCAACGCCGGCAATCTTGGCAAGTTCATCAATCACCTCTTCATTGATGAAAGTTGAGTCCATGTCAAAGAGAAGTGTCTCGGCTCCGACAATTTCAGAGGCGCTCTGGATCAGCGAGAGTGAGATGCGTGAAGTTGCGCTCAATTCTTTCAACGATTCCCGAAGGCCGGAAATCTTCTGACTTTCAATCCGTACTGTGTATCGCGCAACAGTGAAACCATCAATCAAGGAAGTGAGAAAGGCGCTGATCTGACCTGCAGGCGCAATCTTCTGATGGATAGCGAGAAGCTGTGAGGGAGTGAGGGTGTGAGCGAGGGCTACAACACGAACTTCCTCTTGCTCTGAACCCGGAATCGGTAGTGAAAATGCGCCAAAATCGTAGGCGATATCAATCTGACTCTTGCCTCCGGCAGATCCTTCTTGAGCGATGGCATCAAGATCCTCGCTGAGGACTTCAACATGGTCTGGGCTCATTTCAACGAGCACGGTATAAATGAAACGGTCTCGGATATAGAGAATCTCCGAACTGAGTACAGTTAAGGAGAATGGCGCCAAGGCTGCCAGAACTCGCTCTATGGGATCGCCACTTGTGACGCCTGAGGCAAGAATGAGACCGGTAAATTTTGTTGGCATGCTCACAGGGAGAGGCTAGCGTCTCTTTACCCTCCGAGCAGGTATCTTTCACTCTTGTGAGCCAGATATTGAATTTCCAGAATGTCACCGTCGTCAGAGATGGGAAGCGAATTCTGGGACCGATCACACTCGATATCTCAGAGGGCCAACGCTGGGTCATAGTTGGTCCAAACGGTGCAGGTAAAACAACACTCTTTCAAATCGCTGCAACAAATATCCACCCGTCTACGGGAAGTGTTGAGGTTTTAGGCTCGCCATTGGGGAGTACGGATGTCTTTGAGTTGCGTCCGAGAATCGGCTTAACAACCAACAATCTGGTCGCAACTATTCCTGAAAATGAGATAGTTCTAGATCTGGTCATGAGTTCTGCCTATGCCATCGTAGGCCGCTGGAATGAAAGTTACGATTTATGGGACGAATCGAGGGCGATGAGTTTGCTCACGACACTCGGAGTTCGCGAGTTGAAAGATCGATTTTTTGGGACATTGAGTGAGGGCGAGAAGAAGCGAGTTCTTATTGCCCGTGCACTTATGCCTAACCCCGAACTCCTTCTCCTGGATGAACCAGCAGCCGGGCTAGATTTAGCCGGGCGCGAGGATCTCCTCAAACGTCTCGATGCACTGGCAGCTGATCCGCTCTCACCAGCCACTCTCATCGTGACCCACCACTTGGAAGAGATTCCGCACGGAACGACGCATGCGCTCTTGCTGAAATCTGGAACGATTATTGGTGCGGGTGAAATTTCAACAGTCTTAACATCCGAGAATCTCTCCCTGGCCTACGACATTCCTATCACTCTGATTTTCGAAGGTGGCCGTTACTTCGCCCGCGCACTCTAGTGTTTCATGAAGTAGTTGATGTAGATGATGAAGCCTTCGCTCTTTGAACTTCTTCCGTTAGCTTGGCGCACTTTAGTTGCAGGTAATAGCGCCCTCTCCTTAGCGCTTGCCGAGATTGATGAACAGCTGGGGGAGATAGCAAGTAACCCAAGGCGGGATCTACTCTTTAGCGCTTTCATGATTGATCCAGACGACATCAAAGTTGTGATCGTCGGTCAAGATCCATACCCACAATCCGATCACGCTCACGGTCTCGCTTTTTCAGTACCAAAGGGCATCTCATCTCTTCCGCCCACACTCTCGAACATCTTTAAGGAGTACGAATCTGATCTTGGTTTTCCAAGGCCCGACTCTGGTGACCTCACACCGTGGCGAGATCAAGGTGTATTTCTTCTCAATTCGATTCTGAGCTGTGCGCCGGGTGAAACTCTCTCTCATAAGAACTTAGGCTGGCAGAATTTTACGCGCTTGATCCTAGAAGAAGTTGTAACGCCAAAGACGGTTGCGATCTTGTGGGGAGAGAAGGCGAGATCAGTCGCGTCGGTCTTCTCTGAGGATCTCATCATCACCAGCGCACACCCCAGCCCCTTGAGCTCATATCGGGGTTTCTTTGGCAGTCGACCCTTTTCACGTGCAAATGAACTACTCAAGAATGTAGGTCAGAAGCCTATCGATTGGCGCCTGCAAAGTGGCTAACTACTCCGAGCCAGATGGCAATTGAATATCCAATAAGAAAAGCGAAGAGTGCAGTTCCGACTCCCAAAGTGCCACCAAGAAGTGCACCTACAACAAGTGCGCAAATCTCGATCGCCAACCGAACGCGGGCGACTCTCACTCCCGTTCGGTGATGAATTGCTGTCATCAAACCATCTCGTGGGCCAGGCCCAAGTCCAGTTGTGATATAGAGCGTTGAACCAAGGCCCACCATCGCGATTCCACCGAAGACCATGAGCAGAGAGAGGGCGATGTTGTTATGAATCTCTGGGCAGATATCGACAGCTATCTGGATAAAGATGGAGATGACACAGATATTGGCGAGAGTCCCAAAGCCGGGACGTTCGCGCAACGGCCACCACAGTAAGAGGACTGCAAAGCCGATGATGAAGGTACATTCTCCGATAGAGAACGGTGTGTGAAGTGAGAGTCCTTGAGCAAGAACGGACCAGGGTGCATTTCCGATGTGTGAAGCGATAATGAGCCCGTCACCAAATCCGAAGATAGCCAAGCCGAAGACGAGGATCGCAACTCGTGAGAGTGAGAGATCCCAACGACCGCTTCCGCTCCAACGCATTTGGGGGATAGTTCGCTGCGGATAGAGGATACGAAGTATCGATTTACCCGGACTCTTATGGACTGGGTGCGTAGGTTCAAGGTTACTCACCTGTAGAGTGTACATATGTTCCATTTCACTTACCTTCAAGCGATCGTTATTGGACTTCTTCAGGGTGTAACCGAGCTCTTTCCGGTGTCAAGTCTTGGTCACGCCGTACTCTTCCCGGCCTGGCTAGGTGGAAGCTGGACACTCTTTGCAGCAGATCCGCAGTATCTGCTCGTGGCCATCGCTTTTCACTGTGCAAGTGCGATAGCGCTCTTCATCGTGTTCGGTCGGCGTTGGGTAACGATTTTCCACTCAGCTTTCAAAGGAATCCGCAAAGAGAGTGGGGCGGGGGCGGGTCTTCCGCTTTTGGTGCGACTCGTTGTCGGAACAATTCCCGTAGCCTTTCTAGGTCTCCTTCTCAATAAGTTCTTTGAAAAGAATTTTGGAAAGCCACTCTTCGCTGCAATCTTCCTGACGATCAATGGGCTCATTCTCTTCGCCGTCGAGCGGCTCACCGACCGACGTCATGCACACGCTATGGCAAAAGATCCCGATGCTGCCATTGTGGAGCGGGTATCAATCGGGCAAGCATTTGTTGTTGGAGTAGGGCAGAGCACCGCACTCTTCGCTGGGATTTCCCGTTTCGGCGTCTCCATCAGTTTTGGAATGTTGCGCGGCCTATCACGCTCAGTTGCGGCGGATTTCGCATTTCTCCTCGCTTTCCCGGCGATTCTTGGAGCGTCTATCCTCAAATTGCCAAAGCTCATCCACCATGGTGCGCTGGCTGCCGGGTCAACCGGACCGTTGCTCGCAGGAACTATTACCGCCTTTATAGCAACATTCATCTCTGTCACCTTCTTGGTTCGCTATTTCAAACATAATACCTTGCGACCTTTCGCCCTCTACTGCCTTCTCGTTGGATTGCTCTCCATCATTCGCTTTGGTCTCTTCGGCGCCTAATGTTTAACGGATTCGGCACTCTTCTTAACGTAGTAGGCATTGCAGCTGGCAGTGCTGTAGGTGTTCTCTTCGGAAATCGCATCCCAGAGAAGACTCGATCGCTCATCACAGATGCCCTGGGCCTCGTCACTCTTGTGGCCGCAGCTGATGCATTGAAGGTTGTCTGGGATAAGGCATATGCCGGAGCCCTGCCTAAGGGTTGGACGCTGCTCACCATGATTCTCGCCCTTGTGCTCGGCGCACTTCTCGGCACAGCTCTCAAGATAGAAGATCGTCTGGAGAGTTTTGGAAAGGGGATACGAGATAGATTCTCTCGTCCTGGTCGCGGGAATTTCATTGAAGGTTTCATGGCCGCATCATTGCTCTTCGCAATTGGGCCGCTGGCTATTCTCGGATCAATCTCCGACGGAATGGGAAATGGCCAACAACAGCTAATTTTGAAATCGATCTTGGATGCCATCACATCGATTGCCTTTGCCGCCACTTTTGGTTGGGGGGTTCTCGCTTCGATTATTCCAGTCGGTATTTATCAGGGCCTCTGGACCCTGGCTGGCTGGGGGATGGGCAACGTCATGAACTCTTTCCAGGTGGGCGCCATGACGGCAGTTGGTGGGATTTTATTGATTGCGATTTCGCTACGAATTCTCAATATCAAAGTGATCGCTATCGGGAATCTGCTGCCGGCGATCTTTATCGCGCCTTTGATCGCATCGGCAGCTCATCACTTTATTTAATCTGAGTTAGTACTTGCTCGCATCGATCACAAAGCGATACTTCACATCGGATGCGACAGTTCGATCATATGCTTCGTTGATATACGAAGGCTCGATCACTTCGACATCACTGACAATCTGGTGCTTGCCACAGAAATCAAGCATCTCTTGAAGTTCGGGAATGCCACCGATCATCGAGCCTGCGAGTGAGCGTCGTGAGCTAATGAGTGACCCGGCCCCGATAGACATTGGTGCTGAAGGAAGCCCGATTAGGACTAAGGTCCCATCGATCTTCACCAAGTTGAGGTATTTTTCTATATTTAGGTCAGCTGAAACAGTGTTGAGAATGAGATCGAATTCCCTCTTGTGGGCTGCAAAATCCTCATCCGAGTTTAGAACCAAAAATTCATGAGCTCCCATAGCCATCGCATCTTCACGCTTCTTTGGTGAATGAGAGAGCACGGTTACATGAGCACCAAGTGCTGCGGCAAATTTAACGCCCATATGCCCAAGTCCTCCTAGTCCCATAATCGCAACTTTCTTACCGGGCCCAGCCTGCCAATGACGAAGTGGCGAGTAGAGCGTGATGCCGGCACACATAAGAGGTGCAACGCCTTCGAGTGGCAAATTTTCCGGGACATGAACTGCATAAGCTTCATCGATCACAAAATTGTTGGCGTACCCGCCGAATGCGATGTTTTTCGTATTACGCTCGTAGGTGTTGTAAGTGCCGGTCATTCCATTCAAGCAATACTGCTGTATTCCTTTGAGGCAGTTCTCGCATTCGCGGCACGAGTCGATGAATACTCCGATACCGATGAGTTGGCCAACGGAAAATTTACTGACCCCAGATCCGATTGATGTTACCCGGCCGACGATCTCATGCCCTGGAACCATTGGAAAGAGGCTAGATCCCCACTCTTCGCGAACCTGATGGATATCAGAGTGACAGATGCCCCCGTAGAGGATGTCGAGAGCGACATCGTGCGAACCGAGTTCGCGACGCTGGAAGGTGAATGGTTCTAATGCAGAGTTTCCTGCGAGTGCTGCATAACCTTTTGATTCCATGACTCTACCTATCTCTCTTCTCTATCTGGTTGCGGGTAAAGCGTCTTAGATTTCTAGATACCTTGAAAGGGTAGTGGTTCAGGTCTTGCGGCGCTTGCCGAACGGCTTGTCACCCGTCGCATATGGTGACGACGGCAGAGCACCTCATACCCGACAGCCTCTGGATCTTCGGTATCTCCAACAACCACTTGTTCGCCTTCGGTAATCATCGATCCATAGGCGACGCGAGCATTGTGGGTTGCTCGGGAGCCACACCAGCAGAGAGCTTCAACCTGAAGTGGTAGAACTCGATCAGCAAGCTCTACAAGCCGAGCCGAGCCAGGGAAGAGCTTCGTCCTAAAGTCAGTAAGGATTCCAAATGCATATACATCGATACCAAGCCCATCAACGATCTGCGCTAACTCCTCGATCTGCTTGGCATCGAAGAACTGAGTCTCATCACTAATAATGAAGTCAACGCGCTCGCCGCGGCTGAGCATCTCTACGACAAATTTATGAAGGTCGAGTCCATCACTGACTTCAACGGCCTCGGACTTGAGACCGAGTCGGCTGGTGATCATTCCTGGACCACCGCGGTCCTTATTGGTGAAGATGACACCGTGGCGACCGCGACTCTGATGGTTGTGGGCGGTCTGAAGGGCAAGCGTTGATTTACCGCTATCCATTGTTCCGCAGTAATAGATGAGCTCGGCCATGGCCGTATCCTGCCACCTCATAGGAGATTTATTGCCATGAGACTTAACACAGTGTGTCCGAACGGGGACTTGAACCCCGAACCCCTTGCGAGGACTAGCACCTCAAGCTAGCGCGTCTGCCAATTCCGCCACCCGGACGAGTGTTTCCCATTGGTCGCTGGCTTGCTCCCGAGGGTCAGTGGAGAAATATAGCAATCTCTTTGATTCGAGGGAAATGGAGCAATTACAGTGCGCTAAACCGTGTGCTAAACCGTGCACTTGGATGAACTCTGGTGCAGGATTGGGGGATGACCCATAACAATTCAGAACAGATCGGCTACAACCTCACTCCTGCTCAAATGGCAGAGATGGAGGAGGATGTCATCTCCCTTCTTCAGGGACTGATTCAGATCCCGAGTGTGAACTATGGTGAAGGTAAGGGCGACGAGAAGGCTGCGGCAGAGTTTTGCGCGGCAAAACTTGCAGAAGTAGGTATTGAATCTGAACTCATCGAAACCGCACCCAATCGAGTCAATGTCGTTGCCAAGATTAGAGGTGTCGATCAGAGCCGACCAGGGATCGTGGTTCATGGCCACCTCGATGTGGTTCCAGCAAATGCCGATGATTGGAGCGTTGACCCATTCTCTGGTCTCATTAAGGATGGCTTCATCTGGGGAAGAGGCGCAGTAGATATGAAGGATGGCGACGCCATGTTCTTGGCAGTCGTGCGCGCTTGGGCTCGCGCCGGTTTCACTCCTCCTCGTAATGTCCTATTGATCTTCTTTGCTGATGAAGAGGCAGGAAGCGTCTACGGTTCTCGCTGGTTGGTAAAGAATCGACCAGAGCTCTTTGAAAATTATTCTGAGGCCATTTCAGAAGTGGGTGGATTCTCTGTCACGATCACAGGTGGGCATCGCCTCTACTTCGTTGAGACTGCAGAAAAGGGAATTCAATGGATGAAGTTGACCGCCACAGGAAGCGCAGGTCATGGTTCATTTATTAACTCCGAGAATGCCGTTACGAAATTAACTCGTGCGATTAGTCGTATTGGAAGCCACCAATGGCCACAACGAGAGACGAAAACTGGTTCAAAATTCTTCTCAAAGATTGCCGAACTTGTAGGGGAGAAATACGACCCAACCAACCCCCGGCCGCTCTTGCAACATATCGGTGGGGCTGCACGAATGATGGGTGCGACTGTTCAGAACACCGCAAACCCAACTATGTTGGAAGCGGGCTATAAGGCCAACGTGATTCCGGGATCAGCATCAGCAGTTGTTGATGGCAGGTTCCTTCCTGGCTTCGAGAATGAACTCGCAGATACCGTCAAGCAACTCGCAGGCGAGGATGCCGTCGTTGAGGTAATGATTCGAGATAAGGCACTAGAGGTTGATTTTGATGGACCGCTTGTACAAGGGATGTGTGCAGCGATTATCGCTGAAGATCCAGAAGGCATACCCGTTCCGTATCTCATGAGTGGCGGCACTGATAACAAGGCGCTCTCAGACCTTGGAATCGTTGGTTATGGTTATAGCCCAGTCCGACTTCCGAATGATCTTGATTTCTTTGCACTCTTCCATGGCGTCGACGAGCGCATCCCAGTTGATGGGTTGATCTTTGGAGTCCGAGTGCTAGCTCGGTTCTTATCTAACTGTTGATCTAACTGTTGATCTAACTGTTAAGAACGATAATCGAGCTTTTAACGAGAAGTCAACGAGATATCGTCGAGCGCTAATTTCACTGGGTCGGGAAGAGTGATCTCCTCTGACGCCAATATGCCACGCAATTGAGCCCCGGTGCGAGCACCGACGATAGCGCTGGCGATTGCGGGGTTGTCGCGTACCCACGCAATGGCAACCTCAAGTGGGCTATAACCCAAACCTTCGGCTGCAACACAAACCGCTTCGACAATCGAGCGACTTCTTGCATCCGTGTATGGCGCTATGAATTCCGCAAAGTGAGGGCTTGCACCACGTGAATCTGAAGGCACGCCAGTGCGGTACTTACCTGTAAGCACGCCACGACCAAGTGGAGACCAAGCAAGAACTCCGACACCCAACTCTTGGGCTGCTGGTAATACCTCGTTCTCGATTGAGCGGTTCAAGAGGGAATATTCAGATTCGATCGTTGTTATCGGGCTCTTTCCAAAGAGTGGATTTTGGAGAGTTGCAGCTCGCGCTAATTGCCATGCGGCGAAGTTAGATAATCCGACATAGCGCGTGCGACCAGAGTTGACGGCATAGTCCATGGCACCCAGGGTCTCATCGAGTGGGGTTTCCGTATCCCATCCTTGGACCTGCCAGATATCGACGTGGTCGAGGGCTAGACGAGTGAGCGAACCATCAAGCTCATCCAACATGCTTGCTCGAGAGTTGCCGGTTCGACGATGTGTACTGGCGGGGGAGATTCCAGCCTTTGTGGCTACAAGAACTTCATCCCGATTGATAAGCGTCCCGAGAAAGCCGCCGATGACGCGTTCGCTGTCGCCATCACCATACATAGCAGCGGTATCAAGCAGATTTCCGCCGCTATCGAGATAGGAACGAAGTTGGTCTGCGGCCTCGTGTTCGTCTGTATCTCGACCCCACGTCATGGTTCCTAGACCAAGCCTGGATACCGATAACCCAGTTCGACCCAGTACGCGCATCTCCATGGGCGTGAGGCTACCAACGGAAGGTCAAATAACTCGGTAACCTTCTTATATGACACGAGCGACCCAGATACTCCTTCTTCGACATGGTCACTCAACTGCAAACGCACGATCAATTCTCGCTGGTCGTGACAAGACGATAGGCCTGAGTGATCGAGGCCAAAGCCAAGCAAACGCTCTTGCTGACCATCTCGATGGGATGAAGATTTCTCGAGTAGTCATCAGCCCGCTTCTGAGAACGAGACAGACAGTCGCCCCCTTCCTGAAACGCCATCCAGATCTTGAGGTGATTAAGGATCCGGGCATTATTGAGATGGAATACGGTCAATGGAGCGGTCAATCTCTTGCCCGGTTATCAAAGAAAGCCTTATGGAAGTCGATTCAAAAGAATCCATCATCCGTCCGCTTCCCAGACGGTGAAAGTTTCCATGAGATGCTCGGTCGAAGCACCGAGACAGTGCAGCGACTTGCTCTTCCAGGAAAGACAACGCTCTTTGTTTCGCATGGCGATGTCATCAAAGCGATCACCGCCCACTACCTAGGGCTGCATCTTGATCAATTCCAACGCATCGCCATAGACCCGGCATCTATTACCTCAATTCTCATTCATGGTGATCAAGCCACCGTCACTCAAACAAATAACACCGCGCACTTAAATGAGAAGGTTGTCGGCCCCACACAAAATTCGCTGGGCGGCGGAAGTGGCGCCAAACTTTCGAGGCAACGATGAGTCGCATCAGCATCAATCATGAAGAAGTTGATCGATTCACTACCGGCACAGTTGGGTTGCCAGGAGAGCGAACATTCTTCATACAGATTCACGGAACTGCCGGACTCTCCTCAGTCGTCGTTGAGAAGAGTCAAGTCCAGGCCTTAGCGGAAAGATTTCGTGGGCTCATTCGAGAGGTGCGTGCCTCCCAAAGCGCAAGCTTCGATGAATTGTCAGTTCTCCATCACAAAGATTACGAACCGTTGGAGTTCCCCATCGATGAGGATTTTAGAGTTGGAATCATCGCGATTAGCTGGGATGAAATCTCACAGCGGATCATTCTACAGTTGCAAGCGATGGGGGATGAGCAGATCACCGATCTGCTCGATGACGAAGAAGCACTTCAGATAGAAGATGCGCCAGATCTCATCACTGCTCACCTGCGTATCCATCAAGCCCGCACCTTTGTCGATCGAGCAGATTCAGTGGTCAATGCTGGACGACAAGTCTGCCCATTCTGCGGTCTTCCGATCAATAACGATGGCCATCTCTGCCCTCGAGCGAATGGCTATCGCCGTTGAAGAACGCAGATCCTGATCAGTTCTCTATAGGTGAATTGACCGTCGTTGGTCGCTTGGTGGATGCTTCCAATGCGACCCTACTTTGTGAAATTCAAGAAGGTGAGAATCCCGTATCTGTCATCTATAAACCAATAGCTGGGGAGAGAGTCCTATGGGATTTTCCCGATGGCGAATTGGCGAAGAGAGAAGTCGCAGCCTTTCAGGTCTCCGAGGCGCTGGGTTACAAGATTGTCCCTGAGACGATTCTCCGCGATGGTCCTTACGGATTGGGTTCTGTTCAAAGATGGGTTGATGTCGATGAATCCATTGACGTTCTCTCACTCGCTTCAACTGACGATCTGCGCATCCGCAAGATGGCGCTCTTCGATGTGATTATCAATAACACAGATCGAAAGTACGGACATATTCTCCCGGATCTTGAGGGGGCAATTTTTGGCTGTGACCATGGAGTCGCATTTCACCACGAGGATAAATTGAGAACAGTGCTGTGGCAGTTCGCAGGTGAATCACTCACGGATCAAGAGCAAGCGGACCTTTCCGCCCTCATGGATAATCTCGAAGATGTCAGCATCAGGGAGTATTTGAGCGATAAGGATTTTGAAGCGCTTCACATGCGAATAGACAGGCTTGCACAGGAAGGAACCTTTCCATTTCCGTCAGAAGATTGGCCAGCCGTTCCGTGGCCGCCCTTTTAAGAGGCTCCTTTATATTCCATTAGATAGGCTTCTCTCCATGAACTCCTCTTCGCAGACAATCCCGTCATGGCCTGATCTCTATCAGCCACCGATGCGGTTTGATCTCCCAACACTCAAGCTCAACGGCTCCATGGGATTGGTTGAGGTTGGCGCGTCACGGGGAAGTTCTCATCCCTTCTCGATGTACATCTGTGGCATCACTCCATACGACGCGACGCACTTGGGCCACGCTGCCACATATATCGCCTTTGACTTAATAAATAGATATCAACGTGCGATGGGCACAAAGGTTGAGTTCGTTGAGAACATTACCGATATTGACGAACCTCTTCTTGAGAGAGCAGAACGAGATAACGTGGATTGGCAAGAACTTGCCGCGAGCCAGATCGATCTCTTTCGATCAGATATGAGCGCGCTCCATATCCACCCGCCCAAGGCCTATGTTCCAGCGACTGCCGTCATGACCGAGATCGATCGGGCGATCTCTCAGATGAAGGTCAATGGTTTCGTCTACACCGTGGATCAAGACCTCTACATGGATATCTCTTCCTTCCTCGCAGATCTTCCGATTCCCTTAGATGAAGCGCTGACAATCTTTGCCGAGCGAGGTGGCGACCCACAGAGAATCGGTAAGCGTCATCCACTTGATCCAGTTTTGTGGTGGGCAAATAAGAATAATGAGCCGGGATGGGAGAGTAGTCACGGCTTTGGTAGACCCGGTTGGCATATTGAATGTTCGGTCATCGCACTTCGCTATCTCCTTGGCGAAGATTATCTTTCGTCTCATCACTCTGATTTCTCGATCGAACTCCAAGGCGGTGGATCGGATCTGATCTTCCCTCATCACTTCATGAGCGGGGCTCAAGGCAAAGCGATATTGGGCCAACCTTTTGCTCGTCACTATGTTCATGCTGGAATGGTTGGACTCGATGGCGAGAAGATGAGTAAGAGTAAAGGCAATCTGGTCTTTGTCTCGAGACTTCTCAATGAAGGTGTAGATCCAGTGAGCATCCGGTACGCCTTGCTACGCGATCATTACCAGAGCGATCGCATGTGGAGTGCCGAGAAGTTGAAGACTGCCCAAGAGTCCGTCGCCAATATCCGGATCGCTCTCTCTCGCGAAGAGGTTGCAAGTACGGATTCCGTCATATCCACTATTGTGTCGGCCCTTGCGAACAATCTCGATACTCCTGCGGCTCTCAATGCGTTGGAGGAGTGGGCGCTGCGAACTATTGGAAATCAATCACAGGCCGATCAACTTGCAACACGAGAAGCTGGAAATCTCTCGCGGATCCTTGATAGCTTGCTTGGTCTCGCATTCTGATTTCTCACTCTTCTTTCGTTCTAGCTTTGAGCGATCTTCGGCTAATCTAGCCCTCTCATGACTTCATCTCTCAACTCATTGCGTAGCGCCTTGGCCACCAGAACGGTGATCGCCGATGGGGCGATGGGAACCATGCTCCAAGCCCAGGATCCGACTCTTGAAGATTTTCAGGGACACGAGGGTTGCAATGAGATTCTTAATGTTTCGCGTCCGGATATTGTCAGAAGCGTTCATGACGCATACCTAACTGTGGGTGTCGATGCGATTGAGACAAATACCTTCGGAGCCAATTGGGCCAATCTTGCCGAATATGGAATTGAAGACCGGATTTATGAGTTAGCTAAGGCGGGCGCTGTTATTGCCCGAGAAGCAGCCGACGCCTTCTCCACTGATCTCAAACCACGTTGGGTTCTCGGATCGCTTGGACCAGGCACGAAACTCCCGACTCTTTTACATGTCGATTATGAAAAGTTGCGCGGTCATTACCAAGAAGCGGCTCAAGGATTGATTGATGGCGGAAGTGATGCGCTTCTTATTGAGACGACGCAAGATCTCCTTCAGGCAAAAGCTGCGGTCAATGGTGCACGTGCTGCAATTACCCATTCCAAGAAAGATATTGTGCTCATCGCTCAAGTCACTGTAGAAACAACTGGCACGATGTTGCTTGGCTCAGAAATCGGCGCAGCCCTTAATGCGCTCGAACCACTAGCTATTGATCTGATCGGCTTGAATTGCGCTACCGGGCCAGCGGAGATGTCCGAGCATCTGAGAGTTTTAAGTAAGAATTCAACAGCCCAGATCTCGGTCATGCCGAATGCCGGTCTTCCGATCCTTGGGCCTAATGGCGCCATCTATCCACTTTCACCAGACGAACTTGCAAATTACCTATCTGACTTTGTGGATGAATATGGAATCTCACTGATCGGTGGCTGCTGCGGAACAACGCCTGAGCACCTCGCTGCAGTAGTGGCAAGAGTGGCTGGTCGAGTCACACCTGCACGACAGATCACTCGGGAGATCGGTGCTTCTTCGCTCTACCAATTCGTCCCATTCCGCCAAGAAATCACCTATCTCGCGATTGGTGAGCGCACGAATGCCAATGGTTCTCGCGCTTTCCGTGATGCGTTAGTGAACGAAGATTGGCAGACCTGTATTGAAATCGCGCGCGACCAGATCAGAGATGGCGCCCACATTCTTGACCTCTCGGTCGATTATGTAGGCCGAAATGGCGTTAAAGATATGATCGAATTGGCCTCTCGGCTCGCAACAAGTTCGACGCTGCCGATCATGCTTGATTCAACTGAACCCGATGTTCTCAAAGCTGGGCTCGAGCATCTCGGTGGTCGCAGCATCATCAACTCTGTTAATTATGAAGATGGCGATGGCCCAACAAGTCGCTTTGCAAGAATTATGCCGCTCGTTAAAGAGCATGGCGCAGCTGTTGTTGCTCTGACTATTGATGAAGAGGGTCAGGCTCGCACCCGTGAGTGGAAGGTTCGAGTCGCCGTACGCCTAATTAAGGATTTGGTTGAGAATTGGGGGATCGGGGTTGAAGATATCCTCATCGATTGCCTCACCTTCCCGATAGCCACCGGCCAAGAAGAGACTCGACGTGATGGCCTTGAGACCATTGCCGCGATCGCTGAACTCAAAGAGATCTATCCTCACGTTCAAACGACGCTCGGCGTCTCGAATGTCTCCTTTGGTTTGAATCCTGCCGCTCGCATTGTTCTCAACTCAGTCTTCTTAGCCGAATGCGTGAAGGCCGGACTTGATTCTGCGATCGTCCATCCCTCCAAAATCACGCCAATGGCACGAATTGCTGAAGATGTAAAAGAGGTAGCGCTCGATCTCATCTATGACCGACGCACATTTGATGCCGATGGGAACACCACGTACGATCCATTGTCGAAGTTCTTAGAGCTCTTTGATGGTGTCGAAGTGAAATCTTCCCGCCTCTCACGAGCAGCAGAACTTGCCGCTCTTCCACTTGATAAGCGCCTTGAACGTCGGATCATCGATGGTGAAAAGGTTGGGCTCGAGGCAGATCTCTTTGAGGCGATGGATTCGGGTATCAAGCCGCTTGCCATCATTAATGATTTCCTCCTTGCTGGCATGAAAGAGGTAGGAGAGTTATTCGGACGGGGCGAGATGCAGTTGCCATTTGTTCTACAAAGTGCCGAAGTTATGAAAACTGCGGTTGCAATTCTCGAGCCTCATATGGAGAAGAGCGATGATGAAGGCCGCGGCTCGATTCTTCTCGCCACCGTTAAAGGCGACGTACACGACATTGGTAAGAACTTAGTCGACATCATCCTGAGCAATAATGGTTATACGACAGTGAATATTGGAATCAAGCAGACGATCAACCAGATCATCGACGCTGCAACTGAACATAATGTGGACGTGATCGGTATGTCCGGTCTGCTTGTTAAATCAACGGTCATCATGAAGGAGAATCTCGAAGAGATCGCCTCCAGAAATCTTGAGAAGAAGTGGCCCATCATTCTCGGCGGTGCCGCACTGACGCGTAGTTTTGTCGAGGATGATCTCGCAAATGCCTTCCCAGGTACCGTTCGCTACGCCAAAGATGCCTTCGAAGGTTTGCGCCTTATGGATGCCATGATTGGCATGAAGCGAGGAGATACCTCAATCACTCTTCCACCATTGCGTGAACGACGAACTCCAAACACTCGCGCAAATCGAGAAGCGAATACCGACACGACTCGCTCTGATGTGGCAAGTGATAACTCTCTTCCGACAGCTCCATTCTATGGTTCAAAGATTGTCAAAGGAATCCCACTGCAGAGTTACCTCGGAATGTTGGATGAGAGAGCGCTCTTCGTCGGACAATGGGGACTCAAAGGCAATCGCGGCGAGTACGAACGCATGGTTGAAGAAGAAGGCCGACCTCGCTTGCGAGCTCTACTCAATGATGCTGCATCACAAGGTTGGCTCAATGCCGCAGTTGTCTACGGATACTTCCCTTGCTACAGCGAAGGAAACGACCTCGTCATACTTCATCATGACGGTCCATTGAAGGGCAGCGAACGGGTTCGATTCACTTTTCCTCGTCAAAGTCGAGATCGCAGATTATGTCTGAGTGATTTCTTCCGAAGCAAAGAATCAGGGGAGATCGACACGGTCGCCTTCCATGTAGTGACCATGGGGCAATCGGTGAGCGAAGCAACCGCAAAGCTCTTTGCCGCAGATAACTATCGTGAGTATCTCGAACTCCACGGTCTCTCTGTTCAATTGACGGAGGCTTTGGCCGAACATTGGCACGCACGAATCCGATCTGAGATGGGATTTGCTACCGAGGATTCTCCCGAACTTCCTGAGATCTTGGATCAGGGTTATCGCGGGTCGAGATATTCCTTCGGGTATCCCGCTTGTCCTGACCTTGAACAACAGAAAGAGCTCTGCGAACTCTTGGAACCAGAGCGCATAGGAGTTCTTCTCTCTGAAGAGTTCCAACTTCATCCCGAACAATCTACGTCGGCGATCATCGTTCACCACCCTGAAGCGAAATACTTCAACGCAACGTGAGGCCTGAAGCAGTCTTCTTCGATATGGATGGGACGCTAGTCAACACCGAGCCATATTGGCTCAAGGCAGAGACTGCACTCATGGCAAAGTTTGGTCATGAGTGGACGTCAGAGGACCAAGCACATTGTCTCGGTGGGCCATTGCCACGCGTCGGTGCTTACATGCACAATCTTGCGCAAGTGCAGAGCCCTGAGTTCTTTGTAACAGAACTTGTTCGCGGCGTAGAAGAGGAATTTCATCGAGGTATAGATTTTATGCCAGGTGCCGAATCCCTTATGAGGGAAATATTTTCGCTCGGTATTCCGTTAGCGTTGGTTTCGGCAAGTCCAAGGAACCTCGTCGATGCAACCCTGCACTCTCTCGATGAGAATTTCTTTGCCACCTCTGTTTCTTCCAACGATGTGCAATTGAGCAAACCTGATCCAGAGTCCTATCTACTTGCCGCCAAGAGATTGGGTGTGAATATCGAGAATGTTTTGATTCTCGAAGATTCCAGACCAGGCATAGCCTCAGCCCAGAGAAGCGGCGCGCTCGTAGTGGCGATACCTCATCTGATTTCTGTCGACGAACACCCGCGTACTGTGATTCTTACATCCTTAGTAGACTCCACCCTTGAAGCTTTGACCGATTTGCTGGATGAACGGATTACGCAATGAACCCGAGTGAAAAGGCCCTCTTCCATTATGGGGATAGAGTTCAATTAACTGATGCCAAAGGCAAATTGCACACCATCACCTTGCAAGAGGCCGGCGAATGGCACACCCACAAAGGGTGGCTCATTCATGATCAGATCGTAGGTCTGCCCGAAGGATCTGTCGTTGAAACAACAGCAGGTTTGAAATTCCTCGCCTTTAGACCGCTCCTCGCAGATTACGTCCTTTCAATGCCTCGCGGCGCAACAATCGTCTATCCCAAGGATGCGGCGATGATTGTTGGAACGGCAGATATCGCCCCTGGATCAAGAGTTCTCGAGGCCGGAGTTGGATCTGGCGCCTTGACCATTACCCTGTTGAGAGCTGTAGGCCCCACTGGTTCGGTGGACTCGTTCGAACGACGTGAAGATTTTGCTGAAATAGCAACGAAGAATGTCACTGACTACTTCCGGGGTCGACCTGATAATTGGTCGCTGACGGTCGGTTCATTGCAAGATGAAGTTGATCGTTCAAAGAAATATGATCGAATTGTCTTGGACATGCTCGCTCCATGGGAGTGTGTTGATATGGCACAAGAGGTTCTCGATCCAGGGGGAGTTTTACTCGCTTATGTCGCGACGACTACTCAACTTTCCGAGATGGCCGAGACAATTAAGAATTCAGCGGCTTTCACCGAACCCGAGAGCACAGAGACGATCATCCGCGGTTGGCATCATGAAGGACTTGCAGTGCGTCCACAACATCGCATGATTGGCCACACTGGATTCCTCATCATCGCACGGAGATTGGCTCCGGGAGTTACGGCGCCGCTACGTAGACGCCGACCATCAAAGGGCGCCTACGGACTGCCTGCCGAAGAAGAGAGTTCTGAGAACTAATTATTATTTGTTAGTAATTGGAGCCCTTGAACGATTACTTGGTGGCAATCAGATCAACAACGAAGATCAGAGTCTCATTAGGTCCTACTGGACCAGAACCGGCTGCGCCATAACCAAGGGCTGGTGGGATCAAGAGTTCGCGACGACCGCCAACCTTCATGCCAACCATTCCTTGTTGCCAACCAGGGATTACTTGACCAAGACCAATTGTGAGTGGGGTGCCACGGCTCCATGATGAGTCGATGATCTCCCCGCTCTTCCATCCCATCAACACGTAATGAGTGGTGACAGTTGCGCCGGCAGCAACACTTGCTCCATTGCCAACGACGAGATCTTTGATCTCGAGTGAGGCAGGGGGAGTATTTGTTGGCTTCACGATTGTTGGCACAGAGCCAACTGCGCCAGTTACATCAGGGAATTGAATAGCTGCAGGATCGGTAGTCACAGTGGCCTTTCGGGTCGGAGATCCACCATCGGTGGTGCATCCAGTAAGTAAGAGGGATGTGGCGATCAGCGCAAGAGCGAGACTTCCACCTTTTGAGGAGAAACTCTTCCGAATATTCATGCCGTGAGGATAGCAAATCTCTCGCATACCTCTATCTTTAGGCCATGAGCGAGGCGGGTCCACAGAAGAGTGAGCGGTTAATCAACCTCACCATGGCTCTCCTTGCCAGCCGTAGATTTCTCTCAAAAGCGGAGATCTTTACCCATGTCGAAGGCTATTCAGGAAGCCCGGAAACCATGGAACGGATGTTTGAGCGTGATAAGAATGACTTGCGAGATCTTGGTTTAGAGATCGAAGTGGGAAGTGAAGATCCCCTGTTCGAGGATGAAGCCGGTTATCGCATTAGACCGGAGAGCTACTCCCTGGATATCGGTGAGATTGATAGCGCTGAATATGCCCTCATCTCATTAGCAACAAGTACTTGGCAAAATTCGCTCTTATCCAAGAGTGGACAGCGTGCCATTCGTAAAATCGAGTCTTTGAAAGTTGCCGGGGAAAACTACGATCTCGCTCTTCCATTTATTCGCGCTGAAATTCCTGGCGAACATTTTGACCTCCTCTGGCAAGCCATTGAGAACCGACAAATTGTCTCCTTCACTTATCACTCTCTGAAAGATTCATTTCGAAAGATTGCGCCCTATGGGTTGGGGCTGCGTCGAGGGTTTTGGTATCTCGTTGGCTTAGATCTCGAAAAGAATGAGTTGCGAAACTTCAAAGTGAAACGAATTGATGTCGACCTTAACGCGGAGAAGAAGAAGGATGCCTTTCTTCGACCCGCTGATTTCAATATCACAGCCGCTTTTCTCAATAATGATGCCATAAGTGAGGCAGGATCTGAGAAGCAAGAGGCTTCACTTCATCTTCGGATTGGTAAGGCTCAAGAGTTGCGCGCCATCGCCCAAATATCACTCCTCAATGAGGATTGGGACCTCGCGAAGATCTCTTACTCCTCGAGCCACGAACTATTCGAACTTGTTGCTAAAGCCGGCACATCCGCGATCATCGTCGAACCAAAGAGCCTGCAGGCCGATTTCATCTCGTGGATAGGGGAGAAGCACCATGGCTGAATCAGCAATTGATAGAACTTCCCGTGCACTCGACCTCATTCCATATATTTCTTCTCATCCTGGCCTCACCATTGATGAGATCGCCGCTAAATTCTCGACCACGCCCACGCAAATATTTAAAGATTTAGAGATGCTCTTTATGTGCGGTCTCCCCGGATACTCGCATTTAGAGTTGATAGATATGGAATTAGCAGACGATTATGTTGCCATCAATAATCCACAGAACTTGGACCGGCCTCGTAAGCTTTCTCGACTAGAGCTAACATCGATCACCCTTGGCCTCGATCTCATCACCAGTCTTATCTCCGATGAAGCGTTGCAGCACACAGCGATTGCATTGCGTACCCGATTTGCAAACCTTCTCGCCACTGGATCCGACGCAATTGCAGCAGTCGTTGATGAATCGCCTGTTAAGAGCTCATCATTCGATCATGAGATCCGGGCGGCGATTGAGAAAGGATCATCGGTGGATATCGAATATCGATCCGTCGTCAAAGATGAACTTTCTCGACGTACTATTTATCCTCGATCGATCTATAGCGAACGAGGCCATTTGTACACGGTCGCCTATTGCTTACGCTCTGGTGAAGACCGTCACTTCCGAAATGACAGGATAATCTCACTTGCGACCGCCGCAGCGCCTGAACTAGAAGTCTCTGACGTGAGCCAGAGTGGATCAAAAGTCGACCTCATGCACGTCAAGGTTCTTCTCTCTCCCCGGAATCGTTTCTTCCTCGAAGCGCACGACTCTATCGTTGAGAGTGTTGAACCTCACGGCCAGGAGCTCCTTGCAGTTTTCACGGTTGGTTCGGGCGACTGGCTACTTCGTGAACTCATTGCACTGCCCGGCCGGGTGGAGGTCCTCGGACCACAAGAGTTCGCCGATGACTTCTATCGTCGGTTAGATGCGATTCTCGCTCAATACCGCTAATGTTGAGGAGAGCGCTGGTCGCCGCCCGGCAATCACTAGGCAATAATGCAGCAATTAGGGCACAAATAGGGAGTTCTTATGGGTCTCGATCAACCAAGCCATTGGCTTTTTATCATTCTCGTTCTCGTGGTTCTCTTCGGGGCAAAACGTCTTCCAGATTCAGCAAAATCTATTGCTAAATCTTTGAAGATCTTCAAGGCTGAACTCAAAGATACTGGCGAAGATAAGCCAGATTCAGACCAGAAGAAGTAATCTCCTCAATGGTCGCCCATGAGGGTGGCCGGATGCCGATTCTCGAACATTTTCGAGAGTTGCGAAAACGTGTCGTCCGAGCCGCTGCTGCAATAGTTCTTGCATCCGGTTTTGGCTGGGTCTTCTACCCAAAGATCGTCACGCTCTTGGCTAAGCCCATCTGCGATCTACATCGCGCCAAAATCTCGGGCCTGGGTCAATGTGGTTCTTTATATATCAACGGTGTCTTGGGGCCGCTCAACCTTCAGGTCAGTGTGGCTTTCCTCATCGGAATTATTGGTAGTGCACCATTCTGGCTCTATCAATTGTGGGCCTTCATCGCACCTGGGCTACACCGACGAGAGAAGAAGTACACCATTCTTTTCATTTCGACTGCGACTCCCTTCTTCTTGGGAGGGGCCTACCTTGGATACCTCACACTTCCTTTTGCCGTGAAAACGTTAATGGGATTCACCCCAACTTCTCTCAACAACCTCATTCGTTTTGATGACTATCTGACATTTGTCTTGAAAATGATCCTCGTCTTCGGTGGCGCTTTCGAGTTACCTGTTCTGCTTATTGCTCTTAATCTTGCTGGCATCCTCTCTGGCAAGGCGATTCTCAAGCCGTGGCGAGCTGCCGTCTTTGGTATCGCACTCTTCACCGCAGCCTTTTCACCAACAGGCGATCCCTTGACCATGTCAATCCTCGCCCTTCCGCTCGTCATTCTCTACTTTTCAGCCGGTGCGATCTCCCTTCTTCTTGACCGACGCCGCTCTCGAAAAAGCGTTTCATGAAGCAATTACTCGTCATCGCCAACCCGGTATCGGGTCGAGGGAGATCTCTGAAGAAAGCTGAATCCTTCATGGCATCGGCATCCGATAGCGGGATTCTCTGCACGCTCGTTTACCGTCGAGGCGAGACGGCGATGCTGGAAGAGGTCGAAACCCTTCTGGCGACAGATGAGTTTTCTGGCGTCATCGTGGTTGGGGGAGATGGACTGCTCCACACGTTACTCCCGACTTTAAAACAAAATCGCCTACCCTTCACAGTCATTCCTGCCGGGACGGGTAATGACTTTGCTCGGGAGATTAAGGCGATGAAGCGATCGACTGGTGAGCTACTTGATCAGATCAAGGGTGCACCCCATTTTGTCGACACATTCCTCGTTAACGGTGAGATTTCGGAGAATATAGGTATTCAAGTTCTCAGCCTCGGTTTCGATGCCCTCGTGAATGAACGAGCCAACAAGATGAAGGTAATTAAAGGAAAGTCAAAGTATGTCGTTGCGATGATCCGTGAGTTGCCGATCTTCAAACCCATGCGCTTCGATCTTGAGATCGATGGTACTTCCATAGAACGGGAAGCGATGTTGATAGCGATTGCCAATGGTTCGAGTTATGGGGGAGGGATGCGAATCTGCCCTGATGCGGATCACGGAGATGGCGAGCTAGATATTCTTATCCTCAACAAGGTAAGCATCGTCGAATTGATCAAGGTCTTCCCAAAAGTATATTTTGGAAAACACATCTCCCATCCGGCAGTTGAGATCTTGCGAGGTCGCAATCTTCGAGTGAACGCACCAGCGAAGGCCTTTGCCGATGGCGAATTTATCTCTGAACTCCCAGTTTCGATATCTGTCGCACCAGCATCCTTGCAGGTATGGAGATGACCACAGAACTCTCGCCCGCAGAACGATACGCTGCAGCAAAAGAGCGGACGAAATATGTTCAGGTAGCAGCTTTCGCCAAGCAATTCCCATTTGAACTCGATGACTTCCAAATAGAAGGGTGCCGTTCGCTAGAGAATGGCAAGGGAGTTCTCGTCGCCGCTCCAACCGGCGCCGGAAAGACCATTGTCGGTGAATTCGCTGCCTTCTTGGCGATCCAACAAGGAAAGAAGTGTTTCTACACAGCACCGATTAAGGCCCTCTCAAATCAAAAGTATCAAGACCTCAAAGAGATGTACGGGGATCATCAAGTTGGTCTTCTCACTGGTGACACCACCATAAATTCTGAAGCCCCACTCGTTGTGATGACGACGGAAGTCTTGCGAAATATGATCTATTCCAACTCGCGCACTCTTCGAGATCTCGGCTTCGTCGTGATGGATGAGGTCCATTATTTGGCGGATAAATTCAGGGGAGCGGTCTGGGAGGAGATTTTGATCCATCTGCCAGAGACGATCCAAGTTGCCTCCTTATCTGCAACTGTTTCGAATGCTGAAGAGTTTGGCGCATGGCTTAATGAAGTTCGTGGCGAGACTGAAGTCATTGTCAGCGAGATCCGCCCAGTTCCGCTCTATCAACATGTCCTCTTCGGAAATCAACTATTGGATCTCTTTCTCGAAACCGGCAAGGTGAATCCAGAGATTCTTCGTTTGGAGAAAGAGAGTTATCGCCAAGTGCGCGTTAAGTACGGCCACTCTGGAAAATCTCTCAATCGAGCAGGTAGGGATTTTGAGGCTGCAACGCCAAAGATTCGCCAACTCAATCGAGCCGATGTCATCGAGAAGTTGGCACGTGAAGGGCTCCTTCCGGCGATCACCTTTATCTTTTCTCGAAACGCTTGTCAGGCAGCAGTGCACCAGTGCCTGACTGCAGGTATTCGATTGACAAACGCCGAAGAGAGATCGCAAATACGCGAGATCGTCTTTCGAGCGACGAAGAATATCCCTGATGAAGATCTCGCTGTTCTTGGCTTTCACGAATGGCTTGAGGCTCTCGAACGTGGGATAGCTGCACACCATGCTGGATTGCTTCCCTCGTTCAAAGAGACTGTTGAAGAACTCTTCCAACGGGGCTTGGTGAAATGTGTCTTTGCGACTGAGACCCTCGCGTTAGGAATCAATATGCCGGCACGCACTGTCGTGCTAGAGAAACTGAGCAAGTGGAACGGTGAATCACACGTCTCAGTTTCGCCAGGTGAATTTACTCAGCTAACAGGAAGAGCTGGGCGTCGAGGCATCGATATTGAAGGCAATGCCGTGATCTTGTGGAATAAGGATGTCGATTCGGCATCTGTTGCAGGGCTCGCCTCAACACGAACATATCCACTCAAGAGCTCCTTCAAACCGACCTACAACATGACGATCAATTTAATCTCTCAATTTGGGGCCGAGCGGGCACGTACCAGCCTGGAAGCATCCTTTGCCCAGTATCAAGCCGACAAGGCGGTTGTTGGATTATCGCGCCAGATCAAGCGAAATGAATTGGGCGTTGAAAAACTTCTCGAAGAGATGCAATGTCATCTGGGAGATTTTGATGAATATTGGGAGATCCGAGGCGTCATCAAGGATCTAGAAAAGTCTATGAATAAACAGAAGAAGGCAAAGGCGCTACTCATCGAAGAGGAGATCATCGCCGCTCGTAAGGCCCTGCGAAATCATCCTTGTCACGGCTGCTCTGATCGAGAATTCCATGCTCGTATCGCAGAACGAACAGTTCGTTTACGTAAAGAGAGCATTGGATTGCGAGATCGAGTTAGCAATCGAACGGATGTGATTGCACGGCGATTCGATCGAGTCCAGATCATGCTTGAAAAGTACGGGTATCTCGAATCGGGCTCAATCACAAAATGGGGATTAGTCCTTGCAAAAATTTACGGCGAGACCGATCTCCTTATTGCCGAGATGATCCGTCAAGGCGCCTTTGATGAGTTGAATGCCTCTGAGATTGTTTCTGTTCTCTCGGCCTTGGTTTACGAGGCCAGAAGAGAGGAAAGTCCCAAAGTTCCACATGGGAGCGTCCAACAAGCTCTTGGTGAATTGATCAATATTTGGAAGGTGATTGCCGAGGATGAAGTAGAGGTCGGATTAGAGCCAACCCGAGAACCTGATCTTGGTTTCTGCATGGCTTCCTATCGCTGGGCGAGCGGTCACTCACTCACTGCAATTCTCAAGGGTAGCGAACTCACAGTGGGAGATTTCGTACGATCCATGAAGCAGATCATCGATCTATTGCGCCAAATCGCCATCGCCTCACCGCATCTCGAAGAAGTAGCACGAACAGCATTAGCGCGAGTTGACCGAGGCATCATTAGTTATGCAGGTGCAGTCGCATGAGTCTGCTCCTCATTGATAGCGCCTCGCTCTGGTATCGCGCGTACTACGGAATGCCAGATACTCTCGTCGCACCCGATGGCACGCCAGTCAATGCAATTCGAGGATTCTTGGATATGACGGCTCGTCTCATTGGTCAATATCAACCCACTCGCGTTGTTGCTTGCCTAGAAGGTGATTGGCGTCCGACGTGGCGTACTGATTTGTTCCCTGGGTATAAAGCTAATCGCGTGGATGAAGAAGGGGAGGAGGATGAGCCAGATACATTGGCACCTCAGATCCCACTTCTGTTGGATCTTCTCGATCTCTTTCATATCCCTATGGTCGGTGTCGATGATTATGAAGCTGACGATCTGATAGCAACGTACTCTGTCAATGAACCGGGACCGACCCATATCGTTACTGGCGATCGCGATCTCTTTCAACTTGTTGATGATGATCGCTCTATTCGAGTCATCTATCTCGCTAAAGGATTTTCGCAGCAAGAAGTTGTTGATCGTAAATGGGTTGGAGATAAATACGGCATTCCTGGAGATCGTTACGCACTCTTTGCGATGATTCGTGGCGATGCCTCCGATGGTCTTCCTGGAGTACGCGGAATAGGTGAAAAGGGTGCGGCGGTCATCGCCAATGCTTTCACCTCCATTGACGAAGCGCTGATCGCGGCTCGCAATGATGATGAACGACTCACTCCATTATTACGTAAGCGACTCATCGAGGGGAGTGATTACATTGCCATTGCTCCGAAGCTCGTGCATTGCGCACTCGATGTGCCGTTACCAGCGATGAACCTTGATCTTCCAAAAGCGCCGCAAGATTTGAGTGAGATCTATGCCTTCAAAGAGCGGTACGGTCTTGGAGCGAGTGTCGATCGTTTGATCGCAGCACTCGGTTGGTAATGATGAACGAGAAGATGTGTAAATAGATTATGTCAACCTACCTTCTCTGCATTCCGACCTATAACGAAGCTGAAAATATCGTCGACATTCTCACTCGGGTTCTGGCGCTCGCCATTGACGATCTTGAAGTTCTGGTGATCGATGATGCATCACCGGATGGGACTGCGAATCTCGCAGCAGGTATCGGTTCGGAGCGAATTCACATCTTGCATCGAAGCAAGAAGGAAGGTCTAGGTCCGGCATATTTAGCTGGTTTTGCCTGGGGATTGGATCGGGGATTTGATTACCTGATCGAGATGGATGCTGACGGCTCACACCAGCCAGAGGAGCTGCCACGGCTTCTTGCCGCTTCACGAGATGCCGATTTAGTACTCGGTACCCGATGGATCCCTGGAGGTCGGGTAGTGAACTGGCCGCTTTACCGTAGGGCTATCTCGCGCCTAGGCACCTTTTACGCCGAAATCTCGCTCAAATTGCCCTATAAGGACCTAACAGGTGGCTACCGAGTATTGAGTCGCAAACTCCTGGAATCGATCGATCTAGCCGATATTCAAACTCTTGGTTATGGCTTTCAAATCGAGATTGCGATGCGAGCTCATGACTCCGGCTTGGTTATAACGGAGGTCCCAATATCCTTTATCGAGCGCACCAAAGGTGCATCCAAGATGAACCGAGCGATTGTTCTTGAAGCCTTAGTCAAAACAACTCGGTGGGGTTTCACGCGCTGGTTTAATCGCCGATAATCTACATTATGTTAACTAAGAAAAGCAGAGTCAGAAAACCCGCCTCTCTTAGTTGATCGCGAGCTCCTCAATCGGCGGGCAAGAACAGACGAGATTGCGATCTCCAAATGCGCCATCGATGCGACCAACGGTCGGCCAATACTTGCCTTTAGTGCCGATCAATTCGCCTGGAATCAAGCCAGTCAGGGTCGCTGGGAAGGCGCCAACTTCACGGGCATAGCCTCTCTCCCACTGTGTGGCAGCGATTGCGCCGATTGTGTGTGGAGCATGGCGTAATGGCGATTCCTCGACTGCAATCTTGCCAGCGATGATCTGATCGATCTCAGAGCGGATTGCAATCATTGCATCGATGAAACGGTTCATCTCGAGCATATCCTCGGACTCGGTTGGCTCGATCATTAATGTTCCGGCGACCGGGAAGGACATGGTTGGGGCATGGAAGCCAAAGTCCATCAATCGTTTGGCGATGTCATCCACGGTAACACCTGAGATCTTGGTGATCTCGCGTAGATCCAGGATGCATTCGTGAGCGACAAGGCCCTTATTACCCGTGTAGAGAATCGGATAGGACTCTTTCAGACGGGCCGCCATGTAATTAGCGTTCAAGATTGCAACCTCTGTTGCATGTGTTAGGCCTTCGCCCCCCATCAGGCGGATGTAGGCCCACGAGATCGGCAGAATGCTGGCCGAGCCAAATGGCGCAGCAGAGATCGGACCAGGTCCTGTTGCAGGCCCTGCTAACTCATCTAGCGGATGATTTGGCAGGAATGGCGCAAGATGTGCTTTTGCGATGACTGGCCCTACGCCAGGTCCCCCGCCGCCATGTGGAATACAGAATGTCTTGTGGAGATTGAGGTGCGAAACATCCGCTCCAAACTTTCCTGGCTGAGCGGTTCCGACGAGCGCATTGAGATTCGCGCCATCAACATAAACCTGTCCGCCTGCATCATGGATCAAGCCACAAATCTCAGAGATCGCTGATTCGAAGACGCCATGAGTTGATGGATAGGTCACCATCAAAGCTGCCAAGGTTGATGAATACGTAGCAATCTTCGCCTTGATATCGGCAATACTCACATTGCCTTGCTCATCACATTCGACGACGACAACTTTCATACCGGCCATAACTGCGCTAGCCGCATTTGTTCCATGGGCACTCGATGGGATCAGGCAGATATTTCGAGAGCTCTCCCCCCTCGAGTCGTGGAAGTTGCGGATAGCAAGCAAACCAGCGAACTCCCCCTGGCTGCCGGCATTTGGCTGAAGCGAGACGGCGTCATATCCGGTGATCTCCACTAACCATTGAGAGAGCTGAGAGATCAAGAGTCGTGATCCACGCGATTGTTCGGCTGGTGCAAATGGGTGGAGTGAGGCGAACTCTGGCCAGGTAACGGCCTCCATCTCGGTGGTCGCATTTAATTTCATGGTGCACGAGCCGAGCGGAATCATGGTCCGATCTAATGCGAGATCTCGATCTGCCAGTGTGCGCAGGTAGCGCATCATCGCGGTCTCTGACTTATAGGTATTGAAAACAGGGTGAGTCAGATAGGAAGAATTTCTACGCAATCCTTCTGGAATCGCAATTTCAGATGCATCTGAATATCCAAGAATCTCTATGACTTGGTTAAAGGTCTCATCGGTGGTTGTCTCGTCGAAGGAGATTCGGATTTGAGTATTCGATACCCGTCCAAAATTAAACTTCTTCTTGGCTGCGGCAGCATGAATAGCTGCCGCATCCTTAACATCGATCGTTACGGTATCAAAAATATTATCGTTGCGTGACCCTGATGCGCTCTGAAGACGAGATGCGTAGCCATGAATACGTTCTGCAATTCCCCGCAATCCAACTGGGCCATGCCACATCGCATAGAAAGCACTCATGTTTGCAAGCAGAACTTGCGCGGTACAGATATTGCTCGTCGCCTTGTCGCGACGAATATGTTGTTCGCGTGTTTGAAGAGCTAATCGAAAGGCGGGGTTTCCATGTGAATCGATACTCTGCCCAACTAATCTGCCAGGTAGCGATCGCTCTAAACCTGCGCGTACTGCCATGAAACCAGCATGTGGACCGCCAAAGCCCATTGGTACGCCAAAGCGTTGAGCCGAACCAACTGCAATATCTGCTCCCCACTCCCCTGGCGCTTTAATGAGCGTCAAGGCAAGGAGATCAGTTGCGGCGATAACCAATGCGTCACGTGAATGTGCGAATTCGGCAACCTTGGAATAATCAATAATCTCACCCGTCGCATCAGGGTACTGAACCAAGATTCCAAAGAACTCGCCATCAAATCCATCTCGCAACAGATGACCCGAATCAACTTCCACAACTTTTATACCAAGTGGCTTAGCGCGAGTCTTTACCACTGCCTTTGTCTGGGCGTGCACATGCTCTTCAATAAGAAAGACTGCATCATCACTAGTTTTAGAGGTTCTACGCGCAAGCGTCATCGCCTCTGCTGCTGCAGTTCCTTCATCGAGCATGGATGCATTCGAAAGTTTGAGTGCTGTCATCTCGCAGATGACGGTCTGGAAGGCGAAGAGCGCTTCGAGTCTTCCTTGTGAAATCTCTGGTTGATATGGCGTGTAGGCGGTGTACCAAGCAGGATTTTCTAAGACATTTCGTTTGATGACAGGTGGAGTAATGGTTCCGTAATAACCCCCACCAATGAGTGAAGTGAAGATCTCGTTCTGTGATGCGATCTCGCGAAGTTCGGCGATAACCGCAACCTCGCTCTTGGCGCCATCAAGAATTTCTGAAAGTTTCTTTTCAATCTGAATGTTCTCTGGAACGACATCGCCGATGAAGCTCTTGATATCTGAGTAGCCAAGGAGTTGGAGCATCTGCTCTTCATCAGAGCCAGTTGGGCCGATATGGCGAGATTCAAACTGATCGCCTTCGTAATTCATTAAGACTCCCCTGCTCGTGATGTAGGGGAAGAATATTGGTATTAGGCGCCTTTTGCCTTACGACGGCGAGAGAGTTCGTCATTGCCGACGTTACCTTCGACACCTACGGATTCGCCATTGATTTCACCCTGCAGGCTGGAAAGTGATCCTTCGACTTCACTCCAGACCTTTGAGATAGCTATCCCGAATACGCCCTGTCCACCTTGAAGCAGGTCTACGATCTCATCGGCGCTCGCGCACTCGTAGATGGTGGTGCCATCGCTCATCAAGGTCATGCTCTCTAAATCAGATACTCCCCGATTTCGCAGATGCTCCACTGCCGTTCTAATATTCTGAAGCGATACTCCGGTGTCCAGAAGTCTCTTCACGATCTTTAAAACCAAAATATCTCGGAAGCCATAGAGGCGCTGTGATCCCGATCCAGATGCGCTCTTAATGCTCGGCACAACTAATTCAGTACGCGCCCAATAGTCGAGCTGACGATAGGTGATACCAGCCGCTACGCAGGCTGTAGCGCCACGGTAGCCAATTTCTGGGTCAGGAAGACGATCGCTCATCAGGACTCACTTCTATGGGGAATGGCTAAAGCATAGGTTGAGGGTTTCAGAGTCGCAATCATCGACACGCCAGCCATGGAATAACTTTAAAGGGATGGTTGAGGGTTACCCAACAAAGTCCTCGGGGTTGATCTGGTCCAAGAACTCTCGGAACTTCTCGACCTCATCCTCGGCAGCATCTGGGATTTCGATCCCAACGGCTGCAAAGAGATCTGCAGTGGCGAAGATTTCAACGCCCATGCGAAGGGCCAGCGAGATGGCGTCGCTGGGCCGGGCGGAGATGGATCGCTCCCCCGAGAAATTTAGGGTTGAATAGAAAATGCCATCTTTGATCTCTGTGAGATGGACCGATTCCAGCGGGACCCCAGTCTCGTCGATGATGGTCTTAAGAAGGTCGTGTGTCATTGGACGAGGTGGCAGGACTCCCTGCTGTGCGAAGGCGATCGAGCTCGCCTCCACGGCTCCAACCCAGATCGGCAGATAACGGATTCCACCAACTTCGCGAAGAAGGACTATGGGCTGATTCGATGGCATCTCGACTCGAACGCCAATGACTTCAACCGGGAGGAGGTTGCTACCGTCCATTGGAGAGCTCATTGGTCTCGGTTATTCGTGAGTTGAAGATTATTTGGACCGGTGGAGTCCAGCGCGCACTAGCGCGGCGTGGAGACGAACCGAAATCGAAGCTAACTCATTCTGAACTTCTTCAGCACGGGCCTTTGCTTCAGATCCCTTTTGGCGAAGAAGTGGTGTGATGATCTGCTCGACGAGACCAACTTCGCGATCTGCTGCGCTCTTGAAAGAACGCATATGTCTGGCTTCAATTCCGAAGGCCGCCATCTCTGAAACTGCGCGGGCGACTGCAAGACTGTCCGCATCGTAGTAACGACCCTTGATTGTGACGAGGCCAAATCCCTCTACCTCGGTAAGTTGATCATCGCTCAAGCCAGAACTCTGTAAAAGTTCTGCGCGCGAAAGGCGAAGCTCGCTCGCCTCACCAAAGTGGGCCGGTGCAAAATCGCCATCAACAGTTGCAAGACGTGGTGCAGCAACAGATCCTGGCGTAACTGCAGGAGTAAGTCCGCGATCTAGCGCATCAAGATTCTCCTTGATAACACGTAACGGAAGGTACTGATCGCGCTGAGCCGCGAGTACATAACGAAGACGATCGAGATCAACGCTTGTGAATTTGCGATAGCCAGATGGAGTGCGCTGAGGATCGATGAGCCCCTCTGCTTCGAGGAAGCGAATCTTTGAGATTGTGACATCAGGGAACTCGCCACGGAGTTTGCCAAGGACTTCTCCGATGCTCAGATATGCACGTGCTGGAACGCTCATGAATTTCCCTTCCCGGAAAAATAAGTCAATCGATATTTACCAATATGAATTTCATCGCCAACCACAAGGCGCTCACGCGACGTTGGTTGAGAATTTAAATAGGTGCCGTTCAGACTCCCCAGGTCGAGGATCTGATAATTATCGCCATCGCGAACTATCTCGGCGTGCTTGCGAGAGACCGTGACATCATCGAGGCAGATAGCCGAAGAGGCGTCACGACCGATTGAGGTCGACTCATCGTTAATCAAGAAGCGGGCGCCCTTATTTGGCCCAGCTAGGACCAGCAACATTGCAGAAGTTCGAGGCAGCGCCGCGATGATCTCCCGCTCTTCACCTGACAGGGCAGAGAAGATCTCTTCGATATTTCGCTGATTGCGTACCGATCTCAGCGAGGAGAGGTGGATGGTTGAAGTCAGGTCAACTTGCTGACCCTCGCCGCCATCCCCCGGAGTCTTTGGAGCAGAACTCACATCGACCTCCCGAAATCACTAAGTCGGACTTCAATCGTCCGGTTGAAAAACTTTGATCGACTTTAATCGACTTTGATCAACATTGATCAAAGTGTGACTAATACCAAGAAGAACTTTCAGAAGTCCTCAGGGGAAGGTTTGAGGTCTACTGGAGGCTGACACTATTAGCCTCGCTGGTTTAGGTCAAGCGGTGATTTCTAGGTACTGGGCAGCCGTTAAGAGCTCTGAGGAGCCACCGGAAATTGCGACTTCAGCAATCCAGCCATTGCCATACGGATCTGAGTTGAGAGTTTCTGGTGCGCTATCAAGTGCAGAGTTGATCGCCACAACTTTTCCGCTGATAGGTGCATAAATCTCACTGACTGATTTTGTTGATTCAACTTCACCGCAGACTGCGCCGGCTGTTAATTCCTCGCCAACCTTTGGAAGTTGAATGTAGACGATATCTCCAAGGGCCCCTTGCGCGAAATCAGTGATCCCCATTCGAACAATTCCCTCGGCACGACTCTCGATCCATTCGTGCTCTTTTGTGTATTGAAGATTCTCTGGAGCGTTAGCCATCTCTTCTACTTCCTTCCAGTTGTAAGCGCTTCGCGCGTGTAATCAACGGCGGTGACTATGTATAACCCTATCCCCCAAATGGCAAAACTCCATCCGAGAATATGTGCCGCTCCGCCTGGACCATCGCTTGATTGAAGCAGGAGCAGAGGGAATGCATAGAGAAGGTTAAATGTTGCAGCCTTGCCGAGAAACGAAACTTCGAAGACTCCCCCAGAAGTTTGCTTTTTATAGAGTAGAGCAAGCGCCATCCAGAGATCTCGAACCAAGAGCACGCCGACCACCCACCACGGAATGAAATTGCGTATCGCCAAGGCGATGACTGTGGCCGCGATATATGCCCGATCGATGGTTGGATCCATGGCGGCTCCAAGTGCAGATTCTTGCTTTAGAGCGCGAGCCACCTTTCCATCCGCATAATCGGTGAATGCTCCGAAGGCGAGAACTGCGAAACTCCACCCGGGATTATGGCGAGCTAGGAAGAGCCAAAGAAAGAGCGGGATGCCTAGCGCCCGAAGAAGTGTGAGGCCATTGGGAATAGTCAGAATCGCGCGACTTGTGGGAGCCGGGACGACTCGAATGACTCCACCAGGAGTCTTCCCCTTCGATTCCTCACCTGACATATCTTTGCTTCCTGTTCCCTTTTCTTAATCTTTGTCGCGCTCTTTGATCTTGAGCGAAACCTCTACCGGACTGCCATCAAAACCGAACTCTTCGCGTAAGCGGCGTTCGATAAATCGGCGGTACGAGGCTTCGACCCAATCACTTGCGAAGATGACGAATTTTGGCGGCATGATCGCCGCTTGTGTTGCAAAACGAATCTTCGGTTGTTTTCCACCACGAACTGGTGGTGGGGTCGCCGAGATGAGTGCGCCCAAGAATGCATTGAGCTTGGATGTGGGTACTCGCTTCTCCCAGCTCGTTAACGATGTACGTAGAGCAGGAGCAAGGCGATCACGATGCCAACCCGTCTTCGCAGAAATATTCACTCGCTGCGCCCATGGATAGCGTTCGAGCTGACGTTCCATCTCTTTCGCAAGTTGAGTCTGTCGATCCTCGTCAACAAGATCCCATTTGTTCATGACAAGAACGAGAGCGCGACCTGCCTCTTCAGCCATCGTGACAATTCGGATATCTTGCTCGGTCAGTGGTTCGGATGCATCTAAGACAACAACCGCTACCTCTGCTCTTGCCAGCGCATTTGCCGTACGAAGAGATGCATAATAATCAGTGCCAGAATCCTGATGACTGCGCCTTCTAATACCTGCAGTATCAATGAATCTCCACGTTGAACCACCGAAGACAATTAATTCATCAACGGGATCTCGAGTTGTTCCTGCCACATCATCAACCAAAACTCGTGCTTCACCTGCTAGTGCGTTGAGCAAACTTGATTTCCCGACATTAGGTCTTCCCACCAATGCAATGCGGCGATATCCATCATCCATAGGCTCGCTACCTACTTCAGGAAGGGTCGCGATCAATCGATCCATGAGATCACCAGCACCGCGACCATGGAGAGCGGATACGAAGTGCGGCTCCCCTAGCCCAAGGTTCCAGAGTGCATGAGCTTCTGACTCTTCCGCTGTTCCATCAACTTTATTGGCAACCAAAATGACTGGCTTACCAGAACGACGAAGCAGTTGGAGAAGAGCTTCATCTTCATCCAATGCTCCAACTTGAGCATCGACAACAAAGAGAACAACATCGGCTTCAGCGATTGCAATCTCTGATCCCGCGGTGATCTTCTCTGAGATTCCTTCCGGCTTAACTTCCCAACCACCAGTGTCAATCAGCAAGAAGCGGCGGCCATTCCACTCCGCCTCATATTTCACACGATCGCGTGTTACACCAGGTGTATCTTCAACAATCGCTTCGCGGCGTCCAATGATTCGATTGACCAACGTTGACTTTCCAACATTTGGACGCCCGATCACTGCAACTTTTGGTAGCCCTAAGAGGTTGCGCTCTTTGAGCCAACCCCAGATAACTTCAACAACTTCCTCGAGATCGAGATTCGTAGAATCAATCTCAAGTGCATCAGCGGCCATCCTCAGCGGAGAAATCTTGCGCTGAGTATCGATCTCATCACGACTACTCAAAGATTTTTCGATCGTGGCAGTGTCGCCTTCGTTCAATTCATTCTCGCGTCGCGCAGTTCGTTGCAGAAGATCTGCGTAGAGGAAGATTTTCATGTGAGCTTCAGGCGCTACAACTGTGCCGATATCTCGACCTTCAACGACAATTCCATTCTCAGCTGCGTGAATCATCTCGCGTTGCATGTGCAGGAGGAACTCTCGAACTTCTGCCATCTGCGCGTAAATACTTACCTGGTCGGTGATCCGAAGAGATCGAATAGCTTCAGAGATATCGCTCTCGCCGACAAAGATCTTTGGTTCGCGCGGATCACCATCAAAGGTGATGCCAGCTTCATCGCAAGCGCGTACGAGTTCGCGAGGATTGGTAATCCCCCGGTCCAGTGCAAGCCACGTAACGGCTCGATAGAGCGCACCTGTATCGAGATAATCCCAGTTTGCTCGTAGGGCAATGGCCTTTGCTGTGGATGATTTTCCGGAACCACTCGGACCATCTATCGCGATCACGGTAGTCGACATATGAGAACCTTACTGGCTATGACGAACGCGGTTTATGGGCCAGCCAACCTTGGGCAACCATGTGGAGGTGAAGTCGCTGCGCATCACTTGGTGAAAGTGCGAGTGTGATGAGACCAGTCTCCTGACCTGGGCTATGTTCGATCGTCAGATCTTCAATGTTGACTGATATTGCTTCACATTCTGCAAAGATCTTTGCCAACTGGCCGGGCTTATCGTCGATAACGATTGGTAGGAGGTCATAACTGCGACCAGTGCCACCATGTTTGCCGGGGATGAGGGCTCGGCCTTCATTTCCGCGAGCAATAATCTGGCGCACGCCCTCTCGATCGCCCTCATCGAGTCGCTCTATCAATTTGTCGATAGATCCTTTTATGGATTCCAGCAGCGGAAGGACCTCATGAGAGTTCATCACCAAGAGCTCTGACCAGAGGTCGGGTGAACTCGCCGCTAATCGTGTTGTGTCCCGCAGCCCAGCCCCGGCCAAATTCAACTCCTCTGGAGCATGATCGGCCAACTCTGCCCCTAAGAGAGAGGAGACGACCTGAGGCAGATGCGAGATGAGCGCAATCCGCTCATCATGGATCTCTGGATCAAGTTCAAAGGCAGTAGCGCCTGCTCCCTCAACCAAGGTTCGAATAGCGGCGAGAAAAGATGGCTCGGTCTGAGAACTCGGCGTAATAATCCAGGCGCGTCCTTCAAATAAGTCAGCCCGGGCCCCTTGGGGGCCGGCAATCTCACGACCCGCCATGGGATGTGTGCCCAAGAAACGAGAATTTAAGCCCGGAATTCTTCCAACCTCAAGCAGAAGGTTGGACTTTAAACCAGATATATCTATAAACCTTGCATCAGGGTTGCGTTGATATTGCTCAATAAGTACCGGAAGGACAAGTTCAACAGGAGTTGCAATGACCACGAGATCAGGCTCTTCGATTGAAATTCCGCCAACCAGATCCATGGCCAACTCTTGATGAGCGTGGTCGCGATCAACCATCTCCAGTGCGTGGCCTTGATTTCGAAGGGCTAATCCAAGTGAGGTTCCCATCAAGCCAGCACCAACAATGCGGATATTCATACTCATGTGTTCTTCTGTGTTTTTCGCTGAGTGCATCACTGGGCGATATCGCGGCGGAGAACTTCAGCACCGCGTCGATAGATATGACGGATTTCGCTCTTTTCACGATCGCTATAGGCGTGGACCATTACTCGAATGACCCTCGGGAGGGCTCCTGGAACATCAATCTCGAGAGCACATATAAGCGGGACATCGCCCAAGTTGAGCGATCGGGCGGTCTTTGCCGGGAATTCAGAATGTAGATCAGGGGTGACGGTAAAGAGAATGGAAATCAGGTCATCATGGGAAATCTGGTTTGCTGAAAAGATCTCTTCGAGAAGCTCGCAGACTGCAGACTCCATCTCGACGGCATCATCGACGGTTAGTTGGGTGGCCCCTCTAAAAGCTCTCACCTTCATCCCTGAACCATACCCCTTCATGGGAAAATTCCGTTTAGCATTTAATCGTGTTCGCTATAAATCTATTTGTCAGCAGTGTGCCGATCGATAATGTCGATATTTTACTACCTCTCGTTTTAGAATCCGTTGATGTCGACAAAACTATATTCATGGTTCAAAATGAGCATCAAAATATCGATAAATTCATATTCAAAACCTCTTGATTATCTATAAAGCGATAGAACGGTTTAATAGAATTCGATTTATCGCTTTAGTTTCAAATCACTAAAGAGTTTAACTAACTCTCCCTCATTTAAGTTTCTCCATCGACCCTCTTTCAGATCGCCAATTGAGATTGGACCAAAGTCGGTACGGATCAATCGGACCACCGGCAGCTCGAGTGCCATGAACATTCTGCGGACGATGTGGTACCTACCTTCATGGATCGAGACCTCTGCCCATGAATGCTTCTGGCTGATCTCTCTCACAGTTTTGACATCGAGAGCTCGTGCCATGCCATCTTCGAGTTCAACGCCCTTGAGGAGAACCTCGATATCGCCCTTAGTGAGTGTCCCCTCTAATTCGACGAGATATCGCTTCACCAATCCATAAGAAGGATGGGTCGCTCGATGGGTGATATCCCCATCGTTTGTGAGAAGTATCAGGCCTTCTGACTCCTTATCCAGACGTCCTACGTGAAAGAGTCTGTCGTTGCGACCTTGGAAGAAGTCAGAGAGATTAGCTCGACCTTCTGGATCTGACATGGTTGACAAAATTCCAGCTGGTTTATAGAAAGCAAGGTAAGTTTTAGACTTATTCAATCGTATTGCTTCACCATCAACCTCAACTTGAACAATTTCTGGATCAACTTTGTAGCCAAGTTCGGTGATTTGAACTCCATCGACGCTTACGCGGCCATCGAGGATGAGTTCTTCTGATGCTCTGCGGCTGGCAACTCCAGCGTCGGCAAGAATCTTGTGTAGGCGTACTAAAGGCATTTTGGGCTCCGGAATCTCCACGATTCATTGGTTATAGATGGGTCGTTAAGGGACCCTTTGGGATCTTTAAGTGGAGTTAGATCATACCCTCCCCCGCATTCTGAGGGCTAATCCAGGCCAAGGCTCATAAGGCACTCGGAATGGAGTACCGGGGATTAATCGGTGAGTGTTGCTAATACCTCGTCAAGGCCATCGACATCTGGCAGGAATGGAGCTAGCGCCGGAAGGTCTGCCTCGCTATTGAGTCCAAGCTTTTCGAAGAAGTATGAAGTGGTCCGATAGAGAGTTGCACCAGTTTCGTGCTCGGTTCCCGACTCTTCAACTAAGCCACGGGTCACAAGGGTCTTCATGACTGCCTCAACGTTGACCCCACGGATCGCTGAAACACGAGCGCGGGAGATCGGCTGGCGATATGCGATGACGGCCAAGGTCTCTAGGGCGGCCTGGGTGAGGCGGCTCTGCTGGCCATCTAAGACAAATTTTTCGACCAATGGCGCCAAATCTGGGTGGCTATAGAAGCGCCATCCCCCTGCAACATGGCGGAGCTGGAACCCACGCGTTTCGCTCTCGTACGAAGCGGCCATCTCCTCAAGGAGAAGTGAGATCTCTTCCGTTGGCACTTCAATGATCTGTGCGAGAACTACCTCAGAGAGGGGTTCATCTACCACCATCAAGATTGCTTCAATGGATCTCTTGACTTCTTGATTAGACATTTATTCCTCTTTCGTCTCAGATTCATTTACTACTGGAGGCAAATCGAACTCATCGCTGACCTGAATCTCCCCTGTTGCCGTGCCAACCCAGGTGACTTGGAGCTCGCCGAGGGCGATCACTTGCTCAAATCGGACAACACCCTCGCGATAGAGCTCGAGGAGACCGAGGAAGCGTGCAACAACGACCAAGGTATCTGCGGCATCCGAGATCAGGGTCCGGAAGCTTGACCGCCCCGCCGACCGGAGGATGTCGACCATCTTGGCGACTTCTTCGGTCACGCTGACCAATGGGCGGTGGATATGCTCGATGGAGAGTACCTGCTCGACCTTTGGCGCGAGCACCCGTTGGGCGATGGCGGCGAAGCGTTCTGCCCCGACCCCAATCAGAACTTCTGGAAGTAATTGGGCAAAGTGAGGCTCGAGCGCGACAGTGCGAGGGAAGCTCTTGGTATTGATATCGATCCGCTGATGGAAGATCGCAGCAATCTCTTTAAAGGCGCGATATTGGAGAAGACGTGCAAAGAGGAGATCTCGGGCTTCAAGGAGAGCTAGATCGCCCTCATCTTCAACTTCGCCAGATGGCAATAATCGGGCTGCTTTAAGGTCTAGGAGGGTCGCTGCGACCACCAGGAACTCGGTGGTCTGATCGAGATCCCATCCATCCTCGGAGCCTTCTAGGGTGCGAATGTAGGCGATGAAATCATCGGTCACGACGCTGAGTGCGACATCCGTGACATCCATCTTGTGACGGGAAATCAACTGAAGGAGAAGGTCGAAGGGTCCATCAAAATTCGTTAAATGTACGGAAAAACCAGTGTTTTCCGCCGTTTCTGGGGTTGAGAGAGCGCCTTCATCAACTTCGATCGATGTATCGCTCATGGGTGAACCGTACCCACTCGGGCTTGCCTTTTCGAATGCACGCGCCATAGAGTCCGACCATGGCCAAAGTTAATTCACAGGTTTCTCGCTTCGACGCTAAGTCGACAAATCGCGATGACGAACTAGCCCAAACATCAGTTCTTCTGGGTAAGAAGTCGATCGTAATCCCTGATGATTTTGCCGCCCCGATTGAAGGACCAGCAAAGGTCATCTCTGTCGTGAACCAGAAAGGTGGCGTTGGAAAGACCACCACCACCATCAACCTAGGAGCAGCTCTGGCTGAACTTGGTCGTCGAGTACTTCTTGTGGACTTTGACTCTCAGGCATCGATGACAATCGGTCTAGGAATCAAGCCTTTCGAGAATGAGCAGTACAACTCGATTTGGTATCTCCTCAATGATCCTTCTGCAGATATTCATGATGCAATTCTCAAATCAAATGTACCTGGCATGGATTTCATCCGGGGCCATGAAGATATGGCTGCGGCTGAAGCTAAGTTTGTCAGCGAAATTGCCAAGGAACATAAGCTCCGTAAATTGCTTGCCCCGTTGATGAATGAATATGACGTCATCTTGATCGACTGTTCACCTTCGCTTGGAACGTTGACAGTCAACGCCTTGACCGCTTCCGCAGGAGTCATCATCCCAATGGAATGTGAGTACTTCGCTATCCACGGTCTCGCCTTAGTGAAGAGCACAATCCAAACCATTAAAGAGAATACAAATCCTGCCCTCAAGATCGATGGCATCCTTGCAACTCGCTTTGACCGCAAGACTGCACATTCACGCGAAGTTCTCGAACTCATCGCAACCCAATTCCCCGATGAAGTCTTTGACACCATTATCGCTCGAACAATTCGATTCTCGGAGTCGACTTCACAGGGCGAACCAATCACTACCTTTGCGAGCAGTTCGGTGGGAGCAATGTCCTACCGCAGATTGGCACGCGAATTAATCGCCCGAGGAGGCAGCAAATGAGCAGACGCGTACAACTTCCAGGGGCAGATGAACTATTCCGTCAATCGACCACTCTCAGCGCAGTCCCTAATGCCGTACCGACAGCTGTTGAAGATGTCCCAAATGCGCCGATGGCAACAGCAGCCAAGAAGTCAGTTCGTCAGACTCCGCGACGTCGCACAAATACCTTTGATCGCTCGCCAAGTGGCCGTGAACGCCACGATGAGAAGATCACTGTCTATCTTTCCCCCGATGAACTTTACGACTTAGAGCAGGCACGGTTGGCTCTTCGCGGCGATCTGGGTCTGGCAGTAGATCGTGGTCGCATTGTCCGTGAATCACTTGCGATCATCATTGCTGATCTTGAAGCAAAGGGCGATCAATCAATCATTGCCCGCCGTCTTCGCGGCAGATAACTCTTACTTAGCGCGAGGGTGGGCGCTGGCATAACTCTCTCGCAGCCGATCGATGGTCACCAATGTGTAAATCTGCGTTGTTGTTACTGATGAGTGACCAAGAAGTTCCTGCACTACGCGGATATCAGCGCCGCCATCGAGAAGGTGCGTCGCAAATGAATGGCGAAGTGAATGCGGCGTCACGTGTTGAACAATCCCAGCCCGCTCTGCCGCCCCTGCAACTATCGTCCAAGCGCTCTGTCTCGAAAGCGTTCCACCTCGGGTATTGAGGAAAACAGAATCAGTGCGCCGTTCCTTCACTAAGGCTGGTCTTACACGCACCAAATATTGATCGATCGACTGTTGCGCATATCTCCCAACGGGAACTATGCGCTCTTTCCCGCCCTTTCCTTGAAGGCGGATCGTCAAAGTATCTTCCTCGCCGAGTTTTGAGATATCACTCGTCGTTAAGGCCACAAGCTCGGAGACGCGTCCCCCTGTTGCATAGAGGAGTTCAATGAGCGCGACATCTCGGAGTGAGATGAGATCTCCTTCGCGTTCGGCATTAGCGATCAGTGATTCAACTTCTGTAATCGAGAGGGCTTTTGGCAGACGCTTGGGGATTTTTGGTGGCGCAAACTCTTTGATGGGGTTGAGAAAACCTTCTTCTTTAGAAGCAAATTCATAGAAGTTGCGAATCGCCACCACGGCTCGAGAGATCGAACTCTCCGCCAAGACCGAAGCTCCACCTTTGCCACGAAGTTGTGCAACAAACTCTTGCATGGTTGCAGAAGTAAGCGAATCGACCTCCAGGTCGAAGCTCTGGAGATAATCAAGAAAACGGCGCAAGTCGCGTTGATACGCACTTGTGGTGTTCTTCGATAGACCCTTTTCAACGCGAAGATGCGAGAGGTACTCGCCAACGAGCTGATCAGCGGTTCTCATGGCCCTTCTTCAAACCATTTGCAATCGCCGCCGATATCAAGCCGGCAAAGAGCGGATGTGGCCGGGTTGGTCGTGAGAGGAATTCTGGGTGGGCTTGTGTGCCGACATAATATGGATGCATCGATTCAGGTAACTCAACAAACTCTACGAGATGTTGATCTGGCGACAATCCAGAGAAGAGCAAACCAGTTGCCGCAATTTGGTCGCGGTATTTGTTGTTCACTTCATAACGATGGCGATGGCGCTCCTGAATGAGTTCTGAACCATAAACTTTAGCCACGATCGAACCTGGGCTGAGAACAGCCGGATAGAGGCCAAGGCGCATCGTTCCACCAAGATCTCCATCACCAGCGACAATCGCCTCTTGCGATGCCATAGTTGCGATGACTGGATGAATAGAATCGGGATCAAATTCAGCTGAACTTGCGCCCTCAAGGTGTGCCAGTGAGCGAGCAGCCTCAATCACCATGCACTGCAGGCCGAGACAAAGACCTAACGTTGGGATGCGATTCTCGCGAGCGTAGGTCAAGGCGCCTAACTTTCCCTCGATGCCGCGCACACCGAATCCACCAGGCACGCAGATCGCATCTACATCTGCAAGATTTTGCGCCGCACCTTCTGGGCTCTCGCAATCATCGGAGGGAATCCACTTGATATGAATCTTCGCCTCATTTGCGAACCCGCCAGCACGTAGCGCTTCGGTCACCGAGAGATAAGCATCAGGAAGGTCGACGTACTTGCCCACCAAACCAACAGTTACATGATGCTTTGGATGATGAACTCGGTTAAGTAGGTCATCCCACTCCCCCCAAACAACATCCGTTGCAGTAAGACCGAGGCGACGCACGACATAACTATCGAGCCCTTCGGCATGAATGACCTTAGGGATGTCATAAATAGATGGGGCATCTACGGCTGCAACGACAGCTTCTACATCGACATCGCACATGGCCGAAATTTTGCGCTTCACCGAATCTGGAATCTCGCGATCGGACCGAATAACTATTGCATCCGGTGCGATACCGATAGAGCGAAGTGCCGCAACTGAGTGTTGTGTCGGCTTAGTCTTGAGTTCACCAGATGGCCCGATATATGGCACGAGTGAAACATGAAGATAGAAAACATTATCGCGTCCAACATCTTGACGAATTTGCCGAGCCGCCTCTAGGAAAGGAAGCGATTCGATATCACCCACGGTGCCACCAACTTCGGTGATCACGAGATCGATATCTGGTCCTGCCATTGAACGAATACGTTCTTTAATTTCATTGGTGATGTGCGGGATTACTTGCACAGTATCTCCGAGGTAGCCGCCGCGACGCTCTTTGGCGATCACATTGGAGTAGACCTGGCCTGTGGTGACATTCGCCGAACCCTGAAGGCTTCGATCGAGGAAACGCTCGTAGTGGCCGATATCAAGATCTGTCTCTGCCCCATCATCGGTGACGAAAACTTCACCGTGCTGAAATGGGTTCATAGTTCCTGGATCCACGTTGAGATAGGGATCAAGCTTTTGCATGGTTACGCGGACCCCGCGCGATGTAAGGAGTCGGCCCAGACTTGAGGCCGTGAGCCCTTTTCCTAGACTTGAGGCTACGCCCCCGGTGACGAAGAGATGTTTAGTTACATGAGGGCTGGTCATGGAGCACTAACTTATCAGGAATTCGCCTTTGAATTTCGCACGAGGTCGAGAAGCTCTTTTGCGTGTTCTTGAGCGGTCTCAGAGTGGGCCTGACCTGAGAGCATGCGGGCAATTTCCACCTTACGGTCTGCCTCAACGAGGGCTAGGACATCGCTAGCGCTAACCGAGCCGGATTGATCTTTGCGCACAACGAGATGGTTATCTGCCCAAACAGCCACCTGAGCTAAGTGGGTCACCACAATGACCTGTGAGGTCCGCGCAAGCGCTGCTAACCGCCGTCCTACCTCGACCGCTGCGGCACCACCAACACCAGCATCGACCTCATCGAAGATATATGTGCCGATTGGCGAACTCTCGGCAATCACTACAGAGAGGGCCAGCATCACACGAGATGTCTCTCCGCCACTTGCAACCTTTGAGAGCGGAAGGGGTGTTGCCCCTACATGGCCGGCAAAGAGCAGTCGGACTTCATCCAAACCCCACGGTGAATAATCGCCAAAGTTCTCGCCAGGCGAAGCCACTACTTCACAGATCAATCGAGAATTTGGCATCGAAAGTTTTTGCATCTCATTTGTCGTTGCCTCGGCAAGGGCATGCGCGCCATTTGTACGCTTACTGGAGAGGGCGAGTGCCGCTTCTCTCATTCTCGCAAAGAGCCCAACCCGTTCGCTCTCAAGTTCTGCGATCCGTTCATCGCCGCCCACTAAATCCCTGAGCGCGCTATTCCCGGCTGCATATCGAGAGATCAACTCGCGATACGCGCCATCACGGTCACTACCAACGCCCCACTTTTTAATGAGTTGATTGATACCTGCTTTCCGCTTTTGGAGTGCATCAAAGCGAGCCGGATCAGCTTCGAGCCCTGATAGATAGGCGAGCAGATCGCTCACCACATCGCGCAGATCGAGGATCACAGAGGCGAACTTTTCAAGATGGCGATCGAGTTGAGGATCTTTATCCTTCAGTGGGTCGAGAACGCGCTTGGCACTTTGTAACGCAGATACTGTTCCACGATCTTCATCTTCGAAAATATTGAGAGCTGTAGAAATTGTGGCGCGGAATTCTTCAACACTTCCGAGGCGGACAATCTCACTTTCGATACTCTCAAGCTCGCCATCTTCCGGGAGCAACTTTGCGAAATCATCGAGAAATGCTTTGAGTTCTGCTATCTCTTGATCCTTTTTCTTGCTCTGCTCACGCAAGTTGAGAATACGTGCAACAAGTGATTTGTACTCTTCATAAAGCGCAAGATAGAGAGAGAGTTCTGAGTGTGCATTTGTGTAGAAATCGAGCATCTCGCGCTGCACGGCAGGTTTTGCTAAGCGAAGGTTCGTTGATTGGCCATGTATCTCAATCAACTCCTCGGCAATCTCACCAACTTTCGAAGCGCTCGAGAGTGCGCCGCCAATATTTATCCGTGATTTTCCGTCAGCGCTGACCGATCTCGTAAGGATGAGTTCCCCATCTTCGGAATCTCCACCGCTCTCCTGAATCTGCTGCGCCAATTCGGGATGGATTTCGAACCGGGCGGATACGAGTGTCCGCTCTGAACCCGTACGTACCAGATCAGAATCTGCTTTCGCGCCCAAGACCAATCCCAGCGCGGTGAGAACCATCGTCTTTCCTGCACCCGTCTCCCCTGTTAGGACTGTTAACCCAGAAGAGAGTTCAATATTTGCACTTTCAATAACGCCTAAACCGCGAATAGAGATCTCAGTGAGAGAGGTCTGAGGGCTCTTCCTCGTTGGTCGATCTTCACTCACCGCGCCAACCTTCAATAGGCAACTTAAATTTCGCCACGAGTCGATCGGTGAAGCCGGCTTCTTCAAGATGCACGAGTTCTATCGAGTGCTGATCTTTCGAGATGGTTATTCTGTCGCCTTTGAGAAGTTCTTGGGTTCGCATTCCATCACTCGACAAGATCGCACCTTCAGATTCGAGATCAATTGCAACAGAGGAGTCTGGCGAGATCACCATTGGGCGCGAGAAGAGTGCATGTGCGGCCAAGGGGAGAAAAATAATTGCATTCACTTCGGGCCAGACAACTGGACCGCCAGCCGAGAAGGCATAGGCGGTGGAGCCGGTAGGGGTCGCTGCAATGACGCCATCACAGCCCCAGCGAGAAAGTGGCCGACCATCGATTTGAACAAAGAGCTCGACCATCTGGGAGTCACTTCTTCCCACGGTGATCTCATTAAGTGCCCAACCCTCTGCGATCAGTGATCCATCGCGTTCAATACTGTGATGGAGAACGAGTCGACTCTCTCCGCGATAACGTTTTTCGGAAATAGCCTCAACAATGGTCTTAATCTCTGGCCGGCCGATCTCAGCTAAGAAGCCAACATTGCCCATATTGATTCCAAGGATCGGGACGCTATGGCCGCGGACGATCTCGGCTGCGCGCAGAATCGTGCCATCTCCACCGAGAACAATCGCAATTTCAAGTTCATCGATCGAAGCAATCGCACTCAATGGAGTTGTTTGTGCAAGCTCTCGCGCATAATTTGAGAAGACTTCATAACCCGAAGCGGTCAGCCCTGCCGCAAGCTCTGATGCAAACTCTGCTGCTTCGTTCTTACTTGGGTGAATGACGAGAAGAACCTTCTTCTGATTCATTTACTGTGGCCCTTCTACGATGGCGGCATCGAGTGCGGCATCTGTAATCTTCGCGCTGCCGCGCTTGAGCCAGAGAAAGTATTCAACATTTCCGCTAGGTCCTGGCAACGAACTCGCGACGACACCTTCACAACCCAAGCCCATTTCGAAGGCAGCATCGGCGACTTCGCGGACCGCAGACTTTCGTAGAAGTGGATCTCTGACGACTCCACCGGCTCCCAGTTTCTCTCTTCCGACTTCAAATTGTGGCTTCACCATCACCAGGAAATCAGTCTCTGGAAGTGAGACGCCAACGAGCGCCGGCAGAACTAGAGCTAACGAGATAAAACTGAGGTCGGCGACAATGAGATCGACAGGATCGCCGATCTGATCGATCGTGAGATTGCGAACATTGGTCCGGTCCAAAATCGTCACTCGTGGATCTTGTCTTATCTCCCACGCCATCTGGCCATACCCAACATCGACAGCGATCACACTACCTATCTCTCGCTTAAGAAGAACATCGGTAAAGCCACCGGTTGAAGCTCCGGCATCGAGCGCACGTTTTCCAGCAATTGAGATTGAAGCAAAAGCGTCGAGCGCCCCGGCCAACTTATGTCCCCCGCGAGAAACATAATCATCTCGCTCCCCCGCAATGGTGATCGAGGTTTCAGCATCTACTTGCGTCGCAGGCTTTGTGGCGGGTATGCCAATGACGAGAACTGAGCGCGATTCAATGAGATCTGCCGCATGCTCACGTGAGCGGGCTAGACCTCGTCGCACAAGTTCTGCATCAAGCCTGGTTTTCATAGCGAAAGTTAGAGTCCATCGATTGCCGAGAGCGCACGTTCGAGTTGTGCGTGAATTGCGTCGTACTCTCCGACATGCTCTTCAAGCGCCTTATCTTGAACGCTAGTGATGCGATCACGGATTGCGTCGATAGAGTTCGATTGGCTCTCTTCACCGCTCTGCATAGAGTTCTCTTCCTCATTCATAGTAGAACCGTATCTAAAATCCCGCCTCAAAGTCTCGTTATTCGGATCGCCTCCACCTGCCATCGGCTTGCAAGACCATTAGGAGCTTGCCAGAAACGTCTTCGGACCGAGCCTTGGATCTCCACCCATTGCTCACTTTTGATCGCTAGCGCGCTCTTACGAGCGGATGCGCTCCAGGCAGCAATATCCAATGTATCCACCTCACGCTTCTTCCCACGCGAGGCCGCTCTATCAACAATCACTCGAAATTCGACTACCCGGTCGCCACTTGGCAACTCCTTCACTGTCGCAGGCGCAGAGACTCTCCCGACCAATAGAACATCGTTACACGGGAGAAATTTCTGATGACGCTCTTCACCGCCAGCCTTCTCTCCCCGTACTGGCTTCACTGGTTTGGCTGGCTTCATTGGTTTGGCTAGCTCTATCGAATCTTTGGACTTACCCATCGCAATCTTGCTCCTCTTCTCACATCAGCTTGTGCTGTTACGAGCAGAGAGTAAAGGGGCCGAGAATGTGAGGGTGGGGAACTTTCCTCTTCTGTGGAGGAGAGGTGAATACACATTGAGTGTGGAAATAAAAAAAGAGCACTTGCTCAACCCATCCGAAGACGAGGAGCAAGTGCTCTTTATAAATGATGTCCGGCGGCGATCTACTCTCCCACAAGGTCCCCCTTGCAGTACCATCGACGCAGAGAGGCTTAGCTTCCGGGTTCGAAATGGGACCGGGCGTTTCCCTCTCGCTATGGCCGCCGAAACTCTTTCGAGTTGGCTAAGACAC